>NZ_JACHZP010000004.1:0-556650 GCF_014193605.1 Rhizobium sp. BK312 | reverse complement strand
ACAACAGGCCGTGACGCGCCGAACATTTCCGCGAGCTTGGCTTCCGCCGGCAACCGCTCGTTCACAGGAAAGGTTCCATCCGCAATCATCGCGACAATCCTCTCATAGATGATGTCGCCGAAGCGCGGCGCGCGCCCACCGGAATCGTTGGCGACAGAGAGTTTCATCATCGTCCTTCGTGAAGGCTGGCCAGCGACAGCCATAGCGCATTTCCTACGCGACAGGGCTACTAAATCTGTATAAATCTGTCAACTATTGTAATTATCTGAGAATGTAATATGGTCGCGACGCGGTGCATGGCGACGGGACGGGAGCCGGTCGCATCGGTCGAGGTAAACTCCTCCCCGCGCGTGAGCAGACGCGCCGTCTTGGGAATTATGGCGAGAATGGCGGCCCTGTCTCTGGCAGGCCGCGTCGTTGGAAGCCCGAATTTACCCAGGTGCTGTAGAACATCGCCGAGCGTTGGGACGTCAATGCTGACGCCTCCCGGGAGCGGCCATCAGACCGCCCCTCTCATCCGAAGAATGTTCTGCTCAGATGAGCGCAATCATTTGATTCGGGCTGCACCTGAATTGCCGAAATCTTCCGGGCGTGGCGTGCGCGGCACCATGCGCCCCACCACTAGAACCAAAAGCGCCGCTACCAGCAGGCAGGCCGCCAGGAAGAACATCGGCGCGATCGTGCTTCCCGTGGAATCCTTGATCCAGGGGACGACGTTCTGGGCGATAAAGCCGCCGAGATTGCCAACGGAGTTGATCGCGGCAAGACCCGCTGCCGCACCCGCTCCCTGCAGGAAGCGCGACGGCAGGCTCCAGAACACCGGCTGGCCCGCAAAAATGCCGGCTGCCGCAATGGAGAGGAAAACAAATTGCAGCGTATGGTCCGGGATAACGGCTGACAGAACAAGGCTCACGGCACCGACCAGCGCGGGAATGACGATATAGGGCGTCTTGGATTCCGCCTTGTCTGCTGCCGCGGGCACGGCATAAAGAGCGATTGCGACAAGAAGCCATGGAATGATGTTCAGGAAGCCGTTCGTCGTGTTGCTGACGCCGAAATTCTTGACGATGGTTGGCAGCCAGTAGCTGAGACCGTAAGCGGCAAGCGGGAAACCGATATAGCAAAGCGCCATCAGCAGTACGCGCGGATTGATCAGCGCCTTGAAGCCATCGGCGGCGCTCTGCTCCATGCCCGAATTTTCCACCGCAAGCCGGTCCTTCAGCCATTTCTTTTCCGTATCGTCAAGGAACGGCGCCTTGGACGGCAGGTCCGGCAGATAAAACAGGGTGATGAAGCCGGCAAGAATGGCGGGAACACCCGTCACCAGGAAGACCCATTGCCAGCCGGCAATACCATAGAGCCCATTCAAATCCAGCAGCACGCCACCGAGCGGCGCACCGATCGCGTTGGCAAAGGCGCTGAAGATCATGAAAAGCCCGACCATCCTGCCGCGATAGGCAGATGGATACCAGAGGGTCAGCAGATAGAGAACGCCTGGAAAGAAGCCGGCTTCACAGGCACCGAGCAGGAAACGGAGAATGTAGAACATGGTCGCATTCTGCGTATAAGCCAGAGCGACCGTGACTGCGCCCCAGGATATCAGAATGCGCGCGAACCATCTGCTCGCTCCGAATCTGTCGAGAAGCAGGTTGCTCGGCACTTCGAAAATGAAATAACCGATGAAGAACAGCGACGCGCCGAGACCATAGGCATATTCGCTCATGCCGAGATCGCCGACCATCTGCAGCTTTGCGTAACTGACGTTCTGGCGATCGATATAGGCGATCAGATAAAGGATGCCCAGGAAGGGCATAATCCTCCAGGTGATCTTGGATATAAGCTGCTTTTCATCAATCACGCCGCGTCCTCCCTGGGAGATGGTTCTGATCGATGTAGATAGCGCAACTCAGCGTTTATCAATGCGCTGAAACATAAAGCTCGTTCGACTTCGTGACGGAAGACGAACGAACTGGCACTTTCAAAGCGAAAATGCCAATCAGCGTGTAGGCTGTAGGCTGCGCTTCAGGCGACGCGTTCGAATTTCGTGCGAATATGCTCGATATAGTGCTGGCCGGGCGACGGCGCCTTTACCATGGCAATCGCTGCCTTTTGCGGAACGCCGGTGAATTGACGTTCCTCACCATTTTTAAAGCGAATATAAAGCCGTCCGTCATCCGGACGGAAATAGACTGATTTGATGATTTTTGACGAAACCGGAAGCTCTTGCATGGGTCACCTTACCTCTGCCGGCTTTGTCGCATGAAAAGCGAAATATTGGGTGAAGCGACCTAGTTAATCAAAGATAGAGTTGTATTGCTCGATTTTATCGATTGGGCTCAACATCTTACTGGCCCGGCGGCAAGGCGCTCTCGGCATAAAGAGCTGCGAACTCGGCGCTTGGCGGTATCGGCTTGATGATGTCGATCAGGACGCCATTCGGATCGGACGTTATGAAATGTCGCTGACCGAAATCTTCGTCGCGGATCGCTAACAAAATAGGCAATCCAGCTTCCCGCACGTGGTCGTAGACCATATCGACGTCTTCCACTTCGAAATTGAGCAACAGCCCGGCTACCCGGCCACGCCCTTGCGACGGGATCGTCTCATGCCGGCCATCCAGAATGGCGAGATTGATACTGCTATCTTCAGCTGATTGCAGATGGACATACCAATCGCTCGCGAAGTTTTCCCGAAATCCAAAATGCGCGATGTAGAAAGCGGCCGTCTCCTCCACCCGCTCGGTCATGATGACCGGATAATAGCTCGTTGCCCTCATGCTTCACATCTCTCCAAAAAAGACATACAATCTGCCTGTATTTTTCAAATAACATACAGGCTGCATGCATGCAAGATTCGCGCTCCAATCGTGAAAGAACCGAGAAGACCAAGGCTGCTCTCATCGCCGCGGCACGAGCCCTGTTCGTGGAGAAAGGCTATGCTGAAACATCGACGCCGGAGATCGTCGCAGCAGCCGGCATCACCCGCGGCGCGCTTTATCATCACTATGAAGACAAGCGCGCGCTCTTCCGCGCCGTCGTCAGACAGGAGGCGCTGGCGGTCACCCGAGCCATAGAGCAAGCGACGCCGGCGCAGCTTCCTGCTCGCGACGCGTTAATTGCCGGCAGCAACGCCTATCTCGATGCCATGCGGGTTAATGGTCGCACTCGACTTCTGCTGATCGAAGGACCGACGGTGCTGGGCTTTACGGAGATGAAAAAACTGGACGAGGAGACGACAACCCTCACTCTCAGACAGGGATTGCAAGCAGCTCTCCGTCACGGCCGCAAATCTGGCATTCCGGTCGACGCGCTTGCCGACATTCTATCGGCCGCCTTCGATCGGGCCGCCCTTGCGATCGATGCCGGCGGCGATGTTGACCGCTACCGCGAGGCGATCGGCCATATGATCGAACGGATCGCAGAGTGAAGTGCTTACTCGCCAAGCCCATCAGATCGTTGCGCCTGAAGCGATGAAATAGCGACCGTGCCGACTGCCTGAAGCCACCGGCAACAAGCGGATATCGGCCACCCAGCACATTATTTGAGCATCCGGGTCGCTTGACACATTTTTAGCCTCCCCATATGATTTTTACCAATTGATCAAAAAGCTGGGGAACTAAAAAATGACCAATGAAATCATACTGTCACGCCGCGCTGTCATTGCATCCGGCATCGCTCTCGGCGTCAGCGCTCTTGCGCCGGCTGCGCGCGCAGCTGCGCCGCTCAAAGTGGCAGGCATTCACGCCTCGCCGGTCGAAAACGCCTGGAATTCCTGTCTTCACAAGGCGCTCCAAGATGCCGCCAAGGAAGGCGTTATCGAATACGTCTTTTCCGAGGGCGTTTCGGGCACGGACTATCCGCGTGCCATGCGCGAATATGCCGAACAGGGCAACAAACTGATTATCGGCGAGGCCTATGCGGTGGAAAAGGAAGCACGTCAGGTCGCTGCGGACTACCCGGATATAGCCTTCGTTCTCGGCTCCAGCGGCGAGGCTGCCGGCAGCAATTTCGGCGTCTTCGGCACCTGGAACTATGACGGCGCCTATCTCGCCGGCATGCTGGCGGGCAAGATGACCAAGTCGAATGTCGTCGGCTCGGTCGGCGCCATCCCGATCCCCGAAGTCAACATGCTGATCAACGCCTTTGCCGCCGGCGTCAAAGCGGTCAATCCCGACTGCAAGCATCTCGTCTCCTTCATCGGCACCTTCTTCGACCCGCCGAAGGCACGTGAAGCCGGTCTCGCGCAGATCGACGCCGGCGCCGACATTCTCTTCGGTGAGCGCATCGGCACCGCGGATGCCGCCAAGGAGCGGCATATCAAATCGGTGGGATCGCTGATCGATTACACGCCACGCTACCCGGACACCGTCTTTGCCAATGCGATGTGGTACTTCCGTCCCATTCTCAATGCTGCGATCGCCGACGTTGCCGCCGGCAAACCGGTCGGCCGCAACTACACGGCCTATGGTCTCATGAAGGAAGGCGGCAGTGACATCGTCTATGTGAAGGGCATCGCACCAGCAGAGGCCGAAGCTGCAATGGAGAAGGTCCGCGCCGACATCAAGGCCGGGACCTTCGAAGTGCCGAAGGTAGCGGATCAGCCGAAGTAACTGCGTGGCGCGATCATGCGCAGCCCATCATACGCCGATGCCACGGAGCTAGCTGGCGCCATCAAATCCGGCACGCTTACCTGCGTGGATGCCATGCAGGCTGCGCTTGATGCCTGCGCCGAGCAAGATGGGCTTGGCGCCATTGCCTATGTCAATCCTGAAACAGGGCTCGCGGCAGCGCTCGCCCTGGATCAGGAGGCCTCGGTGCATCCCGAGCACTTTGCGCGGCGCGCCTTTGCCGGCGTGCCGACGGTCGCCAAGGATCTCGGCGGCCCCTTCCCGGGGCTGCCGGTGACCGCTGGCTCTCGCTTGTTCGCCCGCGCCGGCAAAGGCGCTGACAGCGATTTGGCAGAGCGCTTTCGTGATGCCGGCCTCTGCGTCTTCGGCTTGAGCACAAGTCCGGAATTCGGCTTCTCACTCGCATCCGAGCCGGCAATCGGCCCGATCTGCCGAAATCCGTTGGATCCGAGCAGAACCGCTGGCGGCTCGTCAGGTGGTGCCGCGGCCGCAGTCGCCACCGGTATCGTGGCGATCGCGCATGCGACGGATGCGGGCGGCTCGATACGGGTGCCGGCCGCCTGCTGCGGCCTTGTCGGGCTGAAGCCAACGCGCGGAGCCGTGCCCGCCGGTCCCTCCTTCGGCAATCATCTCGGCGGCATCGCCAGCGAACTCGCTGTCACCCGCTCCGTGCGCGACACCGCAACGATCTTCGATGTTGTCCGGGGAAGGACAAGGGGGCCGTACGCGGACATCGCTCAACACACGGCCAAGACGGGCAAACTTCGCGTCGGCCTCCTTACCGATACCGGGCGGCACTACGCTATCGAGTCGGATCGTGCCCAAGCGGTAGAAGCAGCGGCCAGGTTCCTGGAAAGCCAAGGAAGCGCGCTGATATCCATCCGTTGGGATGAGATGGAAAGTGCCATCCAGGCCAGCGCGCGTGCCTTTGGCGATATCATCTCCGTCAATATCGCCGGCCTGGTTGACGATCTCAAACTGGACGTGCGCCTCGTGGAGACGATGACGCAAGCCTTCATCATGCGCGGACGCGCCATGCCGGCAACAGTCCTTTGGCGCTCGCTTAATGGCGCCGTCAGGGCAAGCCGCACTCTGTGGGAAATCTTCGACAGGGTCGATGTCGTCGTCATGCCCATGCTCGCCTCGGCGCCGCGCCCCATCGGTTCCTTTCCGACGGATCATTCGGACACGGAATTGCACCTCGAGCGCATGGCCTCCTTTGCGCCTCTTGCCTCGCTCGCCAACATATCCGGCTTCCCGGCGATCACGCTTCCCTTCGGTGAAGATACGCAGGGATTGCCGCTGCCAATTCAGATGATGGCGCCCATGAGCGAGGATAAGCTGTTGCTGCAGCTTGCATCTGCGCTCGAGGCCGAGCAACGGTGGCAACACCGCTTCCCGATTGCAGGCTTCGCGACATGACCACAGCCGTTCTCACCATCGAAGGTGTCAGCAAGCGTTTCGGCAGCACCCTCGCCAATGACAATATCTCGCTGTCCTTGGCAAAGGGCGAGATCGTTGCCCTGCTCGGAGAAAACGGCGCTGGCAAGACGACGCTGATGAGCATCCTCTTCGGCCACTATGTGCCCGATACCGGCCGCATCCTGATCGACAATGTGGAGTTGCCAAAGGGCAAGCCGCGCGCCGCAATTCGGGCTGGCGTCGGTATGGTGCATCAGCATTTCTCACTCGCACCAAACCTGACTGTGCTCGAAAACATCATGACGGGGACTGAGAGGTTGTGGTCGCTCACATCTCAAATGACGGCGGCCCGCAACAAGCTTCTGGCGATCTCAGAACGTTTCGGCCTGAAGGTCGACCCCGATGCCCGCCTCGGCGATCTCTCGGTCGGCGAGCAGCAGCGGGTGGAAATCCTGAAAGCGCTCTACAACGATGCGCGCATCCTGATCCTCGACGAGCCGACCGCCGTTCTCACCCAGATCGAGGCAGAAAAGCTCTTCTCGACGCTGAAACAGATGGCCGCACAAGGCCTATCCTTGATCTTCATCTCCCACAAGCTCGATGAAGTCATGGCCACGGCCGACCGTATCGTCGTCCTGCGCGGCGGCAAGGTTGCAGCCGAAAGGCAGGCATCTCAGACCAGCAAGGCCGAGCTTGCCGAACTTATGGTCGGACATCGCGTCACGCGCCCAACTCGCGAGAAAAGCATCCCCGGCGCTATTGCGCTTGAAGCCCGCGACATCACGCTCAAAAGCGGCGGCGTCGAGCGCTTGAAGAAGATCAGCTTTCATGTCCGCGCCGGTGAAGTTCTGGGCATTATCGGCGTGTCGGGTAACGGCCAGGCGAGCCTGGGGCAGATCTTGTCCGGCACCGCAAACCGTTCCTCCGGTGAGCTTCTTCTGTTCAATAAGCCCGTCGGCGATCTTGATGTGGCTGCGGTCATCGAGGCCGGCGTCGGTCGCATTCCGGAAGACCGAAATCGTGATGGTGCGATCGGCGAAATGGCGATCTGGGAGAATGCCGTACTCGAGCGCCTGTCTTCCTATTCGAAGCATGGTCTGGTCGACCGCGGTGCCGGCGTGGCCTTCGCGCAGGAGATCATCGAGGCATTCGATGTGCGCGGCGGCAGTGCGGCAAGCCGCACCCGGCTGCTGTCTGGCGGCAACATGCAGAAGCTGATCCTTGGCCGCAATCTCCATGAACGACCACGAATCCTGATCGCCGCCCAGCCAGCGCGCGGGTTGGACGAAGGGGCCGTTGCCGCCGTCCACGGACGCATTCTGGAAGCGCGCCGGCAAGGCACCGCCGTTCTATTGATCTCGGAGGATTTGGACGAAGTGATCGCCTTAGCCGATCGCATCCAGGCCATCGTCGGCGGTCGCCTTTCGGCACCGATCGATGCCGGTGAGGCCGATGCGCGCCTGCTGGGATTGATGATGGCCGGAGAATGGAAAGACAAGAGCGGGACCGAACATGCGATTTGAACGGCGCGAGCACCGCCCACTCTACATGATGACCCTGGCTCCCCTGCTTGCAATCATCGCAGCGCTCGCACTCGCCGGCATCCTGATTGCGATTGCCGGCGCGCCGGTCTTCGAGGCCTATCGGCGGATCCTGCTCGGTGCCTTCGGCTCCAGGCTTTCGGCAACGGAGACGCTGACCCGCGCGACGCCGTTGATCCTGACGGGATTGGCCGCCGCGGTCGCCTTTCGTGCCCGCCTCTGGAACATCGGCGCCGAGGGACAATTCTATTTCGGCGCCATTGCCGTTGCGGCCTTCGGGTCGAAAATGCTTGCCGGGCTGCCCGGCCCGATCCTCATTCCGCTGTTGATGATCATCGGCGCGCTCGCCGGGATGATATTGATCCTCGTGCCGCTATGGCTGCGGCTGCGCTTCTCCGTCGACGAGGTTGTGACGAGCCTCATCCTGAATTTCATCGCGGTTCTCTTCGTCTCCATGCTGATTGACGGCGTGCTGAAGGACCCGACGGCGTTCGGCTGGCCGCAATCCCAGGCGCTTGCCGATCACGCCATGCTGCCGAAACTGATCGCGCGGTCGCGCCTCCACATCGGCTTTGCAATTGCAATCGTCATTGCGGCGGTCGTCTATTTCGTCCAGTCGCGCACGGTCTTCGGCATGCAGTCGCGGGCAGCAGGCCTCAATCCGTCAGGCGCCGTCTTTGCCGGCGTTCGCCTCGGCTCAACGCTCTTCAGGGTTGCATGCCTTTCGGGCGGGCTGGCCGGCCTTGCCGGCGCGATCGAGGTGATGGGTGTCAAGGGCTATGTCACGACAGATCTTTCTCCCGGCTTCGGCTATGCCGGCATCGTCGTCGCCATGCTGGCAAACCTCAACCCACTTGGCGTCGTGCTTGCGGCGATCTTCACCGCAACCATGTTCGTCGGCGCCGACGGCATGAGCCGCAGCCTCGGCATCCCCACTTACATCGCCGACGTCACGGTCGCCCTGTCGCTGCTGACGATGCTGATCGCCTTGTTCTTCACCCAGTACAGGATCCGCCGATGAGCACGCTTGTCGATATCATTGCTTCGGCCGGGCTCTGGGCTGCCGTGTTGCGGATTGCGACACCCTTGATCTTCGGCACGCTCGGTGCGCTGCTTTGCGAGCGGGCCGGTGTCCTCAATCTCGGTATCGAGGGCATCATGACCTTCGGCGCGATGATCGGCTGGCTCTCCGTCTATCACGGCGCCGATCTGTGGACCGGACTTCTGATCGCGGCGATCGCCGGCGGCATTTTCGGGCTTCTGCATTCGGCCCTGACGGTGACGCTCGGCCTGTCGCAACATGTTTCGGGTCTCGGTGTGACGTTGTTTGCATCCAGTTTCAGTTATTACGTCTTCCGGCTGATCGTTCCCGTCGCCGGGACGCCGCCGACCATTACGCCGTTCCAGCCGATCGCCATTCCCGGGCTTTCCACCCTGCCTTTCATCGGCCCTGCTCTCTTCACGCAGACCGCCCCGACTTATTTCGCAATCCTGGTCGCGCTCGTCATGGCCTACCTCATCTTTCGCACACCGGTGGGGCTTGCGATCCGCATGACGGGTGAGAACCCGCATGCGGCCGAGGCTCAAGGCCTCAACCCGATGAAGATCCGCTATGGCGCGATCATTGTCGGCAGCGCCCTGATGGGCATGGGCGGCGCTTTCTTGACGCTTTCCGCCTTCAACAGCTTCTTTCCGACCATGGTGCAGGGCCGCGGCTGGATCTGCATCGCGCTTGTCGTCTTTTCATCATGGCGGCCGGGCCGGGCGCTGTTCGGCGCCCTGCTCTTCGCCTTCTTCGACGCATTCCAGCTGCGTCTGCAGACGGCGGTGCAGGGTGTGCCGTATCAGATCTTCCTGATGACGCCCTATATCCTGTCCATCGTCGCCCTTGCCGTCATGAGCAGGCGTGCCCGCGTGCCACAGGCGCTGATGCAACCCTATCGCCGTGGCGAAAGATAATCCAAGGAGCCTTCCATGTTCGATCTGATCATTCGTAACGCCAATCTGCCTGATGGCCGCAAGGGCATCGACATTGCGGTCAAGGACGGCAAGATCGCAGCAATCGAAGCCTCGATCGCCGCCGAGGCAAAGGAAGAAATCGATGCGACCAACCGGCTGGTGAGCCCGCCCTTCGTCGATCCGCACTTCCATATGGATGCGACGCTTTCGCTTGGCCTGCCGCGCATGAATATTTCCGGCACGCTTCTGGAGGGCATCGCGCTTTGGGGAGAGCTGCGCCCGATCGTGACGAAGGAGGAGCTTGTCGATCGCGCATTGCGCTACTGCGATCTCGCCGTCACCCAAGGCCTGCTCTTCATCCGCAGCCACGTCGACACCTCCGATCCAAAGCTGGTGACAGCCGAGGCGCTTCTGGAGGTGAAGGAGAGGGTCAAGCCCTATATCGACCTGCAGCTCGTCGCCTTCCCGCAGGATGGCTACTATCGCGCCAAGGATGGCGTGGCCTCTCTTGAACGCGCGCTCGACATGGGCGTCGATATCGTCGGCGGCATTCCGCATTTCGAGCGGACGATGGATGAAGGCAGAGCCTCGGTCGAGGCACTTTGCAGGATCGCGGCCGATCGCGGCCTTCCCGTCGACATGCATTGCGACGAAACCGACGATCCGATGTCGCGCCATATCGAGACGCTGGCGGCAGAGACTATCCGCTTCGGACTGCAGGGCCGGGTCGCAGGCTCGCACCTGACCTCGATGCATTCGATGGACAATTATTACGTCTCCAAGCTCATCCCATTGATGGCGGAGGCGAAGATCAACGTCATCCCCAACCCGCTCATCAACATCATGCTGCAAGGCCGGCACGACACCTATCCTAAACGGCGCGGCATGACGCGCGTGCGCGAAGTGATGGATGCCGGACTTAACGTCTCCTTCGGCCACGATTGCGTAATGGATCCCTGGTATTCGATGGGCTCGGGCGACATGCTCGAAGTCGGTCATATGGCCATCCACGTTGCGCAGATGGCGGGCATCGAAGACAAGAAGAAGATCTTCGACGCACTCACCGTCAACTCCGCCAGGACGCTCGGCCTTGAAGGCTACGGCCTGGAAAAGGGCTGCAATGCCGATTTCGTCGTACTGCAGGCAGTCGACACGCTGGAAGCGCTGCGCCTGAAACCCAATCGCCTCGCCGTTATCAAGCGCGGCAAGGTCATCGCCCGCTCGGCGCCGCGCATCGGCGAGCTTTTCCTCGACGGGCGGCCTTCGCAGATCGATGGCGGGCTCGATTATGTGCCTGTCGGGAACTAACACCTCGCCAGCCTAACAAGCGATATCATTGCAACGTCGCTGATCGTGCTTTCTCCGCGCGGTCGAGCCAAGCATGGTCTGCGCCACAAAATTCGGCGGCAACAGCACGCTGCATATCCAATATTCGTCGCGGCGGAAGTTCCCTCGCGATCCTCTTCCTCATCCAGTAAATCACATATGCATCACTGAAACGAACTTTACTTTACAACTAACATGTCAGTATGCTACGCACTAACTCATGAGTTTGGGAGGATCGGATGAGTGAGAATTTTGGCCTGTCGGCCGCGCTGGCAACAGCTTTCGACGCGGATGGCGAGATTGCAATCCCAGGCGTGATCGAGCAGGCGAAGCATTGCCTTGCCAATGGCTGCAAGAGCGTCACCCTTTTCGGCACCACGGGCGAAGGCGCGTCGATCGGCATGCAGGAGCGCAAGCAGGTTCTGGCCGCGATGCTCGCCGCCGGCATTGCGCCCAAGCAAATCGTCATGGGCGTGCTCGTCGATGCCGCCGAGGATGCCGCTGCCCAGGCTGGACAGGCGCTGGCACAAGGTGTCCGCAACATTCTCCTCGCCCCACCCTCCTACTTCAAGAATGTCAGCGACGACGGCCTCTTCAAATGGTTTTCGGCCGTTTTCACCATGCTCGGCACCCATGCCCGCGACGTGATCGTCTACAATATTCCGTCGGTGACGATGGTGCCGCTCTCGATCTCGCTGGTCGGCCGCCTGCGCGCCGCATTTCCGGATGTTGTTGTCGGCGTCAAGGACTCCTCCGGCGATTGGCCCTATACCGAGGAGTTGCTGAAGACGCATGGCGATCTCATCATACTGATCGGTGACGAGCGGCATCTGGCCCGCGGCGTTCGGCTCGGCGGACAGGGAGCAATCTCCGGCATGGCAAATCTCCTTCCTCGCGAAGTTCAGGTCATGGCGGAAAAGGGCATCGACGACGCCAATGTGGAGCGCTTCGTCGGGCAACTGCTGAACTATCCGGTCATCCCCTCGATCAAGGCCATTCTCGCCTGTTTGACTGACAACGATGGCTGGCTCGCTGTACGTCCGCCGCTCGTGGCATTGAACAGCCAAGATTCCGACACGCTCTTTGCCGCTTTCGGCGCGCTGTTTCGCGCTAAGGCAGCCTAACCGAACAGCCCGGAGCTCCCGATGGACGGACCAGGCGAACAGACGACGTTGAGAGAGAAAGCCTATGAGAGCTTCACGCGCCATCTTTTGGCGCGCGACGTTCGCCCTGGGCAATTCATATCGCAGCGGCGGTTAGTCGAACTAACGGGACTGACGCTCGGCGCGATCCGCGAATTGATCCCGCGCCTGGAGGCCGAAGGGCTGATCAAGACGGTTCCACAGCGCGGATTGCAGATCGCGCATATCGATCTCGACCTGATCCGGGAGGCTTTCCAGCTCCGTCTCTTTCTGGAAAAGGAAGCCGTCGCGCTGTTCACCTATTCGGCGTCAGACGAGACGATTGCCAAGCTTTTGAAGGACCATCGCGATATCGCGGATGCCATTCGGGCCGGCGACAGCTCGCAAGAACTCGAACTTCACGCGCAGTCGGTGGACTGGGGCATGCACGATGCCTTCATCGATGCGCTCTGCAACACGATCATCTCGAATGCCTATCGGGTCAATTCGATCAAGATGCGGCTGATCAGCCAGGACAGGTTTCGCATCAACGGCCATGTCGGCCCGGTTATGGAAGAGCATCTGAAAGTGCTTGAAGCCATTGAGAGGCGCTCAGCCGAAGAGGCGGTTACCGCGCTGGTAGCCCATATCGGCGGAGCGCGGGATCGCGCGTTAAAGATGTAAACAGCTTTAGACAACAGGCCGCGAATGAGGAGATTTTCGGCCAGAGGAGGAGGAACAACATGTCATCGTCATTTTTCAATCCGACACGTCGCGGCTTCATGGCCGGCACGGCCGCACTAGGCGCAACGAGCCTTATGGGCGTGCGCACCGCCTCAGCCGCGGTAGACTGGAAGCGCTTTGCCGACACGACGCTCGAGGTCAATCTGGTCAAGAGCCCGCGCAGCGAGACGATCCTCAAATACTTAAGCGAGTTCGAAGCCCTGACCGGCATCAAGGTCAATGCCGAGGCGACGCCGGAACAACAGCAGCGACAGAAGACCACGATCGAGCTCAGCTCCGGCAAGCCAAGCTTCGACGTCGTGCATCTGAGCTATCACGTCCAGAAGCGCCAGTTCGAAAAGGGCGGCTGGCTTGCCGATATCAGCGGCTTCATGAAGGACCCGTCGCTCACCGATCCGTCGTTGACGGAGAGCGATTTCGCCGAGGCTGGCCTGAAGTTCGCCAAGGATTCCGCAGGCGTCATGCGCTCCCTGCCCTTCTCGGTCGACTACTGGATCGTCTACTGGAACAAGGCCCTGTTCGAGAAGAAGGGCCTCGCCTATCCGGAAACCTTCGAAGATATGGCGAAGGCCGCCGAGGCGCTGACCGACAAGTCGACCAATACCTACGGCTTCGTGGCACGCGGCCTGAAGAATGCCAACGCGCCGGTGTGGACGACCTTCATGCTCGGCTATGGCACGACGCCGCTTTCGGCTGACGGCAAGCTGCAGACGGAATCGCAGGGCGCGGTCGACGCTGCCAAGCTCTATCAGCGCCTGATGACGAAATCGGCGCCTCCGGGTGTCTCCGGCTTCAACTGGGCCGAAGCGCAATCGGCCTTCCTGCAGGGCAAGATCGGCATGTGGGTCGATGGCGTCGGATTTGCGCCGCCGATCGAAAACCCGGAAAAATCCCGCGTCGTCGGCCAGGTTGGCTACGGCGTCATGCCGAAAGGACCGAATGCGCAGGCAGCGGCGACGACCGGCGACGGCCTCGGCGTGACGGCGGCCAGCCAGAAAAAGGAAGCCGCTTATCTCTTCTGCCAATGGGCGATTTCGCACGACATGGGCGCGCGCCTCCTGCAGGCAGGCGCCGGTGTTCCCTTCCGCCAATCCATCCTGGAGGATCAGAAGGTGCGCGAGGGTGTGAAGATGCCGGGTGCCTGGCTCGATGCCGTCGCCGGCTCCGCCAAGGTCTCTCAGCTCGCGCTGCCCGTTATCATCCCGGTCACCGAGTTCCGCGACATCTACGGTGTCGCGCTGACGAACATGATCGGTGGCGCAGATCCCGCAGCTGAACTGAAGACGGCGACCGCCCAGTTCGAGCCGGTTCTGGCACGAAGCGAGGGATGATGGCTTCTGTGAGCATCGAAGATACTGCGGCGAAGGCAACCAAAGGAAGGAGCAAGCCGCAACGGCTTGCTACCAACTACTGGCCCTTCGTCATCCCCGCGCTGATCGTGATTGCCGCTGTCATCGTCTTTCCCTGGGTTTTCACCCTGTGGATGAGCGTGAACAAGTGGACGCTCGGTCAATCGCAGAGTTTCGTCGGCTGGGACAATTATGTGCGGCTGGCGACTGACGCACGCTTTTGGGAATCCCTTTGGCACACGGTTTTCTATACCGTGCTCTCCGTCGTCGGCCCCTTGATCTTCGGAACGCTGGCCGCACTCATCTTCGATGCGAACTTTCCGTTGCGCGGTTTCCTGCGTGGCATCTTCGTCATGCCGATGATGGCAACGCCGGTTGCCGTGGCCCTCGTCTGGACCATGATGTTCCATCCGCAACTCGGCGTGCTCAACTACCTGCTATCATTTGTCGGCATCGGACCGCAGGAATGGATCTACAACCAGACAAGCGTCATCCCCTCGCTTGTTCTGGTCGAAGTCTGGCAATGGACGCCGCTGGTCATGCTGATCGTGCTCGGCGGCCTCGCCTCCGTGCCGCGCGAACCTTATGAGAGCGCCGAAATCGACGGCGCCAACGCCTGGCAGAAGTTCCGCTATCTGACGCTGCCGATGATCTCGCCTTTCCTGATGATCGCCGTCATCATCCGTGGCATCGATGCGATCAAGAGCTTCGACATCATCTATGCGATGACGCAAGGCGGCCCGGGAACGGCGTCAGAGACCATCAACATCTATCTCTACAACACCGCCTTTTCCTATTACGACATCGGCTATGGCTCGGCCATGGCAGTGGTGTTCTTCATCATCATCGTCGCGCTTTCCTTCATCCTCCTGATGATGCGGCAGCGGACGAAATGGACCGATGCGGAGGGACATTGAGATGAAGCGCTCGACACTCAACCGCATCGGCCTGGTCTTCGTGGCCCTGGTCATCGTCTCGCCCGTTATTCTGTTCTTCCTCTGGATGATCTCGCTGTCGCTGAAATACGAGATCGATAACGGCGCCTATCCGCCAATCCTCATTCCGGACCGTTTCGCCTGGACGAACTACGTCAATGTCTTCCAGGAAAACAACTTCTTCCTCTATTTCTGGAATTCGATCCTTGTGACGGGGGCAGCCACCCTACTCGCGCTCCTCATCGGCGTGCCGGCCGGCTACGGTATCGCGCGGCTGAAAGCTGAGAAATCTGCTGTCGTCATTATGATCGCTCGCATGACGCCCGGTCTTTCCTTCCTCATCCCGTTGTTTTTGCTGTTCCAATGGCTCAATCTGCTTGGAACGCTCTGGCCGCAGATCATCATCCATCTCGTCGTCACAGTGCCGATCGTCGTCTGGATCATGATCGGCTATTTCGAGACGACGCCGATGGAACTGGAGGAGGCGGCAAGCATCGATGGCGCGACGCCATGGCAGGTCTTCCGCCTCGTCGCCCTGCCGATCGCCCGCCCCGGCATCGTCGTCGCCTTCATTCTTTCGGTCATCTTCTCGTGGAACAATTTCGTCTTCGGCATCGTGCTTGCGAGCCGCGAGACCCGCACACTGCCGGTGGCCGTCTATAACATGCTCTCCTTCGAGCAGGTGAGCTGGGGACCGCTTGCGGCGGCGGCCCTGATCGTGACGCTGCCGGTGCTCGTGCTGACCATGTTCGCGCAACGACAGATCATCGCCGGCCTGACGGCCGGCGCGGTCAAATGACCGCCTCCCCTTTTGGATAGGATCACATTCATGGCACCCGTCAATATACAGAGCATTCAGAAGCGCTACGGCCAGGTAAAGGTCATTCACGATATCAGCGTCGATATCGCTGACGGCGAATTCGTCGTCCTTGTCGGCCCTTCGGGCTGCGGAAAGTCCACCCTGCTGCGCATGATCGCCGGGCTCGAGGAGGTCAGCGACGGTGAAATTCATATCGGTCGGCGCGAAGTCAGCCATCTGCCGGCGCGCGACCGCGATATCGCGATGGTCTTTCAGAACTATGCGCTCTATCCGCATATGACGGTCGCCGAAAACATGGGCTTTGCGCTGAAGCTGAAAAAAGCAAACGCTTCCGAAATCGCCGCCAAGGTGCAGAAGGCGGCCGCCATCCTTGGCCTGGAAAATCTGCCTCGTCAGCTTTCCGGCGGCCAGCGCCAGCGCGTCGCCATGGGCCGCGCACTGGTGCGGGATCCGCAGGTCTTCCTGTTCGACGAGCCGCTCTCCAATCTCGACGCGAAGCTGCGCGTCCAGATGCGCGGCGAGATCAAATCCATGCATCAGCGCGTCGGCACGACGACGATCTACGTGACGCACGATCAGGTCGAGGCCATGACCATGGCCGACAAGATCGTCGTGCTGCATGGCGGCCTGATCGAGCAGGTCGGTGCGCCGCTCGAACTCTACGATCGTCCAGCCAACCTGTTCGTCGCGGGTTTCATCGGTTCGCCCTCGATGAACTTCATCGACGGCAGGATCGAGGAAGGCGTCTTCCGCAGCGACAAGGGTCTCATCCTGCCCTTGCCGGAAGGCTTTCCGATCGCAGAGTACAGGGGACATCCCCTCGTCTACGGCATCAGGCCCGAACATATCCGCGCTGCGGCAAGCGGCCTGTCGGCACGCGTCGGCATTGTCGAAGGCACGGGATCTGAGATCTATGCCAAGCTCGATTGCGGCGGCGAGGAAATCTCCTGCCTGTTCCGCGAGCGGCTGAATATTCGCTTCGGCGACAAGATCGAAATCGGCATCGATCCGGCAAGCATCCATCTTTTCGACAAGGCGAGCGGAAAGCGACTTTGACCGCTCCATCCATCTTCGATCCGCCCGCCGGCGCGGCCAAGCACGTTCTTTGCGTCGGCGCCGCTGTTCTCGATACGCTCTTTCGCGTCCATACCCTTCCGCACGGTCAGGGGAAGGTTTTGCCTTATGACATGCTGCAGATCGCCGAGGGCATGGCCTCCAGCGCTGCCTATGCCATCGTCCGGCTCAGTGGCGAGGCGAGCCTATGGGGCGCCGTTGGTGACGACGATACCGGCGAGCGTATTATCCGCGATCTGGATGCCGCCGGCATCGATATGGACGGCATGCTGCGTGTAGGTGGCGCCCGTTCCGCTGTCTCGACGATCCTGGTGGACGATGACGGCGAAAGGCTGATCGTTCCCTTCTACGATCCGAAGCTGCACCATACAGTGAAGGAATTCACGGCCGAGCATATCGCTGCATTCGATGCTGTGCTGGTGGACGTTCGCTGGCCGGCGCTGGCGCTGCAGGTTCTCAAAACTGCCAGAGCGATGGGCAAGCCCGCCATTCTCGACGGCGACGTGGCTCCTGACGGCATCATCGAACAACTGGCACCGGAAGCGACCCATATTGTCTTTTCCGAGCCGGCCGCACAGCGCCTGACGGGAGCGAGCGATGTGTCCGCGATGGCGCATCGTCTGAAACAGCGCTTCGATCATGCTTTCATCTGCGTCACGGCAGGGGCGGCCGGCAGCTACTGGTTCGACGAGCAAAACGACGCCGCCGCGCATTGCCCGACTATTTCCGTCAAGGCTGTTGACACGCTTGCCGCAGGAGACATTTTTCACGGCGCCTTCGCGCTGGCGATTGCCGAGAGAATGGCGCCGGCAGACGCAATCCGCTTTTCCTCCATAGCCGCTGCCATCAAGTGCGAGTCCTTTGGGGGACGATCCGGGGCACCGACGCGGGCCGAGGTGATCGGCCGATCCCGTTCGCTTTGAAAGCCCGGTCGCGAGCGCAGCATTCTCGATGAGGCCAGGTCTTCCACTCGTCGCGGCGAGGTTCAGACCTTATTTTCAACAATGGCAATCAATGCAGTCACTGAAAATCGAACACACTTAGACCGGCCGCCATTTCATCGAGGCCAAGCGGGCGCGTCACCGGCGGCTCGGCTCTCGCCAGACAGCCCTGACGCTCGCATAGGCGGCAGGCGGGGCCGATTGGGATCTGATTGGCATCCAACCCCTTGCCATAGACCACCTCGTCACGATGGGCGATATCGCAGCCGATCAGAAGTGCCGTGCGGCGTACCCTTTCGCCGAAATCGGCCCGTGGCCCCTCGATCGTCCGTGATACGGTCAGAAAACCAGCGCCATCAGGCATTTGGGTAGCGTCCACCAATATCTGCCCGGGCTGTGCAAAAGCGGCATGGATATTGAGCTTCGGACAGGCGCCGCCGAAGCGCGCCTGCGGAAAGCCTTGAGCGCCCATCTTGCGCAGGCGGTGGCCGGCATTGTCGATCTCCATCAGGAAAAACGGGATGCCGGATGCGCCCGGACGCTGCAGGCTGGTCAGCCGTGTGGCGGCCTGCTCATAGGAGACGCCGAAGCGAGCGCCGAGGGCTTCGATATCATAATGCAGTCGCTGCGCTGCCGAAAGATAGGCACCATAGGGCATCAGAAGCGCATGGGACGCGTAGCGCGCCAGCTCGAAGCGGGCGATGCGGTTGGCTTCTGGTGTCGAAAGCGTGAGGGAGGTCAGCTCGGCGGCGATCTCCTCGCGCAGGGCCAAAAGAGAGACTTCTGTCGCAATCTCCCGGATCTGATCAAAGGGCGACAGACGCTCCGATAGGAAAAGCCGCATCGAATGCCGGTCATAGCGCCGACGCAAGCCAGGCATGGCGTGCACCGGCAACAGGCGTACCGCGATGCCATGCTCGGCCTTTAGCCATGCCTTCAAAGCGCCCGTCAGGTCGTCGCCGGGCGATAGGCGTTCATGGAAGGTTTCCGCAGCATCTTCGATGCCGGCAAAGAAATTCGGGCGCGACTGCAGGCGATCGTGAACCTCGTCGAGCGGCAAGCGTGGTCCGGCGACCTCGGCAACCCTACCGTCGCGGGTCAGAAGTTCGGCGAGGTCGGACAGTCTTGCGGCCTGCTCGCGATAGGCGCGATAAAGCCGGATCACGCCGTTTGCCGCATTCGGCGCGGCTTCGGCAAGCTCGATCAGCTCCTGATCTCCAGGAATCTCGCCTGACAGCAGCGGATCGGCAAAGACTTCACGCAATTGCCCTGCACTGCCGGCCTCACCGCCCTGCAGTTCGTCGAGGTCGACCTTATAGACTGCCGAAAGCTTCAACAGCAATTGCACGGTCAGCGGCCGCTGATTGCGCTCGATGAGATTGAGATAGGACGGCGAGATATCGAGCGCCTGCGCCATCGTCGTCTGCGTCAGACCGAGGCCCATGCGGATGCGCCGAACCTTCGGGCCGGCAAAGATCTTGCGCTCAACCATGTGTCATACCTTTCACAATTCCTCAGTCAGCAATCTTTTACAAAATTTACAATTTTACCGAAGACCGATGTCAACACTAACACATCATAACCCTTTTATCTAACAGGATTTTCCGGTTTTCCTCGCTCCCGCAGCATCGGTATTGTAAAAGTAGTCATGCAAATCTAGATCGATCGGGGGATCGAGAAGAAGTATCGGGAGAGTAGCATGACAGATTTTTACAAACTGGTTCCCAGCGCGCCCGCCGGACGTTTCGATGGTATCGAGCGCCCCTATCAGGCCGCGGATGTGGAGCGGTTGCGCGGCTCGATCACCATTCGGCACTCATTGGCCGAAATGGGTGCGAACCGTCTCTGGCAGCTCATTCACGAGGAGGATTTCGTCAATGCGCTTGGCGCGCTTTCGGGCAATCAGGCCATGCAGATGGTTCGCGCCGGCCTGAAGGCGATCTATCTCTCGGGATGGCAGGTCGCCGCCGACGCCAATACGGCCTCGGCCATGTACCCCGACCAATCGCTGTATCCTGCCAATGCGGGTCCAGAGTTGGCCAAGCGCATCAACCGCACGCTGCAAAGGGCCGACCAGATCGAAACCGCCGAAGGCAAAGGGCTTTCCGTCGACACATGGTTTGCGCCGATCGTCGCCGATGCCGAAGCGGGCTTCGGCGGCCCCCTCAATGCCTTCGAGATCATGAAGGCCTATATCGAGGCGGGTGCTGCCGGCGTCCATTTCGAGGATCAGCTGGCATCTGAGAAAAAGTGCGGCCATCTTGGCGGCAAGGTGCTCATTCCGACGGCTGCGCATATCCGCAATCTCGACGCGGCGAGGCTTGCCGCCGACGTCATGGGCGCGCCGACCCTCGTGGTGGCGCGTACCGACGCCGAGGCAGCCAAGCTTCTGACCTCGGACATCGATGAGCGCGACCAACCCTTCGTCGACTACGGTGCAGGACGCACGGTCGAAGGCTTCTATCAGGTCAGGAACGGCATCGAGCCCTGCATCGCCCGCGCCGTCGCCTATGCACCGCATTGCGACCTCATCTGGTGCGAAACGTCGAAACCGGATCTGGAACAGGCACGTAAATTTGCCGAGGGCGTGCATCGGGTTCATCCCGGCAAGCTGCTGGCTTACAATTGCTCGCCGTCCTTCAACTGGAAGAAGAACCTGGATGACGCGACAATCGCAAAATTCCAGCGCGAGCTTGGCGCCATGGGCTACAAGTTCCAGTTCATCACGCTTGCCGGCTTCCACCAGCTGAATTTCGGCATGTTCGAGCTCGCCCGCGGCTACAAGGCTCGCCAGATGGTCGCCTATTCGGAGCTGCAGGAAGCCGAATTTGCAGCCGAGGCCAATGGCTACACCGCCACCAAGCACCAGCGCGAAGTGGGCACCGGCTATTTCGATGCGGTCTCGCTAGCGATCACCGGCGGCCAGTCATCGACAACGGCCATGCACGGATCGACAGAGCATGCCCAATTCAAACCGGCAGCAGAGTGATATCAGGAAATTAGGAGGAGAATGACATGGCATCGATAGCACGCGTTCGCGAGAGAGCGGAGGAGCAATCTCTCACCATGAATGCCGATCAGCAGGCGGTCATCCGCATGCTGGCCAATGAGCTGCATCGCCTCAACCAGACTGTGATGAATGCGGTCGAAGCCGGCGTTTCGGTCGAACTGGTCCGCTCGGCCCGCCACCACGGCGGGAACGGCAACTGGGGGGATCTCTTGATTCCCGTCGTCGTCGCCAAGGCAACGCAAACGGCATAACGAAGACAGTATTCAGCGAATATTCGGGCCGCGCCGTCAATCGAGGGGCGGCCCGTTTTCGTGGCTGCAATCAGGGCGTAGCGTCGCTGACGAAGTCCGCAAACGTGTGCTCGATTGCCTCCGCGCTTGCACCGGACGCGACGAGGGCTGCCAGCAAAATTCTCGCCTGCCCCGGGCGTAGCGTCGAGGAATGGATTGCACCGGCCGCAGCAAGATCATGTCCGCCCCCGCCGCCACCATAGCTGGAAACGAGCAATCCATCCGGTACGCGGCTGGAAACCACGACAGGTACGCCGACTTCGGCACACCGCCTGACGGCTTCGACCAGACGCGGATTGGCATTGCCGGAACCGAGGGCAGCCAGAACGATGCCATGGGCGTCGGCCCTGAGGCTCGCATCCACATACACGGAGTCACAGCCAGGGTAGATTGCAACGACATCAATCCGCACGTTATCAAGTGCCGCCGCAAGGCGCGGGCTTGGCGGATTTTCGAGCGGCCGCGATTGTCGAAAAGCGTCGGCAACATCGGAAGAGTGCTTATAAAGCCCCCAAGCCGGCAGCAGGCGGCCGCCGAAACAGACGAGCACGCCGCGGCCCGCATTGGCCGGATCGACGGCTGCGGCAACGGCCGCGGCGAGATTGCCAGGCCCGTCTGCCGTGGGATGATCAGCGGTAAATTGCGCACCGGTAAACACGACGGGCTTAATCAAGCCATGCTGCAGATGGACAAGCAGCGCCGTCTCTTCCATGGCGTCCGTACCATGCAAAATGACGATGCCGCTGATGGCATCATCGGCGAGCAGTTCGCCGACCTTGTCGCTGATCTCCTGCATGTCGGCGAGCGTCAGGCTCGCCGAATCCTTCGCCATCAGCTCGATGGGTCTGAGATCGACAGGCATGTTGGGAAGAAGCGCCAGCAGGCTTTCACCCGTCAACGACGGTATGCTGGCGCCGCTATCGGTGCGCTCGCTTGCAATGGTGCCGCCGGTGGCAATGACTGCCACCAGCGGATTGACTTGCCCTGCCGTCACGACTGGCCCCGCTCGGCCGCCAACCGATAGATGCGGTCACGCAACAGATACCAGCCGATGACAAGAGCCGGTGCGATCAGGATGAGGGACGCAATCGTCCACGTGCCGACGGGATAGTCGAGCGCCATCAGCACCAGTACCGCGAAGAGGAAAACGAGCGTCAGGATACCGGTGTAGGGCGCGCCGAACATGCGGAAATCCGGGCGGGCCATCTCGCCGCGCTGCGACAACTTCCAGAGCTTCAGTTGGCACAATACGATCACGCCCCAGGCGGAGATGATACCGAGCGCCGAGATATTGAGGGCAATCTCGAAAGCGGCCGACGGCACGACGGCGTTCAACGCCACGCCGATGACGGTCACGACAGCCGTCACGGCGATACCGACATAGGGCACACCGGCCTTGTTCATCTTGGCGAGCGCTGCCGGTGCCGAGCCCGAAACCGCCATCGAATGCAAGATGCGACCCGTCGAATAAAGGCCGGCATTGAGCGAGGACAGAACGGCCGTCAGCACGACGAGGTTCATGATGATATCGGCACCTTGGATACCGATCGTCCCGAAGAAGGTGACGAACGGGCTCTCACCCGCCTTGTAGGCCGTGTAGGGCAGAAGCAGCGACAGAAGCAGGACCGAGCCGACATAGAAGACCAACAGACGAGCGACTACCGTGCGGATCGCACCCGGCATCACCTTGCGCGGATCTTCGGTTTCGCCGGCGGTCGTGCCGATCAGTTCGATCGATGCATAGGCAAAGACCACGCCCTGTATGATGACGAAGGCCGGCAAGATGCCATTGGGGAAGAAACCACCGCTATCGCTGATGATGCTGAAACCAGCCGAATGACCGGCAATCGGCGTGCCTGACACGACGAAATAGATGCCAATGACGAGGAAGCTGACCAGCGCCAGAACCTTGATCAGGCTGAACCAGAATTCGAGCTCGCCGAAGACCTTCACCGACAGAAGGTTCATGGCCAGCACCACCATCAGCGCGATCAGCGCGAAGACCCACTGGTCGATACCGGCCAGCCAGGGCACGTAGTGCTTGAAGAAATTCATGTAGAGGGCGACGGCCGTCACATCGGCAACCGATGTCATGGCCCAGTTCAGCCAGTACATCCAACCGACGGCAAAGGCCATCTTCTCGCCGTAGAACTCGCGGGCGTAAGAAACGAAGGAGCCGGAGCTCGGGCGGTGCATGATCAGTTCGCCAAGCGCGCGCAACACGAGAAAGGCAAAGAAACCGCAGAGCGCATAGACGAAGATGAGAGCCGGACCTGCCGCGGCGAGGCGTCCGCCTGCGCCAAGGAAAAGACCGGTGCCAATCGCGCCGCCAATGGCGATCATCTGGATCTGCCGCGGCTTCAAGGCCTTGTGATAGCCAAGGTCCTCATTGACCGGCGGCCGGCGATCCGCCGGAATATTCTGAATTGGTTCGACTGACATTGCTCCTCCCTCGAGCCGTTTGTCCATGAGCGGATCCGGGGTGCTGATGTTGCACCCAACCGGATCCATTGCCTTAATCTGGCCGTCGATCGAGCTTAACGATCGCCGGTCATGCTGTAATGCTGTATGACAGATTTCCTCTTAGACACAGAAATAACGGCGGGTCAAGCCAACGACACTTATTGACGCGGCAGGAGCCAAGGGATAACAGATTTCTAAATCTGTCATACAGCTTGACAGATTTAGCTTGATTTCCATGTAGGAGGATAATGTGGTCAAGACGCGAAGCGAGTATGACCTGCTGGGCGAGAAGGATATTCCCGCCGAGGTTTATTGGGGGGTGCACACGGCAAGAGCCGTGGAGAATTTCCAGGTGACGGGAACACCAATCGGCCGCTATGCGCATCTCATCCGAGGCTTGGCCTTCGTCAAGGAAGCAGCGGCTCTTGCCAATCACGAGCTGGGCTTGCTGAGCGAAGACAAGCTCGATGCAATCGTGCGCGCTTGCCGCGAAATCCGCGCCGGCGAGCTTCACGACCAGTTCGTCGTCGACGTGATTCAAGGCGGCGCCGGCACTTCCACCAACATGAACGCCAATGAGGTCGTCGCCAACCGCGCGCTCGAATTGCTCGGCCATGCCAAAGGCGACTATGCTCACCTTCACCCGAACGATCACGTCAATCTAAGCCAATCCACCAACGACGCCTATCCGACAGCCGTCAACGTCGCGCTCATCGAAGCGATCGACAATCTCGCGGCGGCAATGGAAACGCTGCAGGAGGCCTTCGAACGCAAGGCCAAGGAATTCGACCGCATTCTAAAGATCGGCCGCACGCAGCTGCAGGACGCCGTGCCGATGACGCTTGGTCAGGAATTCAGGACCTTTGCCGTGATGCTCGGGGAAGATCGATCTCGCCTGATCGAATCGGCCGCTCTCCTGCATGAGGTCAATCTCGGCGCTACTGCCATCGGCACCGGCCTCAATGCGCCCGTTGGCTATGCCGCCCTTGCCTGCACTCATCTCGCCCGGCTGACGGGCCGCCCGCTGGTTACCGCAAGCGACCTCATCGAAGCAACGCAAGACCCCGGCGCCTTCGTCCACCTCTCCGGCGTGCTGAAGCGCGTCGCGGTCAAGCTGTCGAAGACTTGCAACGATCTGCGCCTGCTTTCTTCCGGCCCTCGCGCCGGCATCGGCGAGATCACGCTGCCGGCGATGCAGGCCGGTTCGAGCATCATGCCCGGCAAGGTCAATCCTGTAATCCCGGAAATGGTCAACCAGGTGGCCTTCTCCGTCATCGGCAACGACATCACCGTGACGATGGCAGCGGAAGCAGGGCAGCTGCAACTCAATGCCTTCGAGCCGATTATCGTGCGTTCGCTGTCGGAAAGCATCATGCATCTGACCGCGGCCTGCCATATCCTCGCCGAACGCTGCATCGATGGCATCACGGCCAATCCGGCTCTCATGGCGCAGCGCCTGCAGGAATCGATCGGCCTTGCGACGGCACTCAATCCGTTGATCGGCTACCAGGCAGCGACCAAAGTTGCGCGCGAGGCGCTGGCAACCGGACGCACAGTGCCGGAAATCGTGCTGGACCATGGATATCTAACCGCGGAAGAACTCTTCGAGGCGTTGCGGCCGGAGCGCCTCGCCAACTTGCCCGCTGGTCTCAACGAAGCGGCTAATCCTGACCGATAATCGTGGTCACCACGCGCTTAACCTGACCGAGATGGGCCTCCATCGCCGCGATGGCCTCCTCCTCCGATGCCGCCGCAATCGCCTCGACGATGCGGCGGTGCTCGACATTCGAGGCCTCGCGGCGCTGGGCCATCATGTTGACGAGCTCCGACTGGCGCATCAGTGCATCGCGGGCGTCGGAAACGATCTTGGAAAAGACGGCGTTTCCGGAAGCTTCGGCAATCATCGAATGGAATTCCGAGTCCAGAGTTACCCACTTCAAAGGGTCTTCTTCCCGGTCCATCTCATGGCAAAGTTCGAGCAGGCGCGCCAACTGCTGCCCCGTGCGCCGTAGCGCCGCCCAACCTGCGGCCGGGACCTCGATGAACGGACGCGCCTCGATCAGGTCGCGGGCGGAATAACCGCCATAATGGAGTTCCGGACCAGGAGTGGAGGTCAAAACATAGGTGCCGCTGCCCGTGCGCGTCTGGGTGAGGCCGAGCGTCTGAAGCGAACGGAGTGCTTCGCGGACGATCGGACGGCTGACACCATAGTGCACGGCAAGCTGCGACTCGGCGGGCAGCCGTGTCCCGACCACCAACCGTCCCGATGTTATCGCCGAACGAATATCCTCAAACACTGCCTCGGCAGCGTTTTTCCGACTGATCGGACTTGTATCAGATAACCAATCAGCCACCTCACTCATGACAGTCAAACTTCACAAACATTCCGCGCTTGTCAAGGATCGGCTCACGAAATGGCGCTTGCACGCGGGGCCTCAACACAATTCGAAAAGCCGACTTTATGTTGATAACGCCATCGGCAACAACTTGCACTTGATACCGCCTTCGCCGGCGATATAAAGAAATCCCTATTCCTTTATGTGGAACGTCATCGTGCCCTTACCCCTCTTCGCTTTGTTTCTGGCCGCCTTTGCTTTCGGCACGACCGAGTTCGTCATCGCGGGCATTCTTCCGGACGTGGCGCAGGGTCTTGATGTCTCGATCCCTTTTGCCGGCTATCTGGTATCGGGTTACGCACTGGGAATCGCACTCGGCGGACCACTCCTGACCATGGCGACACGACAGGTTTCGCGCCGGACCATTCTGATCGCTCTGACGATCGCCTTTTGCCTGGGCCAGATCGCCTGTGCGCTTGCGCCCGATTTCGCCGCCATGCTCCTCTTCCGCGTCGCGACCGCAATTGCTCACGGCGCCTATTTCGGGATTGCCATGGTGGTCGCGGTCGGCCTCGTCCCACCGGCATTTCGAGGACGTGCGGTTTCCGTGATCCTTGCAGGGCTGACGGTCTCCAATATTGTCGGCGTTCCTCTTGGCGCGGCCATCGGTGGACTTTGGGGATGGCGGACGACGTTTTGGGCAATGACCTTGGTCGGTGTGGTCGCGTTGGCCGCGATATGGGTCTTGATCCCGCAGACGAAGGCAGAAACTCAGCAATCCGGCCATTTGAGCGGAGAAGTGCGTGTTCTCGGCCGTCAGCAGGTCTGGACATCTCTCATCATGATGCTCGCTTTGATGATCGGCCAGATGGTGCCGTTCACCTACATAACGCCGCTGCTGCGTGAAGTGACCGGCCTGGATGCCATGCTTATTCCCTGGGTCCTCCTGCTCAATGGCGTCGGGGCGACATTGGGGGTTGTGATCGGCGGCAGGCTGTCGGACTGGAAGCTGATGCCCTCGCTTATCGCGATGCTCGCTATCCAGTCTGCGATACTCGTCGTCCTTTATCTGGTCAGCCCCTACCCCTTGCCGATAAGTGTGGCGATCTTCGTTTGGGGCGCGCTTAATTTTGCCATCGGCACCCCTATCCAGGCTCGCATCCTGATGTGGACCGCCGATGCACCAGGCCTTGCTTCCTCGCTCATTCCGTCGGGGTTCAATATCGGGATCGCGATCGCAGCAAGCGTCGGCGCCGCACTGCTCGAGAGCGGATATGGCTATCGCAGTTTGCCGGTGCTCGGCGCCATCACGCTTGCCTTGGCCTGCGTGGTTGCCATCCTCTCCGCAGCCAACGAAAGGCGCAGTGGCGCCGTTCCTCCAAACGCCGCTCTCACGTAATTTCTATTGGAAGGCCGCGGCCCTTAACACCGGCCGCCGGCACACAAGTCAGGCGATGAGCCCTTTCATCGGCAGGACGTGATCGGAGCCCGGGAAGACATCGCGCGTCAATAGCGCCGGTGACGCGCCAAGTAGATCGACCGCGATACCCTTGACCACAGCGCGCAGATCCGTCGTGGCGGCAAGATCGCGGCCATCACGCAATTGCGCCTGCTTGAGACCGGGCCAATCGGCGATGATCCGGCCACCCTTGATCGCGCCGCCGGCGAGGAAGGCGGCCGTTCCAGTGCCGTGGTCGGTGCCCTGTGTACCGTTGACCTGCGCCGTGCGACCGAATTCGGTTGCAACAAGAATAGCGGTATCTTTCCAAGCCGGACCAAGCTCCTGCTGGAAGGCGGCAAAGGAATTGTCGAGCCCGACGAGCAGTTTGTTCAGCCGATCGACCTCTCCGGCATGGGTATCCCATCCTTCGAAGGCCAGTGCCGCAACGCGAGGACCATCGTCCTGGGCCAAAAGACGCGCGGCCCCTCTCGCCATCTGTTCCATGCCTGTGGGATCGCCGGGCCCTCCCTTCGCCTTGACATCGAGGCCGGCAGCGATCTTGCCGGTCGAAATGCCCTCAGTGAGGATTTTCGCAAAGAGCGGGTCGGTGTGGTTGTAGAGATCCATCAGCCGCGGCGGCAGATCGTCACTCACCGGCTGGAGGGTCGATGGCGACCAGCCGAGTACCGGCGCCTTGCCGCGAATGACAAGCGGTGCATTGGCACCGACCGAGAGGCCTCGGATCTCCGAAGCTCCCGGTGAAACCTTGTCGCCCTTCGGAAGGCCCTCCAGCATCCGGTTCAGCCATCCGGATTCGACGCGGCCGGGCATTTCGTAACCGGACTCCAGTACGTCCTGACCGTCGAAATGGGACCGATCGCGATAGGGCGTCGCACTGGCATGCACGACGGCCGCCTGCCCAGCGCGATAGAGCCTGTTGAAATTTGGCATCGACGGATGCAGCGCAAAGAAGCTGTCGAGCGGTAACGCCGCCTCGGGGCCGCTCGTCGTCATGGCGATCGCCTGCCGCAAAGCCTGGTAATCGGGATCGCCAACGGGCGGGACGGCGGTCAGACCATCAAGCGCCCCACGCAGGATAATAGTGATAAAACGCGGATCGCGTCCGCCGGCGGCATGGGCGAAGCGCGGGATGAACGCCCAGGCAAACAAGGCGCCGGAAGCGCCAAGTACGGCACGACGGGTGGGGGTCATGAGTTCGCAGGTCATGGTCAGCGCCTTTGAAATTCGGGAGAAAGATAAGCGATCGTCAGGCCCTGCTTGCGGGTTTCCGCACGCGATACCGCCTGCAGCGTTTCATTCGAAAGAAGCGGCCCCAGGCTGGCGGATACGAAACTGCGGGGATCGACCTGAGGTGGCACCGCACTCGCGATCATGTTGGCGACATCCATGCGCATGCTGAGGCCTTCGCTCGAGGCCCAGACATCGGCGGTGTCGGCAAAGCCGTTAGGACCGGCCGGCGCCCAGAAGGGTTGACCCATCGCGGTCAACGCGCCGAGGATGACATTCGGCTTCGGCGTCTCGCCGCTTGCCCGCAAAAGCGCGGTCATGAATTCGAGCGGCGAGCGAACTTTCGACAGGGTCGGGTTCCATGCATCTTCGGAGCCGACGAGCGCCCGGTAGACGGCCGAAAGATCACCATCCGTCTTGCTGAAGGTCGCCGCGACGGTTTGCACAAGTCCTGGCGGCGGTGTATCGGCGACGAAATGCCGGACGAGCTTGGTGGCGATATGCTGTGCCGTTGCCGGATGGCGGGCAAGATCGCGCAGCGCCTCCCGCCCCTGCCCCACGCCGTTGTCGGCATAGGTGAGACCGAGCAGCGTCTGGTCGCCAGGCTCGTGCGCGCCGGCATTGAAGACGAAGGTACCGGGCGTTCCGAGTTTGCCCTCGGCGCGGGCCACCGTCCAGCCGGTGATGATCCTGGCAAGCGTCGTCACATCCGTCTGCGTGTAGCCGCCATTGACGCCGAGCGTGTGGAGCTCCAACGTTTCGCGGGCGAGATTCTCGTTCAAGCCGCGCTTTTTATTGGCATTGGCTTTCGAGTTCGGCCCGATCGATTGCTGGTTGTCGAGATAGGCAAGCATGGCCGGGTGGGTCTCGACGGCGAATAGCATATCAGCGAAACGACCGAAGACGTGCGGCCGGATCGCCTCCCGTTCGAAGGCGCCGGCAACGATATGAACTTCCTCGCTCTTCGAGACGGCGACCGCGAAATGGTTTGCCCAGAACATGGCAAGCCGCTCGCCAAAACCGATCAATGGCTGCCGGATAGTGCCGTTGAAGCGGGCATCCACTTCCGCCAACAGGACCTGCTGTGGAAGGTAAGGCATTGCGGGCTTTTCCAGCTTGTCGACCGCCTTGCCGATGGCAGCCGCCATGGCCTGGTTATTAGGCTGAGCCTGATTGTTCGGCTGCCCTGCTGTAGCGCCGGAAGGCTGTAGTGGCGGCTTCTGCGGCTGCTGCGGCCCCTGCATCAGTTTGTCTTGCGGTGCGGCGGCGGCCGCGACCGCCGCCTGCTGTCTGGCCTGCTTGCGCTGTTCCTGGAATGCGTAGAGAGAAACGAGAAGATCGGCTGTGGATTGCAGCTGCGGCCCGACTGGAACCGGGACGAAGCGCTCGGTGATTTCTTCCAACAACGCGCCGCGCGGATCCGATGCAATCGACGTGGTGCCGTTGTGGTCAACCCCTAGCCCAAAGCGGGAAAGAGCGAGCGCTGCATAAACATCATTGGACTGCTGGGCCATGGACTTGCCAACTCCTGCATCAAACATGCTCCTTTAACGCAGGCTTGGTTTCGATCCGTCGCTCGGAAAGTATGATCATTTTGTGGCAGCGGCTTTGGGCATGCTGCGGCGGACCAGGCTTTCCGCCAGCGCCCGACGCTCGTCGTAGGAAAGCCCTGCCGCAAAATCGACCGCACGCTGCTCCAGCTTCGCCCTCAAGGTGATATCAGCATCGCGCGCCCTCGCCAGCGCGGCCGAGAGCGCCTCTTTATCCAACGTCGGCTGCCCAAGAATGGAGGCGGCGTCGACCTTGGCCTGCTGTGCCTCGAGAATGATCTGACGTTCGTCCTTGCGTGCCTCGTTGAGCGCCGCACGCAGAGCCTTCCTCTGCGCCGAAGGCAATTGCTCGCCGGCTAGCGGCATCATTCCGGCCCGCGCCTGCGTCTTACGTATCCAGGTCAGCCCACCACCGGCCAATGCTCCGACCAGGAACGTATTCAGCACCAAAAGAAAAATGACCACTATTCGAAAGCTGCGTTCCGTCATTGGCTGTCCTGCTGTGCTGTACCCGCGTCCGGTCCGATATCGCCGAACATGGTCGCAGTTCCATCTGAGACGATCGAGGTATCGGATGTCAGGCTCGGAACCAAGACGGCGATTGCAATGCTGCCGGCAAGCGCGCCGGCGATGCCGACCCCCACAAGGCCGATCCCGGCCGAACCGAAGCGGAACCAGTTTCGTATCGTCAGGCGCCGCGCGAGCTTTGCGAGGATTCGCTCTTCCAGGCCGGTGTGACGGGGTCTTACGACGTAGGTGTCGAGCAGCGCATCCAGATCGGCGGCGCGCGCAAGTGTTTGCACGGCGGCGGTACCCTTGGCAAAATCCCGCGCGGCTGCGCGCTCGGCCTGCGGCCATCGGCCGATATCACTGCCATAGGCCGCAGTCAGTGCTTCAAACCGCTCGGCATTCATCGGACCCGCGATATTTTCAACCATCGCCCTCATCCTTCAACAAAAGCCCCTGCAAGGAGCGCCTTCCACGCGCAAGCAGGCTTTCCAGTGCATCGACACTGACATCCATGACCTCAGCCGCCTCGACATTCGACAGCACCTGATAATAAACCAGAATGATCGCCTCGCGCTGCCGGGGCGCAATCATCTGCAAGGCCCGTTCGACGCGTCTCGACGGATCATCCTCGCTCATCAAGTCCGCATCCGGCGCCGGCCCTTCATATTCGATGTCAGGCGGATGTTCGGCAAGAACGTCCTTGCGGCGGCGCAGGCGATCATAGCAAAGGTTGATCGCCACACGATGCACCCAGGTGCTGAAACGCGCGTTGCGCTGGCGCCAGCCGCCGGCATTTCGCCAGATGCGCAAAAATGTCTCCTGCGCCACATCTTCGGCCTCGGCCGCATCGCCAAGCATGCGGGTCGCGACGGCGACGATGCGCGGCAATTGCCGCGCGACCATCATGCGCATCGCCGAAACATCGCCTGCAGCGATTCGGCCAAGTAGATCCTCATCCTGGTCGCCACTCTTGGGCGCGCGATCCCACTTCATCGACAATCGCCACCGCTCCAGTTCACTGCGATAGTTGCATGGCACCTCGGCCTCGGCCTTATAGCCGGCAAACAGTGCCACTTGGATCGCAGCATCTCGGTCAGCGTATCATCCTTCGACATCAAACGCGGGTTCACGAGAATTGAACGCGGCGCTTATGCAAATCCGTCGCTCTTATGCCAGGAATTTTCGAATTCTCTTTCCACGCTGAAAGACGATTTGCGCTCGAACTATTGTCAGCTTGCAAGAAGACAGACGAAAGCTCAAGCTAGGTCGGAGCCGCAGCAGATTGCTTGTCGACCGGTCCCGCCAGTTCGACCAAAGCCATGGCGGTCAGACCCGCCGCATGACGGCGGGATCAAGACTTCGATGATCGATATGAGCTGACCGATCTGCGAACGCCGCAGGCTAAATGCATCATAGGTTTCAACTTGAACGCGGCATCGCTTCCGGAACAAGCGGGCCGGGGATCGCCCGGCCAATATATTTCGCCATCATGGCTATATCAGCATTTGCACTTTCCGATTTTCACTTCACAACATGGGGAAATTGCTCACGGAAACTTGCGCGTGGCTTATAGCGCTTGACAGGATATATTCTGTTACGATTTGCTTGCTCAATTTTTGAGGATAGATAAATACCTCCACTCCGTTGAGCATCGCTGGTATATGGGCTCCAGCACTGAACGGTATGATGGAAGAAGAATATCAATAAGAGGGGCGCAGCTTGAACATCGGTTTCTGTGGAGAGGTGAATGAGGCGAACTAAGGAGGAGGCGGCAGAAACGAGGAATGAGATTTTGCAATCCGCAAAAGCTCTGTTTCTCGACAAGGGCTACGAGAATGTCAGCCTGGAAGAGATAGCCGTAGCCGCCGGTGTCACGCGGGGGGCAGTGCATTGGCATTTCAAGAACAAGCAAGGGCTGATGTTTGCGATCCGCGACGAGGCCCAGCAGCCGTTCAAGGATCTGGCGGAGCGGATGTCGAAGGAACTGCCGCCCAACCCGCTCGATCTCATCGCCGATACCATAGCCGCGATATTTGACGATATTCACAGCGACCCGCGCAAGCGCAGCATGCTGAAAGTTATGATGCATCTCGACATGGCGTTTTGCGACGGCACCACGAGCCGTGCGAGTTCGTTTCGGCACGACATGCACGAAAATTTCGAACGCATATTCACCCTTATGGATGAAAAGACGAAACTTCCGGCTCCCTGGACGCCGGATACTGCCTCTTCCGCATTGACAGCGGTCATCGGCGGCCTGATCACCGAATGGACCCTCGACCGAGGCAGTTTCGAACTGGTCCCGTGTGGACAGATGTTCATAAAGATGGTGCTGAAGACCTGGTTCCCGCTAGCACAGACGCAGGAACTGGCGATTGCCGCGATGATACCGGAAAAAGCCTAGAACGGTTTTCCCTTCGGAATTGAAGAGAACCAACGACGACGGTTTGAAGCTTCTGCCGGGAGCTGAACCGATTTCCCAAAGCTGGAAATAAAAAAGGATCCGGAGGGAAAGCCAGATCCTTTGCTTTGATCGGAGGTCAACCGATCGATGAAAGAAGCCTGGCGGATTGGAACGTCAGGCTTCTCTTACCCGGCATTGAGCCGGGTAATTCAATATTAGAAGCTACGCTCGAAGCGCAGGATACCAGCCCACTGATCCTGGTTCACAGAATCGAAGTTGGTGTAGGAGACTTCCGGCTCGATGAGCAGGTTCTTGACCGGGTTCCACTTGACGTTCGTGGTTGCGGCAAAGATCTTCGAGTCGGTATAGGCGAGCTGCAGGTTCCACTTCAGCTTTTCGTTGATCGGAACGCCAACGCCGCCCCAAACAGCCCAGTCACCCCAGCCGCACTTCGATGCATCGTTAACCGGGCAAGCCGAACGATCGAGGTTGGTGCCGGCATACTTGTTCAGCTTGTCGCCGTCGGTGTTCCAGCCGCCCATCAAGAAGGCCGAGAAGGTACCGAAGTCAGCATCGACACGAGCCTTGATGGCGCCTTCTTCGACGATCGAGTCGTAACCGCCAACGACCTTGAAGCCCCATGCGCCGGACTTGAAGCCAGCACCGGCAACGACGTCAGGAGCGTAGTGGTTGCCCTTGTCGTCAGACCACCAGCTGGAGCCATAGGAAGCGCCCGAGCCGCTGGAGTTCGAGTCTTCAACCGAGATCACAGCCGTGAAGCCGTTGCCGGCGTCGTAGTTGTAGGTCAACTGGTTGAGTTCGTACGGACCGTCATAGATCACGTCGTCGTTGATGACGTCGCCGGCATAACCGATGTAGGAGTTGTACTGGGAGTCAGCCTTACCAACGAGGAAACCGCCGAGGCTGATGTTCGCGAACAGCAGCTTCGTGGAGGTGGAGTTGCCGTCATTCCAATCCCAACGGATGACCGTGTTGGTCTTCAGCGGGCCGTATTCGGTGTCGGTTGCCGTGTCGACGCTCAGCTCCGCACGGGTGTGCCACAGCGTACCGTTATGGCTGTTCGGGTTGTAGGCATCGTACCACTCGCCTTCGGTACGGACGCGGCCGCCGATCTTGAGGCAGGTTTCGGTGCCTGGAATGAAGAAGTAGCCAGCGCCGTATGCGTCGCAGATGCGAACGTATTCCAGCGGCTCGGGCTCAGCAGCGACGATCGCGTCAGCCGCATGGGCGCCAGAAACTGCTGCCAGCGCAGCAGCGGAGCCGAGAAGAAGGCTCTTGATGTTCATTTTAAACTCCTGGTTGCAATATGCATTCCAATTTACCGCGAGTACAAAGCTGGAACACCACCCTGAGGATTACGTCGGTTTAAACGCAACCGGGCAGTCCGGCAGATACGCACCTGATGTCGGCTTGAGTCCCCTCTAACCTCCATAATTCACCCCGCGGCAAAGGTTTTGAAATGCCTCTACCGATCCGGCCGATCGCTCGTCCGTAAGACAGTTATGTCCTATATTTGGTTTACAAACAGCCCGTATGTTTGTCAATTCTGTGAAACCCGCTCCGGCATTAGACTTGATTGCTGTTGCTTAAATGCAACTGGCGGCGGGCTGAGCCTTTTACTGCGGAATAGTCGGCCGTCGCCAAGGTTCAAGAATTCGCACCAAATCGAGACAGCCTTCCCCAATCAGGCTCGAGATCCGGAATTTTCATCGGTACCATTTATGCGGGAACGGGCTTAGATCAAGAGCAGCGTCATCGAAGATGATGATCGCGCCTATCGGAGGCTCGCCCCTATGGAATCCAAGCCGCCCCCGCGCCACACGGGTCAATCGATTGAGAAAACGCGACCGTCGTTGCGGGGTTGACAGAGAACAAGGGTAAGGCATAGCCTTTCCGTATTCACCAGGGGGGTCCCGGCAAGGGGCTGAGATACTGCTGGACAATGAGGCTTTGCCTCCTGTGGCGCAGTGACCCGTTGAACCTGATCCAGTTCATACTGGCGTAGGGACGGTGCAAGCGCTCGAAGGCTTCGGATTCCCGCCTGGATTCCATGCCGGCGTCTTTTCATCATTCCGGCTGATTGACTGGGTCTCCAACTGCAACTTGGAGCCTCAAACCATGAATATTGCCGCAAAGAACCTCACTCCGACCGTCACCACCGGCCCGCTGCCGGCATCCACGAAAATCTATGTTCCCGGAGAGATCCACCCGGACATCCGCGTGCCGATGCGCGAAATCAGCGTCCATCCGACCTCGGGCGAGCCGCCTGTCATTGTTTATGATTCTTCCGGCCCCTACACGATCGAGGGCGCCGACATCCGCATCGAGGAGGGTCTATCTCAGCTACGCCGCGACTGGGTTCTCGCCCGCGGCGATGTCGAGGCTTATGAAGGCCGGCATGTGCGCCCTGAAGACAATGGTTTCGTCACCGGCGAACGGCTAACACCGGAATTTCCGGCCAAGCGCCAGCCCCTGCGGGCGAAAGACGGCAAGGCGGTCACCCAACTCGCCTATGCGCGCGCCGGCATCATCACGCCGGAAATGGAATTCATCGCCATTCGCGAAAATCTCGGCCGCAAGGCGAAGGCAGAAGCCCTGATTCGCGATGGCGAAAGCTTCGGCGCCCATATTCCGGATCATGTCACCCCAGAGTTCGTCCGCCAGGAAGTTGCGAGCGGCCGAGCGATCATTCCGGCCAACATCAATCACTCCGAAAGCGAGCCGATGATCATCGGCCGGAACTTCCTGGTGAAGATCAATGCGAATATCGGCAATTCCGCGGTCACCTCCTCAATGGCGGAGGAGGTCGAGAAGATGGTCTGGGCTGCCCGCTGGGGTGCCGATACCGTCATGGATCTTTCGACCGGCCGCAACATCCACAATATCCGCGAATGGATCATCCGCAATTCGCCGCTGCCGATCGGCACCGTACCGCTCTATCAGGCACTGGAAAAGGTCGGCGGCATTGCCGAGGAACTGACCTGGGAAATCTATCGCGACACGCTGATCGAGCAGGCGGAACAGGGCGTCGACTATTTCACCATCCATGCCGGTGTGCGGCTGCATTACATCCCGCTCACCGTCAATCGCGTCACCGGCATCGTCTCGCGCGGCGGCTCGATCATGGCCAAGTGGTGTCTGCATCACCATCGCGAGAGCTTCCTTTACGAGCATTTCGAGGAAATCTGCGATATCTGCCGTGCCTATGACGTCTCCTTCTCGCTTGGCGACGGCCTGCGCCCCGGCTCGATAGCTGACGCCAACGACGCCGCGCAGTTCGCCGAACTGGAGACACTCGGCGAGTTGACAAAGATCGCCTGGGCCAAGGATTGTCAGGTGATGATCGAAGGCCCCGGCCATGTGCCGATGCACAAGATCAAGGAAAACATGGACAAGCAGCTTTCCGTCTGCGGCGAGGCGCCCTTTTACACGCTCGGGCCGCTGACGACGGATATCGCGCCGGGCTATGACCACATCACATCGGGCATCGGCGCTGCCATGATCGGCTGGTTCGGGACGGCGATGCTCTGCTACGTCACGCCGAAGGAGCACCTTGGTCTGCCCGATCGCAACGACGTCAAGACAGGCGTCATCACCTATAAGATCGCAGCGCATGCGGCGGATCTCGCCAAAGGTCATCCGGCCGCGCAGGTTCGTGACGATGCTCTGTCGCGCGCCCGGTTCGAATTTCGCTGGGAGGATCAGTTCAACCTTTCGCTCGACCCGGACACGGCTCGCAGCTTCCACGACGAAACCCTGCCGAAGGAGGCCCATAAGGTGGCCCATTTCTGCTCTATGTGCGGCCCGAAATTCTGCTCGATGCGGATTTCGCACGACATCCGCGCCGAAGCACAGAAGGAAGGGCTGGAAGCCATGGCGGCCAAGTATCGAGAGGGCGGAGACCTCTATATGCCGGTCGAAGCCCCTGCCCAGCCGGCTGAATGACATGCGTATTCTCGTTAAAGGGGCCGGCGTTGCCGGCCTCACGGTCGCCCACGAGCTAGTCCGGCGCGGAGCCGAGGTCACGATCTCAGATCCAGGCCGGAATTTTCATCGCGCCGCCTCCTGGCTTGCCGGCGGCATGCTGGCGCCATGGTGCGAGCGGGAAAGTGCCGATGAGGCTGTACTGACGCTCGGCCGTGATTCCGCCGATCGATGGGACGCGATTCTGCCTGGCAAGATCGTCCGCAATGGAACGCTCGTCGTCGCGCCGAACCGCGATCAAAACGAGCTGAGGCGATTCGCCAGCCGCACGACGAATTACCGCTGGGTGGACGAAGACGAAATCGCCGCCCTTGAGCCTTCGCTTGCCGGCCGATTCCGCCAGGGCTTGTTCTTTCCGCAGGAAGCACATCTCGATCCCCGCGAGGTCCTGCAATCGTTGAAGGACGATCTATCTACAAAAGGCGTCACCTTTATCGACGGGCTCGTGGATGACGATAGCTTCTCTGAAATCATCGATTGCACGGGGGCTGCCCGCATCGGCCGCATCCGCGATTTGCGCGGCGTGCGTGGCGAAATGCTCTATCTGCAAAGCGATGAGATCGTGCTTTCGCGCCCCGTCCGCCTGCTGCATCCACGTTTTCCCGTCTATATCGTGCCGCGCGGCGAAGGCCTGTTCATGGTCGGTGCGACGATGATCGAGACCGACTTCAAAGGGCCGATCACCGCCCGTTCGCTGATGGAACTCTTGAACGCAGCCTATTCGCTGCACCCGGCCTTTGCCGAAGCTGCCGTGGTCGAAACCGGCGCCGGCATCCGCCCTGCCTTTACAGATAACCTTCCGCGCGTGACGCGGCAGGGCAAAGCCATCCTTGTCAACGGCCTCTATCGCCATGGCTTCTTGCTCGCGCCCGCCATGGCCGAGAAAGCCGCCGATCTCGTCTTTTACGGGCACGACGAAAGGAGCCGCCAATGCGCCTGATCATCAATGGCGAAGCGCAGATTGTTGAAGCAACGACGCTTTTACAACTTCTCACGGCTCTCGAATATGAGGGCGAGTGGCTGGCAACCGCCGTCAACGGCGAACTCGTCCATAGCGAGGAACGCGGCGACCATATCCTAACCGACGATGACAGGATCGAGATCCTGACGCCAATGCAGGGAGGCTGACCATGCTTGAACTCTACGGAACCCAAATTACATCGCGCCTTCTTCTCGGCACGGCGCGCTACCCCTCCCCGGCCGTACTGGCGGAAGCCGTCAAACGTTCGCAAACCGGGATCGCGACTGTATCGCTGCGCCGGGAAACGGCGGGCGGGCGTAATGGGGGCACATTCTTTGAGATGATTCGCGAACTCGGCGTTCGCGTCCTTCCCAATACAGCAGGCTGCCACGGCGTATCCGAAGCGATTCTAACCGCGAAAATGGCGCGCGAGGTCTTTCGGACCAATTGGATCAAGCTCGAGGTGATCGGCAATCACGATACGCTGCAGCCCGACGTTTTCGCGCTGGTGGAGGCGGCGAGAATCCTCACCGATGACGGCTTCGAGGTCTTTCCCTACACGACGGACGATCTCATCGTCGCCGAGCGGCTGCTGGAAGCCGGATGCAAGGTGCTGATGCCCTGGTGCGCGCCGATCGGAACGGCGGCCGGACCGCTCAATCTATCCGCTCTGCGATCGATGCGGGCACATTTTCCTGAGGTTCCGCTGGTAGTGGACGCCGGCATCGGCAGGCCTTCGCATGCAGCGACCGTCATGGAGCTCGGCTTCGATGCCGTGCTGCTCAACACAGCGGTTGCCGGGGCCGGCGATCCGGTCGCGATGGCGGAAGCCTTCGCCAAGGCCATCGATGCCGGCCGACAGGCATACAGCGCCGGCATGCTGGAGCCGCGCGATATGGCGGTGCCATCGACACCGGTGATCGGAAAGGCGGTGTTCGCATGACGCTCGATCCCTTCTACCTCATCGTCGATAGCGCCGCCTGGATCAGGCGATTGGTGCCGCTCGGCGTCAAGCTGGTGCAGTTGCGCATCAAGGATCGCTCAACGTCTGAGATCCGCGCGGAAATTCGCGAAGCGAAGGCAATTTGCGCCGCGCATGAGTGCCAATTGATCGTCAACGACTATTGGCAGCTGGCAATCGAGGAGGGTTGCGATTTCATCCATCTCGGCCAGGAGGATCTCGCTTCTGCCGATCTCTCCGCCATACGGGATGCCGGATTGAAGCTGGGGCTTTCGACACATGACGAGGCGGAGCTGGAGACGGCGCTTGCTGCCGAACCCGATTATATAGCGCTGGGGCCGATCTATCCGACCGTCCTCAAGGTTATGCCCTGGGCACCCCAAGGCCTCGATCGGATCGGCGCGTGGAAGGCGCGCATCGGCAATCGGCCTCTCGTTGCGATCGGCGGCCTGACGGTCGAACGTCTTGCGGGCGTATTCGAGCATGGCGCCGATATCGCCGCGGTCGTAACGGATATCACCCGCAATGCCGACCCCGAATCGCGAACGCTCGAATGGGTGGCGGCGAGCCGGCAGACGCCTCCAAATTGACAAGATCGCCCCTCAGGAGCCCATGCAAGGGGCTATTTTCAGCCGCTATTGCCCGATGAACGGGCCATTCATAGAATATTCAGCTGAACATAATCATGCTGAAGGCGTTAATTAGATGACTCGCGTATTCGCTGAGCACAAAGACTGCTTTGGAGGTAGTCATGATAAAGAAGACGGTTCTTACGGTTTTGCTGGCCGCTACGGTCGTAGGCGGCGCATTGGCGCCCGTCAGCAGCGCACAGGCACAGTATTACGACGGCCATCGCGGTGACTGGCGCGGCCATGACGATTGGCGTCGTCATCACCACCATGGCAATGGGGGCGCGATCGCCGGCGGCGTTGCTGCCGGTCTTCTCGGCGGCCTGCTTGTTGGCGGCGCTCTTGCCAACAGGGGCCCGGTTTATGAAGTCGCCCCGCCGCCGCCCAGGTGCTGGTACGAGGATCGCCGCGTCCAGAACGAGTATGACTATGGCTGGCATTACGAGCGCATTCGCGTTTGTAATTAGGCAATAAACGATGCGTCCGCCCGAATGGAGGCATCGTTTGATGGATGATTCGGATTTGCCGGCGGCCGGAACCGCCGGCAAATTTATTTTATGCGGTAAATTATAGTCCGTGCGTCCTCGGATAGGCATTGCGCTCCGGGAATGTTCGCCCGGCAAGGGTTTCCGGTTCGGGTCGCCAAATTTCGACGAGCAAGGGATAGCAGGGCACCGTATCGCTCGAATGTTCGCTGCCACAATCGCCGCCGGGGCAGGCCGAGATCGCGCCGAGCAGATCGATCTCCGAGAAGAACTCGAGGAAGTCGCCCGGCCGCACGGGACTCGCCTTCATGAAATACTGGTGGGTGTCGCGCGTAAATCCGGTACACATGAACACGTTCAGCACGTCGTGAACGTGAAACTCGGCCTCTTGCACAGGGATGTTCATTTCCTTGGCGAGCGCGCGTGACAGGTTTGAATGGCAGCAACGGTGATAGTCGTCGCCGTTCAGCAGCCGGTTCGTATAGGGATCGCAGCGCGTGCCGATGACATCGTGGATGCCGGCTCCATCCGCGTCCCAGCCATACCAGCCAAGCGTATCATGGGTGATCGTCGCCATCGGCCGCAGATAGGGCAACGTGCTCCACAGCCGATCGCCGACACCGACATGGGTGGCATGCAAAGCCCGCGTCTTGCCGCTGAAGAAGCGCTCAGAAAGATCGGCAGCATTCCACAGATTGAGATCGCCCACCTGCGCGCCCTCGACGCTGACGATCCGGAAGAAATGTCCCTTCGGCACGCGAAAACTGCCGCCTTCGCGCGCAGGCACGATGATTTCGGCAATCTTGGTCATGGTTTGCCTTGCCGCGCGCAGCACATCCATATCGACCGGCGGCAGCGTTCCGTTCGGGTAGACGACAACGGGGGGCTTGCCGCGCCGCTCCTCGGCATCGGCGGGTGCGGGCATATCGAAAATACTGTCCATGGCGGCTTTCATTCCTGCTCGATCTGACAAGAAGACATTCGTCTCGGCAGCACTGTAAGCATACAAGCTCATTGCGCAACGGTGATCGCGCTTGCGCTTTGGCTAAGTCTTACTTAGCCTGTTGGAATGCAACATGTCCCCCTTGCCTCCCTTCGCGCCTTCGAGGCAGCCATTCGCCATGAGAGTTTTGCCAAGGCGGCGGCCGAGCTCAATCTCACCGCCGCGGGCGTTAGCCAGCATGTCCGTACCCTGGAGGAATGGCTCGGCATCAAGCTCTTTACGCGCCATGCCCGTGGTGTCACGGCGACGATGGCCGGCCGTGAATTCGGGGCTGCCGTGGCAAACGGTCTCGGGCATATCGATATCGCCGCCCGGCGGCTGCGGTTTGCCACCAATATTCGGCCGGTCAGCGTGGCCTGCATCGCTTCCGTCGCCACGCGTTGGCTGATACCCCGGCTGACCGCATTCAAGAAAGAATACCCCGAAATCCAGATCAATATCGTCTACGCGCTCGATGCGAGGACGCCGGAGGAGGCAAGCGTCGATCTTCTGATCCGCCACGGACCAAGGCCTTCGACGCATGCCATCTCGCTATTGACGGCCGAAACGCGGCCGACCTGTTCGAGAGAATATGAGCACCGTCACGGATCGATCAGGACGCCAGCCGATCTCCTTAATCTCGACCTCCTGCACGATGAAACGACGGCCGCATGGACACGCTGGTTCGCCCTCGAAGGTATCCACCAGCCTCCAAGAGCCGGCCCGATCTTTGCCGATTTCGGCTTGATGATCGGGTCCGTCATCGGCGGTCAAGGTGTGGGCCTCTGCCCCTCGGCCTTGATCTCGTATGAATTGGCCAACGGCACGTTGATCACCCTGTTCGACACACCGTTGGATATGGACAAATTCTATTGGCTGCTGCCGGCGAGCCGGCTTTCCAGCGAAGCGGAGACATTTCGCGACTGGCTGATTTCCATTAGCAAGTAGAATACAGAGAAGCGATGGCTGCGGTCATTTGCAAACCGATATTCGCAGCCTGGCACGTTTCGTTACACACATGCCCTGATCGCCTTTACCGAATTGCAACCAGAAGGAGTTAAACCCTAACGTTTACCGGCGCGGAGATTTCAACATGCAAGATATCAATCGTTCCCGAGTTCTATTAACGGTGGGTACCGCGTCGTCTTACTGTCTTGTCCCATTATTGGCATACATCACCACCCTCAAGCTCAAATTAGATGGAACCTGGAACGCGATTCTACTCGTAGCATTCTTCACCTGCGTACTAAGCGTCGTTGCGTCACGATTCAAATGGGTGACCCTTCGTGCCACCATTGAATGTCTTGGCTGCGGATTTCTGCTCATTATACCAATCACGATTTCGACCTACATAGCCGCGAAGCTTAACTTCCCGCTTGCAGATGCGCAGCTAGCGCGATGGGACAGCATGCTCGGCGTCGATTGGCCTTTCATAATGAGATGGGTCGATGAGCACAGCCTTGCGGCCGAGGTCTTTAATCGCGCCTATAGAACCTTCAGCTATCAGCTGATTTTATACCCAATTGTGCTGATTGTGTTTAACAAGATCAACCAGGCATACCAGATGGTATCTGTCTATGGTTTGCTCTGCTTCCTGGCTAGCGCCGTTTCTATCTTTTGGCCAGCTCTTGGCACGTATACATTTTATCAGTTCGATGCCAGCACGCTGAAGAACCTGGATGCGACCTATGGATACTTCTTTCTTGAACAATTCCAAGCCGTCCGGGATAACCCAGATTTCGTCTGGAGCCTTGAGCAAAGCGCGGGAATCGTGACCTTTCCCTCAGTTCATGCAGCAGTCGCGACACTATGTGCATGGGCGATACGGCCTGTGCGCCTGTTACGCTATCCCGTCTTGGTTTTGAACATCGCCATGGCTTTATCGGCTGTACCCGCTGCCAATCACTACTTTATCGACGTGATCGCCGGCTGTTTGGTAGCACTTGTCTCCATCATCCTTGTCAGGTCCGTCACCCAGTCTCGCGAGGGGATCTTCCCTGAATTAATGAGACTTCGGCTTAGCACGAAGAAGGTCAACCTTTCACCTGAGTAATTCAGAAAGCGATCACACCTCGTTGCCGCAATGAAGGAATATAGACCGCATTGAATTGGCCTATACTGATGACATTCAGAAAGAAAGATCCTGAGATTCAAATTAATATCGTCTACGCGCCCAATACGAAAACGCGGCCGCGACATGCCTTCCTCAGAGGCCTTCGGCCGTAACGGTCAGAAAACGGACCGGCTCGAGATCGACGTCGGTATCGATCAGGCCCAGCCGCTTCAGCGTCAGATCGATGGCGCGGCGGGCTTGAACCTCCGGAGCCTGATCGAGAACGATCGTCATCAAACCCTCCTTCAGATAGCCGCGCGTCGCATCGGATAATTCGTGCCCGACCCAGAATACCGGCCGCTGGCGATACCGGCGCAGAACCGTCGCAATCGCGGCATTGTCGCCGCCGGCGCTATAAAGGCCGATAATATCGGTATACCGGGCGACGGCGTTGGTCAGCAGCTCGATCGTCTTCATTTCATCGTCCTCATCGAACATGACTTCAACGAAGCGATGCGATGGGTTCGCATGATCGAGCAGATAGTTGGAAAAGCCGCGGATACGCGCCTTGTGGTTCTCGTAAGCGCCGCTGTGGCAGAGCGCGACGAAAGTGCCGGAGATATTCGACTGCATGCGCGCCATGTAGAAGGCGGCGGTGCGACCGGCCGCCTCATTATCGATGCCGACGTAAGGCAGCTCCAGTGCTGGCCGCGTCATGATCTGCACGACAGGAATGCCATCGCCGGCAGCCTTGCGGATGCTTCCGACCACATCGGGATGATCGGGCGCAACGACGATCAGGGCGGAGCGCCGTGCCTGTGGATTGGCGATATGACGCGAAAAATCGGCAGGATCGTCTTCCCTGGCGAAAGTCCGCTGGATCTGGATATCCTTGTCGAGCAAGGCGGCGATGCGCTCGAAGGCTCGATTGAGCCTTGAATAGAAATAGGTTTCAGGCCGCAGCAGCACGACCTCGATGCGCACCAGACCGTGCCTGATCCCCGCGGGCGGCGTGCGGTAGCCGAGCCGCTTGGCCGCGATGAAGATCTTTTCCGCCGTTTCCGGCAAAACATTGCCGCGCCCGTTGAGCGCACGCTCGACCGTGGCTGCTCCCACACCTGCGGCCGCCGCCACATCCTTCAACGTAACCTTGGCCACGCTTTCCTCATTTTGCAACCTGATGATCAGATTTGATCATGGATTCGCGGCAGATGAAAGAGGGGGAATCTCAGCCGAAGCGAGTGACGAGAAAATCGATGACGCTGCGCAGCATGGCCGTCGGACGCCGGTCCGGCGCATAGACAAGGTGCATCGGTGTCGGCTGGTACGACCAAAGGGGCAGGACGGGCTCAAGACGGCCGGCATGGAGATCGGCCGCTAGGAGCAGTTCCGGCTGCAGCACGATGCCGGCTCCGTGTAGAGCGGCAACGCGCAAAGCCCCGCCCTGATTGGTGGTGAACCTGCCCTTTATGGCGATCTCACGCGTTTCCCCGTCTGGACCGACGAGATGCCAGCGTCCCTGCAGCCGCCAGTAGGAATGGCCGAGGCACATATGATTGGCAAGCTCCTCGGGGCTTTGCGGCCTGCCGCACCGATCCAGATAATCAGGCGACGCCGCAAGAATGCGTCGATAGGGTTTCAACGGACGCGCCACGAGACTGGTGTCCGTCAGATCGCCGATATGGATGCCGAGTTCGTAGCCTTCGCCGATCAGATCATGCGGATTATTGTCGAGCGCCAGATCAACGCTGACCTCAAGATTCTCATGCAGATAGTCGACAAGCGCCGGCACGAGGCTTTGCGTCCCGAAACTGACGGGGGCGACGAGCCGCAGGCGCCCGCGCGGCGCCGATTGCAGTTCGGAGGCCGATTGCTCGGCGAGCTCCACCTCCGCCAGCACCGTCTTGCAACGCTCGTAATAAAGCTTGCCGACCTCGGTCAGCTGATGGCGGCGTGTGGTGCGGTGAAGCAGGCGCGCACCGAGCCGCTGTTCGATCGTCCTCACATGTTTAGCAACCATGGCTGGCGATACCCTGCTTATGTCGGCAGCGGCAGCAAAACTGCCCTGTTCGACCACTCTGACGAACATCGCCATTCCAGCCAACTTATCCATGATTGCATACCCACAGGTTCGGAATGAAACAAATGGAAGCGTATTTATCGCCAGCTGGTTTTGCAAGATAGTCCGTGGGCGCCGAACATCCGGCGATAATTGCTCAAGGAGTTGCCATGCCCATCCTGCGCTTGGAAATGCATCCCGGCCGCACGCAAGACCAGAAGCGCGCTTTCGTTCGCGAAGCGACCAAAGCCGCTGTGGAAACACTCGTCTGCCCGCCGGAATCGGTGGAAATCATCATTACCGAGATTTCGAAAGAGTCCTGGGCGACAGCAGGAAAGCTGAAATCGGATAGCTGAAACGACCCGATTTCGTGATCGCGGCCTGGCGGTTTTTATTCGACCGTCAGGCCTCGTTTGGCGCTAGGCTCTGCCGCCCCCAGGCCTCGGCCCAATCCATCAGACGCGCCATCTCCTGCCTGAGAGCATGCGAACGGATAATATCGGCGGCGTGGCTCAGATTGCTGCGCGGATTGTAGAATGCGTTGATCTCTTCGCCGCTCTCCCGCCTTGCCGCCTCCAGGCGAAGCTTCATTTCCTCGACTTCGGCCTTCACCGCAAAGTACCGCTTCATGACCTCAACAAGGTCGCGGTCGCCTGCACTGATCTCCATGCATACTCCATCCTACTTATTTTAGCGTCTCGCAATGATCCGATTCGAATGGCGAAATCTAGGTCATTGTTTAGCCGGCAAGATGGATCGGGCGGCGAAGCCTTACGCGGTGGATGGGAAAGCGGATGAAGTAGGAAGCGGAATTACGACCAGTTTTCCTTGACCGACTGCATCACCACATTGGTCGAGGTGCTTGCGACGAAAGGCAAGCTGGAAATTTTCTCGCCAAGAACGATGCGGTAGCGGCGGATGTCCGAGGTCCGCACCTTGAGGAGATAATCGAAGCGGCCGGCGATCATGTGGCACTCTTCGATTTCCTTGATTTTCTTGATGGCATTGTTGAAGCTGAGCAAGGCCTCCTCACGGGTATCCGTGAGTTTCACTTCGGCAAAGGCGACGTGATCGAGACCAAGCTTGATCGGATTGAGGATGGCCTTGAAGCCGTCGATATAGCCGGAATCGATCAGTTTCTTAAGGCGTGCCTGGCAGGGAGTCTTGGAAAGGCCGACCCGCTCGGAAAGCTCCGTGATCGACATGCGGCCGTCTTCGACGAGGGCGTCGAGGATCTTTTGGTCGAACTGGTCAATTTCACTGGATTTGGTCATTTTCGCAGGCATTCCTATTTGAAATAAGCGCTATTGAAGTTCAATATGACTGGAAAGCCGCAGTTTCAAGGCGGAACGCTTTTTTGGAATGAAGTATGCTCTCGTCGAAGCAACGGGAGGGCTACGGGTGGCGATATCGCTAACCTCAGCTCAAACCATTAGGCCCCTTGCACCTTGAGGTTATCATGATTGTCTCTGCCAAGCTCGCCACTGAAAAACCAACTGCAGATGCTGCCCCATTTTCGCATTTCGCGCCGCCCATTCGTGAGCAGAGCCCGCTGCGCCAGGCGATCACTGCCGCCTACAGACGCCCCGAGACCGAGTGCCTGCCCTTCCTCGTTGAAGCGGCGACCTTGCCGGAAACGACTCGCGAGGCGACAAGGAAAACGGCCAGGAAACTGATCGAAGCGCTGCGCGCCAAGCACAAGGGCGACGGCGTCGAGGGGTTGGTGCACGAATATTCCCTGTCGAGCCAGGAAGGTGTCGCGCTGATGTGCCTTGCCGAGGCACTGCTGCGCATCCCGGACACCGCGACGCGCGATGCGCTGATCCGCGACAAGATCGCCGGCGGCGACTGGAAGTCGCATATCGGCGGTGGCCGCTCGATGTTCGTCAATGCCGCGACCTGGGGCCTCGTCGTGACCGGCAAGCTGACCTCGACGGTCAACGAAGGCGGCCTCTCCGCCGCACTGACAAAGCTGATTGCCCGCGCCGGCGAGCCCGTCATCCGCCGTGGCGTCGACATGGCCATGCGCATGATGGGCGAGCAATTCGTCACCGGCGAGACCATCGATGAAGCATTGAAGCGAGCACGTGCGCTCGAAGCGAAGGGCTTCCGCTATTCCTACGACATGCTCGGCGAGGCGGCCACGACCCACGCCGATGCAGAACGCTACTATCGCGACTATGAAAACGCCATTCACGCGATCGGCAAGGCCTCGGCCGGGCGCGGCATCTATGAAGGCCCCGGGATCTCCATCAAGCTCTCCGCGCTGCACCCGCGCTATTCGCGTTCGCAGGCCGACAGGGTGATGGGCGAACTTCTGCCGAAGGTGAAGGCGCTGGCATTGCTCGCCAAACGCTACAATATCGGCCTGAATATCGACGCGGAGGAGGCCGACAGGCTGGAGCTGTCGCTCGATCTGCTGGAAGAGCTGTGCCTCGATCCGGATCTGTCCGGCTGGGATGGCATCGGCTTCGTGGTGCAGGCCTACGGCAAGCGCTGCCCCTTCGTCCTCGATTTCATTATCGATCTCGCCCGCCGCTCCGGGCATCGCCTCATGGTCCGTCTCGTCAAGGGCGCTTATTGGGACGCCGAGATCAAGCGCGCGCAGTTGGACGGCCTGGAAGGTTTCCCCGTCTATACCCGCAAGATCTACACCGACGTCTCCTACATCGCCTGCGCCAAGAAGCTCCTGGCCGCCACCGACGTGGTCTTCCCGCAATTTGCCACCCACAACGCCCAGAGTCTGGCCACCATCTACCATATGGCTGGCGACGACTTTGCGGTCGGCAAATATGAATTCCAGTGCCTGCACGGCATGGGCGAGCCGCTCTATGAAGAGGTCGTGGGCGCCGAAAATCTTAATCGCCCCTGCCGGATCTACGCGCCAGTCGGCACCCACGAAACGCTGCTCGCCTATCTTGTCCGCCGCCTGCTCGAAAACGGCGCCAATTCCTCGTTCGTCAACAAGATCGCCGACCCTGCCGTCCCGGTATCGGAGCTGATCGCCGATCCCGTCGAGATCGTGCGCAGCATGACGGTTGTCGGCGCGCAGCACGACAAGATCGCTCTCCCGGCCGATTTGTTCGGCGGCGCGCGACGGAATTCCGCTGGTGTCGATCTCTCAAATGAAACGGCGCTCAACGATCTCTCTGCGCAGCTGCAAGCCTCGGCAGCCAAAGACTGGACCGCCAAGCCACTTCTCGCCGACCGCTCCGAGCGCGGCGTGGCCCGTGCAGTTCTCAATCCTGCCGACCATGCGGACCTCGTTGGCCATGTCGTGGAGCTCGAGCCGGAAGATGCGCCCGACGTCATGCGGCTTGCCGCCGCGGCAGCCGAGCGTTGGGCCGCGGTGAGCCCCGCAGAGCGGGCCACCATCCTTGAACGCGCCGCCGATCTCATGCAGAGCGAGATGTCCGCTCTCGTCGGCCTGACCATCCGCGAAGCCGGCAAATCGGCCGCAAACGCCGTCGGCGAAATCCGGGAAGCGATCGACTTCCTTCGCTATTACGCCGCGCAGGCACGCCAGGTGCTGAAGCCGGAGAGCGAGCCGCTCGGCCCTGTCGTCTGCATCAGCCCGTGGAACTTCCCGCTGGCGATCTTCACCGGACAGGTTGCGGCCGCGCTTGTCGCCGGCAATCCGGTCGTCGCCAAGCCGGCCGGCAATACGCCGCTGATTGCGGCGCAGGGCGTCCGCATCCTGCACGAGGCCGGCATCCCGCGCGATGTCCTGCAGTTTGTCCCCGGTAGCGGCAGAACGGGCGCAGCCCTCGTCGGTGCTCCCGAAACCGCCGGCGTCATGTTCACAGGCTCGACGGAAGTTGCTCGCCTGATCCAGGCTCAGCTTGCGGAACGACTCTCCAAATTCGGCAGGCCGATTCCCCTCATCGCCGAAACCGGCGGGCAGAACGGCATGATCGTCGACTCCTCTGCCCTTGCCGAGCAGGTCGTGGGCGACGTCATCGCCTCGGCCTTCGACAGTGCCGGCCAGCGTTGCTCGGCCCTGCGCGTCCTTTGCCTGCAGGAGGAAGTGGCCGATCGTACGCTGACCATGCTGCGCGGCGCCCTTCGCGAGCTCTCGGTCGGCAGGACCGATCAACTTGCAGTCGACATCGGCCCCGTCATCGACGACAACGCCAAGCGCGGCATCGACGAGCATATCGAACGCATGCGCAAGCTCGGCTGCAATGTCGAACAGCTCGACCTTCCCGAAAGCGCTGCCAAGGGCACCTTCGTCGCTCCCACCATCATCGAGCTCAAGAAGCTCAGCGATCTGAAGCGCGAGGTGTTCGGCCCGGTCCTTCACATCATGCGCTATCAGCGCAAGGGGCTCGACAAGCTGATCGCCGATATCAATGCCTCCGGCTACGGCTTGACCTTTGGCCTGCACACCCGGCTTGACGATACGATCGCCCATGTGACCGAGCGCGTGCGCGCCGGCAATCTCTATGTCAACCGCAACATCATCGGCGCCGTCGTCGGCGTCCAGCCCTTCGGCGGCCGCGGGCTTTCCGGTACCGGTCCGAAGGCCGGTGGCCCGATGTATCTGCGCCGTCTGGTCGCCTCCTCGACGGAACCATTGCGCGATGCCTCCGTGCAGGTCGATCCCGCTGCACAGCAGTTTATCGCCTGGCTCGAAAGCAAGGGTGCCGCGGACACAGCCAAACAGGCCCGTGCCGTCGCCGCCCAATCGCCGCTCGGCTTTAATACCGAGCTGCAAGGCCCGGTCGGCGAGCTGAACCTCTACGCGCTGCATCCGCGCGGCAGAATCCTGCTCGTTCCGCAGACGGCTCCTGGCCTGCATGTCCAGATCGCCGCAGGCCTTGCGACAGGCAATTCGATCGTCATCGATGCGGCATCGGACCTGCAGAAAGAGCTTCATGGCCTGCCGGCGCAGGTCGCAAACCGCATTTCCTGGACGAAAGACTGGGCGGCCGATGGACCTTTCGCTGGCGCTCTCATCGAAGGTGACGCTGCACGCATCCAGCAGGCGATCAAGACGATCTCGGCTATCCCCGGCCCGCTGATTCTCACACAGGCTGCGTCGAGCGAGGAAATTGCCAAGAACGCAGATGCCTATTGCCTCAACTGGCTGCTCGAAGAGGTGACGACATCGATCAACACCGCGGCTGCCGGCGGCAATGCCAGCCTGATGACGATCGGCTGAAACTAACGGCGATCTAGAACGCGGCGGCCGGACCGGCAGGTCTCGACCGCCGCTTTGTTTCATGGCGTGCATTCTGCAGTGACCTGCCAATTCGCTACGGCCTTCACCTAGCTTCTCGGCCTCCTTCTTTTCCGTGCAGAAATTTTTGAGAAAAGCTTTTCTCTAGTTGACTCCTGCGTTGAGAAAAGCTTTTCTCATGAAAACTCGACTGGGAGAAGACATCTGGAAAATCAGCGTGCGAAAAGCGGACGCGCAACGATTCACGACGTTGCGGCGGCTGCGGGCGTAAGCATTTCAACGGCATCCAAGGCCTTGAACAATACCGGCCGCATGGGCGACGACACACGCGAAAGGGTCAAGCGTGCCGCCGCCGACATCGGCTTCCGTCCGAATGCCTTGGCCAAGGGATTGCTCAGCAATCGCACGTTCACGATCGGTCTTCTGACCAACGATACATATGGCCGCTTCACGCTGCCGGTCATGGCCGGCATCACGGAAGCGCTCGTCGATCACGGGGTATCGGTCTTCCTCTGCACCATCGAGGACGATCCGGCGCTTGGAAAGGTTCATGTGGACGCGATGCTGGACAAGCATGTGGATGGCATCATCGCCTCTGGAAAGCGGATCGACCGCCGCCTGCCCGTCGATCTGTCCAATCTGCCGATCCCGGTCATCTATGCATTTACCGAGGGGGCTCCGGGAAGCGTCACCTTCTGCGCCGACGACTATCAGGGGGCGGCCCTTGCGGTCGAATGGTTGCAGGGACTCGGCCGACGCCGGATCGCCCATGTGACCGGCCCTGAAAGCTTCGTTTCGGTGCGTGAGCGTGCCAAGGCCTATCGCGACCTCGCCGGAGACGGGCTGCCGGTCATGTACGGTACATGGTCCGAGGCCTGGGGACACGACGCCGTCGCACGGCTCTGGAGCGAAGCCGGAGCGAAGCCGGACGCGATCTTCTGCGGCAACGACCAGATTGCCCGCGCGGTCGTCGATGCGCTGCGCGAGCGCGGCGTACGGGTGCCGGAGGATGTCTCGGTGGTGGGTTTCGATAATTGGGAAATCGTCGCCGCACAGACCCGGCCGCCGCTGACGACGGTCGACATGAATCTCAAGGCGCTTGGCCGCGAGGCCGGGCTGACGGTTCTCGCGCTTGCAGAAGGACGCAACGTCGAACCCGGCATCAGAACTTTGCCCTGCGAGCTTATCGTGCGGCAATCATGCGGGGGAAGCCCCGGTCGTTGATTAAAGGGAAAGGGGCTGACGGGAGTAGCCCCATGGGAGGAGAACATGATGAAGCGATTTCTGGCCGCAACAGGCCTCATATCCTTAATGCTTGCATCCGGTGCATCTGCCGAAAACATCTCCATGTGGGTTCGAAGCGGCATTGGCGATTCCTTCAAGAAGGTCGTCGCGGCCTATAATGCCGGCCATGAGGACAAGGTCACGCTGACCGAAGTACCCTTTGCCGAACTCGTGCAGAAATATGCGACGGCGATTGCCGGCGGCCAGGCGCCGGACGCTCTGTCGATGGACCTCATCTACACGCCGGCTTTCGCCGCCGCCGGTCAGCTCGAGGACCTGACGGACTGGGCAAAGAGCCTGCCCTATTTCAATTCGCTGTCGCCCTCGCATGTGAAGCTCGGCACCTATGACGGTCACATCTATGGCCTGCCCCTATCCGTCGAAACCTCGGTTTTCGCTTGGAACAAGGATCTCTACAAGAAGGCCGGCCTCGACCCCGAAAAGGCTCCGACCACATGGGAGGAGATCACAAGCAATGCCGAGAAGATTCGCGCGCTCGGTAGTGATACCTACGGCTTCTACTTCTCCGGCGGCGGCTGCGGCGGCTGCATGATCTTCACCTTCACGCCGCTCGTCTGGGGTGCCGGCACCGATATTCTCTCGGAGGACGGCAAGAAGGCAACGCTCGACACGCCGCAAATGCGCAAGGCAGTCGACATCTATCGCAACATGGTCAAGAAGGATCTGGTGCCGGCGGGTGCCGCAAGTGATACCGGCGCCAACTTTCTGAGCATCAGCAACGGCAAGATCGGCCAGCAGAGCATCGGCGCCTTTTCGATCGGCACACTGATCACGCAATATCCCGATATCCATTTCGGCGTGACGCTGATCCCCGGCGTCGACGGCAAGCCGTCCTCTTTTGCTGGCGGCGACAATTTCGTCATCTCAAAGGGCACGAAGAAGCTCGATGCCGTGAAGAAGTTCCTCGAATACACTTATTCGCTCGACGGACAGAAGATCATGGCGAAGTACGGCAGCCTGCCGACGCGCGGCGATATCGCCGACCAGGTGCTTCAGGGCCTGGATCCGCGCATGCAGGTCGGGCTGAAGGCAATCTCGGTTGCCAAAACGCCTTACACGCTACAGTTCAACGACCTGATCAACAGCGCTAACGGACCGTGGGCGGGCTTCACTAACGCAGCCATCTTCGGAAGCGACGTCGATGGCGCATTCTCCAATGCCCAATCGGAGATGCAGTCGATCATCGACAACGCTCAACAATAGTAAACTCACCCGCGCCGGGGAGCTTTGTGTTCCCCGGTTCCTCCATCGCAATATCGGGAGCATTCCATGGCTGGCCCTGGAGCTATCGCAACCGCACGTCCCCGAAAACGACGGCGTGCCAGTTGGCACGGGTTTCTCTATATCGCGCCGGCCATGGCGCTCGTGATCGTCTTCTTCGTGCTACCCGTGGTCTTTACCTTCTGGATGAGCTTCCACAACTGGCCATTGCTCGGCAATCCCCGCTGGATCGGCTTCGGTAATTATATCCGCATGGTCTCCGATATGCGCTTCATGGCAGCGCTGCGCTTCACCGCCTATTACACGGTGATCGTGACCATTGCGATCTTCGCCATAGCCTTCCCGCTCGCCTTCTTCGTCGAAAAACACCGGCCGCTCGTCGGCTTCTACCGCACGATCATCTTCCTTCCCGTCGTCGTCGGACTTGCAACGGCGTCGCTGCTCTGGGTCTGGCTCGCCAATGTCGACGCCGGCTTCTTCGCACCGGTCGCTCTGGCGCTCGGTCTCGTCGACAAGAGGCCGAACCTGCTTGCCGATTTCGACATGGCATTCGCGACTATCATCGTCATGGTGGTCTGGAAGATCGCCGGCTTTACCATGATCATCCTGCTGACAGGCCTGCAGGCAATCCCCTCCGAACTGACCGAGGCCGCGCGAATCGACGGCGCCAAGCGCTGGCAGCGCTTCCGGCATCTGACTCTGCCGCTGATGCGTCGCACGATTGCGCTTGCGCTCATCATTTCCATCACCGGCTCGGTGCTTGCCTTCGACCAGTTCTACATCATGACATCAGGCGGCCCGCAGAACCGTATGATTTCGGTGGTCTATTACATATTCAACCAGTCCTTCGTATCCTTCAATCTCGGTTATGGCGCAGCGCTCTCGATCGCGCTCCTCGTCATCCTGGTGCTGATCAGCATCGTCCAGCTTTGGCTGCTGCGCGTCGGGGAGGACAAGCCATGAGCACGGCTAAGGAGCGTCGCGTGCGGCGCAAGCTCTGGGGCGGCATCGGCTATCACGGCATCGGCGTCGTTATCGTCATCTTTTTCTTCGCGCCGTTCGCCATTGCACTGCTATCATCGTTCCGGCATGGAACCGAGGCGAGCCTGCCGCCGCTGCCGCCATGGCCGACAACCGGCTTCAGCTTCGACGCCTACCGCTCGCTCGATGGCTTCGGCGCCGGCGTCGTCCAGCATACGCTGAACTCCCTGTTCGTCTCGGTCGGAACGGTGCTGTTGACCGTCATCGTCAGCCTGCTCGCCGGCTATGGCTTCTCGCGCTATCATTTCCCCTTCAAGGGTGCGCTCTTCATCCTGATCATCGCGACGCTGATGATCCCCTTCCAGTCGATCCTGACACCGCTCTTCATCATCCTGGCAAGGCTCGGCCTCAACAATTCGCTGATCGGGCTGACGCTCGTCTATGTGACGCTGCAGCTTCCTTTTTCGGTCTTCATGATGCGCAACGCCTTCGACGCCGTGCCGAAGGAAATCGAGGAGGCCGCGCGCATCGACGGCGCGCGCGATCTGAAACTGCTGTTCCGTGTCCTCTTCCCATTGGTGCTGCCGGGGGTTGCGACCGTCGCGATCTTTGCCTTCCTCAATGCCTGGAACGAGTTCCTGGCAGCTTTGGTACTCCTGTCGAGCAACGAGAAATTCACCCTGCCGGTGCTGATGATCGCCGTCAGGACCGGTCGCCTCGGCGCCGTCAACTGGGGAGCTGTCCAGGCCGGTATCGCCGTCATGACCATCCCCTGCGTCATCGTCTTCCTGCTTCTGCAACGCTATTACATGCGCGGGCTGATGGCCGGCGCGGTGAAATAACCCTTTAAATAAGGATCAAGCCATGTCTGACAGAGAAAGCCGCCAGTTCCGCCCCCTGCCCGTTCCAAATGTCGAGCTCGGAGGGCTTTTCGGCGCCCGCCAGGATGCCATCTGCAATTCCACCGCCGCGACCCTGCTCGACCGCTGCGTCGAAGCTGGCATGATCCAGGCGATCGACGTCAGCCAGCCAAGCCCCGGCATCGTCATCCCCTTGCAGACATGGTCGGGCTCGACGCAGATGTTCTGGGACAGCGATCTCGGCAAGTCGATCGAGACCATCGCCTATTCCCTCTATCGCCGTCCCAACCCGGAGTTGGAGGCACGAGCAGACGCCATCATCGACATGTACGAAAAGCTGCAGCAGGAGGACGGCTATCTGAATGCCTGGTTCCAGCGTGTCCAGCCCGGCCGTCGCTGGACCAACCTGCGCGATCATCACGAACTTTATTGCGCCGGCCATCTGATCGAGGCGGCCGTCGCCTATTATCAGGCAACGGGAAAGCGCAAACTGCTCGACATCATGAGCCGCTTTGCCGATTACATGATCACCGTCTTCGGCCATGGCGAAGGCCAGCTGCGCGGCTATTGCGGCCATGAAGAGGTGGAGCTTGCACTCGTCAAGCTGGGTCGCGTCACCGGTGAGAAGAAATATCTCGATCTTGCCAAATACTTCATCGACCAGCGCGGCCAGGAACCGCATTTCTTCACCGAGGAAGCACTTCGTGATGGCCGTGATCCCAAAAATTTCGTGCAGAAGACCTATGAATACAGCCAGTCGCATCTGCCGGTGCGCGAACAGACCAAGGTCGTGGGTCACGCCGTGCGCGCCATGTACCTCTATTCCGGCATGGCCGATATCGCCACGGAATATAACGACGATACGCTGACCTCAGCCCTTGAAACGCTCTGGAACGACCTGACGACGAAGCAGATGTATGTGACCGGCGGCATCGGGCCGGCTGCCTCCAACGAGGGCTTTACCGACTATTACGACCTGCCGAACGAGAGCGCCTATGCCGAGACCTGCGCCTCGGTCGGTCTGGTCTTCTGGGCCAACCGCATGCTCGGTCGCGGACCGAACCGCCGCTATGCCGACATCATGGAAGTAGCGCTCTACAACGGTGCAATGGCCGGCCTGTCGCAAGACGGCAAGACCTTCTTCTACGAAAATCCTCTGGAGAGCGCCGGCAAGCATCATCGCTGGACCTGGCACCATTGCCCCTGCTGCCCGCCCAATATCGCACGCCTGCTCGCCTCCGTCGGCTCCTATATGTATGCCGCCGCCGACAACGAGATCGCCGTCCATCTCTACGGCGAAAGCAAAGCCCGCGTCCCTCTAGCCGGCGGCGTAACCGTGCAGCTTTCCCAGAAAACGCGCTACCCTTGGGACGGTGCAATTCGCTTCGAGGTCAATCTGGATCGCGCGGCCAAATTCGCACTATCGCTGCGCATCCCCGAATGGGCCGAGGGCGCGACGCTCGCAGTCAATGGCGCACCGGTCGATCTGGCAACGATCACCGTCGACGGCTATGCCCGTATCGAGCGGGAATGGCAGGCCGGCGACAGCGTCGACCTCACGCTTCCGCTCATCCCGCGCACGCTGTTTGCCAATCCTAAAGTTCGCCAAGACGCCGGGCGTGCGGCCCTGATGCGCGGGCCGCTCGTCTATTGCGTTGAAACTACCGACAATGGTCACGACCTCAACGGCATTTCGCTTTCCAGCGATCCGGCCTCCGCCGAGACGACGGAAATTGCCGCATTGGAGGGCGCAGTGGCGCTCGATGTTTCGGTCATGCGCGATGAGGCGGACTGGGGCTCAGATCTCTATCGGACGACACCGCCGAAAAGCGTTGCCTCCACCGCGCGTTTCGTGCCCTACCATCTCTGGGACAATCGCGATCCGGGCGAGATGCTGGTGTGGATCCGCGCCGATCAGATGCAGCGCGGAGCCTGACATGACGAAGAACGGCATGCGCCTGACCGGCGTCCGCAAGAGTTTTGGCGGACTGGAGGTCATCCACGGCATCGATCTTGACATACCGGAAGGGGCTTTCGTCGTCTTCGTCGGCCCGTCCGGCTGCGGCAAGTCCACGTTGCTGCGGATGATTGCCGGGTTGGAAGAAGTCACCGACGGCGAGATCGCCATCAAGGGCCGAGACGTCACCGATCTCGATCCGTCCGAGCGCGGTATAGCCATGGTCTTCCAGTCCTATGCGCTCTATCCTCACATGAGCGTGCGCGACAATCTTGGTTTTGGGCTGAAAATGGCCCGAACCGATGCTTCCGAAATCGAAAGACGCGTGCGTTCCGCTGCGGCGATCCTCAAGATCGATCATCTGCTCGACCGCCGGCCGGGCCAGCTTTCCGGCGGCCAGCGCCAGCGCGTCGCCATCGGCCGCGCTATCGTTCGCGAGCCGGATGTCTTTCTCTTCGACGAACCGCTTTCCAACCTCGATGCGGAGCTGCGCGTCTCCATGCGCATCGAAATTGCCCGGCTTCACCGCGAGCTCGGCAATACGATGATCTATGTCACCCATGACCAGACCGAGGCCATGACGCTCGCCGACAGGATCGTCGTGCTGAGGGACGGCCGGATCGAGCAGGTCGGCAGCCCGCGCGAGGTCTATGAAGATCCGGCCAACAGTTTCGTCGCCGGCTTCATCGGCTCGCCGAGGATGAACATGATCGAAGCGACATGGTCAGGCGACGGATCGGCAAAGGTCGGCAATGGCGGCATCGAAGTCGATCTTAGCCAGCACAAACCATCATCCGGCGAAAAGATCCTGCTCGGCATGCGCCCCGAACATTTCGTCGTCGTTTCAAATGCAGCCGATGCCGTGCGGGTCACGGTCGATGTCACCGAATATCTGGGCGGCACACGCTATCTCTATTGCCAGACAGAGGATGGTCAATCCGTTATTGCCGAGTATCGTGATGGGCCGGAGATCGAGCGCGGCGACACGCTCCATCTGCATTGCCCGCCCGAACGTCGGCGCTATTTCGACAAGCGGGGCGGACGGCTGCGGTAGGTCCTTTACCCAGCCAACAAGGTAACAAACGTTGGCTGGATGATCGTGTGAAGATCAAGCCGCCTTGCTGACCCGCACCGGAACGGACTTATACGAAGGAGTGCCGCTTTCCTTGTCCTGGTAGTCGATCGGGATCAGGCAATTTGCCTCCGGGTAATAGGCAGCAACAGAGCCCTCGGAAATATCGTAGGAAATGGCGGTCAGCTTCAAGAGCCGTTTGCCGCCTGAGGGCAGCGCGGTTTCGATCTCGACGAGATCGCCGTGCTCCAGTCCCTTTGCCTTCAAATCCCTATCGTTCATGAACAGCACGTCACGGCGGCCGAAGACGCCGCGATAGCGATCGTCGAGACCGTAGATCGTCGTATTGTACTGATCATGGCTGCGGATGGTGGCGAGCTTGAGGATGGTCCCGTCGGAAAGCGAGATGTCCTCGTTGAGGCCGGAAAACAGCTTGAATTCGGCCTTGCCCGACGGCGTCTTCCAGACGCGTTCCGTCGGCCCGAGCGGCAGGCGGAAGCCACCCGGCACGCGGATGCGCTCGTTGTAATCGGCAAAGTCCGGATAGACGATTTCGATCTTGTCGCGGATCAGATCGTAGTCCGTGATGAGCTCCATCCACGCAACCTTGCTGTTCGGCAGGGCCGCCTGCGCTATTCCCGCAACGATGGCAGGCTCGGAACGCAGCTGGTCGGAGGCCGGCTTCAGCCGCCCGCGCGACGCATGCACCATCGACATCGAATCCTCGATCGTGACCGACTGCGCGCCGGTTGCCTGAACGTCCTGCTCGGTACGGCCAAGTACGGGGAACAGGAAGGATTCCTTGCCAATAAGTAGATTGGAGCGATTGAGCTTGGTGTTCATATGGACGGCGAGATCGAGCTTACGCATCGCCTGCGCGCAAAGTTCCGGATCGGGAAGCGCAATCGAGAAATTGCCGCCGAGGCAAAGCAGCACCTTGGAGCGCCCCTCCGCCATCGCCTGCATGGCGGCAACGGCATCGTGACCATGATGAGCCGGCGAGGTGAAACCGAAGGCACGTTCGATGCCTTCGATCAGCGCAGGAGTGGGTTTCTCCGTAATTCCGACGGTGCGATTGCCTTGCACGTTGGAATGGCCGCGCAGCGGGCAGATGCCGGCACCCGGCTTGCCGAAATTGCCCCGCAGCAGCAAGAGATTGGCGATCTGCTGCACATTCGCGGTTCCCTTGGCATGCTGGGTGATGCCCATGCCATAGGCGACGATCGTCGCCTTTGACTTGACGTAGGCGTCGGCAACCCGCTCCAGATCAGCGCGGGCAAGACCAGAGACACGCTCGATATCGGCCCATTCCGTCTGATTGATATCGGCAACAAGCGCGTCGAAGCCGGTGGTGTGTTCGGCAATGAAGGCGTCATCGAGAACATCAGATGACGTTTCGGCCAGCGCCAGAACCGCTTTCATGATGCCCTTGAGCGCGGCGGCATCGCCGCCGATCTTCACCTGATAATAGGACGAGGCGATCCGGGTCGAGCTGAAGGTCCCCATCTCGATCGGATCCTGCGGATCGGCAAAGCGCTCCAGCGCCCGCTCCTTCAGCGGGTTGAAGACGATAATCGGCACGCCGCGACGCGAGCACTCATGCAGCGTGCCCATCATGCGCGGATGATTGGTGCCGGGATTGTGTCCCATTGAGATAATGAGATCGCATTCGTCGAAGTCATCGAGCGAGACGGTGCCCTTGCCGATGCCGATCGATTGCGGCAGGCCGACACTCGTTGCCTCGTGGCACATGTTCGAGCAGTCGGGGAAGTTGTTGGTGCCGTATTCGCGGGCGAAAATCTGGAAGAGGAAAGCCGCTTCGTTGGAGGCGCGGCCCGACGTATAGAATTCGACCATATCCGGATCGGGCTGGCTGCGCATGACCTCGCCGATGCGGGCAAAGGCGTCCTCCCAGGCGATCGGCCGGTAGGTATCGGATGCGTGGTCATAGACCATCGGATGCGTCAGCCGGCCGGAATTTTCCAGCTCATAATCGCTCCAGGTCAAAAGCTCGCTGACGGTGTGCTCGGCAAAGAATTCGGGCGTAACACGCTTGTTCGTCGCCTCCCAGGTAACGGCCTTGGCGCCGTTTTCGCAGAACTGGAAGGTGGAGGTGTGTTCCTTGTCGGGCCACGCGCAGCCGGGGCAATCGAAACCCGTGGGCTTGTTGGTGCGCAGCAGCAGGCCGGGCGCTTCGGTGATGTCCATCTGCTCGCGCACTGCATTGGCGGTCGCCTTCAGCGCGCCCCATCCGCCGGCAGGGCTGTTGTAGGGACGAATACCGGGGACTTCACGCTTCTGCGCCATCATACGCTCCTTTAGCAACCCAAACGGCTTCCTCCCAAAGGTCGGGCTTGCAAGAAATAAGCTTGCGACATCAGGGAGTAAAGCACAATCAAGCGACAGAGAATCAAACAATCACCAAGCATGCCGGAGCTATGCGCTTGCATTAGTTCCTGAAGACCAGGCAGGAGCCGCCCTGCTGCCGGACTTGCGTGCAAACGGCATCCGCTTCTTCCCGCGTTTGCCGCGGAATGCGCGCCGCATAACGGACACGGCGGCCAAAGTCGGCATTGCGCTGCCGCACGATCAACGGCTTTTCCGCGTTCAGCGGAGCCGGCAGTTTCCGGATATTTGCGGTAAACAGACGGCGAGCGGCATCCACCTGAAAATGTTCGGCGAGTTGCGCGCCCCAGGGCGCCCAGGGCCGCTCCTGCTCCAAGGGAATGGGCTTCAGCCGCCGGCTTTGCGCAAGCGCGACACAGGAATCGACGAACGGCTTGCTCTTATCCAGCACGGGAGCAGCGATATCGGGCGGATCGTCGCGCCATTCCTCGACGCTGTGGGCGGTGATCGCGCTCACATAGTTGCGCGTCTCATAGGGAAGCCCGCCGGAATTCAGGAAATTGGCAAGACCGCCCTCGCCGGCATTATAGGCAGCGGCGGCAAGACCCAGATTGCCAAAACGGTCACGCAATTCATCGAGATAGGTCGCCGCCTTGCCAAGTGCTTCCAGCGCATCGTAGCTGTCGCGCACGCCACGCAGCTTCGCCGTTCCCGGCATGAACTGCGCGATGCCGCGAGCGCCCTTAGGGCTGACTGCATCGGAGCGAAACAGGCTTTCGCGCCAGACCAGCCGCGCCAGATATTCCGGCGGCAGACGATTGCTGTGAGCGAAATACTCGATGGCCGTGCAGAGATCGCGATTGTAGCTGTCCTTGCGCAGGCAAAGCGTCTCGCCCGTCTCCGTCGTCATTGGGCCGGAAACGCAGACGGGAGGCGCAACGCGCCATTCCGGTTGCGCAGCTGCTGGGCTAAAAACAAAAGCATCGATGGCAAATGCGGTCGCGAAAGCGACAATGATACCGACGAAGCCTGCCTTATACTGCCTGCCTGCCATATAAGCGATATCCGTCCGAGACCAAGCGATCGCAAATTCGTGGCCTCTTCATATCATCGATGGACGGAAGCGAAAACCTCTCACGCGATAGCTGGTTCGCGGGCGACTATTGCGCGAGGCGACCACCGCGCATCGGCGCCGGCACGCCCGTCGTGCCGGGAAAGCTGATCGGCAGGCCCCGCAGCACGCGCACCGCGAGAAACGCAAAGCACTCCGCCTCCACCGCATCGCCGCGCCAGCCGAGATCTTCGGCGAAGATCGGCTCGACCCCGGCCCGGCTCTTCAGCATCGACATGATCGTCGGATTATGCCGGCCGCCGCCGCTGACGACGACCTTGGTAGGCCTGCGAGGAAGGAGATCCAGCGCCTTGCCGACCGCGCTTGCCGTGAAGGCCGAAAGTGTTGCGGCACCATCCTCCGGGCTGAGGCCATCCGCCATGGAGGCGCCGAAATCGAAACGATCCAGTGACTTCGGATAGGGTGCCGTGAGATAGGGATGCTGCAGCAGCCGCTCGAGCCGTGCCTCATCGACCTTGCCGGCAGCCCCAAGCGCACCGTCGCGGTCCATCTCGCCAAGCCCGTGCGACTTGATGAAGTCGTTGAGCGGCGCATTGGCCGGGCCGGTATCGAAAGCAACGAAATTGCCCTCTCCATCCCACCAGGTGACATTGGCGACGCCACCGAGATTGAGAATAGCCGCCTCGCCCGCAGCACCTGCACCGCGCAACAGCGCGGTATGGTAGGCGGCAGCAAGCGGTGCGCCCTGCCCGCCGGCGCGCATGTCGGCCGAGCGGAAATCATAGGCGACCTTCGTGCCGAGAATGGACCGCATCAGCTCGCCATCGCCAAGCTGGCGCGTCTGCCCCAACCGATCCTTCTGTGGCGCGCGATGCAGGACAGTCTGGCCATGGAAACCAACGACACCGATGTCTGCCATCGTCATGCCATTCCCTTCAACCAATTCCCTGACCGCCTCCGATTGCGCCCGCGTCAAGGCCTCCTCGGCTTGCTTGAAGATCGCCGGCTCCGGCCCTTCGAAATTCCAAACGCGCGCCTGTGCCAGCGTCTCTTCCAGGAGCCTGCGGATCCAATCGGGATAGGGGGCCAGCACGTAAGGGCCGAATTCCGCGACGCGCTCACCATCGGTCTTCAGCATGGCGACATCGATATTGCCGTCGAGGACGGTCCCGGTCATCAGACCGACTGCCCAGATTGGTTCCATGGTCAGGCTCCTATGCTGCGTTGACGAGATCGCTGACGGACTGGCGAAGCGCCAGTATGCCGCTGTCGAAGTGGCGCGTCGGATGGATGCGGTTGGTAAGGAGGGTCCAGGCTTTGCCTTGGTCAAAATCGACCCAGAGGGCTACGCCTGTAAATCCCGTATGGCCGATCGTGCCGGGCGAGCAAAGAGTGCCACCATGCCAACCGTCATGAGGCCGTTCCCAGCCATGGGTACGAGTGGCGGAAAGCGATGTTCGCATCAGCGCGATTGACTGCGCCGACGCGCCGCTACCGTCAAGCAAGCCCCTGGCAAAATCGAGGATTGCGTCCGCCGTTCCGAAGAGACCGGCATGACCGGCACCCTGCAATGCCGAACAATTGTCGTCATGGACCTCGCCCGACAGAACACGATGGCGCCAGGTGCAGTCTTCCGTTGCCGCCGATAGTTCTGGCGGTGCGGAAAAAGCAAATCCCGGCCCGGGGTCCATGGAGCGGATCGTCTTCCCGCTCAGCCGCTCCAGCGCAAGGCCAAGCAAAATGAAATTGATGTCGGAATAGACGGGCGGCCCGGCACGCCATTCACGCTGCAGGATGAAGGTGCGCAGGAGGTCGGGGTCACGGCCATAGGTGTAGATCGGCTCGACCGCCGGAAATGGTGTCTGATGACCGAGACATTGGCGGAACGTCACCTTCCGTTCCCAGGCCTCGGCGCTGTACTGGCGCAGGTCGGGCAGGAGTTCGATCAAAGGAGCATCGAGGTCGAACGTGCCGGCCTCGGCCAGGGCCAGGATGCGCGGCGTGGTGAAAATAACCTTGGTGAGCGAGGCAAGATCGAACCAGGTGTCAACCAGCATCGGCCTGACATCCGGTACCTTCTGTGCCGAACCGACGGCGCGGACCTGCCTGATACCGTCGAGATCGACCATGCCAAGCACGCCGCCGGGGATGCGCGCCGCCGAAACCGATTGCTCGATCGGCGCGAAAGCTCGATCAAAACGCTCTTGAAACTGCATGCTCCCCCTGCTTGCCATCTCGCCTCTCCTCGGCCTCGCTCAAGCTTCCGCCAGCGCGATGTGATCCGGCGCAAAGCGGCGCCACTCGGGAACGGCGGGCTCGAAGCCCAAAGGACGCACCAGGGACGGAACCTGGCGAGTATCGAGCGTGAAGTTTTCCTTGCGCCGAGCAACCGTCGGAACCGCCGCGATCAACCGCCTGGTATAGGAATGCTTGGGCTCCGACAAGACCGAGGCGGCATCGCCGATCTCGACGATCTGCCCGGCATAGATCACCGCGATGCGATGGGCGATACGCTCCACGACCGCCATGTCATGCGAGATGAAGAGATAGGCAAGACCGTATTCGCGCTGCAGTTCGATCAGCAATTCCAGGACCTGCGCCTGAACGGAGACGTCGAGCGCGGACACCGCTTCGTCCAGCACCAGCACGGACGGATTGAGCATCAGGGCGCGCGCGATGCAAAGCCGCTGACGCTGGCCGCCGGAAAATTCGTGCGGATAGCGCTCCAGCGCATTTTCCGGCAAACCCACGCGATTCAAAAGCATGACCATCCGGTCTCGTGTCTCAGCTGAGACGCGGCCGCCCGCGGCGATCACCGGTTCGGCAAGGATGTTATCGATGCGCAGTCTCGGATTGAGCGAAGCGTATGGATTCTGAAAGACCATCTGCACCGCGCTCGTACGATCGGCGGCCTTGCCGTCATTGGTCGTAAACGTGCCGCGGATCGCCTTCACCAATCCGAGGATCGCGCGGGCGGTGGTGGATTTGCCTGAGCCGCTCTCGCCGACGATCGCCAGCGTCTCGCCGTGCATCAGGTCGAACCCGACGCCTTCGACGGCGTGAACGGCACCGGTCGATCGACGCAGGAAACTCCCCTTGACCGGAAAGCGGACCGTCAAGCCATCCACCTTCAAAACCGGCTTAGCCTGCGCCTCGTCGCGCTGGAAATCACTGCGCGCGGCCTGCCCCGAAGCGAAATGCGGGACGGAATGCAGCAGATGCCGGGTATAGGGATGCGCGGGATGATCCAGAACCTGATCGAGTTCGCCCTGCTCTACCGCCTCGCCGGCCTGCATCACCATCACCTTGTCGGCGATGCCGGCTACGAGACCTATATCGTGCGTGATGAAGATCATCGACATGCCGGTCTCGCGTTTCAGCTCTGCAAGCAGAGCCATGATCTGCGCTTGCACAGTGACATCGAGCGCTGTCGTCGGCTCATCGGCAATCAATAGACGCGGATTGCAGGCAAGCGCCGTTGCGATCATCACGCGCTGCAACATGCCGCCGGAAAGCTGGTTCGGGCAATAGGTCAGCCGCCGCGCGGCATCCGGAATACGCACGCGATCCAGCGCATCCTTGGCAGCAGCCTTTGCTTGGCCGCCGGTCAGGCCGCGATGCAGCCGGAAGGATTCCTCGATCTGCGTGCCGATGGTCAAAACGGGATTAAGCGAGGTCATCGGCTCCTGGAAGATCATGCCGATCTCCGCGCCGCGGATCTTTGTCAGCTCCGCTTCGCTGGCCTTGGTAAGATCAAGGATGCTGTTGTCGGCACGCTTGAGCCGGATCGAGCCGCCGGTAATGCGACCGCCGCCGAAATCGACCAGGCGATTGATCGAAAGTGCGGTGACGGATTTGCCCGAGCCACTCTCGCCGACGATGGCCAGCGTTTCACCGGCGTCGAGGTCGAAGCTGACGCCGCGCACGATGGGATTAGCCTCAGGATTGCGCCCGAAGCCGACATGCAGATCGGAGACAGAAAGCAGCGGTGTCATACCGTCGCCCTCCGCATCTTCGGATCAAGGATATCGCGCAGGGCATCGCCGAGCAGGTTGAAGCCGAGAATAGAGATCATGATGGTTACGCCAGGGAAGATCAGCAGCCAGGGTGCTGTCTCCATGAGATTGCGGCTGTCACTCAGCATCAAGCCTAGCGAGGAGGCCGGCGGCTGCGTTCCCAGGCCGAGGAAGCTGAGACCCGCCTCGGTCAGCAACGACCAGGCAAGCGCCAGCGTCACCTGCACGGTCAGGGGTGCGACGAGATTGAGCAGGAGATGCCGCGTCAGGATGTAGGAGCGGCTGCTGCCGAAGGTGCGGGCGGCATCGACGAAATCGCGTGCCTTCAGCGAAAGGGCCGGGCCTCGCACCACACGGGTAAAAATCGGCGTATAGACGATCGCGATTGCGGCAACGCTGGTCCAGGTGCCAGGCCCGACAATGGCGATGATCAGGAGTGCCAGCAGGATCGCCGGGAAGGCTAAAAGCACATCCATCGCGCGCATGATGACGCCATCCCAGCGCTTGCCGGACCATGCCGCCGTCAAGCCAAGCAACGTACCGAGCAAGGTCGCAAAGGCAACGGAGAAGAAGGCCACGGTGAAGGATTCGCCGATGCCATGCATCAGGCGGCTCGCGACATCGCGGCCGAAAAGATCGGTGCCCATCCAATAGGTGAGGCTCGGGGCGTGCAAGCGGTCGATGCGGTTCTGCATCAGGGGATCATGCGGGGTCACACCCGACGTGCCGAGAATGGCAAGTAGAACATAAATGAGGACGATGACGCCGCCAATCCGACCGCTCGTATGTCCGAAAATAGCCTTGACGATCCGCATCAGCCTTCTCCCAGACGGACGCGTGGATCAAGCGCGACATAGGCGAGATCGACGAGCAGGTTGACGATCATGAAATTGAAGGCAATGAACAGCACGCTGCCCTGTACCAGGGCATAGTCACGCTGCAGGATGGCATCGAGCACCATGCGGCCGAGCCCCGGCAGGGCATAGATCTGCTCGACCAGCACAGCGCCGCCCAGCAGATAGCCGAATTCGACGCCGCTCAGCGTTACCACCGGGATCAATGCATTCGGCAGAGCATGCCGCCAGATGACACCGCGCGCCGGCACGCCGCGGCTGCGGGCGGTGCGGACATAATCATCGCTCAAGACATCGAGCATGGCCGAACGCACGACACGCGTCACCGAGGCGGCGAAGGCGAACGCCAGCGTCAGCGCCGGCAGGATCATTTGGCCGAGATTTTCAAGCGGGTTCTCCCAAAGGGGCGTGAAGGCACCCATGGTCGGCAGCACACCGAAACCGGCAGACAAGGCATAGATCAGCAGAAGGCCGAGAACGAAATTCGGCGTGGACTGCCCGATCATGGCGACGATGCGCACGAAAAGATCGGAGAACTTTTCGTTTCTGGTGGCGGCAAAGACGCCCGCCGGCAGGCCGATCGCAAGCGCGATCACCATCGAAAGCAAGGCAAGCTCGAGCGTCAGCGGAAAACGCTCCAGAATGATATCGAGCACCGGCTTGCCATAGGTAACGGATATGCCGAGATTGCCCTGGAATACGCCGAGCAACCAATGCCAGTATTGGATAGGCCAGGACTGGTCGATGCCGAAATAGGCGGCAAGGGCCTGCCGCTGCTCCGGCGTCAGCAGGCCCGCATTGGTTCCGAGCATCGCCGTGATCGCATCGCCAGGCACCAGCCGGATGGCAACGAAGACGAAGATGGACACGCCCAGCATGATCAGCGGGAATGTCATCAGCCGGCGCGTCAGATATGACATTGCAATTCCTCTAAAACAATTTCAGCTAAACCAAGACGTGAACTGACAGCTGAAATTGCGTAAAAACAAAGAGATAGAGCATTTCCATGAAATCGCTCGAAAGGGAAATGCTCTAGGTCCCAATCATCGTTACTTGATCGAGACCTTGCTCAGACCGAACAGCGAGCCGGTCGGCGTCGGTACGAAGCCCTCCACGTTCTTTTGCTCGGCCGTGTAGCCATAAGCCGTATAGAGCCAGATCCAGGGCGACACTTCGGCAAGATGCTTTTCGAACTCGGCGAAAATCTCCTTGCGCTTGGCGGGATCGGTTTCGGCGCGGTCCTTCTGCATCAGGCTGTCGAGCGTGTCGTCGATATAGTTGGCGACCTTCTGCAGGTTGCCCGTCTTGGTCCAATAACGGTTGTACATGGAATAGGGGTCGGCACTGCCGCCGTTCAGCGCAACGGCCATGTCGAAATTGCCCTTCAGCCAGGTGTCGACATAGACGTTGAGTTCCATCACCTTGATATCGAGCTTGATGCCGATTTCGGCAAGCTGCGACTGGATGACCTGCGCCTCGGCCGTGGCGGTCGGCGGCTCACCGGTTGCGGCGATCACCGTCGCCGAGAAACCATTGGCAAAGCCGGCATCGGCCATCAGCTTCTTCGCCTTGGCGACATCGCGCGTATAGCAGAAGAGCTTGCTGGGATCGGTCGCATAGAGCGGCATCGTCAGCGGCCCCGTCACCTTGCCCTCGCCAAGTGCCGCCGTATCCATCACGTCCTTGCGGTCGATGGCGCAGGAAATTGCCTGGCGCACGGCGAGCTGATCCATGGGCTTGCGCGATGGATTGAGCTGCAGGACGTTGTAGGAAAGGATCGGCGTGCGGGTGAGCTGCAGCTTCGGCTCCTTCGGCACCAGCGTTGCGACAAGCGGATCGTTGAGTAGTGCGAAATCGATCTGACCGGTGCGGAGCGACGCGAGGATCGCGGTTTCATCCGGCAGGACGCTGATATTGATGCCATCGACGCCCGTGGCGCCGCCGGCCCAATCCTTGTTGGCGCTCAAGACTTCCTTGGAATTCGGAACCCAGCTGTCGAGCTTGAAGGGGCCGGAGCCGATCGCCTTCGTACCGATGGAGCCGGCGGTGATTTCGCTTGCCGGCACAACCGCCGCATTGAGGCTCGTCATGGCAGTCAGAAGGGGAACGTCCGGCTGCGACAGGTTGAAGACAACGGTATTGGCATCGGGCGTATCGATGCTCGCGATCGACAGGAAATTAGCGCGGGCAACGGCGCCAGTCGCCTGATCGAGAATACGCTGGAAGGAGGCCTTGACGTCGGCCGAGGTGACAGCTGCGCCGTTCTGGAATTTGGCCTTGGCATTGAGCTTAAAGGTCAGCTGCTTGCCGTCGGGGGAGAACTGCCAGCTCTCGGCAACGCCGGGCACGATCTGCAGATTGCTGTCGAGGCGAACGAGCGGCTCATAGATCAGTTCCAGCAGGCGAATGGACGAGAAGGCCGTCTGCTTATGCGGATCAAGCCCGGTCGCGTCCTGCGACCATGCCATACGTAGCGTCGCTGCCTGCGCCGGAATCGCGACGGTCGCCAGACCAACCCCCACGGCCAGCGCTACTCCCGAAATCAGCGTCTTTGCAAAATTCCCTTTCACTTTCAGTCCTCCAAATTTTTTTAAATGTCCCCGGCCGATTTTAGCCTATTGATTGTCTCAAGCAGTCCTGGCGTTGATGGCCTTACGCAGGAATCCATCAGCGTTTTGCAATGCCGCGCGGGCTTCTTCAATGCCCATTCCGGTAATTTCAATCAGAATGGCAAGCTTGACGTCGTTGCCGGTGAGATCGAGCACGCGGCGCGCTTCCTGCTGGGTGCAGCCGGTCGCCTGCATGACGATGCGCGAGGCGCGCGCCACGAGCTTCTTGTTGCTGGCGCTGACATCGACCATCAGGTTCTGATAGCTCTTGCCAATGCGGATCATGCTTGCCGTCGTCAGCATGTTGAGAATGAGTTTCTGCGCGGTGCCCGACTTTAGCCTTGTTGAGCCGGTCAGGATTTCCGGACCAACGACCGGCGAGATCGCCAGATCCGCAATACCGGCGATGATGGAGTTCGGATTGCAGGAAAGTGCCACGGTGAAGGCGCCGATGCTCTTGGCGTAATTCAGGCCACCGATCACATAGGGCGTGCGACCGCTGACGGCGATGCCGACGACGACATCATCCTTGCTCAGCTCGATCTCCTCCAGCGCCTGGCGCCCCTGCGCCGGATCGTCCTCCGCGCCCTCGATCGAGCGCCGCAGCGCATCCGGACCGCCGGCAATAAGGCCGACGACCATGTCCGGCGCCACGCTGAAAGTCGGTGGGCATTCAGAAGCGTCGAGAACGCCGAGACGGCCGCTCGTGCCGGCACCCATATAGATCAGCCGTCCGCCCTTCTGGAAGGCGGCGACGATTTGATTGACGGCGGCGGCGATCGCCGGAATGACCTTCTCGACGGCGAGGGGCACCGTCTGATCCTCATAGTTCATTTCACGCAGGATATCGAAGGTCGGCAGCAGATCGATATGCATCGTATTCGGATTGCGCCCTTCGGAAACCAACTGCTCCAGTTCGGATATCAACGTCTGCTCTGTCATGGGCCTGCTCGCGAAATAACGCTTGAGTATCAATAGGTCAGGATGGCGAGCTCGATCCATTAAGATCGGGCTCGCCGCAGCAAAGATTGGCTTTCAGTTAAACGGAAGACCAAAGTCAGCCGGGATTGAGGATGGCCTTTCTGGCTTCGTTCCCCGTCCATTCCCTGTTTACCTTGGTTAACACTATGTCCATTTATTCCTTTCGTCAATCCAGAAAGGAATAAAATATTCCATATCGATCGCGCAAAAGCTCTGCTCCCAGTCGCATCGTTCAATGTTGGCAGATCGCCCTTCTGGCGAGGATGATAGCCCCTGAGACGGCATCGCCGTCGATGGGTTTCAAGCGACGGCGTACATCGGGCGAGAGCCAAGGCTCGAGCGGGCTTGCGAGACCACCAAGCAGGCAGACGCGCGGCGCACCTTTTTCGAACAGGGTGCGAACCAGCGTATCGATATGGGCAGCTGCACTTTGCACGATACGCCGCGCGGCGGCATCGCCCTGATCGGCATGGCGGAGGACCATCGGTGCAAGGGCCGCATAATCCGTGGCCGAAGCCCTGTCCATCCAGGCGACCGCCTCCATCGGATCGTTCTGGAAGCGTTGTATGATTTCGGCCAGCAACGCCGTCTTCTGTTCGCGGCCATCATGGGCACGCAGCGCAAGCTGCACCGCCTTCAGCCCGAGATAGGCGCCGCTGCCCTCATCCGAAATCGGAAAACCATAGCCGCCCACCCGCAATTGCCGTCCTTCGACGAGACCGAGCCCGATCGAGCCCGTCCCGGCAATGACGATGGCACCATCGCGACCGGAATGCGCGCCGAGGCAGGCGCCCTCCCCGTCGCTAATGAACTCGATGCTCGCAAATGGATGCTCTATCGCCTTCAACGCATCAAGCGCGCCCTTGCGGCCGATGCCCGCCAACCCGACGCCGACGTGGATGCGCCCGATATCGTCTGCACTCAACCCGGCTTCTTCTATTGCTGCGTCAAAGGCACGCGAAATCGACGCCCATGCTTCGGCGATCCCGAGCCTGGTCGTTGCCGGGCCGGACAATCCCTGCCCTAAAATCATGCCTTCAGCATCCTCGATGCGCGCCCGGCAGCCAGTACCGCCGCCATCGATGCCGAGGAAATAAGGAGCGTTTTCCGATACGGCGGTCATGACGTCAGCCGTTCAATATCGGCGCCGCAGAGACGCAGCTTGCGATCCAGCTGCTCGTAGCCGCGATCAAGATGATAGACGCGATTGACGATGGTTTCGCCCTTGGACACGAGGGCGGCGAGAACCAGCGACACGGATGCCCTGAGGTCTGTCGCCATCACCTGCGCACCCTTGAGCGGCGCTCCGCCACGCACCAAAGCAGTCGTGCCCTGCAGGGTGATATTGGCGCCGAGCCGCGTCAACTCCGGCACATGCATGAAGCGATTTTCGAATACGGTCTCGCGGATCAGCGTCGCGCCTTCAGCGCAGCAGGCGAGCGCCATGAACTGCGCCTGCAGGTCCGTCGGGAAGCCCGGATAGGGTTCGGTTGTGATATCGGCTCCCTTGAGCGGGCCTTCCCGGGAGACCACCAGACCGCGATCACTCGGCCAGACGCTGACGCCCATGGCCTCAAGCGCCTGGACGACCGAGGCCAGATTTTCCAACCGGGCATGAATAAGCTCGAGCTGACCGCCGGTGATCGCCGCGGCCACCGCATAGGTGCCTGCCTCTATGCGGTCAGGGATGCCGTGATGCTTGGCCGGACGCCAGTCGGTGTCACCATCGATGAGGATGCGATGGGTCCCCGCCCCTTCGATCCGCGCCCCCATAGCGCTGAGGCAGGCCGCGAGATCCGCCACCTCCGGCTCGCGGGCGGCATTCAATATCTCGGTTTCTCCCTTGGCGGCGCAGGCGGCCATCATAGCCGTTTCCGTCGCACCTACGGATGGCGAACTCAGCACGATCCGCGCGCCCTTCAGCCCATTTGAAGCCGAAGCGACGATCAGGCCGCTTTCGATCGCAATATCGGCGCCCAACGTCGCCAGGGCTTTGATGTGCATATCGACGGGCCGCGCGCCGATGGCGCAGCCGCCGGGAAGCGAAACACGCGCGTGACCGAAGCGGGCGAGCAGCGGCGCAAGCACCAGCACGGTCGCCCGCATGCGGCGGACCGTATCGTAAGACGTCTCCTTCGAGACGATGTTATTCGCATCGATCGTGGTGCCATGCGGCCCGCGCTCAACTCTGGCACCGTGAAGGGCAATGACATCGAGCATGTTCTCGACATCGCTGACTGCGGGCAGGTTCGTCAGTTCCAGCGGATGCGGGCTCAAGAGCGCCGCTGCGATTTCCGGCAAGGCGGCATTCTTGGCGCCGGCGATGGTCACCGCGCCCTGCAACCGTCTGCCGCCGGAGATGCGAAGTCTGTCCATGATGAGTATCCGTCGAGGAAAAGGTGAGGACACCGCGAGTCCTTCACGCATTTCTTCCAAAGACTAATCGGCCATTCCAGAGTGTCAACCAGATTTGGAATTTTTTATTCCAATTTGCTGTGATAATGTCCGATCGCACGAAGCGAGATTGCCGAGCTAGAACCGGATGCTATTTTCGGTGCGCTCGTTTCGGCGGGTGAAGCGGCCTCGATGGCTCGAAGGGACAAATGTCGATCTTAAAGAAAATCAGCGCGCAGCTCGAAACCATGGCGCCCGCCGATCGCCAGATCGGACAGTTCATCATCGATAATCCCGACCAGATGCTGCGCCTGTCCTCAGCAGCGCTCGCGGTCGAAACCGGCCGCAGCCAGTCGAGCGTCGTGAAATTCAGCCAGAAGCTCGGCTATGCCGGCTATCAGGAATTGAAACTTGCCGTCAGCGAGGCGAAAGCGCAGGAATGGCAGGCGCCGGCCGGTATGATCCACGGCACGATCGAAGTGGGCGACGGCTATCTCACGATCCTGCAGAAGCTGCTCGGCAGCAAGATGCAGGCGATGCAGCAGACGATCTCGGTCAACAACGAAGCCGACATCGAAAAAGCACTCGAAGCGCTGCATGATGCGAGACGCATCCATCTGGCCGGCGTTGGCGCCTCCTCGCTGGTCGCGCGCGACTTTTCCTACAAGCTGATGAAGCTCGGCCGCAACGTGCTGCATGACAGCGATAGCCATGTGCAGATGGCGAATGCATCGACCTTGGGGCCGGATGACCTGCTCTTTGCGCTTTCCTATTCCGGCGCCAGCATCGAGACGCTACGGATTGCGGAATTAGCCAGCCAGCGCCAGGCAACCGTCATTGCCGTCACCGGGCTGCAGGACAACCCACTCGCTCGCGTTGCCGATATCTGCCTCCATACCGTCGGCGACGAGGATCGCGTCCGTTCGTCGGCAATCACTGCCCGCGATGCACAGCTGATGCTGACCGACCTGCTGTTCATTCTCCTGGTGCAGCGTCAGCCTGACGCCAATGACTATGTCCATAATAGTGAGACGGCCGTTTCGGTGCTGAAGGCCAAGCGTCTTTCGTAAGATCGGGCTCCGGTAACCAAGCTGTGACGACCGCGACCCTGTACGGTGGTGATTTCGGGACGTAGCTTGGCGATCCAACCAAATCATTCCGGAGACATTCCATGGACCTCGGCCTCAAGGATAAAGTCGTTCTGATCACCGGTGGCTCGAAGGGCATCGGCTATGCCTGTGCCGAACTCTTCCTGCAGGAGGGAGCAAGGGTGGCGATCTGCTCCCGGTCGCAGTCCAATATCGATGCGGCCCTTTCGAAGCTTCCTGGCGCGCATGGCTATGCTGCCGACCTGATCTCCGATCAACAGGCCCTCGCAGTCATTGATAAGGTCGAAACGGAGATCGGCCCGATCGACATCCTCGTCAACAGCGCAGGTGCCGCGGCGCGCACGCCAGCGGATGAACTGACGCCTGCCATCTGGCGTGCCGCGATGGATGCGAAGTATTTTTCCTACATCAACGTGATCGATCCCATCATCAAGCGCATGGGCGCGCGCGGCACGGGTGCCGTCATCAATATCATCGGCAACGGCGGCAAGGTCGCCTCCCCTGTCCATCTGGCCGGCGGCTCGGCCAATGCCGCCCTGATGCTCGCAAGCGTCGGGCTTGCCAATGCCTATGCCGGCAAGGGCGTGCGCGTCGTCGGCCTCAATCCCGGCCTCACCGAGACGGATCGCGTTGCCGAGGGCCTGAAGGCGGCGGCGAAGATCTCCGGCTCGACCGAGCAGGAAGCACTGGCCGATGCCCTGCAGCGCATTCCGATCGGCCGCATGGCCGATCCTGTCGACATCGCCAATGTCGTCGCTTTCCTGAGTTCGGCCAAAGCAAGCTACGTCACCGGCGTCGTGATCAGCATGGACGGCGCACAGGTGCCGGTGGTCGTTTGACCCGGGATCGGCGGCTTTAAGCCGCCGCCTTCCAGTCCAGCCCGATATCGAGTGTCGGCGCGCTATGCGTCAGCCAGCCGACGGAGATGAGATCGACCCCGGAGGCGGCGATTGCGGCAGCTGTTGCCGGCGTGATGCGGCCGGAGGCTTCGGTGATGGCCCGGCCTCCGACGATATCGACCGCCTCGCGCAGCTGATCCGGCATCATGTTGTCGAGCAGCACGGCGTCGACGCCTTCCTGCATCGCTTCGCGAAGCTGCGCCAGCGTATCCACCTCGACTTCGATCTTGACCATATGACCGACGCCCGCCTTGGCTCGGCGGATGGCTTCGGCGATGCCCCCGGCAATTGCGACGTGATTGTCCTTGATCAACACCGCGTCATAAAGCGCGAAGCGATGGTTCATACCGCCGCCGGCGCGCACCGCATATTTTTCCAGAGCCCTGAGGCCCGGCGTCGTCTTGCGAGTGCAGACGATCGACGCCTTCGTGCCGGCGATCGCCTCGACGATGCTGCCGGTCACGGAGGCAATACCGGAGAGATGGCCGAGAAAATTGAGTGCGGTGCGCTCCGCTGTCAGCAGGCCGCGAGACAGTCCCTCGATTGTCGCGATGATATCGCCTTTTTCTACCTTCGCACCATCGGGCACGTGACGGGTCATGACAATTGCAGGATCCACGAGCTGGAAAGCCAACTCGGAGGCATCGAGACCCGCGACCACACCCGGCTGGCGGGTTACCATAGCAACGCGGGACCGATGGCCCGCCGGGATGACGGCCGTGGATGTGACATCGCCGGCAAGGCCGAGATCCTCGACCAGTGCATTGCGCACTAGCGGCTCGACGATCAGGCGCGGGAGGGGAGCAAGTGTCATATCAGGCACTCCTTGCCATGGAATAGGGGGTAACAGACCGGGCGATATCCAGGGCATCGGTGAGATGCATCATACGGCGTTGCGCATGCTGCAGCTTGAGCGGAAAATCAGTGCGGGCATGGGCGCCGCGCGATTCCATCCGGAGACTTGCGAAGACGGCGATCAGCAAGGCCACCAGCGCAGGGTCGGTTGCCGTGCGTTCGTTCTCACAAAACGGCAGGAGAGCCGCAATGGCGCCATGGATGGCGCCGCCATTGCGCAGCACGCCGAGATGTCGCGAGACGATCGGCCGAACGAGCGCCGGATCTGGCGCAAAAGTCTCGGGGAAATGTTTCGGCAAGCTTGCGGGCCTTGCATCGGCACTTGCGATATCGTGCGCCGCCCGCATGCCCATGACAGCCGCCTCCAGCAACGAATTGCTGGCAAGACGGTTGGCGCCATGCAGGCCGGTGGAAGCCGCCTCGCCCACGACCCATAGGCCAGGAACCGAACTGCGGCCGCTCTCGTCGGTGGCAACGCCACCCATGTGATAGTGAACGGCAGGACGTACTGGAATGAGGTCACTCGCCGGATCGACGCCTGCCTCATGGCAAAGGGCCTCGATCACCGGAAAGCGGCTACCAAAGCGATTGCCGAGCGCAGCTCGCGCATCGAGAAAAACCCGGCCGCCGCGGGCAATTTGCGCGCTAATGGCGCGCGCGACGACATCGCGCGGCGCAAGCTCGGCACCTTCGACACCGACCATGAAGCGCTCGCCGCTTTCATTGACGAGAAGCGCGCCTTCGCCGCGAACAGCTTCGCTGACAAGCGCCAGCGGACGCCTGCGGCTGTCGAGTGCGGTGGGATGAAATTGTACGAACTCCATGTCAGCAAGTTGAGCGCCGGCCCGTGCCGCAAGCGCAATTCCCTGCCCGAAATTACCGACCGGGTTGGTCGTGGCATCGAACAGCCCGCCGATACCGCCCGTAGCGAGAACGATGCGCGACGACTGTAGAACGACACTACCCTTACCGGTGAGGCACAGAAGGCCGGCGACGCGATCCCCATCCAGCAACAGGCGTTGCGCCTGACAGCCCTCAAGCACCGTGATCGACGGCGTGCGGGCAACCGCCTCGGCAAGCGCGCGGACGATGGCAGCCCCCGAACCATCACCCTTGGAATGCACGATACGCCGAAACGAATGTGCAGCTTCGAGGCCGAGAGACAATTCGCCGGCATCGTTGCGGTCGAACTCAACACCGAAGCACTCCAGTGCCGCGATGGCGGCAGGTGCTTCGGCGACGATCCTTGCCGCCACCTTCGCATCGCAGAGCCCGTCACCGGCGGCAAGCGTATCCGCGAGATGCAGGGCGGCACTATCGCCCTTGCCGATGCTGGCGGCGATGCCACCTTGCGCCCAGGCGCTTGACGTTTCCGCGCCGATCAGGGCACGGGTGACGATCACGGCCGGCTCGGGCGCCAGTATCAGCGCCGTCATCAATCCGGCAAGGCCGCTGCCAACGATGACGATGCGGCCGCTCAAGTCTTCGAGGATCTCGCTCATATCGCCAGCATCCTTTCAACCGCCCGACGGGCATCGGCCGCAATCGCCGGGTCGACCGTGACCTCGTGCCGCCCCTCTTCCAAAGCCTTACGGATATTGCCGAGGGTGATGCGCTTCATGTGTGGGCAGAGATTGCAGGGCCGGATGAACTCGACGTCCGGATGATGCACGGCGACATTGTCGCTCATCGAACATTCGGTGAGTAACACCACACGCGACGGGCGCTTCTTGCCGACATAGTCGGACATGACGGCCGTCGAGCCTGCGAAATCCGCCGCCGCAACGACGTCGGGCGGGCATTCCGGATGGGCCAGCACCGTTACGCCGGGGTAATTCTCGCGTAGCTGGCGAATATCGTCCGCGGTGAAGAGTTCATGAACCTCGCAATGCCCATGCCAGGCGATGAGCTCGACATTGGTTTCGCGTGCGACGTTGCGCGCCAGATATTCGTCCGGAAGCATCAATACTTTCGGCACGCCGAGCGATTCCACCACCTGCCGGGCATTGCCCGAAGTGCAGCAGATATCGGAAGCGGCCTTCACGGCTGCCGACGTGTTGACGTAGGTAACAACCGGAACTCCCGGATGGGCCTGGCGCAGCAGCGCGATATCTTCAGGTGTGATAGATTCCGCTAGCGAGCATCCCGCTTCCATGTCCGGGATCAGAACCGTCTTTTCCGGGTTCAGCAGCTTGGCGGTCTCGGCCATGAAATGCACGCCGGCAAGGACGATGATATCGGCATCGACGTCCACGGCCTTGCGCGCGAGCGCGAGACTGTCGCCGACGATATCAGCGACGCCGTGAAAGATCTCCGGCGTCTGGTAATTATGCGCGAGAATGACGGCGTTGCGGCGTCGCTTCAATTCGAGGATCGCCTCGACGTCATCCTGGAACGTCAGCCATTCGGCCTTGGGAATGACGCGGCTAACGCGATCATAGATGGAGGATGCGGATATGGGAAGATTCATGACCGGCTCCTTATTATACTCATTTTGAGCATATCGTAAGCAAATAGATATTCTCAATATGAGTATATGTCAATTGCGGGAGAGCGGTAATTTCGTTCCGGCGAATTCACGTTCTTCGAGGACTGCGCGGCGGAAGCGGAAGAGCTTGGCTGGACGGCCGCCGGTCTCGCTTTCGGTGCCGCCCGTCTCCTCCACAAGTTCCTGCTGCTCGATCAGCCGACGGAAATTTTGCTTGTGGAGCGTCAGTCCGGCCAGGGCTTCAACGGTTTTCTGTAATTGCAGCAGCGTAAAATTCTCGGGCATGAGTTCGAAGACGACAGGACGGTACTTGATCTTGGCCCTGAGGCGCGCCATCCCGGTCGCAAGGATGCGGCGATGATCGGCAAACATCGCCCTGCCGAAATTGTGCTTGAGATCGCAACCCGCCTCGGCGACGAGACGCGCCTCGTAGAGCAGTTCATAACGCTGCAGGACGAGATCCTCGTTCCATGCCGCACCATTCAGCCCGAAGTCGAAATCGGCGCGGCGGCGGCGCTGCCCGCTGCGCATCGCATCCTCCTCGATCCAGGGCGCAAGCCGGACGGCGATATCGTCGAGCATCCGCGGCCGTCCGCTTCGATGATCCTCCCAAGGGAAATATTCGTACCAGCCATGCCAGCCCGGCATCCCGCCGCCGGGGGCAGCCTGTTCGCGCACGAGCCCGAGATAGCTGATCGAAATCGTGCGACCGCCGAGAATGTCATTGTTTCGATCGCGATCGGCAAACGTATAAAGCTGCTCCAGATAGCCGACGGGATGGGCGGTCTGATCCTGAACCCATTCGCGCAATCCGCTCTGCAAGGTGCGATGTCCGAGCTCAAACGGACCGGACGGCAAGGCATCGCCCGACCGCACCGTCATCACCCTGGGATCACTGCCCGTAACGGCCGTCAGAACCGCGATCAGCTCCGCATGCGCAAGCCCGATGGTCAAGCGAACTCCATGATTTGTTTCCCTGTAACTTTGTCGCATGAAGCAACGCGCAAGCCAATGCGGGTGCTGGCACGCTCCACATCTCACGTAGGTGCGAAAGCCAATAGGCTAGCGGCTCACATAGTCCGGATATTGTTCGCAGATGAGATCGATGATCGACAGGGTGCCGGAGAGATGCTTGCGCAGGGCGACGACGGCGGTCTCCGCATCGCCGGAACGGACAGCGTCGACAACCGACTGATGATCGACGATGATCTGCTCCAGCTTGCCAGGCATCGGCAGGTTCAGCATGCGCAGTCGGTCGATGTGCACCCCCTGGCGCCGGACGGTCGACCAGAGGCCGAGGATATCTGCTCTCTCGTAAAGCACCCGATGAAAATCCTTATCGAGAGAATCGAAAAGATCGTAGGTCTCAGGCGACATGACATGCTTCTGGCGCACCAGAACGGCCTCCAGAGACGCTGCCGTTTCATCGGGTGAATCCAGCGTCAGCCGTCGAACGGCCTCAAGCTCGATCGACAGTCGGAGGAAATGCGCCTCGATAGCGTTGCGGATATCGATCCTCGAAACGACGGTCGCATATTGCGGATAGACCTCCACCAACCCCTCCTCCTCAAGCCGGATCAGGGCATCGCGCACGGGGGTCTGGCTGACATTGAATTCGCTTTGCAGCGAGATGCGCGACAGGACCGTCGTTGGCGGCAGGCTCATCGAAAGAATGCGCGATCGCAGGATCTCCAGGATCTGAGGCCCCACCTGACGGGAGCGATCAAGTGCGAATTCCTTCGGATTGAGCTTCACTGGCGGCCTTTCTGATCAAGAGCATCTGCTCATTAAACACAGTTCGGGGCTTGATGCACTGATACATTAGTGCTTTAGTGAACGGACGCCAACCTCTTTCTCAAAGTGTTGGATCAATTGGGAGGAGCAAATGAGAGGATTTCTTCGCTGTTTGACCGCGATCGGCGTGGTGATTGCCGGCACCTTTTCAGCCGGTGCGGCCGAAAAGACCGATATTTCGATCACGCGTCAGCCGGGCATTCTTTATCTCGCCAGCCATGTAATGGAGACGCAGAAGCTCATTGAGAAGCATGCCGCCGCTGATGGCCTTCAGGGCGTCAAGGTTGAATGGCGCACCTTCAGTGGCGGTGGCGCGCAGACTGACGCGCTGCTCTCCGGCAACGTCGACATCGTCAATACCGGCACCGGCAATCTGCTGCTGCTTTGGGACCGCACCCGAGGCAAGGTGAAGGGAATCGTCACCAATTCGGCCCAACCCGTCATCATGGTTTCGCGCGATCCGCGCGTCCAGTCGCTGAAGGATATTCAGCCGGGCGACAAGATCGCCGTGCCGACAGTCGGCGTCTCGACGCAGGCAATCCTGCTGCAGATGGCCGCCGCGCAAATGTATGGCGACGATCAGGTGCACAAGTTCGACACCAACACGGTGCAGCTTGGCCATCCCGATGCGATGGCAGCGCTTGCCAACCAGACCCATGAGGTCAAGAACCACTTTTCCGCCCCGCCCTTCCAATATCTCGAGCTGAAGCAGCCGGGCGTTCACAAGGTCATCGATTCCCGCGATATCATCGGCGGCGAACTGACCCAGGGCACCTTCTTCACTACGACGCAGTTCGCAACCGCCAATCCAACCATCATCAAGGCCGTGCGCGAGGCGACGGCTGAGGCCATCGATTTCATCAAGCAGGATCCGAAATCGGCCGTGGAAGCCTACAAGACCGTCAGCGCCGACAAAACCAGCGTCGAAGATCTCGTGGCGATCCTGAACGAGCCGCACATGATGGAGTTCCGCATGGATCCCCAGGGAACCATGAAGTTTGCGACCCACCTCTACAAGATCGGCACTCTGAAGACGATGCCCAAGGCCTGGACCGACTATTACCTGCCGGAAGCAGCCGATCTCAATGGCAACTGACGCCTGTTGGCGGCGCGAATGCCGCCTTCAAGCCACCCTCGGAGAAGGCTCATGCTTCAGGCAAAAACGCACGCCGACATACCGGTAACGGAAACAATGACCGTAAAACCGCTTCTGAATGTCGACAGGGTAACGCTTCGCTACAAGACGCCGAACCTGCTGATCACCGCGACGGAAAACGTCAGCTTCTCGGTTGCCCAGTCTGACCGCTTCGTCCTCCTTGGTCCCTCGGGCTGCGGAAAATCGACGCTGCTGAAGGCCATCGGCGGCTACATGACACCGACCACGGGCCGGATTGAGATCAAGGGGCAACCGGTCAAGAAGCCGGGCGCCGACCGCATGATGGTCTTTCAGGAATTCGACCAGCTGCTGCCCTGGAAGACGGTGCTGGAGAACGTCATGTTTCCGCTGACGACGGCTCGTCGCCTGCCGCGCGGCGAAGCCGAGGCCATCGCCCGCGACTATATCGACAAGGTCAAGCTCACACGCGCGGTCGACACCTATCCGCACATGCTGTCAGGCGGCATGAAACAGCGTGTCGCAATTGCCCGCGGCATGGCGATGCAGCCCGATATCCTCTTGATGGACGAGCCTTTCGCCGCACTTGATGCCCTCACCCGCCGACAGATGCAGGACGAACTCCTACAGCTCTGGGAAGATACGCGCTTCACCGTTATCTTCGTCACCCACTCGATCGCCGAGGCGATCAAGATCTCCAACCGCATCCTGCTGTTGTCGCCGCATCCCGGCCGCGTTAAGGCCGAGGTGCGCGATGTGGAAGCCGTCCGTGACGATCCCGCTGCTGCCGCCAAGCTGGAACATGAGATCCACCACATGCTGTTTGCCGAGCAGGGACACAGGGAGTAAACCATGAGCGCGCCACAGATCATCCTTGCTCCTCAGACAACGGAAGCCGCCGGCCATATAGCCGCCGTCGAACAGAAGCTCGGCACAATGGAACTCCTCTGGCAGTCCGGCCTGTTCCGCAAATCATTGCTGATCATCATCCTCGCCGTCATATGGGAGGCCTATGCCCGGCATCTCGACAATCCGCTGCTATTCCCGACGCTGAGCGACACGCTGACCGCGCTTTATGACCGGTTCGCCGATGGCGTCCTGCCGGCCCGCATCTGGACTACGCTGAAGATACTGGTGACCGGTTACATCTCGGGAACGGTGCTTGCCGCCGTCCTGACGGTCGTTGCGATCAACACCCGCATCGGCACCGATTTCCTCGAGACCATGACGGCGATGTTCAATCCGCTGCCGGCCATCTCGCTCTTGCCGCTCGCCCTCATCTGGTTCGGGCTAGGACCGGCAAGTCTCGTCTTCGTGCTTATCCATTCCGTGCTCTGGGCGGTTGCGCTCAATACGCATGCCGGCTTTCTCGGCGTCTCGCGCACCTTGCGCATGGTGGGCGCCAATTACGGGCTGACGGGGCTTTCCTATGTCTTCCTCATCCTGATCCCCGCCGCGTTCCCGTCGATCCTCACGGGGTTGAAGATCGGCTGGGCCTTTTCCTGGCGCACCTTGATCGCCGCCGAACTCGTCTTCGGCGTCTCCTCCGGCCAGGGCGGGCTTGGCTGGTTCATCTTCGAAAACCGCAATCTTCTCGACATCCCCTCGGTCTTTGCCGGCCTGCTGACGGTGATCGTCATCGGGCTTATTGTCGAAAACCTGGTTTTCCAGACGATCGAACGCCGCACCCTGCTAAAATGGGGCATGAAGGAATGATGCGGCTCATGCTTTATCTCTTCAACCAACATTCGAATACAAGGCGCAACTACGATGAACAGCACGAAGAAGCCCCAGGATTTGCGCAGCGCCAGATGGTTTGCGCCTGATGACCTCAGAAGCTCGGGACATCGCTCGCGTACCATGCAGATGGGCTATGCGCCCGAGGAATGGACGGATAAGCCCGTCATCGCCATCCTCAACACCTGGTCCGACGCCAATCCCTGCCATGCGCATTTCAAGCATCGCGTCGAGGACGTGAAGCGCGGCATCTTGCAGGCCGGCGGCTTTCCGCTGGAGCTGCCGGCGCTGTCGCTGTCGGAAAGCTACGTCAAGCCAACGACTATGCTCTATCGCAACATGCTCGCGATGGAGGCCGAAGAGCTTTTGCGTTCGCATCCGGTCGATGGCGCCGTGTTGATGGGCGGCTGCGACAAGACCACACCTGGCCTCGTCATGGGCGCGCTCTCCATGGGCCTGCCGATGATCTACCTGCCGGCCGGCCCGATGCTGCGCGGCAATTACCGCGGCGAATATCTGGGCTCTGGTTCCGATGCCTGGAAGTTCTGGGACGAGCGCCGCGCCGGCACCATTTCGGAGAAGGAATGGGTCGATGTCGAAGCCGGCATCGCCCGCTCCTATGGTCACTGCATGACGATGGGCACGGCAAGCACGATGACGGCAATCGCCGAGGCACTGGGCCTAACGCTGCCGGGTGCAAGCTCGATACCCGCCCCAGATGCCAATCATATCCGCATGTCATCAGCTGTCGGTCGGCGGATCGTCGAGATGGTGTGGGAAGATCTCGTTCCCTCGAAAATCGTCACGCAGGCCGCGGTCAACAATGCCGTCGCTGTCGCGATGGCGACGGGCTGTTCCACCAATGCCGTCGTGCATCTGATCGCGATGGCGCGGCGCGCCGGCATCAATCTCTCGCTCGAAGATCTTGACAAGGCCGGACGCACGACACCGGTGCTCGCCAATATCAGGCCGACCGGCAAGACCTATCTGATGGAGGATTTCTATTATGCCGGCGGCCTCAGAGCCCTGATGGCGAAGCTTTCTTCCAAGCTCGACCTCTCGGCGCTCACCGTCTCCGGCGTTACCCTCGGCGAAACGCTCGAAGGTGCGAAATGTTACAATGACGATGTCATCCGCTCGCTCGACAATCCGGTCTATCATGAGGGGTCGCTTGCGGTGCTGAAGGGCAACCTTGCGCCAACCGGCGCCGTCATCAAGCCGGCCGCCTGCGATCCGCGCTTTCACAAGCATCAGGGTCCGGCGATCGTCTTCGACAGCTATCCGGAGATGAAGGCGGCGGTTGACGATGAAAATCTCGACATCACGCCTAATCACGTCATGGTGCTACGCGGTGCTGGTCCGCAGGGCGGCCCCGGCATGCCGGAATGGGGTATGCTGCCGATTCCTAAGGCGCTCCTGAAGAAGGGCCACAGGGACATGCTGCGCCTCTCCGACGCCCGCATGAGCGGCACGAGCTACGGCGCCTGCATTCTGCACGTCTCACCCGAGTCCCATGTCGGGGGGCCGCTGGCGCTGCTGCGCAATGGCGATATCGTCAGCCTCGATCTCGAGGCGCGGCGCATCGACATGCTTGTCGACGAGGACGAGCTGCAGCGCCGCCGTGAGGCCTGGGTCAAGCCGGCTGAAAAATTCGGTCGGGGCTATGGCTGGATGTTCTCGCGCCATGTGGCCCAGGCCGATACCGGCTGCGACTTCGATTTCCTGGAAAACAGCTTCGGCCCGACGCCGGGCGAACCAGACATCTATTGATCATAAAGGATATATCGCATGAGCAATTATGTGCTGAGCAAAGAGACGCGCGACAAGCTGATGGGCGTCGCAACACCGACGATCGCCACCGCGCTTTTCCGGCGCGGCCTGCGCAACCAGTTCATTCAGGATGTGCGGCCGCTCTCGCCGAAGAAGGCGAACATGGTCGGCCAGGCCTTTACCCTTCGCTACATCCCGGCACGCGAAGACCTGAACACGCTCGAAGTCTTCCGCAACCCGGAACATCCGCAGCGGGCCGCCGTCGAGCAATGCCCGCCCGGCTTCGTGCTGGTCATGGATAGCCGCAAGGATGCACGTGCCGCCTCCGCCGGCTCCATTCTCATCTCGCGGCTGCAGGTGCGTGGCGTGGCCGGCGTCGTTACCGATGGCGGTTTCCGCGACAGCCCGGAGATCGCCGCGCTCGATATTCCCTCCTATCATCACCGCCCCTCCGCGCCGACGAACCTGACCCTGCATCAAGCCATCGAAATCAACGGCCCGATTGGCTGCGGCGACGTCGCGGTTTTCCCCGGTGACGTTCTCGTCGGTGACAATGAGGGCGTCATCGTCATTCCGGCACATCTCGCTGATGAGATTGCCACTGAGACCGTGGAAATGACGGCCTACGAGGATTTCGTCACCGAAGAGGTGATGAACGGCGCCACTATCATCGGCCTTTATCCGGCGACCAGCGACGCGCCGAAACTCAAATTCGCCGAATGGCGGAAACAGATGGGCCGCTGATCCATTTTCGAGCGGGCGCAGCCGGAAGCATTCGGCCGGCTGCGCTGCTTGCCATTACTCTTCCCTGACAAGCTTCAAAACGAGTTGCTGGAGATTGCCGCCATCGCTGAATTCGACTTTATCGAACTCGCTGTTTTTCTGCCGCTCCTTATTGGAAATCTCGCCAAGCCGCTTCGTCAATTCCACACGGATCTTGCTGCATTTCGGGTCGTCGGGCACGGAGAAACCGACGCTCATGGCTTCGATTTCCTTCACCATGTCCTTGATGAAGCCGCCATGCACGCGCTCATGCGCTTCGACCCCGGCGATGAATGTCTGCCAGCTTTTGCGGGTCGACGCCGGCAATTGCGCCGAAGGCTTCGGCAATGTGTAAGTGATAATCAGCTTCGGTATATTGACGGTGATCGTGCAGGCGCCGTCCGGCTGCGGCTCATATTTCCGCGTCCAGGTCAGCTTGAAGTCCGTATGCGCAATCGCCCTCACTTTGGGTCCGAGCAAGGGGCCGCGCTCGCCGATGGAGTCGTAGAGCTCGCGCCCCGATGTTCCGCTAATCGCATAAGTCTTGATCGTCTCGACCGCCAGCCACTCGGCGTGGGCCGTCATCGGCAAGGAAGCGACGCAAATCGCCACTGCGAGCAATCGAAAATCTGCTGTCACCAACGTCCTCATATTCACGGCCTCGAGCGCCGCGACGCTATCCGTTGGTCTCGGCTATTTCAACGAGGATAGTGCTTTACAATCCCGGGTTCGCCTCAAGAACTTCCTCGGCATCTTCCCGCTCCATCTCGAAGACCCTTTTTCCAATCGCGAAGCTGAAACCGTTGCGGGCGAAGGCAGACAATTCCTTTGCCTTGCGCTTCTCGTCGAGATCGCTGCGCCGGAAAGGCCCGAAACCGCGCTTCCTTGCAAAGATGACGGCGGAACGGAGATCATCGACCTCCTCCACGGCCGCGACAACCGTTTCACCATTGATGCCCTTGGATGCGAGCTTGAAGGCGATGGCTTTCTTCGACTTGCCGGAGCGGACCGCCGAGCGCGTGCTGATCTCGGCAAAGGCGACATCATCGAGCACCTTCAGTTCATAGGCGAATTTGACGGCGAAGTCGGCGAGTGCCTTGATCTGTGCGCCGCTGATATCCTCGAATTTCTGCTTGGCTTTCTTGGAAATCGCATCGAACAGCTGCTTCTCGGTCATCATCCGCCGCTCGAGACGATAGATGGTGGAATTGCGTGCCCAGGAAAGCATGCGGCTTGTCGGCGTTTCATCCATGAAGGGAGGCATTCGGCGAGAGAAGAATCATCACGGAGAATTTTACGCAATGCAGGCCCCTCAGGCAATGAATGCGCTTGGTAATCATGGGATGATTGGTTATGCTCCCTTCGCGGCCAAGGCGGTAAAACGCCGGGCGTCGAACCCATCGACGGTGGAGGCCGTCTCAAGCACCACATTGCTATGGATCACGGAGCCTGCAGCTCTCCCGATCGCTTCGCCGATTGGGCAGCAAAGCTTCGTTCAGAGGAGGCAGGAATGGATTATCGCAAGCTCGGCCCAAGCGGGGCCGTCGTCACGGCCTATTGCCTTGGCACCATGACGTTCGGCGCGGAAGCAGACGAAGCCGCGTCGCACAGGCTTCTCGACGATTACTTCGCATGGGGCGGCAACTTCATCGACACCGCCGATGTCTACAGCGCCGGCAAGTCGGAAGAGATCATCGGCCGCTGGCTGAAGGCGCGTCCGACGGAAGCGCGCCAGGCCGTGATCGCCACCAAGGGCCGCTTCCCGATGGGCAACGGGCCGAACGACATCGGCCTTTCGCGCCGGCATCTTGGCCAAGCGCTAGATGATTCCCTTCGCCGTCTGGGTATCGACCATATCGATCTCTATCAGATGCATGCCTGGGACGCTTTAACGCCGATCGAGGAGACATTGCGATTTCTGGATGACGCCGTGCGTGCCGGCAAGATCGGCTATTACGGCTTCTCCAACTATGTCGGCTGGCACATCGCCAAGGCAGCCGAGATTGCCAAGGCGCAGGGCTATACGCGGCCGGTGACGCTGCAGCCGCAATACAATCTGCTTGTCCGCGACATCGAGCTTGAAATCGTCGATGCCTGCTTGGATGCCGGGATGGGCCTGCTGCCATGGTCGCCGCTCGGCGGTGGCTGGCTGACCGGCAAATATAAGCGCGACGAAATGCCGACCGGCGCCACAAGACTTGGCGAAAACCCCAATCGCGGCAGTGAATCCTTTGCGCCACGCAATGCGCAGGAGCGGACCTGGGCAATCATTGCCATCGTCGAGGAAATTGCCAAGGCACGAGATGTGACCATGGCGCAGGTGGCGCTTGCCTGGACGGCAGCACGACCGGCGGTAACTTCAGTCATCCTCGGCGCCCGTACGCGTGAGCAGCTTGCCGACAATCTCGGCGCCGCCGAGCTGAAACTTACGGAGGCGGAGATGGATCGGCTGAACGAGATCAGCGCGCCGCAACCTGCCGCCTATCCCTACGGCGAAAGCGGCCGGAACCAGCGCCATCGCAAGATCGAGGGTGGCCGTTAAGTTTCATCCGGCGGCGAAGCAGTTGCCTGCTTTGCCGCCGTCATTGGGATCGCCTGCCGCGTCAAACGAGCGGCGGATTCAACCTGGCGAAGCCTTCCTGACGCCGGTACGGAAAATAGGGATAGGGCGCAGTCACCTCACTGACCTTATCCAGCCTCTCGATCTGCTCTTTCGAAAGCGTCCAGCCAACCGCGCCGAGATTCTGCCGCAGTTGTTCTTCGTTGCGCGCGCCGATGATGACGCTTGCGACCGTCGGCCGGCTCAAGAGCCAGTTGAGGGCGATTTGCGGCACGCTCTTCCCGGTCTCGCCGGCGATCTCATCCAGCACATCGACGATATCGAACAGCTTCTCGTCATCGACAGGAGGACCGAATGACGCCGTCTCATGAAGCCGGCTCTTTTCGGGCAATGGCTGACCGCGGCGGATCTTGCCTGTCAGCCTGCCCCATGCCAGCGGGCTCCAGACGAGGGCACCGACATTCTGATCGTGGCCCAACGGCATTAGTTCCCATTCGTAATCGCGGCCGGCGAGCGAATAATAGACCTGATGGGCGACATGGCGTGCGTAGTCGTGCTTGTCGGAGATCGCGAGCGATTTCATCAGCTCCCAGCCGGCGAAGTTGGAAGCGCCGATGTAGCGGATCTTTCCCGCCTTCATGAGGTCATCGAGAGTGGAGAGCACTTCTTCGATCGGCGTCGAGGCGTCGAAAGCGTGCAGTTGCAAGAGGTCGATGTAATCGGTGCCGAGACGCTGCAAGGCGGCATCGACGGATTTGATCAAGCGCGAGCGCGAGCTGCCCCAATCGGCCGGTCCCTCGCCCATCGGCAGTGCTGTCTTGGTCGAGATCAGCACGGCATCCCGCCTGCCCCGGATCGCCTGGCCAAGCACCTCCTCCGATGCGCCTGCCGAATAGACATCGGCCGTGTCGAAGAGATTGACGCCCGCCTCCAGGCAGATGTCGACCAGACGGCGCGCTTCTGTCGCATCTGTCGAGCCCCAGGCGCTGAAGAGCGGTCCGTTGCCGGCAAAGGTGCCGGCGCCGAAACTGAGCACGGGAACGCGCAAGCCCGAAGCACCGAGATTTCTGTATTCCATTGTCTATCTCCTGTTGGTTCTTCAGACAGATAGACGCGTCGAGAGAGATGATATAGATTGCCGAAAAGAAACTCATTTATGACTTCAATTCATCATGAGCCGCCAAGAGATCAACCGTTCCGGTGAAATGGAAGTCTTCGTGCGCGCCGTGGAACTCGGCGGCTTCACCGCTGCAGCCATAGCCTGCCGGATGACGCCTTCAGCCGTCAGCAAACTCGTCACGAGACTTGAAAAGCGCCTCGGCGCGCGGCTCATCCACCGCTCAACGCGGCGATTGCAGCTCACGCCAGAGGGATGCGCCTTCTTCGAGCGCAGCGTCGCCATTCTTGCCGATATTGCCGAAGCCGAACGCCATGCATCGGCGGGAGAGCAAGTGGCCGGCCATATCCGCGTCAACACCAGCGGCTCCTTCGGCAACCATGTGCTGGCTCCGCTCGTTCCAAGCTTCATGGCGTTGCACCCGAATGTCTCTTTGGAAATCTTCCATACGGACCGGATCATCGACCTGATGGAGGAGCGCGCCGATGTTGCAATCCGCGCCGGACCGCTGAAGAGCTCCAGCCTAACGGCCCGCAAGCTCGGAGCGACGCGAAATATCATTGTCGCCGCGCCGGACTATCTGCGCAGGCATGGGACACCGCGCTCCGCGGTCGAACTGACAAAACATTGCCGCATCAGCTTTAGCTATTCCCGGGCGATCGAAGGCTGGCCTTTGCTAGATAATGGCGAGGTTGCAACGATCCCCGCTGCGCGCAGCCTGCAGGTGGGCGACGGCGAAGCCATGCGGCATCTGGCGCTTGCCGGTGCCGGCCTGGCGCGGCTTGCCGCTTTCACCGTCAGAGCGGATATCGCGGCTAGGCGGCTACAGCCTGTGCTGGAAGAATTCAATCCCGGAGATACCGAGGAATTCCACGCCGTCTATATCGGCCAGGGCGGTCCTCTACCAGCGCGCGTGCGCGCCTTGCTGGATTTCTTGCGCGAAAACGTTCACCTGTAAAAGCGACGCGGCCGTCAGGGCCGCATCGTGTCAGCTAAAACTCTTAATCACCACGCTGATCAGGCTGATGGCTGGCGGGTCTTACGCAGATAGGGCAAGACCGTATCGAACGAGCCGAAGCGGGTAATGGCATCTTCATTGGAGACAGCGGCGGTGATGATGACGTCCTCACCCTGCTGCCAGTTTGCCGGCGTTGCGACCTGATGCTTTGATGTCAGCTGGATCGAGTCGATCGCACGCAGGATTTCGCCGAAGTTGCGGCCTGTCGTCATCGGATAGGTGAGGATCAGCTTGATCTTCTTATCGGGGCCAATGACGAAAACGGAACGGACGGTGGCATTGTCGGCGGGCGTGCGGCCTTCCGAGCTTTCGCCGGCGCCTGCCGGCAGCATGTCATAGAGCTTGGCGACCTTAAGGTCCTTGTCGCCGATCAGCGGATAGTCGACATCGAAACCGGTAGCCGTCTTGATATCGTTCTTCCAACGACCATGGCTCTCGACCGGATCGACCGAGATGCCGATGATCTTGACGCCCCGCTTGCGGAATTCGCCTTCGAGGCCGGCCATTGCGCCGAGTTCCGTCGTGCAGACCGGTGTGAAGTTCTTCGGATGCGAGAAGAGCACGGCCCAGCCGCTACCGATCCAGTCATGGAACTTAATCTCGCCCTGCGTCGTCTCGGCCGTAAAATCCGGCGCGATATCGTTGATGCGCAAACTCATTGTCTTGCCTCCAAACCTACCCCGGCGCGCATTTATGACAGCCAGGTAACGAGAAAAAATTCGTCGCACAATGGCGTCGAATGTCGGATATGAAAAGCCCTTCTTTTAAATGGACGCCGCGATTGCCGCTGAAAACCCCTGCGGCCTGCGATGCCTGCTACGCGCCTTCAACATGTCCAGAAAGCGATAGCCGCTCGCCCAGCGCCCGTAACCGCTTGCTATGTTGATATGCCCGGCAAGGCCGATATTGCGAACATCCGAATTCCAGAGCCGTCCGAACATGCCGAGCCGGTCGAGGCTCATATAGATGTCATTCAAGCTCCCGATCGTCATGCTTGGGAAAGGCAGCGCGTCCGTCGGCATGGTGCCAAAGGATAGATGTTCCGCATGCAGGGTTTCCGTCACCGGAATATCGCAGGGCGCTACGAGCAGCGCACCTTTGACCCTTCGTGCGGCCTGGCGGCCAGCCAATCTCGCTGTCAATACGCAGCCAAGGCTATGGGCGACGACATAGGCTTCTCCGGCCTCTTCCAGCGCGGCTTCCAATTTCTCCATCCAGCTGCCGAGATTGGGAAAGTCCCAGTCATCCTGCTCGACGAGCCGAACGTCGGAATGATCCTGCAGCCAATAGCGCTGCCAATGGCCCTCGGCGGAGCCGAAAAGGCCGGGCACGATCAGTATTCTGGTCATGGAAGCCTCACGAGGAAAAGCGATCGAATGCAAAGCTTGCGACAGGAAACCAAGAACGCATCCCTTCAATGCCAAGGCGCGGGGGATGTACACCAATAGTAGATCTCGTAGTCGCGCGCGGAGAGCTCTCGCTCGCCGGGCTCGGGCCGATCGACGGACCAGATGCGTCCATCCTCATCCCGCAACGCGCGCCCAGCGAAAATCGTCTTCAGGCGGCTAATGACATTCCATTTCATGTAACCCTCCATTTAATTGATAAATCCCAGGGGCTGCTGCAAATCGTCCTCAGCCCATCATTCGGCCGCGGCAAGCACCGTTACCGGATGCGGGAAGAAGGCGGAGAGCTCACCGACGACTTCATGGATGCGGTTGGAGAGCGGCTCCGAGGAAACCCTGTAGTCGGTAAAATCACGATCCGACGCATAGACTGCGGTTGGCAGGGTATGTGCCATGAAGAAGCCGAAGAGCGGCCGCAGCTGATGTTCCACCATCAGCGCATGCCGGTCGCCTCCGCCGGTCCCCGTGATGATAATCGGCTTGGCGCGCAGCTCGTGGGGATCGATAAGGTCGATCAGATGCTTGAACAGCCCGGGATAGGAGCCCTTGAACGTCGGCGAGCCGATAACCAATGCATCTGCCGAGACGATTTCATCGATCACGCCTTTCGCCTGATCGTCGAGATCCTCGCGCCGCTGGGCCGCGCCGAGAGACGAGCCAACATCATGCAAATCGTAGATCCTGCTTGAGAAGCCATATCGCCCGCTTGCCAGATTCGCGACAGTCTGGATCAGTGAATAGGTCTTCGACGGCCTGTTGAAGCTGCCGGAGATGCCGACAAGTTTAGGCGCACTCATTCTTATCCCTTCCGACGATCGCATACATTTTCGATAATGCAAATATTGTCCATAAAAATTGTAGATTAAAAGGAACAGCGATCTCTGAAGGTATGGAAATGGGAAAATCTCTTTCTATGCTGCAGCCAGCTGGGTGAAGTGCACAAATGCCCCGAAGGAAAGGGCAGACGTCAGCTCGCGTCTTCAACGGTCTGACTTTCTCCAGAGGTCGACGCGGTGGCTTTCTCAATGAGAAGCAATGCGCGATCGCGAGGCCCATTCCGCTGCCTCGCCGGCTGCCGGCACGCTCCCCAACAAGCCGGGAAGCGCGACTGGAGATTGCATGCTTTCCTACATATTCATCTTTCGACGATGACCTTCAAAACGTCTCGGTTCTTGTCCCAAAAGGGTAACGCGCTCTCGGCATCGGTAAAGGGTATGACCTTGGAAATAAGGGAAGCGGCACGATCGCCGATCGTCTCCAGATAGGCGATGACCGCATCGAAATCAGACTTGGTCGCGTTGCGCGACCCCATGATATCAAGCTCCTTGAGATTGAACATCTGCGTCTGATAGCTAACGGGCGCCTTGGCGTAGCCGACATAGACGACGCGGCCGCAAAAGCCGGCCAAGTCGATGGCCTGACGAAAAGTTTCCGGAAGACCGACTGCCTCGAAGGCCACATCGACGCCCTGATCATCCGTCAGCTCGACAATGCGCGCAACGACATCTTCCGTGCCGGCATCGATTGTGTGACGGGCTCCGAACTGTTTTGCCAGCGCGGTCTTTTCCGGGCTCAGGTCGACGGCAATCACCTCGGCTCCGCGAGCAACGGCTCCGATCACGACGCCCATGCCGATCATCCCGCAGCCCAGCACAACGATGCGATCACTCGCCGACACGCGGCCGCGCGCCACTGCGTGGAAGCCTACCGACAGCGGCTCGACCAAGGCGAGAAAGCGCGGCTCAAGGGTATCATTGAGGATCAGCTTCTCCGCCGGAAGAACAATCTCTTCGGCAAGCCCGCCATCCTGCTGGACACCGAGCGTACGATTGTAGCGGCAGGCATTCACGCGCCCCTTGCGGCAGGAGGAGCACGTGCCGCAACTGGTATAGGGAAGTACGATAACGCGCTGCCCGGGTCGATAGGTAGGCGGAACACCTGCCCCAGTCTCGACAATCTCGCCGCCAATCTCGTGCCCAGGAATGCGCGGCAATTGCACCAGGGGATTGAGGCCTCGAAACGTGTTGAGATCACTCCCGCAGATGCCGACATGGCGGATGGAAATACGGACATCGCCTTCCCCAAGCTGCGGGCGAGCGACATCGGTAAAACGGCTGATGCCTTCACTTTCGATCAACAGGGCTTTCACGTGACGAAACCTTTCCTGGATTGGGGAGTAAACCGGACGCTTGCGCCCGGCTTACTAAACATAGATCAGTTCAGGGCGGTGATGTCGACCGGTAGATCGAACCGGCTTCAGGGCAGCTTCGCCCTTGCGCACGCCGATGGCGTACAGGAATAACTTGAACACCATCTTCACCTCGAACTTCGACACTGGATTGCGCTCGTTCACCGTCTGCTTGCGCTGAATTTACACGGTTGAGATAAGCGATATAAAGTGGTATTTTATGTTAAAAAAACCAGCAAGATTGGGCGGCATGCGTTCTGAAAATCTCTTCAAACGGCAGTTCAACGAATTCCTGCGCCACGTGCAATCGGTCGGCCATGGACACCCGCTTGGCTCGGAACGCGAGATCGGCCGAACCCTTGGCACCAGCCGAACGACTGTCCGCAAGTGCCTTGCTGCGGCTAAGGAGAGCGGACTGATTTCCAGGGACGGAGCAGTCCTGCGGCAGGTAGAACCATCAGAGCTCTATTGCGAAGCCGAAACCATCCCGCCGACATTGATGGTCGAACGCGCCTTCCTGACATGGATTCTCCAATCCGATAGCGGGCCGGGTCAGACCATCAACGCGCTTCAGCTCGCACGGCAATTCGGCGTGTCGTCAACAACGATCCGCGAATTTCTGCAGAGTTTCCGGCATTTTGGCCTGATGGAGCGCGAGGCCGGCGGCAAATGGGTCTTCCGCGGCATGACGCTGGAATTCGCCAACGAGCTTTCCGATATCCGCGAAATTTTCGAACTGCGATCCGTCATGCGCTTTGCGGAACTCGATGACGGCGATCCGAGCTGGAACGAACTGCGCAGATTGCGCGGCGAGCATCTCAAGCTGCTTGAGACGATCGATACCGACTATCACCGGTTCTCGCTTTTGGACGAGCAGTTGCATCGTTTGATCAACAACGCTTCCAGCAACCGCTTCGTCACCGAATTTTATCACGTCATCTCGCTGATTTTCTTCTATCATTATCAATGGAACAAGAAAGACGAGCGCAGCCGTAACGAAGCGGCGGTATATCAGCATTTGGATTATATCGACGCGATCCTCTCAAGGGATCAGAAGAAAATCAGCCAGACGTGTACGGCACATCTCAGCGAGGCGCGCCGGACATTGCTTGCAAGCATCACCCGAGAAGCCAGACTTGAGAATTCGAGCGTGCTGCCAGACCCGGCCTACTGAAGGGTCATGCCTGGCCCGGTGTCTGCTCTTGCTGCGTACGGATCGACGATGGAGAGCGCCCGGTTTAGAGCCTCGGTAAACCCGTGAAGCGAGATGACATAACTCACCTCGCGGTCGGTATCGGCTGCAGCCAACGTCACAGCGAGATTGCGCCGGCGCCGCAGACCGGCAAGCATGGCTTTATTTAGGTTCAGCTCGACAAGACAGCCACGTGGGAAAGCGGTGGCGAATGGCGAGGCCAGACCGGGAGCAGCTTTGCCGCCTGGTGGTAGCCCGACGCTCCGCAGATAGAGTCCCTGCGGTAGAGCCAACATGCCCCGGAGACTCCCGCCCCCTGGAGTAAGTTCAATCGACAGTACCGGCGTGTTCGTCTGCAGATCATACAGCGTGTATGAAATAGCGTAAGATAGCCGGGCAAGATCGGCAGTACCCTGATTGACGATGGTAAGGATCCAGTCGCCGTAACGCTCCTGCAACGCGCCTGAACTTGAAGCGCCGATGGTCGCCTTGCCAGCCATCACAATCCACTATCCGGTCGATATATCGATGTTGACCAGTCCCCCTCGACGCCCACTATCACCTTGAATGGCGTTATCTCGTCCATCTCCGATCCCCCTTACCTGGCGTATCGCCGCAATATCGCATGTCGCATCTCAACTTCCGTTCCTCAGCGACTGAGTTCTTGCGATCTCATATTGGCAATTTTACGCCAACGCATCCTCCATTTGGTGTAACTCTAAGAATCTTTTTGGCCACATTCAACGATTATGTCGAGTATTTACTGTGGAAGGAACTCACGCATTATACGAAATACATTAATAAGCCTCATGTAATATATATCTATATATTCCTACAATAAAATTTACTTCAACTTGAATTCTATTGAGAGAAATACCACTGCATGCAGATTGCACGGCGCGTCAAAAGCCCTTCACCTACGAAGGAATGAGGCGCAGCCACGCTCGGCAAAAAAACTTGGCTGCGGGGGTGGGCAGAAAAACAATGCACGCTATGTGATGCATATGAGCGGGGAGAAATATTAGCTCTGTGGAGGAGGTCGTCCGGCACAAAGGAAGAGGATTCTGATGCCCAATTCAGTTTTGAATGCCCTGGGACAGCCGCTTTACTATAGCGACACGTCGACAGCCTTCTTTTCCGCCACCGGCTCCGGCCCGGTGCTTTACGGCACCGCGGGCAATGATTCCATATGGGGCGACAACACCGTCAACGTGACGCTGATGGGCGGCACAGGCGACGACATCTATTATATCTACTCGAGCAACAATCGGGTTTCTGAAGGCCCCAATGCCGGCGTCGATACCATCAACACCTGGATGGATTACACGCTGCCCGCCAATGTCGAAAATCTTACCGTTACGGGCGACAATCGCCATGCCTATGGCAACGACGCCGATAACATCATCACCGGCGGCAGCGGCAGCCAGACCATCGATGGACGCGGCGGCAACGATGTGCTCATTGGCGGCGGCGGGGCCGATACCTTCATCATCAGCAAGGGCAACGGCAGCGATCTCATCACCGATTTCAGCGATGACGACAAGGTCAGGCTCAATCAGTATGGCCTGTCGTCCTTCGATCAGGTTGTCAGCCATTCCACGCAGGAAGGCGCCAATGTCCGGCTCGATCTCGGCAATGGCGAAAGCCTGGTCTTCGCCAACAAGACCATCTCCGACCTGCATGAAGATCAGTTTCAGCTCGGGCTCGACAGATCGTCGCTGACGCAGACCTTTTCGGATGAGTTCAACACGCTCTCGCTGCACGAGGGAACGCAGGGCACCTGGGATGCTAAATATTCCTGGGCTCCGGACAAAGGCAGCAGCCTGAACGATGAGCTGCAATGGTACATCAACCCCTCTTACGCGCCGACCGCCTCGGTAAACCCGTTTTCCGTCTCCAACGGCGTTCTGACGATCACGGCAAAGCAGACGCCAGATGCGTTGAAATCGATCGTCGAGAACCATGATTACACATCCGGGCTTCTGACCACCCACTCCACCTTCTCGCAGACCTATGGATATTTCGAAATGCGGGCGGAGATGCCACACAATCAGGGCGTCTGGCCTGCCTTCTGGCTACTGCCGGAGGATGGCTCCTGGCCACCGGAACTCGATGTGGTGGAGATGCGCGGGCAGAACCCCACCACGGTGAATGTCACGGTCCATTCGAATGCCACCGGCGAGCACACGAAGACGTCCATTCCGGTGGAAGTGCCGAGCACGAACGGCTTCCATAATTATGGCGTGCTCTGGGATAAGGATCAGATCGTCTGGTATTTCGACGACGTCGCCGTCGCCCATGCCGATACGCCCGCCGATATGCATGGCCCGATGTACATGCTGGTCGATCTCGCAGTGGGCGGCGTAGCGGGCACTCCGACGGATGGACTCCCGAACGGATCCGAGATGAAGATCGACTATATCAAGGCCTATTCGCTGGACGATCACACCACCCAGCTTGCCACCTCGGCGCAATCCGCCCATACGACGGACTGGCATATCTGACCGGTCTCGGAACTTGATCCATTCCGCAGCAGCCGTTCGACGCAAATCGGGCGGCCGCTGGGTAAATGCCGCAGCTCAGTCGAGACCACCCTAATCCTCCCTGAACGCCCGCCGGATCTGGTCGGTCATCGGCTTTGTCAGATAGGCAAGAACGCTTCTCTCACCCGTCTGCAGAAAGGCTTCCGCCGGCATGCCCGGCAATGGCGTCAAGGCTCCGAGCCTTTCCCATTCAGGCTTTGCCACCTTGACCCGCACGACATAGTAGCTTTGTCCCGAACGCTGATCCGTCGTCAGATCCGCCGAGATCGTATCCACATGCCCGTTCAGCTCCGGGGTGATCCGCTGATTGAAGGCGGGAAAGCGCAGGGATACCGCCTGGCCTACGGTAATCTGGTCGATATCCTGCGGCGCAAGTTTAAGCTCCGCCACCAGCGCATCCTTATCGGGGACTATCTGCAGGATCGCTTCTGCAGGCGAGATGACGGCCCCTGCAGCATGGATGCTTAGCTGGTCGATGATGCCAGCCTGAGGCGCCTTGATGTCGATCCGCTTCAAGTCATCTTCAGCCGCAACCAGACGCTCGGAAAACTGGCCGCTATCGCTCTCGGCCTGACGCAATTGCTCGGACACTTCCGAACTGCGGTCTGCATCGATCTGCAGGATCTGTAGTTCGGTTTCCGCAATCTTGCCTTTGGTCTGGGCGATGGACGAGACGAGGTTTCCGAGATCGCCGTTCAGCGAAGCGCTTTCCCGCTGCAGGGAGTAGACCTTTGTCGCCGAGATGATGCCCTGGTTGAGCAGGCCTTCGAGACTTCCGAGCTCCTTCGCAATGAGCGCGATTTCCCGCCGCTTGCCCTCTTCCTGTGCTATGAGCCCTTCGATCTCCCGGTTAAGCTGTTGAATGCGCTCATGCAGCTGCGATTTCTGCCCTTCGCGCGATGCCTGCCGATCGAAAAAGAGCCGCCGCTCGCCGGCCAGAATGGCCGCGACATCCGCGTTTCCGGCAGATGAAAGGAGATCTGCTGGAAAGGCGATCTCCTGTTTGCCGTCGCGCTCCGCCGTTAGACGCGCCGTGCGGGCCGAAAGCTCGTTGAGCCGCTTGCGGATGATGGAAAGATTGGCTCGGGTCTGGGTGTCGTCCAGCCGGACGAGCACCTGGCCCGCGGCGACATGCTCGCCGTTCTTCACGAGGATTGCGCGGACAATGCCGCCCTTCAGATGCTTTATCGGCTTTACATAGCTGTCGACGACAAGCGTGCCGGACGCGATCACCGCGCCGGCGATCTTGGTGGCGGCGGCAAGGCCGCCCATGACACCAAACAATAGAAGGATGACCGCTACCACCAGCAGTGACAGGCGGCGGATCATACGTTCGTTCGATGACGAGGCCTTGCCGATCATCCGTGCGTCTCCCCACCGGCTATGGCCAGATGCGTTGTTCCGAGCTGCTTTGGCGATGGACCAAGGATATCCTTCTTTGGCCCGAATGCCTGAACCTGACCGCCGGCAATGATCAACACCGTATCGGCAGCGGCGAGAGCGCTTGGCCTGTGGGCAATGACGATTGCAATGCCGCCTCTTTCCTTCACAACTGCAAGCGCCGCCGTCAGTGCAGCCTCGCCTTCCGCATCCAGATTGGAATTCGGCTCGTCGAGAACCACTAGAAATGGATCGCCGTAAAGCGCTCTCGCCAAGGCGATACGCTGCCTTTGCCCCGCCGAAAGGCGCGATCCGCCTTCGCCGATCTTCGTATCGAAGCCGTCCGCGAGCTTGACGATCATGTCGTAGACACCGGCCGCCTTCGCCGCCGCGATGATCGGCTCCGTCGGCATGTCCTCGGCAAAACGCGAAATATTCTCGGCGATCGTGCCATCGAAGAGGTCTACATCCTGCGGCAGATAGCCGATATGCTGCCCAAGCTCGTCGGTATCCCATTGCGAAAGTGCGGCACGATCGAGCCGCACGGAGCCGATTGCAACCGGCCACAAGCCAGCAATCGCACGTGCCAGCGAAGACTTGCCCGATGCGCTCGGGCCGATGACGCCCAGTATGGTTCCCGCCGATATCTTGAACGAGACATTGCGCAGGATAAAATCGCGGCTGCCGGGCGACGTCACGGTGATATTCTCGACGCTGAGCTCCCGTGACGGCGCGGGCAAGGCGAAGGCCTGCGGCGCGGGCGGCGCGGCGTCGAGGAGTGCGGCAAGCCGCGTCCAGCCCTGGCGTGCAGCCACAAAGCCCTTCCATTGGCCGATCGCAAGCTCGACGGGCGCCAGCGCCCGCGTCACCAGGATCGAACTCGCAATGATGATGCCTCCCGTTGCTTCCTGGCGAATGACGAGGATCGCGCCGACGGCAAGGACACCGGATTGCAGCATCATTCGCGCGATCTTTGCGGTGATGGTCAGCGCGCCGACGCGGGTGCTCGCTATCGCCTGGTGCGTGAGGTAATCCTCATTCATGGCGACCCATTTATCGGTGAGGCGGCCGGAAAACCCCATGGCAATGGCAGCCTCCCAGTTGCGCCGCGCGGCCTGGGCGAAGCCGAGACGCGCCGCGGAAGACCTGGCCGCCTCCAGGGCCGGTCGACGCGACAGCATTTCGGCAGCCACTGTAATGCCGACGAGCAACAAGGCACCGCAAAGAGCGGTGAAACCGATCCAGAAGTGGAACAGAAAGCAAAGGAGCAGATAGAACGGCACCCAGGGCAGGTCGAACAGCGCCGTCGAACCGCTGCCGGAAAGAAAGGAACGGATCTGCTCGAGATCACGCACCGATTGCAGGCCGTCGTCCGACGTTTGTTTTTTGCTCGGCAGGAACAGAAGCGCGCCGAAAACCTTCCTGTTCAAGCGTTCGTCGAGCGACATGCCGATGCGCACAAGCAGCATGGAGCGCAGGAATTCGATTACGCCCTGAAACAGGTAGAGGGTCACGACGATGATGACGAGACCGGACAATGTCGGTAAGCTATGGCTCGGAATGACCCGATCATAAACCTGCAGCATGAAAAAGGAGCCGGTTAGCGCCAGCACATTGATGGCAGCGCTCGCCAGAGCGATGCCGATGAAAGCCTTGCGAAGCGCCGACAACATCAGCACAGCGAATGTCTGCGGCGGGTCTTTCGGGACGGCAAGCACCTTGCGTCGATCCTCAACATTGGCCGTCGCGTGCGGCAGGGCTTCTAATCAAGTTCATGACGCCGCCTCCCGTTCGGCACCATAAACCTATGAGGCGATCGTCAACGGCATCAGCCGCCACTCTCGCTTCGTACCTAACCTTCGGTGATCCCATATAATTTAGGAAGTCGAAATCTGCTCGAAATGCAGTTTCGGTGAACCCAATCTTAGCATAGGACACCCTGTCCATTTGCGGGACAATTGCGCCATGAAATGGGGCAGTCGCCGGTTCCGGCAAGATGCCTTGAGCTCACATCGGCCGAAGCGGGCGACATCCCGCCGCCCGCGTGCCCGCATTCAGTCGAATTTCTCCGTCGTATCGGCCTTGCCCTTGACCCAATAGCCGGATGCCTTGATCCAGCTCAGTGGATAGCCGCGCTCTTCGACGAGATGGGAGCGCAAGGCCCGCGTGACGGAGGCTTCGGCGGCGATCCAGACGAAAGTACCCGGGGCCACATCGATCGACTGAAGTATCTTCAGAAGCGAGGACGGATCCGCTGCCTCCGAGAAAGGCCGATATGCCCAGCGCATATCCAGCTGCGCATCGGTCTGAAATGCTTGATGTTCGCGCGCATCGGCAACCGCGACGATCGCCGTTATACGCGCACCAGCTCGCGCCTCTTCAATCCGGCGGCCGATGGCCGGCAGCGCCGTCTCGTCGCCGATCAGCAGCCAATTCTCGATATCCGCGGACACGACGGCCGAGCCGCGAGGGCCGCCGATCTCCAGCCTGTCGCCGACGCGAGCGTCGAGCGCCCATTGCGTGGCGGGGCCTGCCTCGTGGACGGCAAAATCGAGGACGAGCGTTCGCGCCTCGGTGTCGTATTGGCGAGGCGTATAGTCACGCCGCTCCATTTCCGCGCTGGCACCCGGCACCATCACCTTGATATGATCGTCGGGCGCAAGGCTGACGAAATCGGCGAGATCTTCGCCGGCCAGCAGGATGCGCAGCATGCCGGGAGTGATCCTGTCGATGGCCGTTACCGTCAGGGAGCGCCGCTTCAGTTCATGGCGCACGCGCTCGATCTTTGGGGCGGAGATGGCCGTGTTGGAATTATGCGGGGTATCCATGGGTGTCCTTTCGAGGCACTTCGATCTCGATCCGCAGGACATAGCCGCGCAGACCGAAGCCGCAGAGCCGTTCGATCATACGCGTTGAGTGACGTTAACGCTTACGTGGCCGAGCGATCCGGCCAGTGTGCACGTCCTCTATAGAAGAGGACGTCTTCTTGCGCAACGAAAAGATGATAATTAGAGACAAGTTTTTTTGCATCAACCGCCCAGGCGGACGCCAGCTCTGCCGAGCAGGTCGGCACGACTTTTCAGAGCCGTGCCGACCTGATTGATCACTGCAGCGCCTTCTCCATCAGTCGCGCCAGGCGCTCGGCAAAAGCGCGCGGATCTGCCGGCTTGTCGCCATCGAGGACACGGGCCTGATCGAGCAGCAGGAAGGCCGCATCGTCGCGCAGGGACGGCGCATCCGCCTTGGCGGCAATCGCCTTGACGACCGGATGATCCATGTTGATTTCAAGGATCGGCTTGGCGCCGGACTGCAGGCGGCCAGCCCCCTGCAAGATTTTTTCCAGCTGGCGGTCATAACCCTGCTCGGACGCGACGAGGCAGACGGCGCTTTCGATCAGGCGATCGGATGCGCGGACATCCGATACTTCATCGGCAAGCTTCTGCTTGGCATAGTCGAGGAAAGCCTGGACTTCGGCGGGTGCGCTTTCGCTTTCCGGCTTATCCTCATCATCCTGTTTCTTGAACTGAGCGAGATCGGCAGAGCCTTGCGTGATCGACTTGAAGCTTTTGCCCTCGAATTCCGGGGCATTGGTCACCCAAAAGCTATCGACGGAATCGGTGAGCAACAGAACTTCGATGCCGCGGGCACGGAAGCCTTCGAGCTGCGGCGAAGCTTTCAGCTGCTCCAGGCTGCCACCGACGAGATAGTAGATCGACTGCTGACCTTCCTTGGCATCCCTAATGTAGTCGGCAAGCGAGCGATAGCCGTCGCCCGAGGTCGTGGTGCGGAAGCGCGAAACCGCCAGAAGCTGTGAGCGACGCTCGAAGTCCTCGTAGATGCCTTCCTTGATAAGACTGCCGAAATTCTCCCAGATCTTCAGGAAGGCGTCGTGATCGCTCTCCGCCTGCTTCTCGATCGCCGTAATGATGCGGTTGGTGACACCCTTGCGGATCGCCGTCAGGATCGGGCTTTCCTGAATCATCTCACGCGAGACGTTGAGCGGCAGGTCCGACGTGTCGACGAGACCGCGCACGAAGCGTAGATAGCGCGGCAGCAATTCGGCTTCATCGGTGATAAAGACGCGTTTCACATAAAGCTTCATGCGCCCCTTGCGATCCGGATCGAAGAGATCGAAGGGCTGCGAGCCGGGCACGAAGGCAAGCGCCGAATATTCATGGCGGCCCTCGGCGCGGAAATGCACGGTCAGTGCCGGCTCGTCATACTGGCCGGAAACGCCGCGATAAAAATCGGTATATTCCTCGGTCGTGATGTCGTTCTTCGACTTGGTCCATAGCGCTGTACCGTCGGTGAGCTGCGTTGCCTCCTCGCCGGGCTTCTCGGCTATCTTGATCGGCACCGGCACATGGCCGGATTGCTCCTTGACGATGCGCTCAACGGTCCAGCGCGATGCATAGCTCTTGGCATCCTCCATCAGATGCAGCGTGATGCGGGTGCCGCGCGCGGGAGCCTCGTTCACCTCGACGGGCGCAACGCTATAGCCGCCCTTGCCGTCGGAAGACCAGAGCCAGGCATCTTCAGCACCGGCGCGGCGTGAGATAACGTCAACGCGATCGGCAACCATGAAGCAGGAATAGAAGCCGACGCCGAACTGGCCGATGAGTTGCGCGCCCTCGCCTTGCTTGTTGGCCTCGATGCGCTCCATGAAGGCGCGCGTGCCGGAGCGGGCGATCGTGCCGAGCGCCTCGATCATCTCGTCGCGGCTCATGCCGATGCCGTTATCTTCCACGATGAGCTTGCCGCCGTCGGCGTCGAGCGTCAGCAGGATACGGCTGTCGGGATCGTTAGCAAGCAGGCCGGGTTGCGCAATCGCCTCATAGCGCAGCTTCTCGCAGGCATCGGCCGCGTTCGAGATCAGCTCGCGCAGGAAGACATCCTTGTCCGAATAAACCGAGTGAACCATCATATGCAGAAGGCGGGCAACGTCGGCCTCGAAGACGTGGCTCTCGGCGGTCATCTCTGCGGTGGTGGTTGTCATATGCGTCTAGTCTCCTGGGAATGTTGAAAGTCGCGCCGAACAGGTGGCGGAAGACGAGGGAAATTTCAAGCTTGGGCGGCCAATAAGGTTGGCCTTCGGCCGCGATAGAAGGTGCCGCTCCGGCTTTCCAGCCATCATGAAACGCGCGGGTAGAATATCGGAGACCTACCGGCACAAAGCCCGAAGCTTGACTTTATGAGATCAATATGAGAACATAAAGTGAACATATGGAGATATCCATGACCAAAGCCGAGCAAGTCATCGAACGTGCAATGACCTTTGTCGCTGTCTCGAAGGCCCTTCGGGAGCGCGAACAGGAACGGCGCGCCACATGGACGCGCCGTGTCGAAATCAGCCGGCCGCTACCGCCCTTGCCGCGCGCCGTTCAGCTTTCGTTGAAACTCGACAGCTGAAATGGTTGGGGGTGGTAACAGCACCCGGCAGGCTGTGAAGCGCCCGCCTTTCGGCGGGCGCATGATCTTCTTATTGCTTAGGCCTTGAAGAAGGCGAGCAGGTCCGCGTTGATCACGTCCGCATGCGTCGTGGCCATGCCGTGCGGGAGGCCCTTGTAGACCTTGAGCGTGCCGTTCTTCAGCAGCTTCGAGGACAGAAGGGCCGAGTCCGCGATCGGCACGATCTGGTCGTCGTCGCCATGCATGACGAGCGTCGGCACTTCGATCTTCTTCAAGTCTTCGGTGAAGTCCGTTTCAGAGAAAGCCTTGATGCAATCATAATGGGCCTTTGTGCCGCCCATCATGCCCTGCCGCCACCAATTGTCGATGACGCCCTGCGAAACAGCGGCACCGGGACGATTGAAGCCATAGAACGGACCTGAAGGAATATCACGGAAGAATTGAGCGCGGTTGGCCGCAAGTGCTGCACGGAAGCCATCAAAGACTTCGAGCGGCAGGCCGCCCGGGTTCTTGTCGGACTTGACCATGATCGGCGGTACGGCGCCGATCAGCACGGCCTTCGAGACGCGACCATGGCCGCCGTACTGGGCGACATAGCGCGCAACTTCGCCGCCGCCTGTCGAATGGCCGACATGGATGGCGCCCTTGAGATCAAGATGCTCGGCCAGAGCCGCCACATCGGCGGCATAGGTATCCATTTCATTTCCGGTCGCCGTCTGGCTGGAGCGGCCGTGGCCGCGACGGTCGTGGGCGATGACGCGGTAGCCCTGGTGAAGGAAGAATAGCATCTGGGCGTCCCAATCGTCTGAGCTCAGGGGCCATCCGTGATGGAAGACGATCGGCTGGCCTGTTCCCCAGTCCTTGTAAAAGATCTGCGTGCCGTCCTTGGTGGTGATCGTGCTGCTGCTCATTGTGTCCTTACCTTTCGAAGTTGGCTGCTTTGTAGAGGCTTGTGCAGGTTGAGCGAAGGGGGCGACGGCTGCAGCGGCGGCAAGGCCGAGCCCGGCTGTCATAACGCCCCGACGAGTAGCTTGAGGGATCGACTGGCTCATTTCAATCTCCACTTAAATTTATCGTGCGACTTATTATCGCGACATCTATGTGATTAGCGCATTTCGATTTTCATGTCCACACAAAATTATCTAGCGATTATTTATTGCGATAACCAATTGAAAGGCAATTATTTAATTTCGTGGACTTGCGAAGTCACATCGGTCTCTTGAACGAAAGTTTCGAAATCAGGCGCTGCTTAACTGTTAATAATTGCACGATAATTATTGCATGGGCTTATCGACAAAATGCGCGATCGCGAATTGCGCGACGCGTTCGTTCGACTTCCTCGCATCGTCGAGCCAGAACGGGAAAATCTGCCATTGATGGATCATCCCTGGCCAGACTTCCAAGCTCACATTGCCGCCTGCCTGGCGTACCTTATCTGCGAACCGCGAGGTGTCATCGAGCAGTGCCTCACGCGCGCCGACCTGGATCAACAGTGGGGGAAACCCCGAGACATTGCCATAGAACGGCGACATGTCGGGATCGACTGCTGGACGATCACGCGCGAACGCATCGTGGATGAGGGTGAGCTCGGCCTTGTTCATGAAAGGGTCACTGGCAGCGTTGGCGGCCAGGGACTCCCCCGTTGCGGCGAAGTCGGTGACCGGGCTCATCGCGACCACAGCAGCGGGAAGCGGACCACTCAGCCTAAGCTGGTTCAAAACGACTTCGATGGCCAGAGTTGCACCAACCGACTCGCCGGCGATAACGATGTTGCCGGCCCTGTATCCCGATGTCAGAAGCCAGCGATAAGCCGCAATGGCATCATCTCTTTGCGCGGGGAAGCGATTTTCGGGCGCGAGGCGATAGTCGACCAACAGCACATCGGCCGAGGCCGCCTTGGCGAGCGAACCCGCTATGTTGGCGTGCGTCCGAAGCGAGCCGCTATAGAAACCGCCGCCATGCAGATAAAGAATGGCGCGTCGGCCGATTGGATGATGCAACCGAGCCGGCCAGATGAGATCACCATCCACACCGTTCGCGTCGACACGCCGTATCTGGACACGCGCCGGGCCTGGCGTCGACGCCATGAGCTTCTCGAAAGCGGAGCGGCGCTGCAACAGATCGGCTCCGGACACCGCACCGCTATCGCGCAAAGTGCCGATCAGCTTCTCGATCTGCTCGCTTGAAGCCTTTGTCTGCGGGGCGATCTCGGAGGTTTCGGCGGCTGTAGCTTGCGATATCGACTCAAGCCCTGCGCTTGTCAGAACGGCCATTGCCATGACGAAGCAGGATATGCAGCGCAATGATCGGAACTCGTTCATCAAATAAGCCTTTTCCCCGCAAGGCCATGGACGCCATCGTGATGCCACGGTCGCAGAAAAGCTATTTGTGTCAAGTATGGTGGGCGAGATGAGACAGGAATTCCATTCATCCGCCTGCCTATCATTCATCGCCTCGACATGATCAACCGATGATCGCTTCCCTATCGGTGCTCCGTTTCATTGAGATGACAGTGCCGGTGGACAAGTCCTTTTCATTCAGCCCCATGTCTGGCCGCCGCGAGGCGAGCGATGATCGCCTGCCGTGCCATTCTCGAGCCCGAAAGGCGTTGCCTGGTTCTAGCCAACACCTCAACGCTGGCCTTCTCGGGCAATCCGGAATGAAATGGCGGCTCGGGCGCGTATTCCAGCGACAACTGGATCGCTTCGGCTTCCTCTCGACCGCGCAAGGCGGCAACGATCGTCAGTCCGGAATCGATACCGGCCGTAACACCGCCCGCGGTGAAGAGATCGCCATCCCGTACGACGCGCCCCGGCGAGGCAACGGCTCCGAAATTCTCGAGGAAATCAAGCGCATTCCAATGGGTCGTGGCCTTCTTGCCCTTGAGCAGGCCGGCCGCTCCAAGGACGAGAGAACCGGTGCATACCGATGTCACGAAGCGGGCTTGGGCCGCCTGTTCCCGGACGAAGTTCAGGACGGCCGTATCCTCCAGCAATGCATTGACGCCGACGCCGCCGGGCACGCAGATGACGTCAAGCGGCGGGCATTCGGCAAACGTCGTTGTTGGCTGCAACACCAGCTTCGTTGCCGACACGATGGGCGACGTGTCCTTCCACAAGAGATGCACCTCCGCATCATCCATCGAGGCGAATACCTCGTAGGGTGCGGTCAGGTCGAGTTGCTGGACGCCTGGAAACGCAAGCAGGCCGAAGCGGATGGTCATGACATGTCTCCGATGATTGACTTTTCCAAGCCTATGCGACAATGCTCTGGCACATTTGCCAAACCACCGTCATTTTTTGCCAATCATGCGCCGCATCGAAATTCTTGCCTTCGACAACGCCCAACTGCTTGACATCACGGGTCCGCTGCAGGTTTTCACCAGCGCCAACGAGGCGGCGCGTGAGCTCGATCAGCCGAAACCCTACGAAGCCATCGTTGTCGCGGAAAACCCACAGACCCGAACCAGCTCTGGTCTCGCGCTGATGACCGCCCCACTCGGCAGTAGCGATATTCCGCTCGACACCTTGATCATCGCTGGCGGCTGGGGCGTCAATAAAGCCTGTGAGAACCTCGGCCTGGTCGAATGGGTGCGCCGGCGAGCCGCGAATGCTCGTCGGATAGCCTCCGTCTGCAGCGGCGCCTTTCTGCTTGCGAAAGCCGGTCTTCTGGATGGGCGGCGGGCAGCGACCCATTGGAATCGTTGCGAAGAATTTGCCAAGCGCTTTCCGCAAGTGAAGCTCGAGCCCGATCCGATCTTCGTCCAGGACGGGCAGATCTGGAGTTCCGCCGGCGTGACTGCCGGGATCGATCTTTCGCTTGCTTTGGTCGAGGCCGATCTTGGTCGCTCGTTGGCACTTTCCGTGGCTCGCGAACTCGTCGTCTTCCTCAAGCGTCCGGGGGGCCAAGCGCAGTTCAGCGCGGCGCTGAGGCTTCAGGAAAGCGGCCAACGCTTCGATCGTCTGCATGGCTGGATCATGGACAATCTGCGCGCCGATCTTTCCCTGCCGGCGCTCGCCGAGCAGGCAAATATGAGCGCACGCAGCTTCTCGCGTCATTATCTGAAAGCGACCGGGCGGACACCTGCACGCGCGGTGGAGGAAATCCGCATCGAAGCGGCCCGCCGCCTTCTGGAAGAAGGCCTGAGCGTGCATCAGGCACGCATGCGCTGCGGCTTCGCTTCGGAAGAAACCATGCGGCGCAATTTCATGCGGAAATTCGGGACGACGCCGCAGGCATTTCGCGATCATTTTGGATGAGGCCTGACTGCGTCGGCAAACATTTGTCCCGCACCTCAGCCAAGTGGGCTTTTCTGCACAAATATGGTCGCTGCACCCTTTCGCAGACATTCAGAGTCGTCATAGGCTGCCGCAACTGGAATCCACATAAGGCTCAAGCAAGATGGCAATGCACCGTTTCGTTCCCAACACCTATCACAATGTCATCGGCTCGCTGCCACCGGCCTTGCATGTTGCCGATGGCGATACGGTCGTTACCGAAACGCTCGATGCCGCCGGCTACGACAAAAACGAAATTCGCCAGATATCCGGCCCCAATCCAATGAACGGCCCGATCTTCGTCGAAGGCGCAGAACCGGGAGATTCTCTCAAGGTCGAGATTCTCGCAATGGTGCCGACGCGCGATACGGGCTTTACCCGCAGCGTGGTCGCCGCCAATGTTATCGATCCACAGGATATCCGCGCGCTGCCGGCAGGCGAGAAGGCGATCTGGCAGATCGACCGCCAGAATCTTACGGCGCGACTGGCCGAACCGGTCGCGGGTCTCGAGACACTTAGCCTGCCGCTCGCTCCGATGATCGGCTGCTTCGGGGTCGCGCCGTCTCTCGGTCAGGCCATATCGACCGCCACAAGTGGCGAGTTCGGCGGCAACATGGATTATCGCCTGCTCGGGCCTGGCACGACCATCTGGTTTCCGGTCGCGGCGCCGGGCGCGCTTTTCTTCCTCGGCGATTGCCATGCGGTGCAAGGGGACGGCGAGATCGTTGGCACCGGCATTGAGACCACATTCGAGGTGACGGTGCGCCTGAGCGTGGAAAAGAAGAAGACAATCACCTGGCCGCGCGGCGAGACGGCAGAGGATATTTTCACCATAGGCAATGCCCGGCCGCTCGATCAGGCCCTGCAACACGCCACCAGCGAAATGCTGCGCTGGCTCGGCTCAGATTACGGTCTCGACAAAACTGCGGCCAGCCACCTGCTCGGTCAGGTCGTGCGCTACGATGTCGGCAACGTCTTCGACCCCGCCTACACCATGGCCTGCCGGGTCTCGAAATCCTGGCTGAAACGCCGATAAAATATCAGCTCGCATCCTGGGAAAGGTCGCGCCGCTGGCGCGACACATTGCTTTCCTGCCGCTCCCGCGCCATGCGGCTGACGGCGGCACGCAGCTGTGGATGCCGCGACATGAACAGATTGAAGTCGCGGCGGTCCAGCACGAAGAGCTGACAGAAATCGACGGCGACGACATCGGCCGTGCGGCGCGCGCCCGTCAACAGCGCCATTTCGCCGAAAAAGGCCCCGGCGCCGAGCCGGATCTCGTCATCCTCCAGCTGTACCTCAACAGCGCCCGAAGCGATGAAGAACATGCTGTCGCCGCGATCGCCGGTTCGGATCACCCGGTCGCCGGGCGACGCCGATCTCGGGCGGAAGAGCAGCAGCAGCTCCTCATGCTCGTTATCATCAAGTTCGGCAAACATCGGGAAAGTTTCGATGAGCTGCTCGATCTCGAGATGATGCTGACGATCCCTTTCCTCGCGCTGCTTGTTGATGACGGCCAACTGGCGGCGAAGAGCCTCCTGCTTGGCCATGCCATATTTGTTCGCCAGGAAGGGCCAGCGCGCAAAAGCCCAGTTTTCCAGCTTTTCCGTGGCGTAGAAAGCCAGCGGATTGAGCGTGATCGACAGGATCGCACCGGCAAGGATGAGATCCTGTCCTTCCCGCGTCAGCAGCCCGAGCGAGACGCCGAGCCCGGCCAGAATGAAGGAGAACTCACCGATCTGCGCAAGTCCGGCGGCAACTGCAAAGCCGATGCTGGCGGGATAGCGCAGCAGCAGCACGACACAGAAAGCGATCAACGCCTTGCCGAGCATGATCAGAGCAAGCACGCCGATAATCATCAGCGGTTCGCGGATCAAAACCGACGGATCGAAGAGCATGCCGACGGACACGAAGAACAGCACCGAAAAGGCATTCTGCAATGGCAGGGAGTCGGCCGCCGCCCTGTGGCTGAGATGCGATTCACTCATCACGAGGCCGGCAAAGAAGGCGCCGAGCGCAAAGGATACGCCGAAGATTTCTGCTGCACCGAAGGCGATGCCGAGCGCAATTGCCAGCACCGACAGCGTGAAAAGTTCGCGCGAACCCGTGCGCGCAACCGAGGTCAGGAGCCATGGCACCACACGCGGGCCAATGAAGATCGCGACAGCCGCGAAGGCTGCGACCTTGAGCAGCGTCATGCCGATCGTCAGCCAGATCGAACCGGAAGCGGCATGGCCGCCGGCATCCGCATGACCGCCCAGAACGCCGGCAAAGGCTGGCAAAAGCACGAGCGCAAGCACCATGGCCAGATCTTCGACAATCAGCCAGCCGACGGCGACACGGCCATTGGTCGAACTCACGAGATTGCGCTCTTCCAGCGCCTTCAGCAGCACGACCGTACTGGCAACGGCAAGACTGAGGCCAAAGACCACGCCGGCGCCGACGCTCCAGCCCCATAGCGACGTCAAACCCACACCCAGCAGCGTCGCAATCGCAATCTGGCCGATGGCTCCGGGAATGGCGACGCCACGTACCGCCAGCAAATCAGCGGCCGAGAAATGCAGGCCGACGCCGAACATCAGCAGGATGACACCAATCTCGGCCAATTGCGATGCGAGGGAAACATCGGCGACGAAACCAGGGGTTGACGAACCTATGATGACGCCAGCCACCAGATAACCGACCAGCGGCGGCAGATGCAGCCTGTCGGCCAGATAGCCGAAAATGGCCGCGAATACGAAGCCCGCGGCAATCAATGCGATCAGTGCAACGTCGTGCGGCACGGCTGTCCTTCCCGTTTCACGGCGTTAAAGCCTGTTTCCCTCTTTGAAAGGCTACCTAGCATCGCTTTTGCCGGGCCGTCTACGGGAGATATGAAACCTAAGGAAAAACATCGCCTTGCCGATGCGTGAAGCCCGCAAAGGACTTGAGGCAAGGCGATGTGACAGCGAAATCCTATTGGTCGAGGACGATCTGCAGTTTGACGTCGGTCGGACGGGCTTCGACAGCGCGATCGAAAGCCTTAATCGAGTCCTCGAAGTCAAATGTCTCGGATATCAAGGGCTTCAGATCGACTCGACCGGAGGCGATCAACGCGATCGAACGCTCATACTGATGCGCATAACGGAAGACCGTTTCGATGCGGATCTCCTTGGTCGATGCCGTCGAGACGTCGAAGCCGACCGGATTGACCGGCAGGCCGACGGCAACGATGACACCGCCGGGGCGCGGCAGCGCCATCACCGTTTCCCACGCCTTCGGCGAGCCCGAGCATTCGAAGATGACATCCGCACCCCAGCCATCGGTCAAGCGATCGACCTCTTCGACGAGATTCTTCTCGCGAATATTGACCGGAATGACGCCCTGATACTGCGCGGCGATATCGAGTTTCGGCTGGGCGAGATCGGCAACGATCGCCCGCGCGCAGCCGCCGGCAAGGGCTGCAACCGCAACCATGATACCGATCGGGCCGGCGCCGAGTACGACGGCGGTGTCGCCAGGCGTGATGCGCGCCTTGGTGGCTGCCTGCATGCCGACGGCGAAGGGCTCGACCATCGCCCCTTCCGCAAAGCTGACATTATCGGGTAGTTTGAAGGTGTAGTTGGCCGGGTGCACGACGAAGGGTGTCAGCACGCCATGGATCGGCGGCGTCGCCCAGAAGGTGACGGCGGGATCGACATTGTACATGCCGAGACGGCTGGCTTTGGAATTGGCATCGGGAATGCCGGGCTCCATGCAGACACGGTCGCCGATCTTCAGATGCGTCACGCCTGCGCCGACTTCCACCACCGTTCCCGCCGCTTCGTGACCAAGAACCATCGGCTCGTTGACGATGAAGGGCCCGATTTTTCCGTGGGTGTAATAGTGCACATCCGATCCGCAGACGCCGACAGTGTGGATCTTGATTTTCACCTGGCCAGGCCCGACCTGCTGCGGCAGATCGATATCGCGGATCGCCAGCTCATGCTGACGTTCCAAAACCAGGGCGCGCATCTTGCTCATTTGCCTTTTCCTCTTCCAAAGCAACCAATGTCCCGCTGACACGGGGCACGAAATCCTTGTTCGTTATATCGTCTGAGCCAGCATCATAAAACGCTCTTTAGGCTCTTGCAGATGAAGTTCGACGGCTCTCTTCGGCCATCAAAGTATGCCTCATCCTCAACATATTAGAGAATACTTATTATTTAGCTCGCTATTGCCGATATTGACTGGCGTTCCATTTCTTGTCTTTCTAATCACTAATGAGAAGGAGGGGCTCATTATGGCAGTATATGATTGGACCGGTCAGCGCGCCCGCCGGAGGAAGATGATGCGCGCGGCAAGCGTCGCAATGCTTCTGATCATCCTGATGGCGATTCCAGCAATATTGCTGCATTATAATCTCATCCAATTCCCATACTAACCACTTCGAATATTGACATCGCTACGCCGCCTTCCTTGCGTTCTGCTTTGGCTTGCGCGAAACGTTGTCACCTGCCTTGCGGTCAAGCGGCAAACAATCCAGCACGGCTAGAAGCGCGATGATGCCGAGCAGCACGAAGGCCAGACGGAACTCGATGGCGACGACACCATCGACCCCCAATGGCGCACTGATTGCCTGGCCGATACGTATGCCGATAGCGCCAACCGCGATGCCCATGCCCATCGTCAGCTGAAAGACTGTACTGAACAGCGTGTTGGCACCCGTCATCTGCCCCGGTGGGATATCGGCAAAAGCGATCGTGTTGAGTGCCGTAAAGTGCATCGACCGGCACATGCCGCCGATGAACAGCACCGGCACGACGAACCAGAGCGGCGTATCGGGCGAAAACAGCGCGCAGGCGGCGATGAAGATGGCATTCAGAAGACCATTGACGATCAGCACCGGCTTGAAGCCGAAGCGGCGCAGAATGGGCGTCGTTGCCGGCTTCATCGCCAAATTGCCGGCAAAGACGGCAAGCGTCAGCATGCCCGCATGGAAAGCGCTCAGCCCGAAACCAACCTGGAACATCAAAGGCAGCAGAAAGGGAACGGCGCCTATTGCCGTGCGGAACAACGATCCGCCTGAGATGGTGATGGCGAACGTCGGCAGCTTCAGCCCGGAGAGATCGATGAGCGGATGCTCCGTGCGGAGAAAATGGAAAACGGCGATGGCCAGCAGGACAAAGCCGACGATCACGTAGGTCCAGGCTTCCAGCCAGACCGGATCTGGGCGACCGATCAGTTCCAGCCCATACATCAGGCTCGCAAGCCCGATGCCGCTAACGATGAAGCCGATCCAATCAAACGGTGGGCGCGCCGTGCTTTTCGTTTCCGGAATGAGCATGAGCGCGAAGATGAAAGCCAATATGCCGAGCGGCAGGTTGAGGAAGAAGATCCAACGCCAGCTTGCATGATCGGTGATGAAGCCGCCGAGCGGCGGCCCGAGGATCGGCGCCACCAACGCCGGCCAGGTGATCGTCGCAATGGCCGAGATCAGCTTGTCCTTCGGCGTATTGTTCAAGACGACAAGACGGCCTACCGGCACCATCATCGCGCCGCCGATGCCCTGCAGGATGCGCATGGCAACAAAAGAACCGACGCCATTGGCAAAACCGCAGAGGACGGAGGCGAGCGTGAAAATGACGACGGCTGTCGTGAACACCAGACGCGCGCCGAAGCGATCACTGATCCAGCCGCTGATCGGAATGAAGACGCCAAGCGTCAGCAGATAGGCGCTCATGCCGATATTGAGATCGACAGGGCGGGCGCCGAAGGAAATGGCCATCTGCGGCAATGCGGTCGCGATGACAGTACCGTCGAGATTCTCCATGAAGAAGGCGCCAGCCACGAGCAGTGCTATCAACAGCGAACGCGAGCCCGCCTCCCGCACCTCCTCCCTGTGCCCAGGTGTGGACATATCATTCATGGATCAGCAACTCCGAATCCGCCTCGCATCCCGCCTGCATTTAACCGGTTCGGGAACGTTTACGATAGCCGAAATCGTCCCATCAATCGATTGAGCGATCACGTTTCGCTTAGCGAATGGTACGCAATTTGATCTCCACGCCGATACCGTTGCCGACCCAAACAGGCCCGAGGCTAACCTGTTCAAATCGGTGAACAGATCAGTCAATTCGTTGCCAGTAGGCATGTATATGGAAGACATGCTAGGGTTTTCATCGGAAAATGCCGCGGGAAGTACAATGGGATCGATACCACAACACTATGGAGCAGCCCCAAGCCGGCCGAGATGCTGGCAAGGAGCCTCCGCATCGACATAGGCTGACGATTGTTCTTACCAACGGCGCATCAATAAGGAACGAGAGCCCCGCATAATGAAACATGGCCAGGACGCAATGACCTCCAGGGCTACCCCGGAATCGAAACTGATCGTAACGCAGTCGCCCTTCGATGCCTTTGTGCGAAAATACGGTACGATCCCGCGGCGCGGCGTCTTCGGCTATTTCGTCCACGAACTCGGTCGCCGCATCGTCGGCGGAGACTATCCGGTCGGCACGACACTGCCGAATGAGCCAGATCTCGTCGAACAATTCGGTATCAGCCGCACGGTCATCCGCGAAGCGATGAAATGCCTGGCCGGCAAGGGATTGGTCGAGATCAAGACCCGCGTCGGCACGCGCGTCAAGGAACGCTCCAACTGGCATCATCTCGATACGGATGTCATGGTCTGGTATTACGAGACCGGCCCATCAGTCGAAATCATGCGATCGATCAAGGACTTGCGATTGGCGCTCGAACCGGAGGCGACGGCGCGCGCAGCACTCCGCCGCACCGAAAGCGACATTGCAGCCATCAAATCTGCTTACGAAGAGATGGCGTCCACCATCGGCGACGTCAACAGCAATGCCGATGCCGACCTGCGCTTCCATACGGCGATCTTCGCCGCTACGCACAATATGATCTATTCGCAGCTGATTGATCTGATCGCGGTCGGGATCTACGCCAACCGCACGCTTTCGGGCCATGAGGACATAGCCGAAGGACAAAAGCGCGCCCTGCCCCTCCACAAGGCGATCCTCGACGCCATTCTCGCACAGGATACGGGCGCCGCAATCAAGGCATCGCGAAACCTGCTGGAAGCCTGGCTCGCGCGCGACTACGGCTTCTGACAGATCACACCCTGCCCCCGGTGCCCTGTCTTCCCGCTAATGGTCATGGCTTCCGGTGCATCCGCCTTGGGCGCCGACGACCCGCGACCGGCATCTCGCGTAATCGGGATCTCCGCACGATTATTCAGGCCCTTGTGGGATCGATGTTCGACGGCGGGCATGACATTTCGCCTGCAGCGCCGTATGAGCGCAGTTTGTCGGTGATGACACTTCGGCATTTCCTCGACCAACCGCAGGCTCAAAGGGAACCCAAATACAGCCAGACCGAACGAGCAATGATCTGCGGTGGAAAGCGGTGGTTCTTGTAGCTGGCGCAAGAGGCGGTAATTCCTGCAACTATCTCGCCAACCGAAAGCTACTTGACGGGAGCTTTGACATTGTAAGAGTTTACGAACGCAACTTCCCGGTCAACAATGTACCCGCAGAAAGATGATGCCGATGTCTGGGCACGGGACGCCGCCAGCATTGCCGTCCATAATTTCCTGATTGGTCCCAACCCCTATTGAGGTTCCCATGCGCATCGCCGTCGGAGGCATTCACATCGAATGCAGCACCTACAATCCCGTCCTGAACGAAGAGAAGGATTTTCGCGTTTTACGCGGCCCAGAGCTGACTGCCTCGCCCTACTTCGCCTTCCTTAGGGATTATGACGGCGAGTTCCTGCCAACCATTCATGCCAGAGCGATCGCCGGCGGTCCGGTCGCCCGTCATACATACGAAGCCTTCAAGACAGAGTTTCTGGAAGGATTGAAATCATTACTGCCGCTCGATGGGCTTTATCTCGCCATGCATGGCGCGATGTATGTCGAAGGCATGGAAGACGCCGAAGGCGACTGGATCAGTGCGGCTCGCGCCATCGTCGGCGACGATTGCATGGTCTCGGCAAGCTACGACCTGCACGGCAATGTCACCCAGCGCATCATCGATGCGCTCGATATGTACTCCACCTATCGCACCGCGCCGCATATTGATGTCGGGGAAACCATGCGCCGCGCCGTCAAGATGCTGACGGAAAGCCTGAAGACCGGTGTAAAACCCATCCTGCTCTGGGCGCCGATCCCCGTGGTACTGCCGGGCGAACGCACCAGCACCGTCGATGAACCGGCCAAGAGCCTTTACGATATGCTGCCCGGAATCGATGCCATCGACGGCGTCTGGGATGCATCGCTCATGGTCGGTTACGTCTGGGCGGACGAACCGCGCGCAACGGCCGCCGCCATCATGACCGGCACGGATCGCGCCGTGCTCGAACGCGAAGCGAAACGACTGGCGCAGGCCTATTGGGATGTGCGAAAGGATTTCGTTTTCGGCTCGGAGACCGGCTCGCTCGAAGAATGTGTCGCCAAGGCAATCGCCAGCACGACTGCGCCCGTGGTTCTGGCGGAATCCGGCGATAATCCAACGGGTGGCGGCGTCGGTGATCGCGCCGACGTGCTGGCGGAACTGATTGCCAAGGGAGCACAAGGCGTCATCTTTGCCGGCATCGCTGACAGGGCCGCGACGGAAGCCTGCTATGCCGCAGGCCTCGGCGCCACTCTCAGTCTTTCCGTCGGCGCATCGCTCGACACCAAGGGCAGTAAGCCGGTGACGGGCAGCTTCATCGTCAAGTATCTGCTGGAGACTAAAGAAGCGACCGACAGGCAGGCCGTGGTTTCCATCGGCGGCATCGACCTTGTGCTGTCGGCCACGCGCCGCCCCTATCATAATATCGCCGATTTCACCCGCCTCGGCCTCGCTCCGCACAAAGCGAAGATCATTGTCGTCAAATCCGGCTACCTTTCGCCTGAGCTGGCGCCGATCGCCAACCCGAACCTGATGGCTCTGTCCCCCGGTGTCGTCGATCAATTTGTCGAACGCTTGCCGCGGCTGCGCAAGACGAAGCTAACCTATCCCTTCGACAAGGATTTCGACTTTACGCCTGAGACAGCGATTTCCGCGCGCGCCGTCGGCCGCTGAAGCTCAAGTCAAAGAACCGCAATAGCGGCTATCGTCAATTGGCCATATCAAGAAGACGGCTCGTTTCTATGGGTCGCCTTTTCCCTATCACGCACAAAGATTGTGCATTACCGAAATTGCACAAAAAAGCGCTTGACGAGGCGAACGAGTTCAATTTCTATCGAACCAATTTCAAATTGGTTCACCTCTCAATATGGCAATCGACAGCCTTCCGGAAAATTCGGTCCATGCCCTGGAAAGGCTCCGTGGGCTTTTGAATTCGGCAGATCTCCCGGCTGACGGAAAGCTGCCGACGGAGCGGGCTCTTTCGGAAAACCTCGGCGTCAGCCGGCGTGCGATCCGGCGAGCACTCGAGGTGCTGGAAGCGGAAGGCCGCGTCTGGCGCCGGCAGGGCTCGGGAACCTATGTCGGGCAGCGCCCGGCCGATTGGAGCCAGCATGTCAGCACGCTGGTGGCCGGCACGGATCTCATGGAGGTCATGGAAGTTCGGCTGCGCATCGAGCCGCAATTGGCTCAGCTCGCCGCCATGCGCGCCAAACCCGACGACATCGACCGTATGTACGAACTGGCGAAGAAGATCACCGCCAGCGACGATGCCGACAGCCGAGAGCTTTGGGATGGCGCATTGCACCGGCTGATTGCACAAAGCGCCGGCAACCAGTTCTTCCTCACCATTTTCGACGTCATCAATCATGTCCGTCAGGATGAAGCCTGGCAAACCATTCGCGAATTGGCCCGCAGCATCAACAAGACCCGCCCGGTCTCCTATGCCCAGCATATGACGATCATCGATGCGATTGCGGCACGCAATCCGATGAAGGCGGGCGAAGCCATGCGCGAACATTTGCTGATGCTGCAGGAAAGCCTGATCCGCATCACCTCGCTGGATGCACGCCAAGCCGAGGAACCGCTGACTGAGGAGGTGGTCTGACCAAAAGTCCCGCCACGCTCGACCACGACCGGAGAGGAAACCGGTCGGGACCGCAAAGAACGAAAACGATAAACAGGAGAACAGAATGAAGATCGCCAAATTCCTGGCAACGCTTGCCGCCGGCGCCCTGATCGCGCTGCCGTCCCTAGCCGTCGAACTCAAGATCGGCCTGCAGGACGATGCCGACGCGCTGGACCCTGCGCAATCGCGCACCTTCGTCGGCCGCATCGTCTATACCGCACTTTGCGACAAGCTCGTCGATGTAACACCGGACCTGCAGTTCGTGCCGCAGCTTGCCACATCCTGGAAATGGTCCGCCGACGGCAAGCAGCTCGTCATGGAGCTGCGCCAGGGCGTGAAATTCCAGGACGGGACGCCGTTCAATGCGCAAGCCGTCGTCGACAACATCCAGCGCTATCAGACCATGCCGGAATCACGCCGCAAGAGCGAGCTTTCTTCCGTCGCCAAGGTCGAAGCAACAGGCGAGTACGAAGCCACCTTCACCCTGAAGGCGCCTGACGTCACGCTGCTTGCCCAGCTTTCCGACCGCTCAGGCATGATGGTCTCGCCAACAGCGGCAAAGGTTGCCGGTGCGAAATTCGGCGATCATCCCGTTTGCTCCGGTCCGTTCAAATTCGTCGAGCGCGTGCAGCAGGACCGCATCGTGCTCGAAAAATTCCAGGATTACTGGAACAAGGACAAGATCTTCATCGACAAGGTGACCTACCTGCCGATCCCGGACACGACCGTTCGCCTCGCTAACCTGCGCTCTGGCGATCTCGATATGATCGAGCGCGTGGCGGCATCCGATGTCGGTACGGTCAAAGGCGACCCCAATCTCGTCTATGCCGATGCGATCGGCACCGGCTGGCTTGGCGTCTACGCCAATGTCGGCAATGGTGCGCGCGCCGACAATCCGATGGGCAAGGACAAGCGCCTGCGCCAGGCTTTCTCGCTGGCGATCGACCGCGAAGCCGCCATGCAGATCGTCTTCGACGGCACCGGACTTGCCGGCAATCAGCCGTTTGCACCTAACAGCCCATGGTACGATAAGGATATTCCGGTGCCTGCCCGCGACGTCGACAAGGCCAAGGCGCTGGTGAAAGAAGCCGGCCTCGATCGCATTCCGGTCGAACTTGCCGTCGCCAACAATCCGGTTTCGATGCAGATGATGCAGATCGTCCAGTCGATGGTTGCCGAAGCCGGCTTCGACGTGACGCTGAAGACGACCGAATTCGCAACCCTGCTCGACGCGCAGTCGAGCGGCAACTACCAGCTGAGCCGCTCCGACTGGTCCGGCCGCTCCGATCCGGACGGCAACATCCAGCAGTTCGTGACGACCGGTGCCGGCCTCAACGATTCCAAATACAGCAATCCTGAAGTCGACAAGCTGCTGCTGGAGGCACGTCAGTCGCAGGACAATGCCGTGCGCAAGCAGAAATACGATGCGGCCGAGGCGATCCTCAGCCAGGATCTGCCGATCATCTTCCTTGGGCACCAGGCCTGGATCTGGGCCTACAACAAAAAGGTATCCGGCTTCGTGCCCTCGCCTGACGGCATGATCCGTCTCGTGGGCGTAAAGAAGAGTGGCTGAGCCAACAACGCCATGCGGGCTCTCTCCCGCATGGCTTTTCCGGTATTCGGTGCCGCATCGAGGAACTGCCCATGTATAGCTATATCGGAAAGAGGCTGCTCGTCGCCATACCGACGCTGCTGATCATTTCGATCTTCGTCTTCTCGCTGCAGAAGCTGCTGCCGGGTGATCCGGTGCTTGCCATGGCCGGCGAGGAGCGAGACCCGCAGGTGCTGGAGCTGCTTCGCGAGAAATACCGGCTGAACGATCCAGTCATCTACCAATATGGCTATTGGCTGCAGGGTGTCGCCAGGGGCGATCTCGGCGTTTCGCTACGCACCAATCAGCCGGTCCTCACGCTCGTAGCGGAAAAACTGCCCGTGACGATCCAGCTTGCCGTGATGTCGATGATCTTCGCCTTCATGATCGGCATCCCCATGGGCATTTTGGCGGCGGTGAAGAAGAACACCTTCATCGATTTTCTCGCCAATATCGTCGCCTTGTGCGGCCTGTCAGTGCCAAATTTCTGGCTTGGTATCATGCTGATCCTGCTGGTTTCGGTGAAGCTGCATTGGCTGCCGGCCTCGGGATACCAGCCGTTCTTCGAGGACCCCTGGCGTTCGATCCAAACCATGCTGATGCCATCCTTCGTCCTCGGCAATGCACTGGCGGCCACCTTGATGCGCCACACGCGGTCCTCAATGCTGAGCGTGCTCAGTGCCGACTATATCCGGACAGCCCGCGCCAAGGGCTTACCGGAGGCGGCCGTCGTGCTGCAGCACAGCTTCCGCAACGCCATCCTGCCTGTCGTCACCGTCAGCGCCCTGCTGTTCGGAGAACTGCTGGCCGGGGCAGTGCTGACCGAACAGATCTTCACCATCCCGGGCTTTGGCAAACTGATCGTCGATGCGGTTTTCAACCGGGATTACGCCGTCGTCCAGGGCGTGGTGCTCTGCACGGCCGTCGGCTTCATCGCCATGAACCTCATTGCGGATATTCTCTATGTCGTCCTCAATCCACGCATGAGGGCGGCCCTATGAGCACAATCGTTCAGGTGACTGCCGCAAGCGCCTCGGGCAAGCGAACTCCCAACCGGGCCTGGCGCAAGCTGCGAGCCAACAAGGGGGCACTGGTCGGGCTTGCGATCATCCTGTTCTTTACCGTGCTCGCTGCACTTGCACCATTGCTGCCGATCCCGGATCCGGTCGCTACCAGCTGGTCTGCAATCCGCAAAGCGCCCTCGGCCGCGCACTGGCTCGGCACCGACGACCTTGGCCGCGACATTCTCTCCCGCATGATCTGGGGCGCGCGAGCGTCCTTGATGGCCGGCGTCTTCTCGGTTGCCATCGCGGTGGCTATCGGCGTGCCTTTCGGCCTGATCTCCGGCTATTATGGCGGCTGGATCGATCAAATCATCTCGCGCGTCACCGAAGCCTTCCTGGCGATGCCTTTCCTGATCACCGCCATTGCGCTTGCCGCCTTCCTCGGCCCGAGCCTCACCAATGCGATGATCGCGATCGGGCTTTCGGCAACGCCCGTTTTCGTACGGTTGACACGCGGCCAGGTGCTGGCGGTCAAGATGGAGGATTATGTCGAGGGCGCCCGCTCGATCGGTCTGCGCCACCTCAGCATCATCACCCGTTACATCCTGCCGAACGTCTTTGCTCCGATCCTCGTGCAGGCAACGCTCACCATCGCGACCGCGATCATCGCCGAGGCCAGCCTCTCCTTCCTCGGCCTCGGCCAGCAGCCACCCGCTCCTAGCTGGGGTTCAATGCTCAACGTCGCCAAGAATTATCTCGAACAGGCGCCCTGGATGGCCATGTGGCCGGGTACCGCCATTTTTCTCGTCGTGATCGGCTTCAATCTCCTCGGCGACGGCCTGCGCGATGCGCTCGACCCGCGCGAAGCATGAATAAACTCAAAAGGATGCCCCAATGACCGCATTCACCACCCGCCCCGAAATCCTCGGCACCTTCGGCGTCGTCACGTCTACGCACTGGATCGCATCCGCCGTCGGCATGAGTATTCTCGAAAAGGGCGGCAATGCCTTCGACGCCGCGGTTGCCACCGGCTTCGTGCTGCAGATCGTCGAGCCGCATCTCTGCGGGCCGGGCGGCGACATGCCGGCCATCCTCTATTCGAAGAAGAAGGATAAGGTCGAGGTCATCTGTGCCCAGGCGCCAGCGCCAGCCGGCGCAACGATCGAACATTACACGCGCGAGGGGCTGAAGCTCATCCCCGGCGATGGCCTGCTCGCGACCGTCATTCCCGGCGCCTTCGACGGTTGGATGCTGATGCTGCGTGACTACGGCCGGCTGACCGTCCGCGACGTGCTGGAGCCGGCGATCCATTATGCCGAAAAGGGCCACCCCGTCCTGCCACGCGTTTCCGCGACCATTGCAGGACTTGCCGAATTCTATCGTGAGGAATGGCCGACCTCCTACGAGACCTGGCTTCCCGGCGGTGCCGCCCCCGAACCCTGGTCCAATTTCAGGAACCCGGTTCTTGCCGAAACCTGGAAGCGGGTTGTTGCCGAGGCGGAAAGCAAGAGCGATCGCGAAGCGCAGATCGAAGCCGCACGCGACGCCTATTACCGCGGCTTCATCGCAGAGGCGATCGACACCTATGTCAGCAAAACGGAGGTCATGGATGCAAGCGGCGAACGCCACAAGGGCGTCTTGACCGCAGACGATATGGCGAACTGGCGGGCGACGATCGAGGCGCCGCTGACCTACGATTATCATGGCTGGACGGTCGCCAAGATCGGCCCCTGGGGTCAAGGCCCCGTCTTCCTGCAGACGCTGGCGCTGCTCAAGGGTTTCGATCTGGCCGGAATGGACCCGGCAGGCGCCGATTTCGTGCACACCGTCACGGAAGCGATGAAACTCGCCTTTGCCGATCGTGAGGTCTATTACGGCGATCCGAATTTCACGAATGTACCGCTCGAGACCCTGCTTTCGGACGCCTATGCCGATGAGCGCCGCCGACTGATTTCAGCGGATGCCTCGCTCGCCTTGCGCCCCGGCAAGCTTGCCGGCTTTGAAGGCCAATACGATCTCACCATGCAGATGCTTGATGCGCCGGAAGCCAAGGGCGGTGCGGTCTATGAGCCGACAATGTCGCATCTCACCGAAAAGCGCGGCGATACCGTGCATATCGATGTCATCGACCGCGAAGGCAATATGGTGTCGGTGACGCCATCCGGCGGGTGGCTACAATCCTCGCCGATCATTCCCGGTCTCGGCTTCTGCCTCAATTCCCGCGCCCAGATGTTCTGGCTGCAACCCGGCCTGCCCTCTTCACTTGCGCCGGGCAAGCGGCCGCGCACGACGTTGACCCCGACGATGGCGCTGCATGAAGGACGCCCGACGCTCGCCTTCGGCACGCCCGGCGGCGATCAGCAGGAACAGTGGCAGCTCTCCTTCTTCCTGCGCTATGTCCATCACGGGCTGAACCTACAGGAAGCGATCGACAAGCCGCTATTCCACAGCACGCATTTCCCCAGTTCCTTCTATCCGCGCACGCGCGAACCCGGCGGCCTGACGGCAGAGGCGAATTTCAATGCCGACGTGCTGGATACGCTCCGCAAGAAAGGCCATCAGCTGACCGTCGCGCCGGAGTGGACCGTGGGACGCCTCACCGCAGCGCGGCGTGACGCGGATGGTCTCTTGCGCGCTGCGGCAACACCGCGTTTGATGCAGGCCTACGCCGTCGGGAGATAGAGGCGCCGCAATCATTACGCGTGGCCTCTGTTGGGGCTTGGAGACAACAAGATCAAGAATGGGGAATCGATGACAATCAATGCCACGCAGACAATCGATCCGAACAGGCAGCCGGTGCTTTCGGTCTCCAATCTCTCCACCTCATTTCTCGTCGATGGCGAGTGGCGCCCGGTCGTGAAGGACATTTCCTTCGATGTCATGCCGGGTGAAACGGTCGCGATCGTCGGCGAAAGCGGTTCCGGCAAGAGCGTAACCTCGCTCTCGATCATGCGGCTGCTCGCCAGAGCCGGTAGCCGCATCGAGGGTGAAGTCAGGCTCAACGGCCGCGATCTCCTGACATTGCCGGAGGCCGAGATGCGAAAGGTGCGCGGCAAGGATGTCGCGATGATCTTCCAGGAGCCGATGACTTCTCTCAATCCGATCTTCACCATCGGCCGGCAGATTTCCGAGGCGCTGACCTGCCATGGCAATATTTCCAAGGCTGAAGCGAAGGCGGAAACGATCCGCCTCCTGGAAAAGGTGCGCATCCCCAACGCGTCCTCGCGTTTCGACGAATATCCGCACCAGTTTTCCGGCGGCATGCGCCAGCGCGTGATGATCGCCATGGCGCTTGCCAGCCGCCCGAAACTGCTGATCGCCGATGAACCGACGACCGCGCTCGACGTCACCATCCAAGGCCAGATCCTCGATCTCATCAAGGTGCTGCAGGAAGAGGAAGGCATGTCCGTCCTCTTCATCACCCACGACATGGGCGTCGTGGCCGAGATATCCGACCGCACCATCGTCATGTATCGCGGCGAGGCGGTGGAAACGGGCAAGACCGACGATATCTTTCATCGCGGCCAGCATCCCTATACTCGAGCCCTGCTGTCAGCCGTGCCGCGCTTGGGTTCGATGAAGGACCAGCCGCAGCCGCTGCGCTTCCCGATCGTTGACGCAAGCACTGGCGAGCGCAACGAGCCAAAGGCGCTCACAGACACCGTCGATCACCGCAAGACGCCGGTTCTCGAGGTTAAGAACCTCGTCACCCGCTTCGATCTTCGCGGCGGCCTGCTTGCCCGTCCGACGGGCGCTATCCACGCCGTCGAAAATGTCTCCTTCGATCTCGCTCAGGGGGAAACCCTGTCGCTGGTCGGAGAATCCGGCTGCGGCAAGTCGACGACGGGGCGCTCCATCATGCGCCTCATCACGCCGAAGTCCGGCGAAGTTCGGCTCGACGGCTATGATGTGATGAAGCTGGACGCGCTCGAACTGCGCCGGATGCGCCGCAGCATCCAGATGATCTTCCAGGACCCTTTCGCAAGTCTCAATCCGCGCATGACGATCGGGGCTGCGGTTGCCGAACCCTTCATCGAGCATCGCCTGGGCACGCGCGCCGAAGCCCGCGAAAAGGCCGCCGATCTTCTAGAACGTGTCGGGCTGAAAGCCGACATGATGAGCCGCTATCCGCATGAATTCTCAGGCGGCCAGCGCCAGCGCATCTGCATCGCCCGCGCGCTCGCCCTTGATCCGAAAGTGATCGTCGCGGACGAAAGCGTGTCGGCGCTGGACGTATCGATCAAGGCGCAGGTCTGCAATCTGCTGATGGATCTGCAGCAGAGCCTCAGCCTCTCCTATCTCTTCATCTCGCACGACATGGCCGTGGTCGAGCGCGTCAGCCACCGCGTCGCCGTCATGTATCTCGGCGAGATCGTCGAAATCGGACCGCGCGCGTCGGTGTTCGAAAATCCGCAGCATCCCTACACGAGGAAGCTGATGGCGGCCGTCCCGGTGCCGGATCCGTCCCGACGCGGCATCCGGCGCAACCTCGCAGTCGACGAGTTGAAGAGCCCGGTGCGCCCCGTCGGCTATCAGCCACCCGCGCGACACTATCGCGAAGTCTCGCAGGGCCATCTGGTTCGAATGGAAGAGGCCGCCTGAGGCGCATTCTGACCTTGACGCCGCCGAATTCCGGGCAAATATCGGCGTCCTGTTTCCATCTCATCTGGAGTGAATGATATGACCGATAACGTGCTCGATATTCCGGTAAAGAAGATCGACGGCAGCGATACGACGCTTGCCGATTATCGCGGCAAGGTCATCATGGTCGTCAATGTCGCGTCCAAATGCGGCCTGACGGTGCAGTATGAAGGGCTGGAAAAGCTCTATGAGGAAAAGCGGGACGAAGGTCTGGTGATCGCCGGCTTTCCGGCCAACGATTTCAAGGGCCAGGAGCCGGGTAGCGATAAAGAGATATTAGAGTTCTGCACGCTGACCTATGACGTGCAGTTTCCCATGTTTTCCAAGATCGCCGTGACAGGTGAAAACCGCCATCCGCTTTATGACAGCCTGATCGCCTCCGGCGTCGAGACGGTAGGAGACGGGCCGATGCGCGAACGGCTTGCCAAACATGGCCTCGAGACCGGGCAGAACGGGGGTATCGTCTGGAATTTCGAAAAGTTCCTGATCGGTCGCGACGGCGACGTTGTTGCCCGCTTTGCGCCTGATGTAACTGCGGACGATCCGCGCCTGCTCTCCGCTCTGGAAAAAGAACTGGCTCGCGCTGGCTGAAGTCCGCGGCAAATCGGATAAAAGCCGAATTAATTCAGAATAATAAGGTCTATTTTTGCAAGCAGGGCGAGTATTACTTCGCCCTGCTATGTCGTTGCTTACGACTACGCTCAGGAGTATTTTCAAGTCTTCGAATATATCCGAAGAAACGCCACATCAATCTGGGAGGAAGATGTCATGCGTGAACCTGATATGCAGAAACTTGATGCCCTGGTCGGTCGGCTGGTCGGCGATCTCGGTGCAGCGGTCTCCGGTGTGCTGGTCACGCTTGGAGACCATCTAGGCCTCTTCAGGGCCATGGCGGATGGAACGCCGATGACGTCGGCCGAACTGGCCGACAAGATTGGCGTGAAAGAGCGTTATGTGCGCGAGTGGCTGTCGGCTCAAGCTGCCGCCGACTATGTCAGCTATGACGACGAGACCGAGCGCTTCTATCTGACGCCGGAACAGGCCATGGTGTTTGCGGAGGAAAACAGCCCCGCCTTCTTCACCGGCGCCTTCGATGTCGTCCAATCCATGTGGCTCGACGAGCCGAAGATCGCCAATGCCTTCAAAACCGGCAGCGGTTTCGGCTGGCATGAGCACAGCGCCTGCCTGTTCCGCGGCACGGAGCGGTTTTTCCGTCCAGGCTACAACAGCCATCTCATTACGGAATGGATACCGGCGCTGAACGGCATGCATGAAAAGCTTCAAGCCGGCGCGGCTGTCGCCGATGTCGGCTGCGGCCACGGTGCCTCGACCATCCTGATGGCGCAGGCCTATCCGAACTCGACCTTCTTCGGCTTCGACTACCACCTGCCATCGATCGAGCGGGCGCGCGCTGCCGCCAAGCAGGCGGGCGTCGATACCCGCATCACGTTCGAGCAGGCAAGCGCCAAAGATTTCCCGGCTGTCGGTTACGATCTTGTCGCCATGTTCGATTGCCTGCACGACATGGGCGATCCGGTCGGTGCCGGTAAACACGTCAAGGAAAGCCTTGCCGACGACGGCACCTGGATGATTGTCGAACCCTTTGCGCATGACTGCCTGAAGGACAATCTCAATCCGGTCGGTAGGGTCTTCTACGGCGCTTCGACGATGATCTGCACACCCGCTTCGCTGTCGCAGGAAGTAGGGCTGGGCCTCGGCGCCCAAGCCGGCGAGCTGAAGCTGCGCAAGGTGGCCATGGATGCGGGCTATTCGCATTTCCGTAAGGCAACTGAAACGCCGTTCAACATGGTCTTCGAAGTCAGGGCATGACCGGCTAGAGGACGCCGGGCCGCGTTAGGCCCGGCGCCTTTCGTGTGATTAGGCCTTCACGACGCTCGCCTGATAGATCTCGTCGATGGTTTTTGCGAGGCTGGCGTCGAATTCAGCATCGCTCATCGTCACGCGCAGATCCTCGGTCAAAGCTCGGGAGAAGCTGGCGATCATTCCATGATTGTGGCTGAGCTTTTCGCAGGCATCCGCACGGCTGTAGCCGCCCGAAAGCGCCACGACGCGCGCCACCGCCTTGTGATCGACGAGAGGTTTGTAGAAATCCGGAACAGTCGGGATCGTCAGCTTGAGCATGACCTTCTGGCCGGCCGGAACTGCATCGAGCCTCTGAGCGATCTCGTCCCGCAGAATAGCCTCGGCCTCCTGCTTGGTCGGGCTCTTGATGGAGACTTCCGGTTCGATGATCGGCACGAGACCATGGCCGAGGATTTGGTGTCCTATCTCGAACTGCTGCTTGACCACCGCGGCAATGCCGGTCTTGTCGGCGTTGACGATGACCGAACGCATCTTGGTCCCGAAGATTCCCTTCTTCGCCGCACGGGCAAGCAGAACGTCGAGATCCGGCATCGGCTTCATCACCTGTGCACCGTTCTCCTCGGCCGCCAGACCCTTGTCGACCTTGAGGAAGGGGACGACACCGCGATCGGCCCAGAGATAGGTGGGAACCGGTTTGCCCTTCGCCTCACCATCCATGGTCTTCTCGAAAAGAATGGCGCCAATCACCTTATCTCCGGAAAATGAGGGAGCCGTCATGATGCGCACGCGCATTTCATGCATCAGGCGGAACATTTCCTCGTCGCCATTATAGTCGGAATCGGCGATCCCATAGAGACGGAGAGCGCCCGGGGTCGAGCCTCCGCTTTGATCGAGGGCAGCGATGAAGCCACCCTTGCCCGACATCTGCGACATCATCTTTTCGTCAGCCATACTATTCTCCCTATTGCGTAACGCCGCGCGGCGCATACGGACTTTCTGGGCCGGACAAGCCTCAGGCATTTCCGACCGGTTGCAAATATCGGCCTTGGCGAACGATTTCACCCCTGGTCCGGCCATGCAATCGACCGATATCTGAGAAACCTAACGGAATTCCGATTGTTATCCAGTCGAAATGCACAGCATTTTCGAGAAATCAATGACCGTGAACTGCGGAGTTTTGGGTGTGACAGCTCACCAAAACGGTTCTTTCCGCGCCAACTCGCCGAATAAACCGATTAAGGCGGTTATTACTGGAAGATCGCGCGCCGGGAACCGGTCGAGCAATATTTTAACTTCAGCTTTTCACCATCCGTGTGATTGAGCCGTTTTGAGCTGGTTTGCTTTTGGTTGGGTTTTACAGCCCGTTTTCTGGCGCGAAAAAGGAGAAAGGGCAAACTGCATGGCATTAGTGATTCCGCTCAACTCTCCTCGCGCCTTCATGTGGCACGAGGCGCCCTCGATCAGCGAGGCGACGACAATATTCATCTCACCCTCGTGTCCGAAGGATAACACGACGCCAATGGCGTAGGTCTTGCCGGTGCGAAGATTGATACCGCCGAGATTGGGCCGATAACCGAGCTCGCCAGTGACGCGCCGACCTACTTCGCGACGCAAGCCGCGTCCTACAATCCCTGCACCTTCGACAAATCATTCCGCTTCCGCCATGTCGACGCGAGAATGCCCGCAGGCGGGTAACGATGAAGCGCGGGCTGCGATCAAAGTCGACGAGGGGTGCGTGTTTGGGCAGTCGATCCGATGTTGTCGCATGACATCAGGACACAACCTTAAGCATAGATATTCAGCCGGCATTCAGAAAAGCAATCTTAAGATGCATATCGTCAGCCATTCTATTATTAGGGGAATCTCATGGACAAATATACCAAAACTGTTTTGACAATCATCGCCGTCGCACTTGCGACAATTGCCATCCAAAACACGATTACGCCGGCGCAAGCCGTCGGTGGCGGCTGCGGCACGGAAACCTACCGGCCCTGCTATGTAAAGCTGGTGAACTAGCGCAATCAACACTGCCCGGGGGATACCCCGGGCAGCTTTTATCTCAGCCGATTATGATTCAGCGCCTTTTCGCGCAGCCTCAAGAGCCGTGCGCGCGCCTGCCCTGAGCTGAGCGGTTTCCGTGCCGGCGATAACCAGATCAAGACCAAGCTTCAGATATTGGCCCGCACGATCGCCATCGCCGCCGAAGGCGCAGATCACCTTGCCATGAGCACGGCACCGCGCAAGCGCGGTTGCAAGCGCCTGGTCGATCGCGGCACTATCGGGTGCAAGGCGTGCGCCGTTTGAAAGCGCGATCGAAAGATCAGATGGGCCGACAAAGATGCCGTCGATGCCGTCAACAGCCAGGATCTCGTCGATGGCGTCGAGCGCCATGCGAGTTTCGACCATGGCAATGGTGACGGTCAGGCTATTGGCGCTCTGCAGATAATCTTCAGCCGGCAGGCCGAAATGATTGAGGGCCAGCGACGGCCCCCAGCTGCGCTCGCCGAGCGGCGGATACTTCGTCGCCTGCACCAAGGCGCGCGCATCATCGGCGGAATTGATCATCGGTGCGATGATGGCAGAGGCACCGGCATCGAGAAGCCGCGAGGCGGAGGCGAAATCGCCGACGGGAATACGGGCAATCGCCGGCTTACCCGCCAAGCGCACATGGGCGATGCCGTTGGCGGCGGACTCCATGTTCCACATGCCATGCTGCATATCGAGCACGATGGTATCGAAGTCTTCCTGCGCCAGATGATTGACGAGCATCGGATCGGGTATGCCGACCCAGCCGGAGATCATGCCGCCATTCTCGCGGCGTTTCAGGCGTCCGGCAAATCCGTTCATGTCAGTCGTCATCGTTTTTCCTCACCTATCAACAGCAGGACTCTGTCTTTTTTGCCAGCATCGGCCGCCAAATCACGGCGAGCCGTTGCAAGCGACAATACTCAATTCCCATTGCCGAGCCACTCGAAAGTACACATGCGACGGACACAAATCGACAAACCACGGCTCCGACCGTGGTCGGCCGCCGTGCAGGAAGATGATTTCAAATCTGCCAGACGACCATAACAAATTTGCAGCTATCTCGATCGGTTAGCCGTGCCCACAAGGCGACCAAGGCGTGACTTAAGACGAGCGATGCCGCTAGGCAGAAGGCATCGCCCCATCATAGGATCTCGGCGGCTCCTTACCGCTCAACGCCCGGCAAAGCGCTGCTTCGCAAAATCCGTGACAGGCGTGTAAAGACTGATGAGCGTTCCCTCGGGATCGCGGATTTGCCCTGCCCGGTTTCCCCACGGCATCAGCTTCGGTTCGTGCACGACCTCTACCTTGTCCTTCAACCTTGCGAATTCGGCATCGACATCGTCGACCTGGAATTCGATAACAAGCGATCGGTTGACGCCGGGTTCGGCACTGCCCTCGCGAAATAGGGCGACAGTCTCGGCACTTCCAATCGCAAGTGTTGCCGCTGGGGTGACGATCTCGGCAAAGACCGGCGCTAGCCACTCCGCAGCCTGACCGGTGACCATCTCATAAAACCCGACCATCTTCTTGATGTCGGCAACGATCAGACGTGTGGATGCCAGTTTCATCGCATACTCCTTCAAAATGCCCGCCAACTCTGTTGTTGGCGGCTCGAAGGCTCTTGTTGCATAAGGCTGTTGCCACCATACTGGCAGCAGGAGTCAGCAGGAATGCGTCGCGCCGATCGTTTGTTTCAGATCATACAGATATTGCGCCGGTCGAGCCGCCCGGTAACTGCTGCCGCGCTGGCGGTTGAACTCGAAGTCTCCAAGCGCACGGTCTATCGCGACATCGCCGATCTGATGAGCCAGCGGGTTCCGATCGAAGGTGAGGCAGGCTTCGGATATCTTTTGTCGCCTGGCTACGAAATGCCGCCGCTGATGCTGACGCCCGAGGAGATCGAGGCCGTCGTCCTCGGGGCGCAATGGGTTGCGGGTCGTGCCGACAAGGCCCTTGCCAATGCCGCACGCGACGTGGTTGCCAAGATCACCGCGATCGTGCCCGGGCACCTGCGTCCCTTCATCCTTGAGCCGAGCGTCGGCGCCAAACCGTTTCTTCAGGGAGGCCAAGAGGAAAACATCGACCTGCCGTTGTTGCGGACGGCAATCCGCGAAGGACGAAAACTTCGGCTGCGCTATCGGTCCGATGCGGGTGCGGAAAGCACAAGGATCGTCTGGCCCGTTATTCTCGGCTATTCCGACACGAGCCGCATTCTGGTGGCATGGTGCGAACTGCGCCAGGGCTTCCGGCATTTCCGCACGGAACGGATTCTCGTGGCCGACATGCTGAATGACGGTCATGGCTTGCGCCCAGGCGAGCTTCGCCGCCGCTGGTCCGCCTGGCGAGAGGCAGAACTCCAGCAAACTCAACGGAAAGGGTGATTATCGGGTGCCGACGCTGTTGGCCGCCTGCACCCGATAATCTCAGATGATCCCGCCGCCACCGGCAACGGAAACCGGACGCTCGGCGGCCACCTTGCGGCGATAGCCGCTCGCCCTGTAAGTCGCGACCGGATCGATCGCGCCGCCCGCACGGCGGCGAGCTTCGGCGAGGATCGGCTCGACATCGGCGCGATAGGCGCGCTTCAACGTCTCGGACGCCATCAACGCATCGTTCGCATCCTGATACTCGCCAAGTGCATTGCGATCGACGATCAGCGCCTGAGCGTACGCACGGCGGATCTCGTTGGCGCTGGAAATCAGGCTTTCGATCGGGTCCGTGACGTTATGCGACTGGTCGATCATATGCGCCGGATTGAAGTCGTTGACTCCGCGCCGTTCCGCATCGACCAGCTCGTTGAAGACGAGGAAGAGGCGGTAGGGCTCGATGGCACCGGCGTCGAGATCGTCGTCGCCATATTTCGAATCGTTGAAGTGGAAACCGCCGAGCTTGCCGAACTGGATGAGACGCGCCACGATCATCTCGATGTTGGTATTCGGTGCGTGATGGCCGAGATCGACAAGGCACTGCGCCTTGGGGCCCAGTGTCTGCGCGATCAGGTAGTTGGTGCCCCAGTCCTGAACGACCGTCGAATAGAAGGCCGGCTCATACATCTTATGCTCGGAAAACAGCCGCCATTCATCCGGAAGCGCTTTATAGATCTCGGCCATGGCAGCGAGATAGCGCTCGAATGCCTTGGTGAAATTGGTCTGACCGGGGAAGTTCGAGCCGTCGCCGATCCATACCGTCAGCGCCTTCGAGCCAATGGCCTTGCCGATCTCGATGCATTCGATGTTGTGCTCGACGGCCTGCGCGCGGGTTGCCGCATCGACATGGCTCAGCGAACCGAACTTGTATGAATGAGCCTGGCCGGGCGCGTCGGAGAATGTATTGGAGTTCATGGCGTCAAAGCCGAGGCCAAGCGCATCGCCCTTCGCCTTGAGTTCGCGCGGATCGGCCTTATCCCAGGGGATATGCAGCGAAACCTTCGGCGTTGCCCGCGTCAGCTGCTGGATGACGGCGCAATCGTCGAGCTTGTCGAAGATGCCGCGCGGCTCGCCGGTGCCTGGGAAGCGGGCAAAGCGGGTGCCGCCGGTGCCGACGCCCCAGGACGGGACCGCAACGAAGAATTCGGAGACCTTCCGGGTCACGGCCTCGATATCGACGCCGCGCCGGGCAAGCGTGGCGCCGAGCGCCCCATAATCGGATTTCAGCGCAGCGGCGCGCTTGTCGTTTTCTACAGCAACCAGATCGGGCGCAATTCTAAACTCGGCCATTCTTTCCTCCCAAATGCGTCATTCGAAACATTACAGCCTCTCGACTAGCTGTTCCATCTTCTCCCCACCGGGGAGAAGATGCCCAACGGGCAGATGAGGGGAGTGAGGAGCATAGCGACTCACATCTTGAGCGTAAGCGAAAGATAGAACCACATGTGCAGCCCCCCTCATCCGACCCTTCGGGCCACCTTCTCCCCGGTGGGGAGAAGGAAAAATGTAGCAAACTACCGCGTAAAGCTCTGCGCGTTACCGGCGTCGACGTTGATGATGTTGCCCGTCGACTTGGCGGAAAGATCCGAAGCCAGGAAGTAGATCGCCTCGGCAATGTCCTCTGGGAAGACATTGAGCTTCAGCATCGAGCGCTTGCGGTAATGTTCCTCCAGCTCGTCCACCTCGATCTTCGAGGAGGCGGCGCGCTGCTCACGCCATTCGCCGTTCCAGATCTTCGAGCCGCGCAGGACGGCGTCGGGATTGACCGTATTCACGCGGATGCCGGCTTCAGCACCCTCGAGCGCCAGGCAGCGGGCCAGATGGATTTCGGCGGCTTTGGCCGTGCAATAGGCGGCGGCATTCGGCGAGGAGGCCAAACCGTTCTTCGATGCGACGAAGACGACATTGCCACCGAGATTCTGGCGGCGGAACAGCCGGAAGGCTTCGCGCGAGACGAGGAAATAGCCGGTCGCGAGAATGTCGATATTGCGGTTCCACATCGAAAGCTCGGTGCTTTCGATCGGTGCTGACGATGCGATCCCGGCATTCGATACCAGAATATCGACACCGCCGAATTCGACACAGGCCTCGGCAAAGGCGGCAATGACGGCATCTTCCTTCGTCACGTCGAGCTTGACGCTGCGCACCGCATCAGCGCCGTATCTCTTGGCAAAATCCGCCTGGGTACCCTCAAGCGCCGCCTGGTCGATGTCAGCCAGAACCACGCAGGCGCCCTCGCCCACAAGGCGCGCCGCCGTGGCGCGGCCGATGCCGCCGGCGCCGCCGGTGACGAAGGCCACACGGCCGGCGAGGCTCTTCGGCTTCGGCATGCGCTGCAGCTTTGCCTCTTCCAGCAGCCAATATTCGATATCGAAGGCTTCCTGTTCGGGCAGGCCCTGGTATTCGGATACGGTCGACGCGCCGCGCATGACGTTGATGGCGTTGACATAGAACTCGCCGGCAATACGGGCAGTCGCCTTGTCGCGGGCGAAGGACAGCATGCCGACGCCGGGAACGAGGAAGATCACCGGGTTCGGGTCGCGCATGGCCGGCGAGTTGTCGTGCTTGCAATCGTTATAGTAGCGCGCGTAGTCGGCGCGGTAATCCTCCAGCGCCTTGTCGAGACCGGCGATCACTGCATCGACATCGGGCTTAGCCGGATCGAAATCGACGATCAACGGGCGGATCTTGGTGCGCAGGAAATGGTCCGGGCAGCTGGTGCCGAGCGCGCCGAGCGGGCGAAGATTCTTCGAATTGACGAATTCGAGCACGGCGTCCTGATCGTCGAAATCGCCGAGCTTGCGCTCAGCCTTGCCGATCCGGCCGCGAATTTCGGGCATGAGCCGGGCGGCGATGGCACGACGCTCCGCTTGCGGCAGGCTCTCGACAGCAGTGCCGCCGAAAATGGTCTTACCTTCCGTCTTGGCGGCAAACCATTCGATCGCCTTGTTGATGATCTGAAGCGTCAGCTCGTAGCACCCCTTTGCATCATTAGCCCAGGTGAACAGGCCATGACTTTCGAGTACGACGCCCTTGGCATTCGGATGTGCCTTGACGAAGGCTTCGAGATCAAGACCGAGCTGGAAACCGGGGCGACGCCAGGGGAGCCAGCCGATATCGTCGCCGAAGATCTCGCGTGTCAGCTCGCGCGAGTTCTTCGAGGCGGCGATGGCGATGATGGCATCGGGATGCATGTGATCGACGTGGGTGAACGGCACGAAACCATGCAGCGGCGTATCGATCGAAGCGGCGCGGGCATTGAGATTGAAGGTGCAATGCGGCAGGAAGCCGACCATGCGATCCTCGTCGGCAACGCCCTGATAGATGTTCTTCAGGCTGTCGAGCTTGTCCTGATAGAGCGTCGCGAAACCATCGAGCTTGATGGTGCCGACATCGCCGCCGGAGCCCTTGACCCACAATACTTTGACCTTTTCGCCCGAGAGCGGATCGGTTTCCATGACCTTGGCCGACGTGTTGCCGCCGCCGTAGTTGGTGATACGCTTGTCGGCACCGAGCAGATTCGACCGATAAAGCAGCTTGCCCGACTCATCCAAGCCTGCCGCATACGCATCATCCCAACGGTTCTTCAGAAGCTGAACGCCAGCCGCCATGTCATCCTCCCTTGAAATCAAGTCTTTCAGGCGGACCGGATCGTGTGGAGCCGCCCTTTGTGAGCAGGGTATCGCTCACGTATAGTCACCTTGTCAATCGAAAACGATCAAATTCGATAATGCTGCGATGCAATATGAAAGTTTATGATCGTTTATGATTGACACATTGTCATATTTGCGAAATAACCGCCGACAAGGAGGAGCCAATGCACGAACGCGAACGCCATCGCATTATCCTGAGCGCCGTACAGGAAAAGTCTGTCGTGACGATTCAGGATATTTCCGAGCTGACCGAGGCTTCGGAAGCGACGATACGCCGTGATATCGCTGCCCTGCACGTCCAGGGAAAGATCCGGCGCGTGCGCGGCGGCGCGGAATCGATCCATCCCCCACAGCTCGGCAATCTGGCAGCGAGACCGTTCCGTGTATCCGAAGCCGTCAACATCGACAGGAAACGCGCAATTGCGCGCAAGGCCGCCGAACTCTGCAATCCCGGCGACGCCATCATCATCAACGGCGGCACGACCACGTTCCAACTGGTTCACTATATCTCGGCCTTCCGGCTGCAGGTGATGACGAATTCCTTCGCCATCGCCGAACATCTGGTCAAGCATTCGAAGAACAACGTGACGGTGCCGGGCGGCGCGATCTATCGCGAACAAAGCCTGATCCTCTCGCCCTTCGACAACGACACGATCCGAAATTTCTATGCGCGGCGCATGTTCGTTGGTGCACAGGGCGTAGGCCCGCTCGGCATCATGGAAGCCGACGCGCTGGTCATCCAGAGCGAGCAGAAGCTGATGCGCCAGGCCGACGAGCTCGTCGTCATGGTGGATTCGAGCAAGTTCCGCCAGCGCTCCAGCCTGATCCTTTGTCCGCTCGAACAGGTCTCAACCATCATTACCGATGACGGCGTAACCGCCGAAACTGTGCGCATGATCGAGGATGCGGGTATTTCGCTCATTATTGCAAATGTTTCGGCTCAGGCCGAGGAGGAGGATTCCCCGTCGGTCGCGTGAGACGCGCGGCCGAAATGGGGTGAGCATGCCTATTAACTTTGGGAGGAAGTGACATGAATATAGCAAAGAAACTGGCGATCGGCGTCGCGCTCGCCGCGACACTGATGGCCGGCGCGGCAAGTGCAAAGGACGTCAAGATCGGTCTCGTCGTGAAGTCGCTGGGCAACGGCTTCTTCGAGGCCGCCAACAAGGGCGCCCAGGAAGCAGCCAAAGATCTCGGCGGCGTGCAGGTGATCTACACCGGCCCGACCTCAACCACGGCCGAGGGCCAGATCGAAGTGATCAACTCGCTGATCGCGCAGGGCGTCGATGCCATCGCAATTTCCGCAAACGATCCCGACGCAGTCGTCCCGGCACTGAAGAAGGCGGCACAGCGTGGCATCAAGGTCATCTCCTGGGATTCCGGTGTCGCCAAGGCCGGTCGCATCCTGCAGCTGAACCCCTCGTCCAACGAGCTTATCGGCAAGATGTGCCTGACGCTCGCCAAGGATCATCTCGATGGCGGCAAGGGCGACTTCGCCATCCTGTCGGCAACGACCACCTCGACCAACCAGAATATCTGGATCGGCGAGATGAAGAAGCAGCTCAAGGATTTCCCTGGCCTCAATCTGGTGACAACAGTCTATGGCGACGACCTCTCGGACAAGAGCTATCGTGAAGCCCAGGGCCTCCTGACTTCACATCCGGAAGTCAAGGTCATCGTCGCCCCGACGACCGTCGGCGTGCTTGCCGCTTCGCAGGCCGTCAAGGACGCCGGCAAGATCGGTAAGGTCTATGTGACCGGTCTCGGCCTGCCGTCCGAAATGGCCGGCGCAATCAAGTCGGGCGCCACGAAGGAATTCGCGATCTGGAACCCGATCGATCTCGGCTATTCCGCAACGCAGATTGCCTATCGCCTCGTCAAGGGCGAGACCGACGGCAAGCCGGGCAGCGAGATCAATGCCGGCCGCATGGGCAAGATCAAGGTCGGCGAAAACGGCGAAGCCGCCATGGCCGATCCGTTCGTCTACAACGCCTCGAACATCGATCAGTTCTCCAAGGTTTTCTGATCGAAAATCGAACTCGCAGCTCTCCGGCGGCATCAGCCGCCGGACCTGGTTTCACTGATCCGGTATATTGCTGATGACCACAGTCCTTCAACGTTCCCTCGCGGACGCACCAGCCGCGAACAATCAGGCCATTCTGGAGATGCGCGGCATTTCCCAGATCTTCCCCGGCGTGAAAGCGTTGGATGGCGTCAGCATTTCGCTTTACCCCGGTAAGGTCACCGCCCTCATCGGCGAGAACGGCGCCGGCAAATCGACACTCGTTAAAATCCTAACAGGTATCTATCGCCCGAACGAAGGCGAGATCCTTGTCGACGGCAAACCAAAGGCTTTCGCCAGTGCGCAGGCGGCCATCGATGCCGGCGTCACTGCCATTCATCAGGAAACGGTGCTCTTCGACGAGCTGACTGTTGCCGAAAACATCTTTCTCGGTCATGCGCCGCGCACATCCTGGCGCACCATCGATTGGAAGACGATGAACAGCCGATCGAAAGAGCTTCTCCAATCGCTGGAAAGCGCCATCGATCCGACAACCCGATTGAAAGACCTCTCCATCGCACAGCGCCATCTTGTGGCAATCGCTCGCGCTCTGTCGATCGAGGCCCGCATCGTCATCATGGATGAACCCACAGCAGCTCTTTCGCGCAAGGAGATCGACGATCTCTTTCGCATCGTCGAGGGATTGAAGGCGAAGGGTAAGGCCATTCTGTTCATCAGCCACAAGTTCGATGAACTCTATGAAATCGCCGATAATTTCGTCGTCTTTCGCGATGGTCGCGCCGTCGGCCATGGCGAACTGAAGTCGACGCCGCAGGACGAGATCGTCCGCATGATGGTCGGCCGCGACGTCAAGGATGCTTTCCCGAAGGTGCCTGTCACGATCGGCTCCACCGTTCTCGAAGTCGACAACTACTGTCACCGCACCGAATTCCGCGACATTTCCTTCAAGCTTCGGCGCGGCGAAATTCTCGGCGTCTACGGCCTGATCGGCGCCGGACGATCCGAGCTTTGCCAATCACTCTTCGGCATCACCAAACCGCTGTCCGGGCGTCTGACGCTCGACGGGCAGGAAATCAAGGTGCACTCGCCGCAGGACGCCATTGCCGCCGGCATCGTCTATGTGCCGGAAGAGCGCGGCCGCCACGGCCTGGCGCTGCCGATGCCGATCTATCAGAACATGTCGCTCCCGTCGCTCGGACGCACCTCCCGCAAAGGCTTCCTGAAGGCGGCCAATGAGTTCGCTCTCGCCCGTAAATATGCCGAAAGGCTCGATCTGCGCGCCGCCGCCCTATCCGTGCCTGTAGGAACGCTCTCCGGCGGAAACCAGCAGAAAGTGGTCATCGGCAAGTGGCTGGCGACGCAGCCGAAGATCATCATTCTGGATGAACCCACCAAGGGGATCGATATCGGTTCGAAGGCCGCCGTCCATGGCTTCATCAGCGAGCTGGCGGCCGAAGGCCTCAGCATCATCATGATCTCCTCCGAACTGCCCGAGATTCTTGGCATGGCGGACCGCGTGCTGGTCATGAAAGAGGGCCTGTCCGCAGGCCTGTTCGAGCGCGACGGGCTGACGCCGGAAACCTTGGTGCGCGCCGCCACGGGAAATGCATAAGGAGAGCCGGATGCCACGCATCCTCAAAAAGCGCGAAACACTGCTCGCCATCATCATCGCCGTGATGATCGCCGGCTTCGCAACGCGTGCGGCCGGCTTTGCCGAGCCTGCCAATCTCGCCAATATCTTCAACGATACGTCGATCCTCATAATCCTGGCCCTTGCCCAGATGACGGTCATCCTGACCAAATCGATCGATCTCTCCGTCGCCGCAAACCTCGCACTGACCGGCATGGCGGTTGCGATGCTGAACGCGGCCTATCCCGATATTCCGCTGATCGCCCTCGTTATTACGGCGATTCTGATGGGCGCGGTTCTCGGCGCCATCAACGGTTACCTCGTCTGGGCGCTGGAAATCCCGCCGATCGTCGTCACGCTCGGCACCCTCACGATCTATCGCGGCATGGCCTTCGTGCTGTCGGGCGGCGCCTGGGTCAATGCCCACCAATTCACGCCGATCTTTTTGAACGTGCCGCGCACGCCGCTTCTTGGCCTGCCCGTGCTTGCCTGGATTGGCATCGCGATCGTGCTGATGATGTACCTGCTGCTGCGCTATACGCAGTTCGGACGCTCGGCCTATGCCAGCGGCGGCAATCCGGTCGCGGCAGTCTATGCCGGTATCGACGTCGGCTGGACGCGGTTCCTCGCTTTCGTTCTGTCGGGTGCGCTCGCCGGGCTCAGCGGCTATCTCTGGGTCTCGCGCTATGCGGTCGCCTATGTCGATATCGCCAACGGTTTCGAACTCGATAGCGTCGCCGCCTGCGTCATCGGTGGCATTTCGATTGCCGGCGGCGTTGGCTCGGTCGCCGGCGCGGTGCTCGGCGCCCTCTTCCTCGGCGTCATCAAGAACGCCCTTCCGGTCATCGGCATCTCGCCATTCACGCAGATGGCGATATCAGGCACCGTCATCATCCTTGCCGTCATCTTCAACGCCCGGCGCGAACGCAACCGCGGCCGCATCATCCTGCGCGATCAGGCCGCAAAGGACGCCGCCAGCCAGGGAGCACACGCATGAGCAACGGTTCGCAAGCGGCAACCGCGGAAAAGCGCGCCATTCCGGATCGCCTCGGCACGCCCTTCAAGCGCATCTTGGCGAGCTGGGAAACGCTGCTTTTTGGCGTCGCTGTCGCGATCTTCATCTTCAATTCACTGGCCTCGCCCTATTTCCTGGATCCCTTCAACCTCTCGGACGCGACCTTCAATTTCACCGAAAAGGCGATGATCGCCTTTGCCATGGCGCTGCTCGTCATCGCTGGCGAAATCGACCTTTCGGTCGCAGCCATCATCGCGCTCGCCTCGACCGCGATGGGGGCCGCCGCGCAAGCCGGCGTCGATACGCCCGGCCTCGTTGCCATCGGTATCGGCGTCGGTCTCGTCTGCGGCATCTTCAACGGCTTTTTGGTTTCTGTGCTGAAGCTGCCGTCGATCGTCGTTACCATTGGCACGATGAGCCTGTTTCGCGGCATTTCCTATATCGTTCTCGGCGATAAGGCTTACGGCAACTATCCGGATAGTTTCGCCTATTTTGGCCAGGGCTATGTCGTCTGGGTCTTCTCCTTCGAATTCGTGCTCTTCATCGTGCTTGCGATCGCCTTCGCAATCCTGCTGCATGCGACGAATTTCGGCCGGCAGGTCTATACGATCGGCAACAATGATTTTGCCGCGCGCTTCTCCGGCATTCCGGTCGAGCGGGTCAAGTTCATCCTATTTCTGCTCACCGGCATCATGAGCGGCATCGCCGCCGTCTGCCTCACCTCGCGCCTTGGCTCCACGCGTCCGTCGATCGCGCTCGGCTGGGAGTTGGAAGTGGTCACCATGGTTGTGCTCGGCGGCGTGTCGATCCTCGGCGGCTCCGGCACGATCGGCGGTGTCGTCATCGCCGCTTTCGTCATGGGCTTGGTCACCTTCGGCCTCGGCCTGCTCAACGTGCCGGGCATCGTCATGTCGATTTTCATCGGCCTCCTCCTCATCATCACCATCGCGCTGCCGATCGTCGCCCGCCGCATCAGGACCATGAGTTCCAAATGACCGCTGCTCTCGAACGCCACGCCTTCAAGATGACGCTCAATCCAGGCATGGAAGCGGAATACCGGAAGCGGCATGATGAAATCTGGCCCGAGCTGGTGGATCTGCTGCGTCAGGCCGGCGTCAGCGATTATTCTATCCATCTGGATCGCGACACGAACACGCTTTTCGGCGTGTTGATGCGGCCGAAGGATCACACCATGGCGTGCCTGCCCGAACATCCGGTCATGAAGAAATGGTGGGCGCACATGGCCGATATCATGGCGACTAATCCCGATAATTCGCCCATTCAGAGCGATCTCATCACGGTCTTCCATCTGCCATGAACACCGAGACAGCCTACCGCCACATCGCCGTCATCGACATCGGCAAGACCAACGCCAAGGTCGTTGTGCTGGATGCCGGGACAGGTGCCGAGATCGCCGCCGTCAGGACCGCAAACAGCGTTCTGAAGTCGGGTCCTTACCCGCATTACGATACTGACGGGTTATGGGATTTCATCATCTCGGCACTGAAGGGCTTTGTCCGCGCGCCAGGCTTCGACGCCATATCGATCACCACCCATGGCGCATCCGCTGTAATGCTTTCAGCCGATGGCAGCCTCGCTATGCCGGTTCTCGACTATGAGCATGGCTATCCGCAAGCCATTCAGAACGCCTACAGCCAGTTGCGCCCCAAGTTTGCCGAGACGTTTTCACCCGGATTGTCGGTTGGCCTCAATGTTGGCGCCCAAATCCACTATATGAAAAGCACCTTTCCGGCTGATTTCGCCCATGTCGCGACGATCCTGACCTATCCGCAATATTGGGCGTTTCGCCTGACCGGCGTTGCCTCCAACGAAGTGACGTCGCTCGGCTGCCACACCGATCTCTGGAACCCGACGACGCAAAGCTATTCGTCTCTCGTCGACGCGCTTGGCATTCGCGGGCTGATGGCGCCGATCCGTTCGGCTTTCGACGCGCTTGGACCGGTCTTGCCGGCACTCGCTGCGGATATGGGCCTCACGAAACCGGTGCCGGTCTATTGCGGCATTCACGATTCCAACGCTTCGCTTCTGCCCCATCTGGTTGAGAACGAAGCCCCCTTTGCCGTTGTCTCGACGGGAACATGGGTGATCAGTTTTAGCGTTGGCGGCGATCTCGACCATCTCGATCCCGCCCGCGATACTCTTGCGAATGTCGATGCTTTTGGCCGCACCGTGCCATCAGCCCGCTTCATGGGTGGCCGCGAATTCGAGATTCTGGCTGCCGAAATCGGCACGGCATCATCCGATGCAGTCGAAGCCGCTATCGAGGCGGTAATCGAGAGGGGCCTCATGCTGCTGCCCAACGTCGTTGAAGGATCGGGTCCCTTTCCCGGCCGCAAGCGGTACTGGATCGCGGATTATGCCGCGAGCAATGCCGAACGCCTTGCCGCCGTCAGCCTCTATCTCGCGCTGATGACGGAAGCCTGTCTCGGTCTGATCGGCGCTAAAGGACCGATCTTCGTCGAGGGTCCTTTTGCTCTCAACCATGCTTATCTCAAAGCCCTGTCCGCTTTGACGAATAGCGACGTTATCGCGCTAGCGGGCTCGACAGGCACCAGCCAGGGGGCAGCGTTACTGACGGGCATCCGCCCTGCGACAACAACGGAAAACTCGCCGGTTCGCGCCGAACTGGCCGGGTTAACCCGCTATCGACAAGCCTGGCGCGACGCTTTGATCGCTTAAGCCCCGGTCCCGGATAGTTCGGCAGCCGCGATTTCGGCAACATGCAGCGTTGGCTGGACGTGCTCGTCCTCGCCATCTTCGATCAGCCAGGCAGCCGAGAGACCGGCCCAGGCAACGATCCATTGCAGCAGTCGTCCGCGTTCCAGCCCCGCCACCTCGGCAACGACCGTCACTTGCCGGGCAAGACGACCGGGAGATGTGGCGACGGCATTATCGGGATTGCAGAACAGATTGGCGTAATCAAAGCCGCGCTCGCCCACGAGACCCTTTGGATCGATCGCGAGCCAGCCGCGCTCTGCGAAGTCGAGGATATTGCCGTGATGAATGTCTCCATGCAGGGCTACGATATCGCGAGGCTCCGACAACAGCGCGCGGGCGACAACCGCGGACTGGACGAAAATACCGCCTTCACAATGAGCCATCGCTTCGAGCGAACGAAACCGGTGGACAAGCGGAATCAATTGCGGCAAGGCGCCCCCGCGAGAGGCATGAAGCCCAGCGACGGCTTTGCAGATGATCCGGGTTGCCTCGTCGTCCTCGCCATTCCTTGCCATCTCGGCAAGTGAGCGGCTGCCTGTCGCCCGTTCGAGCAGGATGGCATCGTCCCTATGTTCGAGAACGCGCGCAGCACCAATGCCATTCCACCAGACCATCAGTTCGGCACCCGATTTCTCCTCCGGCGCGTCCGCGATCTTCAGCATCGCTGGCTCGCCGTCACGACGCACGGGAAAAAGCCGGCTGGAATGCGTCACGATCGGAGCGCCGTCGGGGATCAGCCGCCAGATGTCAAAATAGACCTTCGAATCGTCATTCTCGTTCACGCTATACCGATCTCCTTGGCGCGGGCCGCGCCATGATAGGCGCCGCGGCTTATGTGGATCCGCGGCATGAAGATTTCCACCTTCAGATCCGCCTCGCCTTGCCGCCCTATTACCTAGGCCCTTGCGGCAGGCAGGCAACAACTATCCGTCGTCAAAATTTTCGGGAAAACGCTAAAATTGTCTTCGCGACGGTTATTTTCTTGCGGAATCGTCCCAATATTCCTACAGAAAATACCCTTATGAGCGCTTTCGAGATCAAAAAATGTCCGAAAGGGCCCATCGGCCTCGATATCAGCTCTGTCTTTTCCAAAAGAACGCCTTACGGCAGTTTGCGCGTCGAGACAGGCGATTGCGGGCGGGTTCAAAGGGCGCTGCCGCGCCTATCCAAGGAGAGCTAACATGAGTCTGAAGACATTGACGGCCGCGACCTTCGTCGCTTCGCTGGCCTTCGCACCTCTCGCACATGCGGACATCACCATCGGCCTCATTGCGCCGCTGACCGGCCCGGTCGCAGCTTACGGTGACCAGGTCAAGAACGGCGCGCAGACCGCTATCGAAGAAATCAACAAGAGCGGCGGCGTTCTCGGCCAGAAGCTCGTTCTAAAGCTCGGCGATGATGCCGGCGATCCGAAGCAGGGCGTATCCGTCGCCAACAGCTTCGTCGGCGACAGCATCCGCTTCGTCGTCGGTCCGGTCACCTCCGGCGTCGCCATTCCGGTTTCCGACGCGCTTGCCGAAAACGGCATCCTGATGGTCACGCCGACAGCAACCGCCCCGGGCCTGACCAATCGCGGCCTGACCAACGTCCTGCGTACCTGCGGCCGTGACGACCAGCAGGCCGTCGTTGCCGGCGAGTATGTCGTGAAGAACTTCAAGGATAAGAAGATCGCGATCCTCAACGACAAGGGCGCTTACGGCAAGGGCCTCGCGGATGCCTTCAAGGCAGCGATCAACAAGGGCGGCGTCACCGAGGTCGTCAACGACTCGCTGACCCCCGGCGAAAAGGACTACAGCTCCCTGACGGCGAAGTTGAAGCAGGCTGGCGTCGAAGTCATCTATTTCGGCGGTTATCATCCGGAAGCAGGCCTTCTGGCCCGCCAGCTGCACGACATCTCCGTCAAGGCGCAGATTATCGGCGGCGACGGCCTTTCGAACACCGAATATTGGGCAATCGCCAACGATTCCGCGGCCGGCACGCTCTTCACGAATGCATCTGACGCGCTGAAGAACCCGGATTCGCTGAGCGCCGTCGCCGCCCTCAAGGCCCGCAACATCCCAGCTGAAGCCTTCACGCTGAATGCCTATGCTGCCGTGCAGGTGCTGAAGGCCGGCATCGAGAAGGCCGGCAAGGCGGATGATGCCGAAGCCGTCGGCGCTGCGCTGAAGAAGGGCGAACCGATCGATACCGCCATTGGCAAGGTCACCTATGGCGAGACCGGCGACCTGACATCGCAGAGCTTCTCGCTCTACAAGTGGGAAGGCGGCAAGATCGTTTCGGCCGAGTAAGCCGTCACGTCATCGGTTTGGAATGGAACCGGGCCGCCTGCTGGCCCGGTTTTTTGTTGTCGATCCTGGGGTGCTGCCACTCAGCAGGCGGTGCGAAAACGCTCGATGCAGGTGGAGAGAACCTCCGCGCCCGGCCGCTTCCACCAATTATTCTGCGAGAAAATCTCGACTTCCTGCAGGCCGAAGAAGCTGGCCCTCTCGATCTCGGCGCGAATACGCTTCAAGTCGATGACGCCATCGCCCATCATGCCGCGATCGAGCAGCAGATCCGTGGTCGGCACCAGCCAATCGCAGATATGATGCGCCAGAATACGTCCGCCGGCGCCGGCGCGCGCGATCTGCTCATAAAGCTTCGGATCCCACCAGACATGGTAGACATCGATCGCGACACCGATGCCGTCGCCCAGAAGATCGCAGATGTCCAGCGCCTGCTCCAGCGTGTTCACGCAGGCACGGTCGGCCGCATACATTGGATGCAGCGGCTCGATCGCGAGCGGAATGCCGGAGCTGCGCGCATGCGGCAGGATCGCGGCGATACCATCGGCCACCATCTCGCGGGCGTGAACGATATCCTTCGATCCCTCTGGTACGCCTCCGACGACGAGAACCAGGCAATCGGCATTCAGTGCCGCCGCTTCGTCGATCGCCCGCTTGTTGTCGTCGATTGCAGCCGCTCTGCCCTCGGCGCTTGCGGCAGGAAACATGCCGCCGCGGCAAAGGCCGGTGACTTTCAGCCTGTTATCGGCAACGATGCGGGCGGCTTCGGAAAGCCCGATCTTATGCACCTGATCGCGCCAGGGCGCGATCGCGACGATATCCTGCTTCAGGCAGGCCTCGACCGCCTGGCGCATATCATATTGCTGGCGCACCGTCGCCAAATTGACGGACAGACCCTCAATGGCCATAGCGATTTCCTCCTCCGGTCCCTTTTCCGCTATTCGATGCCGACGGTGGCAAGGATCGTCTTCATGCGATAGGTCGCCAAATCCGGGTCGCGCAGCACGCGCGCCGCATCCGCCAAACGGAAAAGCTCCGAAAGATGCTGGATCGATCGGGCGCTCTGCTGCCCGCCGAGCATCTGAAAATGGTCCTGGAAACCATTGAGGTAAGCAAGAAAGACGACGCCCGTCTTGTAGAAGCGCGTCGGCGCCTTGAAGATATGGCGCGATAGCGGGACAGTCGGCGCCAGGATCTCGTGGAAGGCGTCGAGGTCGTTCTGAGCGAGCTTTGCGAGCGCCGCACTTGCGGCCGGCGCGACGGCATCGAAGATACCAAGCAAGGCATGCGAATAGCCCTGGTCGTCGCCCGCGATCAGTTCGGCGTAGTTGAAATCGTCGCCGGTATACATCTTGACCGACGGATCCAGCCGCCGGCGCATGACGATTTCCTTCTCTGCCGACAGTAGCGAAATCTTCACGCCATCCACCTTGGCCGCATTCTGGTTGATGATCGCGGTCGCGGTTTCCATGGCCCTCATGTCATCGGCGGAGCCCCAATAGCCTGCCAGCGCCGGATCGAACATCGAGCCGAGCCAGTGAATGATGACAGGCTCTTTGACCTGACCAAGGATGCGGTCGTAGACACGGATATAATCATCCGGGCTCTTGGCGGCGGCGGCAAGTGCCCGGCTCGCCATCAGGATGACACGGCCGCCCTGCCCTTCCACATAGGCGATCTGTTCCTCATAGGCGCGAATAACGTCATCGATCGTGACATCGGCGCCGGGCTGCAGATGATCGGTGCCGGCGCCATAGGCGATCACCGCATCCGACCGGCCACGGGCGGCCGACTGTGCGTGCGCAATCAGTTCTTTTGCGCCGCTCCAGTCGAGCCCCATGCCGCGCTGGGCGGTATCCATCGCCTCCGCCACGCCGAGGCCGAGGCCCCAGAGATATTCGCGAAAGGCAATCGTGCGCTCCCAGTCGATATTACGGTCAAGCCAGGGATCGTTGTCCGCAAGCGCATCGACCACGACGTGCGCGGCAGCATAGGCCACGCGATTGAAGTGATGACCGCCCGCCGGCTTCACCGGCGCGATCAACGGCTCATTGACGGGCGTGAAGGCAGCAATGGTGCCGTCCGCCCTGGGCAAGTGAAGACTTCTCTCCATGAGGCCAGCCTCCTAGCGAGCAGAAAGAGAAGGCACGTCGACCCAGCGACGCTCCGCCCAGCTCTTCTGTGCCAGCTCCGCCAGCTGCACGCCCTTGGAACCCTCGCGCAGCGTGAACTTCCAGGGCGCATCCTCTGCGACATGGCACAGGAACTGCTCCCACTGCGCCTTGAAGCCATTGTCGAAGGCCTGCGTGTCGGGCACCTCTTCCCAGGTATCGAAGAAATTGATTGGCTGCGGCTGATCGGGGTTCCAGACCGGCTTCGGCGTATTGACGCGGTGCTGCGTCCAGCAACGCATCAGACCGCAGACGGCCGATCCATGGGTGCCGTCGACCTGGAAAGTGACGAGATCGTCGCGACGGACGCGCACTGCCCAGGAGGAATTGATGTGGGCGATGACGCCACCTTCGAGCTCGAAGGTTGCATAGGCGGCATCGTCGGCATCGGCGACATAGGTGTTGCCGTTCTCGTCGACGCGGCTGGGAATATGCGTCGCGCCGAGGCAGCTGACGGATTTTACTTCGCCGAACAGGTTGTCGAGCACATAGCGCCAATGCGGCAGCATATCGAGGATCATGCCGCCGCCGTCCTTTTTGCGGTAGTTCCAGGACGGACGCTGCGCCTTTACACCCCAGTCACCTTCGAAAACCCAATAGCCGAACTCGCCTCGCACGGAGAGAATCTTGCCGAAGAAGCCGCTGTCGCGCAGCATGGCGATCTTGCGCAGCCCAGGCAGGAACAGCTTGTCCTGAACAACACCGTTCTTGACGCCGCGGCGCTCGGCAGAGGCTGCAACCGAGAGCGCCTCCTCCAGCGTCTCGGAAATCGGCTTTTCGCAATAGACATGCTTGCCGGCGGCAATCGCCTTTTCGAGAAGCTCGACGCGCATCTGCGTCGAACCGGCATCGAAGAAGATCGTATTGCTGGGATCGGCAAGAGCGGCATCAAGATCCGTCGTCGTCTTCGAAAGACCATGCTTGCGGGCGATCGCCTCGATCTTTTCGGCATTGCGGCCGATAAGCAGCGGCTCGGGCATCAGCCGGTCGCCGTTCGACAGAAGAACGCCCCCCTGTTCGCGGATCGCCAGAATAGAGCGCACGAGATGCTGGTTATAGCCCATGCGGCCGGTAATGCCGTGCATGATGATGCCGATCGGCTTCGTTGCCATGAGTTTCTTCCTCCCGTAAATAACTATATAGTTACATAACTGACACGGCGAGCCAATGCTGTCAACGGCCATCGTCAATGGCCGCAGCGGCAATCATCCATCGTTGCGGAGCTTGTTACCTTAAGGATTTTAGGGACGCAGATAGGCGAAAATCACGTCGACGATATGCTCGCCCCAGGCATCGATTTCGCTCTTGTCCGAGAGGTTGCGGCGGAAGATCGTGGAAAGCGTCCAGCGGTTGGTCAGGAAAAATGAACCGAGGGCCGCAATGCTCATATAGATTTTCACCGGATCGCAATCGCTGCGGAATACGCCTGTCGCTGCGCCGCGATCGAGCAGGCCGGAGATCTCGGAGACCAGCGGCGAGTGCAGCTCGAAAATGCGTGCCGAACGCTTCAGGAAGCGGGCCTTATGCATGTTTTCCGTGCTGAGAATCCCCAGAAACTCGGGATGATCCAGGAAATATTGCCAGGTGAAGACGACCAGCTCCCGCATGCCGTCGGCGGGCGAGCGATGCGAGAGATCGAGCCGCGCTTCTGCCGAGCGAATAGCGATATAGCTGCCTTCCAAAACGGCGACGTAGAGCGCATCCTTGCCGCCGAAATAGTGATAGAGCATTCGCTTGTTGATTTTCGCCCGTTCGGCGATGGCATCGACGCGCGCACCGCCATAGCCGCGCTCGGCAAACTCCTTGGTCGCGGCCGCCAGAATCGCCTTGCTGGTGCGTTCCGCATCCCTGAGACGGGGCCGTTCCGAAGCTGTGCGCGAGGGGGTTTGCTCTGCATTCGCAAGGTCTGCACTCTTTGCGCTGCGCTTCACGGTCTTGGCTTCCGACATCATGGCTCCCGGCGGCATTTCGTAAGGCTTATGCGGCCCATCCTCGCGCCGATAAGTAACCGATCATCGCATAAGTTGACAGCCCCCGGCGAATCGAAGGCAATAGTAACCATATGGTTATATCGATTTAAATGCGGATATGACGAAGGATACGGAGAAGAAACGTGGAATTTCCGCCGCTGCCGTAACCATCTGAACGACGATGAAATTGGCCCGGACACGGCGACGATCTTGCGTTCTGCCCCCATCCGGCCCTAGAGAACAATAGGCAAGCGGCACCGGGTCAGCATGACAAAAAAACAAATCGCAATCATTGGCGGCGGCCCTGCGGGATTGATGGCGGCAGAGACCTTATCGGGGCTTGGCCATCGCATTGTGGTCTATGACAGCATGCCGACGGTTGCGCGCAAGTTTCTGCTCGCCGGAAAATCCGGTCTCAACATCACGCATTCGGAAGACTACAGTGTTTTTGCCACCCGCTTCGGCGCTGCCTCGTCCCGATTGCGCCCGGCACTGGACGATTTCCGGCCCGATGACGTCAAAGCCTGGGCGGAAGGTCTGGGAACGGAGACCTTCGTCGGCTCGTCCGGCCGCGTCTTCCCGAAAGTCATGAAGGCATCGCCGCTGCTGCGGGCCTGGCTGGCAAGGCTGGAAGCACGCGATGTCAGCATCATGACGCGGCATCGCTGGTGCGGCTTCGAGAACGGCAGTCTGGTCTTCGAGACGTCAAAGGCGCGCGAACTTATGCGTCATGACGCCGTTCTGCTCGCGCTCGGTGGGGCAAGCTATGCCCGGCTGGGCTCGGATGCGGCATGGGTCAGCTGGCTTCGGGGCGAAGGCATCGATATCGCCGCGTTTCAACCGGCCAATTGCGGTTTCGACGTCACCTGGAGTGCGACGTTCAGCGAACGCTTTGCCGGGGAACCACTGAAAGCTGTGACGGCGACATCGCAGGCAGGGACTTTCCCCGGCGAATTCGTCATCTCGAAAACGGGGATCGAGGGCAGTCTGGTCTACGCCCATGCCGCCTCGCTGCGCGATCGGTCGGCAAAAACGGGCGAGGCCTCGCTCGTTGTCGATCTGGCGCCCGGACGCAACGAGGAGCGTTTGGCGCGAGATCTGGGACGGCAGGATCCCAAGGCCAGTTTCTCCAGTCGCCTGCGCAAGGGCGCTGGCATCGAGGGCGTCAAGGCGGGCCTTTTGCGCGAGCTTGCCGAACCCGCAGTTCTCTCGCACCCGGAAAGTCTTGCCCATCTGATCAAGGCTTTGCCGATTCCGTTGCTGAGGCCGAGGCCCATTGCCGAGGCCATCTCGTCCGCCGGCGGCATCCGATGGGATGAGCTCGATGAGCGCTATATGTTGAAGAAGCTCCCCGGCATGTTCGCCGCCGGAGAAATGATCGATTGGGAAGCGCCGACCGGCGGCTATCTTCTGACGGCCTGCTTTGCGACCGGGCATGCAGCGGCAAAAGGCATGGATGCCTGGCTCAAGAACCGCTGACGAGGCTTAAAGCCGGCCTTTCAGCCGAGCCGGCCCTTCTCCATCAGCCAGGCGACCGCCTCCTGGACTGCCTGCAGAGACGTATAGCGCGGCCGGTATCCGAGTAGCCGTTCGGCCTTGGCGATCGAGCAATTCGGGCTTCGGGCCACATGTTCCCAGGTCGCCTGCGCATCCTCCGCCGATTGGCTTTCCGCCCATTTTTCGTAAGGCAGAAATTCCAGCTTCGGCTCATGCCCAAACCAGCGCGACATGGCTTCGGCATAGCCTCTGAGCGTCAGCGCACCGCTTGAAACCGCGTGGAAAGCCTCTCCCGTCGAAACCCGCCAATTGGCGATAGCGCCCATGAACATCTGCGCGACATCATCGGCATGGACATGATGAACCGTCTCCAGGCCGAAATTCGGCAGGACCAGGGTTTCACCGCGCGCCAATGTCGAAAACGCCGACAGGTTGAAATGCCCGACGGGATTGAGAGGTTCCCAGCCCGGACCGACGATATGGCCGGGATGGATCAGGGTTGCGGGAAATCCCCTGCGCCGCGCTTCCTCAAGCAGATGCGCTTCGATCGCAGCTTTCTGGATGCCATAATCGCCGAAGGGCCGCTTCGGCGCCTCTTCCGGCGTCGGAACCACGGTCGAAAATCCATGTGTCCAGATCGTGCCCGTATGCAGGAAATGGCCGACATGATCGGTGAGCGCCTCTGTCAGATGCCTTGCGCTGTCGAGCGTGAAGCAGATCATGTCGATGACGATATCCGGCTTCAAGGCACGAATGGCCGGGCCGAAGCTGCCATCCTTCTCCATGGCAGCGCGATCCATCGCGACCATTTCCACTTCGCTCCACGCCTTGTTCGGCGAATAGGGCTTAGCCTGGCCGCGGCTGATCGCCACCACCTCATGCCCGGCTTCGACCAGCCGCGGCACCAGATAGGTGCCGACATGGCCCGTTGCACCGATAATCACCGTGCGCGTCATGATATCCTCCCAATGGCCGAGATCGAACGCCGGCAGCTGCCGACGCTCAAGACGTGATCTGGCCGATGAGAATAGGAGAGCAAGCGGTTTTGTCATCCCCACCGATGATGCAAAAAGACGCTCATCACTGTCTTTGCGGCCATTTCAGATGACCATGGTGAATGGACTGGTCGAAAGCGGCAGGGATCAACCGCCCATCATGTCCAACTGCGGCTCGCCGATCTCCACTGCATGGCCGTCCGGATCGTAGAAACGGAATACGCGCTGCCCCCATTCCTGCCTCTCGATCGGATGAATGAGATCGACATGCGGCGCTATCGCTTCGAATGCCGCATCGACGTCCTCATGTTCGAAATAGAGAAGGATATTTCGCCGCCCATAGGGCCTGGATGCTTCGCCGTTCGCGCCCCAGACCGTTTTCTCCAGCGACTTTCCGTCATGGATCGCAAAGCCGGTCTCGAACAGCACGAAGTTGCCGAAGTCGTGCAGGATCCTGAGGCCCAGCAGATCGCCATAGAATGCCTTCGAGCGTCCGATATCGCTGACAAAGGGGATTGGATTTACGAAACGCATCGCCGGGACCCGATTGGATTAGAAAATGGGGCAGGAAGAAACAACCTTTAAACTGCTTTGCTATATCCCGGAACCGGATGCCGATATCCGGCACATGATTTCCCATTCGCCGCACAATCGGAGGCCATCCATGGCAGAAGCCGCACGAACTATGATCGTTATGGATTCAGGAACATCCCGCTTTCAATTGCGTGCCGGCGCATTGATCAGCTCCAACGACCATATCCTCGCGAGAACGGCGGCTGTAAAAACCATTCCAAAAGATCAGCGATCTTTGAGATTATCTTCTTTGCCTTAGTTACGAAGGGCTTCTAGCCTCGTCTCAACCCATAAGGGCGATTTGCGTCATCATAGCTCGAACACGGCAGGCGATGGCATTGCGACCCGAGAACAAAGACGAGCTTGAAAGAGGAAACCTCATTGACCTCCCATACCGCGCCGACCGGCTCCGATACATCACTGCCCACGCTCGATCTCCAGCGCTTCTACGCCTCGTCCTCGGAACGCCGGGCATTCGTCGCGGAGCTTCGCAAAGTGCTCTACGACCATGGTTTCTTCTATCTGACCGGCCATGGCGTCGACCCCAAACTCATTGCCGATGTCGTTGCGACGGCGAAGCGCTTCTTTGCATTGCCGCTTGAAGAAAAGCTCAAGATTGAAATGGTGAGGTCGCCCCACTTCCGCGGCTACAACCGCGCCGGACAAGAGCGTACCCGCGGCGAACAGGATTGGCGCGAACAACTCGACATCAACACCGAAAGCGCACCCTTCGAGATCGGCCCTGATACGCCAGCATGGCGGCGGCTGCAGGGGCCGAACCAGTGGCCGGAAGCTTTGCCGGAACTCAAGCCGCTGCTGCTTGCCTATCAGGCAGAGGTGACGCGCATCGGCATCGATATTCTGAAGGCGACCGCAGCGGCTATCGGCCAAGCGGAAAACGTCTTTGCCGATATCTATGAGCCGCAGGCCTCGCAGCTTCTGAAGATCATCCGCTATCCCGGCCGCGATGTCGCCGAAACGGATCAGGGCGTCGGCGCTCACAAGGATGGCGGCTTCGTCACCGTGCTGTTGCAGGACACCGTGCCCGGTCTGCGGGTGCGCACGGAAGACGGCGTCTGGATCGATGCGCCACCGGTTCCGGGCACCTTCGTCATCAATACCGGCGAATTGCTCGAGCTTGCGACAAACGGCTTCGTGCGCGCCGATGTGCATGACGTCGTCGCACCGCCTGCCGGTGTCGAGCGCTTCTCCGTCGCCTTCTTTCTTGGCTCCCGGCCTGATGCGACGATCCCCGTCATCGAACTACCGGAAGAGTTGAAGCGATCGGAACGCGGCATCTCGGTTGATCCCCTGAACCCGATCTTCCGTGAAGTCGGCCAGAACCAGCTGAAGAGCCGACTACGCTCCCACCCGGATGTGGCCCGCGCTCACTATGCCGATCTCTTGGCATCGGAACAGTCAGTTTAGGCCGATCCATCAAGATCGAGGTGAGGTCGCTATATCGGCCACCTCCTCTCGAAGCTAGTTCCTAGTGCTGGCTATCGGGCACGATGACCCGCATGCCGTCGACGACATTGCTTGCGAGGATTTGACAGCTTAGGCGGCTATTCGGCATCGGCTCCATCACGAATTCGATCATCATCGCTTCCTCCTCGGAAGGCGATGGCAGACGATCGAGATGAGGCTGCTCGATGTAGCAGTGACAGGTGCCGCAGGCCAAGGCGCCGCCGCATTGCGCCACGATGCCGTCGATGCCGCTCCTGACGGCGATGGCCATCAGCGTCTCGCCCTCCTGTGCCTGGACGCGCGTCTCGCGGCCGGCGGAATCGATGAACACGATTTCACACATTGCATTCTCCATATTTTCGGCAAATCCGCTCATGCGGCGATGAGGCGAATGTCCAGACGTTTCGGTCCGCGCACCGACAGGCCACGCTTATAGGCGGGATTGTCGTCCAGCAGTTCGATCGAGCGAGTGCGCTGCAGAAGTGTCGAGAAAATGATCTCCATATCCAGCCGGGCCAGATGATTGCCGAGACAGAAATGTGCGCCGCCGCCAAACGCCAGATGGCGATTGGGCGTGCGCCCGACGTCGAACTCGTCGGGCGACTCGAATTGTTCGGGATCGCGATTGGCCGCGCCATAGAGCAGACCGATCTTCGTACCCTTTGGCAACAGCTTGCCGGCAATCGTCCTTTCCTCGGTCAGATAGCGATGGAAGAATGGCAGCGGCGACTCGAAACGGAACATTTCCTGAATGGCGGTCGACATCACCGTCGGCGTTTCACGCAACATCTTCAAAGCATGGGGATATTGCAGCAAAGCATGCATGCCGCTGCCCAGCACATCGATCGTCGAGCCATGCCCGGCCATGAGGATCAGCATGCAAGTGGAAACGAGTTCGTCTTCGGTAAGCTCTCCGGCGGCATGCGCCTCGGTCAGCCGACAGAGAAGATCGTCGCGCGGCGTGCTTAAGCGCTCGGTAATGAGTTCCTTGAGAAGTTCGTAAAACTCCGTCGTCGCACGTTCGGCGATAGCCTTGCGCTCCGCGCTGCGATCGACGTCGAAATATTGCACGACGTCTTCCGACCACTTGCGCAGTTGGCCGGCATATTCCTCCGGCACGCCCAGCACCGAACCGATAATGTGGCCCGGAACCTGCGAAGCAAGATCCTCGACGAAATCGATCGTACCTGCCTGCAGGAGACGGTCGAGCAGACGGTCGACGAAATCCTGTGTCATGCCGCGCTGGCGCGCGACGAGCGCAGGCGTAAATTCACGAAAGACCTTGCGGCGCAGACGGTCGTGGGTTTCGCCATCGGAATCCAGCAGGCTGAATTGCACGAAACGGGAATGGTTCGGCATGTCATGCCAGTTCTGCCGAACCTTCTGCTCCCGTATTTCCTCCGGTGAGAGAAAGAATTCGAGAGACCGCACGAGCGTCTTGTCGGCGGCAGCGGCAGCCACATCCTGATAGCGCGACAGCAGCCATATGTCGAACTGCTCATAGTAGACCGGACCCGGGCTGGCGCGCAGCACGCGGTAAGACGCATAGGGATCGTCCGTAAACGCCTGCGAGAGCGGATCGAATGCTGGAGTTGCCATCGGCATGATGAGGACCTCATCCAATCTGGTTCATCGGCCATAGAATACAGCGTCAAACGACGAAAGGACATGGATGCGAGCCGCAGCCATATGGATAAAACTCTCATTCCGAAATAGAATTAAGTCGCCATGACCCATGAAGCGATTTTACCAGAGACCCTCCCTCTCGACGACGTCTTCTTTCAGACTCCGGGCAAGTTGTCCCGGGTGTTTCCTTACACGCTTCTCGCCGCCGGGCGCCGGGTTTGCACACCTGCTGAAATGCCGATCGCCCATCGCTTCAACCATCACACCCTGGTCCTTACTCTCAGCGGAAAAGGCCTGCTGCAGGTCAATGGGGTTTCGAGCTTGCTGCATGAAGGGACGATCGCCTGGCTCGATTCCTCGATGCTTTATTCGCATCGCTGCGAGCCGCGCCATTCTCACTGGTCCTACCTATGGCTAGGTTTCGTCGGATATGGGCTCGATACCCTGTTCGACAGCCTTGATGTGATCGGCAATCCGATCTTCGACACGGCCAACACCCGCGATCCAAAGGCGCTGTTCGAAGGCATCCTGCAGGAAGTAGAGACGGGTAGCTTTCTTGCTGACAACAGATGCTTTGCCCTGCTGGCACAGTTGATTTCATTCCTTGTATCCGAGCGCGCCGAAAGCAGCGAACTCAGCGCCTCCGTACAACGATTGCAACGGGTTATGGAATTGGTCCGCGCCGACTTGACACGCCCCTGGGCGATAGAAGATCTCGCGACCGCCGCCAATCTAAGCCAAGCGCAATTGTTCCGCCGCTTTCGCCAGAGAATGGGAACGACGCCTCTGGATTGGCTGCGCCATGAGCGTGTGAATGCCGCAAAGCCGTTGCTGGTCGTAACGGACGAGCAGATCAGCCGGATAGCCGCCCGATGCGGCTACCCCGACCCCTTTCACTTTGCCCGCGACTTCAAGAAGCTGGTCGGCGTTACTCCCAGCGAGTTCAGACGGCAGGGCCGGAGCGCGAGGCCATGAGGCATGAGAGATCAAATACCGCTCGGTTTCTGAGCCAAGGGCTCCTCGACATAGCTAACCCGATTGGCGCGGCGCATATGACGGGCTAAGAGTTGCGACAGCTCACACCCGCGTCTTTCCGAAACGAACGCCGCGCCCTAACCAGGGATTGAAAAATGACGACCGAACAAAGCGTTCTGCGCATTTCCATTATCGTGACGTTCGTTCTCGCCGTCGCCGGTATTGTCTTCGGCCTTCTCTCCGGCTCCTACGCAATCGTCTTCGATGGCATCTACGCACTGACGGATGCGAGCATGACGATCGTTGCGCTGGTCGTTTCCAATCTGATCGTATCTTCGGCGACAAACACAACCGCCGCCGGCAAATTCGCCAAGCATTTCACCATGGGTTTCTGGCATCTCGAGCCCATGGTGCTCGGCCTCAATGGCGTGCTGCTGACGGGAGCAGCAGTCTATGCCTTGATCAACGCCGTCGGCAGCATCATGAGCGGCGGACGGCATCTTTCTTTCGATCAGGCCATCATCTATGCCGTCCTGACCATGATCATCGCCTTCCTGATGGCCGCCTATGCCACGCGAGCGAACAAGACCATCGGATCCAACTTCATTGCACTGGATGCCAAGGCCTGGGTGATGACCGGCAGCCTCAGCGCCGCATTGCTCCTCGCCTTCATCTTCGGCTTCTTCATCCAAGGAACGAAGCTGCAGTGGATGTCGCCCTATGTCGATCCGGTCGCCCTAGCTCTCGTCTGCCTCATCGTCATTCCCATGCCGGTCGGAACGATCAAGCAGGCATTTGCCGATATCCTGCTCGTGACGCCCGCGGATCTGCGGGACCATGTCGACCGCGTAGCGGCTGAAATCGTTCAATGCTACAATTTCCTGTCCTACCGCTCCTATGTCGCGCGCGTCGGCCGCGGCAGGCAGATCGAGCTTTACTTCATCGTGCCGCCGGATGGACCAGCGAAGAAGCTGGAGGAATGGGACCATATCCGTGACGAGATCGGCGAAGCGATCGGTGGCGAAGGCCCGGACCGCTGGCTGACGATTGCATTTACGACCGATCCGGAATGGGCCGATTAAGCGCCGCCGCACCCGCCAGTCTACCGATACTACAGAGCGAAGATCGACCAAGCCGCGATGCACAAAATGCCGAGGCAATTTGGCAAGAGCACCCGCTAAAAAGATCAGGCGCTCTCAGTATCACCTCGCGAAAGAGGAGCGGCCGCTGTCTGCTTGTTCCGTAGAGAGCGAAGCGCGAGGCCCTGAACGCGGCTCGTAAGCGGCCTCTCGACATATCTGAAAAGCGCCTTGGCAAACATGGCGGCGACAAGCGTCGCAAAAACGACGAACAGTCCGAGAGGAAGCCCTGCCCCGATCACTTTCTCCCATATCGCGCGCAGCGGCCGCAGGATGAAGGGATGGACAAGGTAGAGGCTATAGGAGGCGTCCCCGAGCGCGACACCCCAAAGGACGGGCCGCCTTTGAGGCAGGACGGGGCCGATCGCGGCCGCCAGAACGAACAGAGCCGCAGGCACACCGCTTCGCAGGAATTGCGGCAGGGCCGCATCGTTCCAAAGAGTCGAGATATGCACGAAGCCAAGGAGCCCGATGGCGGCCAGCCCAAGTGCCCAGCCGCCGCCGATCCTTACTCCACTGCGGAAAATCAGCGCGACATAGACGCCGAAGAGGAACTCCAGAATGATCGGGTTCGTCCAGAACGCTATCTGCACATGCTGGGGATCGATGAGCCTTCCGACAAGCGCCATTCCGACCATGAGAACCGACAGCCATAAGACGCCCAATCGTATCGGCAGCAGAAGTGCCGCGGCGAAAAAGACGTAAAACAGCATCTCGTAGTTCAGCGTCCAGCCGAGGGCGAGCACCGGCCTAATCTCATCGACGCCGCGCCCGGATGGAATGAAGAAATAGGATGCCAGGACATGGGATAGGGAACCGATAGGAACGGCAAGAAGCGAGGGGGCCGCAAGCGCGCCAAGCAACAAGACGCTCGTCAGCAGCCAATAAAGCGGGACCACACGTGCGCAGCGCCGCAGGAAGAAGCGGAGCGAAGCGCCGCTCTTGCCGAATTCCGACGCGGTCGTATGGGTCATGATGAAGCCGGAGAGGACGAAGAATATATCGACGCCGAAACCGAGATTCCATGCGGAGCCATCGACCACTGCACGTCCTGTTGCTGCCGCCAGCATGCCCGTCTCGTGCAAGCCATGGGCAACAACCACGGAAGAGGCGGCGAGCGCACGCAATACCTGGAGATTCACGAGCGTGTGGGTGGATTTGCTGGCAGCTTGGCCCGCATCCTCACTCTCAAGTATTTTTCTATAAAACCTCACCGGAAATCTCGGCAAATATCGTCTTGGATCCCGCATTTTCTATCCAAAACGATATAACAACTCGTCGCTGCCTGCATAATTGCGCAGCGCTGCTTTAAATTATAGTTATTCTTCAGTTAAGCTTCACCCGCGGTCGCCAATATGACATGCGCCTGAATTTTGGCCGCAACTTCGCCACTACCATGTCTTGCTTCGATCGCGGCGGCTGCATAGTCGGTCGCAGCCTGCAGCTTCCCCGCTTCCCTGGCCTCGATTTCGTTGCGAAGCAGGGTTCCCTGACAATAGGCGATGGCCGGAATGCGCGGTGAGGACGCGCGGCTCTGCTCTGCCCTCGTTTCGATCACGATTTCAGAGAAACCGGCATCCTCGAGATCGCTGCGGATCCGGTCCACATCGTGATAGCCATGCGGCGTGCGCGCCAGAAAACGTGGCGGATCGTTCGGGAAAATCCGTGCCAGCGCCTTCGTCACGTCGTCGGCGAAAACATTATCCTCGATGCGATCCCATACGTTGAACAGGAAATGTCCGCTTGATTTCAGAACGCGCTTTGCCTCGCGATACGCCGAGATGCGATCGGGGAAGAACATAGCGCCGAACTGGCAGACGACGAGATCGAAGGCCGCATTTTCGAACGGCAGCGCCATGGCATCCGCTTGCCGCCAAGTGATGCGCCCGTCCGGCTGATGTCGCGAAGCGGCATAATCTAGCATCGGCTGGTTGAGGTCGGTGACGACGTAGCTTGCATCGGAGGATAGTTTCGGCGCCAAGGCGCGGGTGACAACTCCGGTGCCTGCGGCAATTTCCAACACTGTGCGCGGCTTGAGAGATCCGGCGCGTTGTGCAATGTCTGCCGCATAAGGCTCGAAAATCAACGGCACCATATAGCGGTCGTAATTTTCCGGAATCGAGCCGGCGAATATCTTGTCTGCCTCCAACATCGCCATCACCCGCTGTGCACCTGATAGACCGCAATATTAGCACATCGCGACAGACGCGTCATTCAGGCTCTGAAGAGGCCCCAAATACCGGAGAGGCTATTCGATCGCGGTGATTTCCAGCTCGTCATTGCCAAGGCTCATGACGTCTCCCACCCTCTTCCCCATCAACAACCGTGCAACGGGCGACACATAGGAAATCGATCCTGCCTTAGGATCGGCTTCATCTTCGCCGACGATGCGGTACGTCTGCACGCGGCCATCTTCACGGCTGAAGGTTACCTTGCTTCCAAAGGCAACGATCTCGGTTGAGGTGGGCGTCGCAATGACTTCAGCGGTTCGCAGTCTTTCCGCGAAATAACGGGCATCGCGCAAGGGAATGGCCGTCTGCCGGCGGCGCTCGTTGATATCCTCGATGGCGCTTGCCGTTTCATAGGCTTTGCGTGCCTCCTGAAGCTGAAATTCCAGAGCCTTCAACCCCGCTTCCGTGACGAGGTTCGGATGTGGAGAAATGGGCCGGTCGGGCAGCACGGTTTCCGCCGCCGTCTCAGCGCTTTCTTCCTTCATGAACGCAGTGCTCAACTTCAAACTCCATTGCGAGCTACAACCAAATCAGCCTCGTACTATAGACCAGATGGCTATGCCGGAGGAATAGAACGACCGCTGGAAAGCCAGCGCGCCGAAAGAGGCCCGAACCCGACATGGCTGTTGCAAGGATCTCCAGATCGATTAATCTTCAAGCCAGCTAAGAATGGCGGATGCCAAGTTTCTATGTTGCCTAAGGGATTTGCCGCGGCACGCAATTTCAGAGAGATCGATGGTCAGCCTCGGTGTTTTGACGACTTATATGGTGGTGGTGCTGGGCCTGATGGTCATTCCCGGGCCTGCTACATTGCTCACGCTCGCCAGAGCGGTCAGCGGCGGCAAGCGCGTGGGATTGGCAACCGGCATCGGCATCGCTGCCGGCGATCTTTTCCATACGATGATGGCGACCTTCGGGTTGTCGGCCTTGCTCGCCACGTCCGCACTGGCCTTCGAGATCGTCAAATATGCCGGCGTCATCTATCTGATCTATCTGGGGTTCAAGGCTTTTGTCGAGAAAAGCGGCAGCATCGATCTGCCGACTGCGCAGGCCATTACCCCTATGCGTGCGTTTCGCCAGGGTTTCTTCACCGAGATCCTCAACCCGAAAACAGCGCTTTTCTTCCTGGCCTTCCTGCCGCAGTTCATTCATCCGGAAAGTGGGTCCGTCATCGGGCAATTCGCGCTGCTGGGAGCGATTTTCGTCATCCTCAGTATCGGCGTCACCTCGCTTCTGGCGGTCGGCGCCGGCTCGATCGGTGGCTGGCTGCGCCGCAACCGCACGATCGGTCGATGGCAGGGAAAGGTCATCGGCACGATCTATGTGGCTTTGGGTCTGAGGCTCGCGCTGCAGCAGCAGTAACCCGCCTTTGCGGCGACTACCGGAAAATCAAACCGGCTGCCGCTTGACGACTGACAAGTTCATCTCCGAGCGGATGCGAAAATCCATCGCCTCATAGAGAGATGGCCGGTACATTCATAGTATAAGCATGCAGATAGGCGGTCTCGCCGCAGGCCGCGATCTCACCAGCTGCGAAATGGAAGAGCAAGGCCCCGAAGGCCGCGCCGCTGAAAATCGGGATGGGTGCAGAGGCCGCTAAGCTCGGCAAATCCCGTCTGCCGCATGTTGGAAGATGCACCCTGCAATCTCAATGATTGCACTCACCGGACAGCTCCAGCAGCTGCGTCGCATCGCTGCCCAAAAATGCGCTAACGCCATGGTCGTATTCCGTTTGGATCCGGCACGCGGCGACAGCATCACTTTGACAGGAAGCTCTGCCGACCCGCTCCTTCGCAGCCGCGAAACGCTATCATCACTCCTATTACCCCGCGCGAACGGAATTACTTGCGAGCGATCAAGCCTCTGAAATTATTTCAGAAATATCCGTGCCTTCCTAGGCAATCCGGCCTGGAAAAGAATTTCAGTTTATACGAATATTATTTATTTAGAAATTTACATATTAACTGAATACTAATAAACGCCTTAACTTTCCAACCAATATTAGCTAACCATTACGCAATCGGAGGTAATGGATGTGCAAGATATTAGTACAGACTCTCAAAATTATTCAGAAAGAGCTTACTCAATCAACAATAGCGCCGAGAAATCAGACCTCGGCGAGGCAGAGGCCACCCGTGCACATCTTGTTTCCGAAAAGCAGATTTCAAATCAGGAGAGCCAAATGCAGCCGGCCGACGCGCCCGAACACGCAGCCGCCATTCCCGCTCAAGATTATCCGCTTGTGCTTCCAAGCGTGCTGATCGGCGGATTGCCCATCACCGTCGTCAATCGGCGCAATGCCGCCTCCTTCATGATCGATGTGGCGCGCCGCCGCCGCGACAGCCGGCCCTATTACTTTACATCAGCCAATGGCGAGGTCGTCGCGCGCGTTCATGCCGATGCCAATATCGCCAAACTCTTCAAGGAAGCCGATCAGATCCTGGCTGACGGCCAACCCCTCGTCATGGCCTCTCGCCTGCTCTGCCGAGTACAGCTCCCCGAGCGCGTGGCAACGACCGACCTGTTCCATGATGTTGCCGAACTGGCCGAAAAGAAGGGCGTGAGCTTCTATCTCCTGGGAGCGAGCGAGACCGCAAACCATCAGGCCGTTGCCGCCGTGCAAACCCGTTATCCCGGCCTGCGCATCGTGGGTCATTGCCACGGCTATCTTGCGGGGGAAGCTCTGGAGCAGAAACTTGATGAAATCAACGCACTTGCTCCCGACATATTATGGATCGGTCTTGGTGTTCCGCGCGAGCAGATATTCGTGCACGATTTTGCCGCACGGCTTGCCAATGTCGGCGTCATCAAGACCTCGGGCGGGCTCTTCGATCATCTGGCGGAGAAAACGAAGAGAGCGCCCATGTGGATCCAACGGGCCGGCTTCGAGTGGTGCTGGCGCATGCTGATGGAGCCCCGCCGCCTGTTCTGGCGCTACCTGACGACCAATCCTTACGCCATCTACGCGATCCTGAGGTATTCGAAATGATGAACAGGCGATATCCCGAACCGTCGGCCACCGAAACGGACACCGACATAGCCATCGTCGGTGGCGGGCTTTCCGGCACGCTTACCGCCTGCCTGCTCGGCCGAGCGGGATATCGGGTGACGCTCATTGACCGTCATCGCGTCTTTCCGCAGGAGTTCCGCGTTGAGAAAATCGGTCGTGGAGAGATCGAAAAACTCGAGCAGCTTCAATTGCTCGCGCCCTTGTTCAAGGTTGCTGCGCCCTTCGACGACATCGTCAATCTGCATAGGGGGCGCATATTGGATCGGACACACGGCCAGCATTATGGCTTTTTCTACAACAGGCTCGTTGGCGCGATGCGCGCGGCATTACCGGAGACGGTGAATTTCGTCGTCGGTCAAGTCACCGGCTTGCGGACGAGCGCCAAGCAGCAGCGGATTTCAATTCTCGGCAAGGATGAACTGACTGCTCGCCTATTGGTGCTCGCAACCGGTATGGGGGATATGCTCCACCGGGATCTTGGCATTTCGCACAAATCGATCGGCGAGAGGCGCCCTCTTGCATTCGGCTTCAACATTCGTCCGCTGCAATCCAATAGATTTCGCCATACAGCCCTGCGCTATCATGGAGACGGTGACGGCATCGATCGTCTCGATCTATTTCCGGTCGCCGATGCAACACGTGCCAATCTTTTCCTGTTTCGCGATCCACGAGATTCCTGGGTCAGGTCACTGCATGACGATCCAAAGCAGGCGCTCATCGCCGCCTTCCCATCGCTCGTCGATCATTTTGGCGACTTCGAGATTGCCAGCAGAATCGACAGCTGGCTCACCGAAATTACGCTGGCCGAGAATTGCCGACAGGACGGTGTCGTGCTCATCGGAGACGCCTATTTGACCTCCTGCCCGGCGACCGGCCTCGGCGTCAGCCGGCTTCTGACCGATGTTGAGCGCCTATGCCGCACATATGTCCCGCAATGGATGACAGAAACCGCTATCGATCATACCAGGATCGCCGCCTATTACGACGACCCGGAAAAGGCTGATATGGATATCGGTTCGGTGCAAATGGCCGATCGCCACTTCAATCTGACCGCGAAAACCGATGTCGGGTGGCGTCTGCGCCGCCAGTTCCATTTCACGCGGCGACGCATCCTATACGGCATCGAAAGCATAAGTCCTGCTCTCGCCGCAAAGCTTCATCAGCTCAAGACGATACGCACCAGATCTACGCTGCGATCCGCCGTGCTGGACTCTAAACCCGCGGCATAGCTGGGGCGACAAGCAAGAAACACTGTTTCGAGAAATATTCACTAATAGAAATAGTGTATGTCTCCAAAATGCGAAAAACGCGACGCTACATTGATAATATTACGGAGTTTATCATGGCAGTTTTAGGCGCATTTCCTCCCGGACTTACTTGCCGACCAATCGAGGAGAGCGATTGGGATGGTATCATCGATTGTCTCCGCAGAAATTTTCCGACGCGCGATCGAAGCTATTGGGAGCGCGCCGTCACACGGATGGAAAAACGGCCTTTCGTGCCCGATCTGCCGAAATACGGCTTCGTTCTGGACATGTCCGGACGCATCGTCGGTGTCCTGTTGGCGCTTTATTTCCGGCATGAAGGATTGGAAGGAGAAGAGCTCCGCTGCAATCTATCAAGCTGGTCTGTCGATCCGGAATACCGCGCTTTCGCCGGCAAGATGGTTATCGCGGCGCTCAGACGAAAGAATGTCACCTACATCAACGTTTCGCCGGCGCCGGGAACGATAAAGGTCAATGAAGCGCTCGGCTTTCGCCGCTATGCGGATGGGCAACTGGCGTTTCTGCCGATGCTGAGTGCTGTGAGGCAGCCTTATCGGGTGCTCGAAGCAAGTCCCGGCCTTGCCGAAATGTCGATGCTCTCGGAGGGCGATAGGGAGATTCTTCTCCAGCATGCGGCACTCGGATGCCTGTCGTTGATTTGTGTCGATGGCGACGAAGCCTTTCCCTTCGTTTTCAAGACACGCCGCATCTTCCATGGCATTGTCCCGAGTGCTCAGGTAATTTACAGCCGCACGCCAGAGGAGCTCAGCCGGTGTGCCGGCGCACTTGGTCGCCATCTCCTGCGAAAAGGCATATTTCTCTGCGTCGTCGACGCGAACGGGCCGGTGTCCGGTCTCGTCGGACGTTACTTTGCCGGAAGCGGAACGAAATATTTCAAAGGTCCGAAACCGCCCTCGCTTGGTGACCTGACATTCACGGAGCTCGTCATCTTCGGCTCCTGATTATTGATAAAGAGCCGAGGTCGGTTTTTTGCAGCTTCCGCAAAGGACTGTGCACAGTCCAATCTGGCTATTCGTTCCACCGAATGAACGGCGCCATGCAAGCAAGACAGAAGATCAACAGGCTCAAAGCGAGGGCGACGGCATATGCTCGCCCGGCTGGCTGGACATGCCTCGCGAAATACCGAGCAAGCGCCATCGCGTTCCAAAGGAAACACCGACAAGCAGAAGACAGAAGCCGAGCGCGAGCGGTGAGAAGAATGCCTCTTCCTGCAATACCGCATTGGATGCAATCGTGATGATCGCGACGAAGGCAAACAGGAAATCCGGCTCACCGGTGGCGAGCAGCTGCCTGCGGGCCGACAGCGCCAATGCGGCAAGAAAGCCGAAGAAGACGAAACTGCCCATGCCCATCTGGTAGAGCATGACGCCAACAGCGCTTTCAACCGGGACGGAGGCGACGCCCTCATCCTGCGCCCGGTCCCAATCGAGATTGAGGCTCGTACTCGAAAGATTGCCGCCGATCCCCAGGCCCTGCCCGAACGGATTGTGCAGGAATTCGCGAACGCCTGCGATCAGGCCGAGAACATGGTAGTCGCCATGGGTGGCGCCGAAGAGGATGGCGGCGACCGTCCAGACGACCGCAAGCGCGACGACGGCAAGCAGCGTCAGTTCCGCGCGCGATGGGCGATAGATCAGCCGGGCGCCGATCGCGACAAGCAGCATGAATGTCGCGCCTTTGGAGCCGATGACGAGCAATAGCGGCAAGGCCGCAATCGGCAGCAGCCAGCGCCCCTTGAAGAGGAGCCAGGCAGACATGATGCTCAAGCCGTAGGCATAGCTGATCGGGTGAAAATTCGGGCCGCCATTGCGGAAGATCGGCGGAAACAGGTCGCTGAACAGCTTGATGTTGAAAAAGGTCGTCATCATCGTGTCTTCGATACCGCGAAGCACGAAACCGGTCTCCCTCAGCTTCTTTTCCCATACACCGGCCTCGATCTGAGCCTTCAGACCACGGTGAATATAGAGATCGCCATGAAACAGGCTAAGGAAATCCATCCGGAAAATCTGTTCCAGATAACCGTAGATGATGGCAACGGCGCAGAGCCAAAAGATGCCCTTGCGCAGATCAACGGGATAGAGGCTGGCTGCGAGAATGGCGATGTGGAAACATGCAAGTGGGGTGATCGTATTGCGGAAATAGATGACGGCATCCTTCGGCCCGCCATGAACAGCGCCGAGCGCAAGATAAAAGCTCACTATACCGCAGAGCACGAAGCTGAATGTCAGCCACGGCCGCAATTCGGTCAGAGCTCTCACCCGATACTGGAAAGAAGCCATCACGAAGGCGCCGAATGCAGTCATGAGAATGACGAAATTGGCACCGCGCAACGCATCGAACGTATTGTGGTCGGGCACGAAAGGCGTGAACCAGGCGACCACGAGATTTTGATAGAGAAAAGAGCAGGCAACGACGATCGGGATGCAGCCGGGCTGAGCAATCGACAAAACCAGCGTCAACGCGAATGTCGCGACAACCCCGAACGGCGTCCAGACAGCGAAGGCAGAGACGGAAGCGACGACCGCGAGGATGGCGATGAAAAGATGGAAAAGGGCGTCCGAACGAAGTCCGCTCAGGCCTCCCGCCCCGAAGCCGGCGCGACCTCCGGTAACGCTCATCGCCAATCTCCATTTATCCGCATCAGTTGCCGTTCCACATGGCCATATTCCGCCGCTTTTCAGCCGCCATTGCTGTCATCCAGAAGTGCCGCGATCATGGCGTCATCGAAGCCCTCAATGCTGCCTCTGCTCCTGATGATGCCAAAACCTTGATCAAGCTCCCAATAGGCCCAGCCGATCTTGTTGCTCTCGGCCGCCTGCCGCACGGCCCGAACCCAGAACCGACGGCTTTCGGCATCGACGCAGAAGTTGAGGACGCCGAACTCGTTCATCATGACAGGGCAGTCATATGTCTCGGACCAGCGCCTCAACTTCATAAATTCGGCGGCGATCGCAGCCTCCGTCCAGGGTGTCGCCAATTGTTCCTCGATAAGGCTTGCCGCCTGCTCGTCCCCGGCCGCTCGCAGCTTTCCGATGCTCTGCTGTACCCGCGGCGTCTCGATGGTCGCAGGAAAGGGCAAATTCGAAATCTGCGCCAGTGGCGACGCATCCCAGGTCTCGCATTGATGAGTGAAGGCCGTGGGTGAATAGAAATGAATGGCAGCAATCTGATTATCGTCGGCAAGGGGCGGCGTCTCGCCTATTTCCCAGATGCCCTGAGAGGGTGATGGCCCCCAGATCAGCGTATGGTTAGGACATTTCGATCGCACGACCTCGGCAAGCAGTTGCCTTAGTTGAAGCCACGCGTCATTTCGCAGAGGCGGCTCGTTCAACAATTCTGCATAGACCATCTCATCCGAAAGGTTCGCAAGGACGCTGCCTAGCGCCATCCATGCCTCGGCCGCCCTTTGCGAACCGGCCTCGAAATCCTGACGGAGAGCCGTATGTAGACTTTCGGAAGGATGCATGTCGGCAAGGACCGAGAAGCCCAGCCGATTGAGATCGGCCACGCCAGCCTCGATGCGACGGAGGGTGGTCGTATCACCTGCCGACAAGAGATCGCCATTGATCGGCAAACGGATCGTTTGAAAGCCCAATTGACGAAGCTTTTCGAGCACAGGCTCGCTTGGCGCCACGCCATCGCCGCGATCGAACCATCCCGGCAGATTGATGCCGCATGAAGGCACGATGGGCTTGGCCGCCACACGGGCCGCGCCGGCAGCCGGAAGAGCAGCCAGAATGGAGCCGCCTGCCAGCTTGAGAGCGCTTCGGCGTGATAGCAACGTCGATCGCAAGCTGCGCCCCACGGTCACCCCCTCGCAGAGATTCGGCTGCCCTGCTCTCCGTCGTCAGCCGATCGGATCGCTCGCACCACCTCGCCACCTTGCGTCTCTGTCTGCTCCGGTGCAATTGTCAACGTGGCGCTGCGCCCGATCTGATCGGCATCGAGGCGCTGACGAAGCAAGCTGGTGATTTCCCCCGCTTCCTCGGCCGGGCTGAGCGCAAAAAGCATGAGATCCGCTTCGGCAAAAAGCGCGGGATCCCAGCTGCCAACGATGGAAGGTCCCATCAGAAGCACGAAATCGAAGGAGCCGGCAGTCGCCAAAATGTCGTCGAGGCCGAGGTCTCCCGGCGGCTTCCCATTCTCGGCAACTTGCCTGTTGTACACGACCGTTCGCAGACCGCTCGCGCCGCTCACGAAGACACCGTTGCCGTTACGCGCCGATGCTCCCGGACCCGGCTGATCGCCAAACTCGACCACAAGCACATTCTGTTCGGCCTGCTGGAGACCGATGCCGACGATTGCCCCCGCAAGTCTCGCCGCAACCGGCGTATGAAGCGATGAGACCAACAGCACGTAAGGCTTCGGATGCTCGGTCAGATGCAGAATGATGCGTCGCATGAGCTGCAACACATTCCGCGAAAAGGCTTCGTTTCCGGCCTGGAAAAAGCGTCTTCGCATCGCGCGGATGCTGAGATAGGCGCCGGAGCCGGCAAGACCAGGCAACCGATACTCTCCAAGATTAACTGGCGCCAGCACCGGCTCCGGTTTTACGGTCTCCTTTACGGCATGCCGAGGAGGCTCGACGCCGAGGAGGCTGCCTCTTATGGGGCTCGTCGGATCTTGCTCCGGCTGATGTTTGGGGCCGCGCACCAGGGCAAGACCACAGCCGATGATAAGGCCAAGCGCTGCACTGACCGGCAAGAGCAGCAGCGGCTTGGGCCAGGTCGGCTGCACCGGCGGAGCGGCAGCGCTGATTACCCGCGCCTCCTGTAGCTGCAGGCCCTGCATCTGCGATGTTTCCTCGGCGCGCTTCAGGAAATCGTCAAGGACAGTGCGCGCCGCCTTCGTCTTCGCCTCCAGCTGCCGCAACTGCACCTGCGCGGCATTTGAGCTTTCCAGCTTCTGGCGGAGATCATCGAGCTTTGCCTGAAGTGCTGTGACGTTTTGCGCGGCGAGATCGGACTTCGCCTTCAATTCCCGCGTGATCCGCTGCGCCTCGATGGTCATGAGACCCTGCATCCTGTCCAGTTCGGATCGCAGCCTTTTGATGATCGGATGGCGCGGCTGATACATGGCCTCGTAATTGGCGAGGTCGGCCGCCCGTTGATTATAGTTTTCGCGGAGTTTGACCGTCGCCTCGGAAGACAGGATTTCCGAAAGCTTGGCAAGACCCGCCGGTGAGGTGCCTGCGGCAACCGCCTGGGCATATTTATCCTTGGCCTGGTCCGCCTCGCTTCGCGCGCTGATCAACTGATCCGTAAGCTTGTCGATCTGGGACTGCAGCGTGCCTCCGGCGGAAGCATCCAGAATCTGATGCGAGACCTTGAAATCTCCGACCTCCTGCTCGGCATCGCTGACGTTCTTCTGGAGATTGCCGATCCGGCTCGCAAGCAGGGAGTTTACGTCGCTGTTTGCAGTTTCTCGCTCCCCCGACAGACCGGCCCTGTAGCGATTGACAATCGCATTGGCGATCCGGGCCGCTTTGTCGGAATAGCGGGATGCGAAACTGACATCGATGACATAGGTAAGCCCGGCACGCTCCACGGTGACGGCACGCTGAAAGCTCCTGAAGATCGAATCCTTCGTGGGATGCGAATCCAGACCGATACGCGACAGCAGACCGCCGCTTGCAAATTCGGGATCGTTTTCGATGTTTTCGCTCTCAAAGACCTTCATCAGCAGGTCGCGCGATTCAATCACGAATACCTGGCTCGCGATGGCCGCGCTGTCACTGCCGATGCCGGGCAGAACATTGTTGAGATTCGTCGCGCGCGGATCGCGTGGATCGATCATGACGGAAGCTGTCGCGGTATAGCTCGGCTTTGCCACCACAAGGTAAGCCAGCGCCAGCAGGAGCACGGCCAAAGTGCTTGCCAGCACGGTCAGCCAGCGTTGCCACAAGATGGTCCACACGGCACCGACATCGAACAGCGGCGGAAGCGAGCGCTCGTCAATGTTAAACGGCTTCATCCAGTTCCTCTCCGCGGGCCGCGGGTCTCCGGCTCATCACACATCACTAAATTCAGTATTAGTGAATAATGTTAATCATCCGTTGAATTTACACCAGAGCGTGTGATCAACTTCAGATATCGCAAGTAACCATGTTGCGACTTCGTTCTGGCGCAAGCATGAGTACTTACGATATTAGAGATACATTCTATTTCAGGTGCTATGGGCCATTCGGTCGACAGCAATCAACACGGGAACAGGTCGTTGAGTGAGAAAGCTGGCAGCAGCGATACTTTATCGGCCGAAACGCCGCCGCCAGCGAGCAACCTGCGCTTGTCGATCGGCGCTCTAGCCAGGAGCGGCGCCGTTGCCGGTGTGATCAAGCTTGCCAGCGCCGGCCTCTCGTTCCTGATGTTCGTCGCCGTCGCCATGACGACCGATGAGCGGCAGTTCGGCCTTTATAGCGCCGCTTATGCCGGAGCGAGCCTGGTCTCCTTCTTCGCCATAGTCGGCCAGCAAAGCGCCGTGCTCAGGTTCTGGCCGCAATATGCCGGCAACAACGACCTGAACTCCGCAAACGGCGTGATGGCCCGCTCCATCCTTGTCGCACTCATGGGGCTTGCAAGCTTCAGCCTGCTCATTCTCATCATCGGCTTCTTGCCATTCGCTGGCGCTCAGATGCCCGAATGGCTCCCGATCTGTGTGGCGACCATGGTGCTGGCTTTCGCGCTCGGCTGGTCGGAATTCGTCGCCTGTGCTCTTCGCGCCAAGAATGCGTTGATCTTCGCACTGCTGCCGCGCGATGTCATTTGGCGAGCAGTGGCAATCCCGGTTTTCGTGCTCGCACATTCCATGCAGCTGAAGATGAGCGCAGTTGCCGCGACCTATCTCACGGCCGGGTTGCTGCTCCTGATGATCGCACCACAGACATTTGTCCTCTTTCGCGATACGATCCGCGCCCAGCGGGGCCTGCTTACGGCAGAACAGAAGACCGAATTCAAGACGGTGACGCTCGGGCTATGGGGCGTTACCGCGCTACCGCCGGCGCTTAGCCAGGCAAGCACCTTGCTGGTCGCGGCCATTCTCGGCCCCGAGGCCGCCGGCGCAATTTTCGTCGCGGATCGAACGATGCGGCTGGTCGTATTGGCACTCAACGGCATCAACCAGGCGCTTGCGCCGCAGATCTCGGCTGCCTTCTACACCGGGGACAAGGCACATGTGCAGCGTATCACCAGTCTTGCCGCTCTGGGCGGCTTCATCATCGCCTTGTGCGTGCTGGTATCGTTCCTGATCTTCGGCGACCTGATCCTGTCGATCTTCAATCATGCCTATGCCACGCCGACGATGCAGGTAACGCTGATTATCTTCGGCATCGGCGCGACAATCGGCACCGCCTGCGGGCCGACCGAAATCCTGATGCAGCTGACGGGCCTTCAGCACGCGCTTTTCAAGCTGCTGGTTATCGTCAACACCTTCGGGCTCTGTGCGACAGCGGTGCTGACCTATTGGCTCGGCCCGATCGGTGCGGCGCTCGCCATCGCCGGCACGATCATGGTTTGGTGCGTGACCGCCGTGTTCATCGCACGCCGCACCATCGGCATCAACCCGTCAATCTTCGGCTTCCTCGCCGGCGAAGACGCACTTGCCGCCCGCTCTTTCCTGAAAGGCCGTTCATGAAAATCATTCAGGTCCAGACCCAGGCGGAAGCGGGCGGAGCACAGCGAATTTCGGATATGGTCGGTGAGGGATTGCGCGCGCGCGGCCATGAGGTTCGCACCGTCTTCATGTATCGGAAGACCGAGGTCTATGACCGCGATCCACACGCCGATTTCATCCTCACCAAGCCGCCGCGCAACTTGCCAGGCCAGATACGGGCTGCCATCGGACTTGCGGGTTACCTGCGCAACGCCCGACCGGATGCGGTCGTCACCTTCCAGCACTATGGCAATATTTTTGGCACCATCGGCGCGCGGCTCGCCAGCGTTGACTTGATCATCGCAAACCAGAGCGGTGCGCCGCAGACCAGAGGCGTCAGGGGGATTCTGACGCAGATAGACAAGCTGATGGGCACTTTCGGCGCCTATCACGCCAACGTCGTCAATTCGAGTTGGACGGAAGCGCAGTTCGACAGCTTTCCGCAAGCCTACCGGCGCCGGATGTCACGCATCGACCACGGCGTTCCTGCGCCCTCGGTCGCCGTCGACAAGGCGGCGGCGCGCGCGGCCTTCGGTCTTCCTCAAGAAGCCTGGCTCGCCGTCTCTTCGGGCCGCATGGCGCCATCGAAAAATCAGATCGCGCTCGTTGGCGCCCTCGTCCATCTGCCCGACATTCATATCGCCATCGCCGGCACCGGCCCCGAGCAGGATGCGATTGTCGCTTTTGCCGAAGCCAATGGCATCACCGACAGGCTGCATCTCGTTGGCGAAGTACCTCCCTCACGCATTTTCGAGTTCCTCGCGGCGGGAGACGCCTATGCTTTTTCCTCGTTGACGGAAACCTTTGGTCTTGCCGCAGTCGAAGCGGCCATTTCCGGGCTGCCGGTGGTTGCAAGCAAGCTCGATGTCCTGCGGGAGGTCCTGACCATAGGTGAGGGCGAAGCAGCCGCACTCTTCGTCGATGCCGATGCGAAGGGAATGGCCGAAGGACTTACCGAACTCATCGCCAGGCCCGAGCTAGCCGCCCGGCTGGCCGCCGCCGGACGGCAACTGAAGGAACAATATTCGCCAGCCCGCATGTGCGCCGGCTATGAGGCACTGCTTCTGTCGCGCTCACTTCCGCACGGCTGCAATCCCGTCGATCACCTCCAGTCGGCCTGAGCGATTGAGCGTATGGATTTTCGGATAGGGCCAGTCGCCACGCGCCGCAATCGGTCGGGGCGGCGACAGGCGAACCGTCTTCTCATCCAGTTCCAGCAACTGCGAGATGCCGAGCCCGCCGCCATAGCCGAGCGTTCCGTCCTGGACCGGTAGATAGATACTACTCCGCTTGCGGACGAAGGCGCCTCCCGGGCGGGCCATGCGACGATCGATGAAAACCGGGTTCAACACATGAGGCGTCCAGGGGCCGGCAAGCCGTGGTGCGTGAAAGACTACGAGCGTATCGGACGTACTGCCGTGACCATCGCGATTGGTCGCAAACAACCAGAGTTGCCCGCCATGTTCGAGCAGTGTCGCATCGGAAATCTCGCCTTCGATGAGCACGGCCTCGGGAGCCCAGCGATCCGGAAACTCTATCGAGCTATAGAGGATGAGTTTTCCGCCTGAACTTGCCTCAGGAAGCATCCAGATCGCGCCGCCGTGCTCGAAGACCTGCGGGTAAGACAGATGGTAAGGCTCTTCCAGCACGCATCGCGGCTCTCCAGGCTTCCCTGTGGCATCGAATGCCACGACCGAGATGACTGCCTTGCCGGTCGCATGCGGATAATCTTCCACGAACAGGAAGAAGCGATCCTGCCATTGAAACGGAAAGGGATCGGCATAGAAGCGATCTCCGGCATCCGGCAGCACGGACCAGCCATCGCCAAGCTCACAGCTGCTCGCAACACCCGGCCCATCTATAAAGCGATAACCGACACGCCAATGCGCGTGGCGAAAGCGCGCGCGTCGCATCGCTTCTCGGCCCAGGCGTGGCAAGGCGCCGGTCAGACAAGCGGATGCAAAGCCCAGCGCTCCACTGACGAGATTCTCAGATACTGTGGACACCGGTTCGTTCATAACGAGCCGGTTTTCGGCAAAGGCACGAACCGTGGAAACAGCAAGCGTGACGGCACGGGCGAGCACATCCTCCGCGCCAAGCGACACGGTTTCCCGCCGATCGATCATCGGCCAGGCTCGACCTACCACCGTTTTTCCGTCCAGGACGGCATCGATAACAGGCAAAGCGCCAGCGGCGAGCGACCTCGCGACCGACAGGTCCGACCGCGCCCCGTCGAACCGCAATGTGATGGTCGGAACGTCCGATGGCGCAGCGTGGCCGGTAAGATCCAGCCGAAGGACTGCAGACCTATCGCGACTGCGGGCGGGGATCTCCGACAGAGGAGCGGCAAGAGCCAGATCGCGCCGGCGGAAGATTTTTCGCTCGATAGCCAAGGCTGTATTTACAGCGGCCGGCCACGCATTCGACCCGGATTCATGTACGACAGCGATATCGTGCCCCTCGGCCTGCAGACGCGCGACCACGATTTCCTGCCATCGGCGCGGCGCAGACTTCGGAACGATGATATCGATCGATGGCATGGCGTTTCCAATCCGCAGCAGCCTCGGCGGGCCTCGGAGACCTGGAAACTATATTTATTCGGGAAAGCTTACTTTCAGGTTATTCTGAAGTTGTATTGCAGAACGGAGCTTTGCTGCTACCGTTCAGCCGCCTTTTGATCAGCCGAGTTCTTCATTTGCAAACTGATCATTGCACAAAGGATCTCAGCTATCGGAGGTAGCCGCCGATTTTATCGGGAACGACGCCAAAATAGAGCAAGCTTCTGTGAAGGCGTCATCCAGAATGCTTAGTTTGCGGGCGTGCGCACGTGCATATTCCTGGTAGAAGCCAGACGAGATCCAGATATGTGAACGCCCTCGCCGGTCGCTCCAGCCGACGGCACCGATCGATTCAGCTGCTGCAAGCTTGCCGCTGATATGGGCGCGCGAAAGGCCGAACGATGAGGCGAGAGAGGAAATCGAGCTGACATTCGTCAGGAGCCGTCCCTGTCCCACCACAGTTTCCGGATCTATTCCGGCGATGAGGCGATCCATCAGAAATCCCCCCGTATCGCCGCTGGCAAAGATGGCATGAAGCGGCCCAGGGCTGCGTACCTCCCGGCTTGTTAACAAGGCATGTGCCGCAAGCGGTTCGATGAGTATCAGCATGCGTTGCGGCTCCATAAGGAACCGAGCCGCCCTGCCTCCTCCGTCTATAAGGTCGAGCGCCTGGAAATGCAGGCTGTACCAACGGATCAGCATCGACAGTGTTGAGTGCGTAGGCCCGACCTCATCCGAAGGACCACCTCTGGAGCCTGCGACCGGACGAATGACATTGTATCGCAGCGCTTCGTCGAAAAATGCGTAGGCGGTATTGCGGCTGGCAATCCCGTACTGCCGGGCGAGACTTCCAAAACCGTTTCTGGTCAATCCCGCCCCGACCCTGCGAACGGCCAGAAAGTAGTCGCTCAATGCGGCGTGACATAAGAGCCGGCGTTGTTGAGTGGCAAAAAGCGCCGCAGTCCAAGGCAAGGATTCGTAAACAGCGGCGAAGCTACGTGCCAGTAAGAAAACGGCGGAAGAAAATTGCTCCATTTCGATCAGTTCACTCGGCTTGCCGGGAGACGGTGCCTCCATTGCCCGGGCAGGATGCGCTGGTCGATGAGGGGGGAAATCAAGCACTCTTCCCATAAACGGTTCTTTCCATTGTGTCGGCTGAGCGAGGTTCAGCACATCGGCGCTCAATCGGGGCCGCCGCGGATATCGGTGGAGAGAAACGGTTAACAATCGAGAGATTGCTTCGTTCCCTTCTTGTCCACATCTTGAGCCTCAGCTTATCAGCGGTTGATGAAATATATAAAAAAATATCGCCCGATGGTAGTTGGAACAAGATTGGATGTCCTGATGGGGCTCGGCGAGCTTCTGATATTTTCTGATATTTTTCTGAATTATCGACTTCACCAGGCACTTGATTGCTCGTGACCGAGATCATCACATGAATGCAAGCGAAAATCTGTTTCCGCCTCGGCGGGTATCGGCACGTTGACTGGGGAGTTAAGCCCTCTTTATACTCATGGTATTTTCGATACTTCAGATGAGGATCGGTGAGAGTAGGTGTTTTGTTTTGCTGGGTTCGTCCTCGATCCAGATCGCGCCGCGCTTCACGGACCTGACGGCTCGATCATCAAGCTGCGCCCAAAAGCTTTTGAATTGCTGAAATTCCTCGTCGCAAACAACAGGCGTGCCGTCGGCAAGCAGGAACTGATGGATACTGTCTGGCCCGGGATTCATGTCGGGGAAGACAGCCTTTTTCAATGTATTCGCGAAATACGCACGGCATTGGGTGATACGGAACGGCACATGATCAAGCTTGTGTCGGGCCGTGGTTATCTGTTTACCGCTGAGGTATCCCCAAGGCAGGAGGGCCCGGACCCGCGATTGGCGTTGAGCAATACGCCGGTTGCCGATGCTCCGGCAATTGATCCTGTCGCACCAGGCCATTGGCTAGGCCTGCCCAAAGCCTTGGTTCTCGGGGGGGCCGTACTTCTTTGCATGCTTGCCATGATTTTCGGTGTCGCTGTCTTTTCTTCGGGATTCGGCGGCATTTCAGGAAACGGCCGACCTGTGATCGAGGTGCTGCCGATCGTCGATACTGTTGGCGATGCCCAAAGCGCGGCTCTAGCACAAAGTGTTGCTGCGGAAATGATCAATGGCCTTGCCAGAATCGATGGTATCCGCCTCGTGCTCCCCAAGGAACGCGAGCCGATGACATCAGGCAAGCCCACCTTCAATCGCTCCGATGGGGCGGATTTCCTTCTACAGGGCGAACTGCAAAGAAGTCCGCAAGCATGGATCTTTCAAACGCGCTTTATCAATGCGAGCAGCCGGGAGGTCGTATCGGTCGCAGAAGTCAAGCTGGATGCCAGCGAGCCCGACCAACAGCGCCTCGCATCTCGGCTTGCTGCCGGGGCTGGCTATGACCTTGCCGTTCGCCTGAACAAATTCGGTCAAACCGACAGCGCCCCTCAGGCTGGCGCGGCCAGTGTCGCGATAAAGCAGGCCTCCACCTCGATCAATCAGACGACACATGAACGGTTTGCGACGGCTCGGTCGATACTGGAAAAATATCTCGCCGAACAACCGGATAATGTCGATCTGCAAATTGCCTTGGCGGCGCTGCACCTGCGCGGAATTCAGCTTGCCTGGTACAATCCCGCCGAAAGCAGGGCGGCGGAAAATGACGCGAGATCGCTGTTGGAACGTGCTTTGAAAGCCGGGCCAAACTTCCTTCCGGTACTTGGAACCTATTGCCGTTTTCTGACGGTAACGAACCAATTTGCAGAAAGCCTTGTGGCTTGTGCAAGGGCGTTGAGCCTCAATCCGTGGGATGGGACGGCGCTGTTTCACCTCGGTTTGACACAAGTTCAGCTGGGCCGGTTCGTGGATGCACTTGCAACATTCGAACAGGCCGATCGCTTCGATACGCCGGATGTCTCGCGCTGGACATGGTTGTTGGGAGCAGGTTTTGCAGATCTGCTTTTGGATCGCAATGAAGACGCCGTTGGATGGCTGCAGCGTTCCATTGCAATTACGCCGGGAACAGGACGCGCTCATATGCTTCTGGCAACCGCCTATCAACGACTGGGTCGGACCGATGATGCAAAACAGGCCCTGGCGACGGCGCTGCAATTGAGGCCTGGTTCGACGGCCGCCAATGTTGGCTTGCCGTCTCGTAACACCGGTTCGGCCTATCTCGAAGCGCGCGAGAAAATCAGCCATACGCTGATCGAGATCGGATTGCCGGCCGGCGACGATGCTCAAAAGCCGAACGGCAAAGGTCAGTGAAAGCATATCTCCGACGTTACAGCGCTCGTTCGCGAAACGCCCAGTACCAAGGGTACTCAGGCGCTCCGGGGAGGCGATCGGCTCAACGGCGCGAACCGAATGGACGCAGCGCCATATGACGATTGACATCCTTGTAGAGCAGATAGCGGAACGGGCCTGGACCTCCCGCGTAACACGCCTGCGGGCAGAAGGCGCGCAGCCACATGAAGTCGCCGGCCTCGACTTCGACCCAATCCTGGTTCAAGCGATAGACGGCCTTCCCTTCCAGCACATAGAGGCCATGTTCCATGACATGGGTTTCCGCGAAAGGAATGACGGCACCCGGCTGCAGGGTGACGATCGTCACGTGCATGTCGTGCCGCAGGTCAGACGGATCGACGAAGCGGGTCGTTGCCCAGCGGCCCTCCGTACCCGACATGGCTGATGGCGTAATGTCCTTCTCGTTCAAGATAAGCGGCTCAGGATGGGCCAGCCCCTCGACGGCCTCATAGGCCTTGCGAACCCAATGGAAGCGGGCATGGGCGCCGGAGCGATTGTGCAGCGACCATTTCAACCCCGGCGGCAGGAAGGCATAGCTGCCCGGCTGAAGAACATGCTTGCCGGATGGCAACGTCAACTCGATCTCGCCATCGACGACGAACAGCACGCCCTCAGCCTCGGCATCCTGCTCCGGACGGTCACTGCCGCCACCTGGCGCCACCTCCATGACATATTGCGAAAAGGTCTCGGCAAAACCCGAAAGCGGCCGGGCGATCACCCAGCAGCGCGTCTCGTTCCAGAAGGGCAGATAGCTGGTGACAATGTCCTGCATCACGCCCTTCGGAATGACCGCATAGGCCTCCGTGAATACGGCGCGCCCCGTCAGCAGATCGCTTTGCGGCGGATGGCCACCCAGAGAGGAGTAGTATTTTCTTTCCATTATCGAAGCCCTTCATTCTCATCGTTTCGGAAGGCTGAGGCATGTGCCTTCCGCCTTATTACATAGCATTGGAAGTTGGAATGCTGCGTTACGTTGCCCCTGCCGTCTCCAACAATTTCACGATCTCAGCGTAACCCCGACTGCGCGCATGCTGCAGCGGCGTTGCGCCCTTGGCATCCCGCGCCTCGATTGCGGCGCCGTTATCCAGCAATTGGTAAATGGCCGCGACGTCGCGTGTTGCGGCGGCCTTATGCAGTCGAAGGTCCATTGTATCGCCGAAGGCAAGAAAAGAGATGCAGAGAGCCGCCAGGAAAAGCAAAGCCGATAAGAGAAGTTTCAATATGCCTTATCCCGTTGGAGTCTCTCCCAAAACCCTATCAGGGAACTCGGTTTCGGAAAATCGAATATCCGAGCCCCGACTGCTTGTGAAAATGAAAACAGTTTCAGGATTTTGCGCGGCATAGCTGGCTCACGCCGTTTCAGCCCGGCACTTGCGGCTTCTGCCGCCAGCCCATGTCTGCGACTAGGACAGTGGGCGGGATAGAACCGATCTGCAGGCGCACGCAAAAACCGCTACCGGTGTCCGGGAACGAAACCCGTCCGCCGTGGAGCTCAGCCGCCTTCTTGACCAGGTTCAACCCCAGGCCAGCACCGGATGAACTGGTGTTGATGCGGCGAAACGGCTCGAAGACGAAGACACGATCGCGCTCCTCCGGCGGAATGCCTGGGCCTTCGTCGCAGACGTCGATCGTACCGCCAGCGCCGACACGAACGATGATCGAGCCCTTACCTCCGGCATGATCGATCGCATTTCGGATCAGGTTGACAACCGCCATTTCGATCGTCGAGGTCTGGATCACGAAGACCGCCTCCTTCGAGCTTGGCTCGAAATCGAAATCATAGCCCGCATCCATGGCAATCGGCGCAAGGTCGGCAGCGATGTTTTCGACCAGCACATTCAGGTCCTTCTTCTCCGCCCGCAGTTCAACCACCCCGATTGCCTGCATTTCCAGGAGTTGATGGGCGACGCGAGAGAGACGGTCGATATCATCGCGTACCTGCTGGCTGACTTCGGCCTCGGGGAGAAGGTCCGCTCGCGTCCGCGCGATCGCAATCGGCGTCCGCAGCTCATGCGCGGCATCGGCAAGAAAGCGATTGTGCCTGTTATACCCCTCGTCCAGCTTCGAGAGGGCATGGTTGAAGGCATCCACGAGGGGGATAATCTCGGTCGGCACCTTGGATCGATCGAGACGGGCCGAGCGTGTGTCGAAATCGATCGCTTGCGCCTGCGTTGCCGTTTCCACAAGCCCGCTCAGCGACCGGCCGACGGCACGTGGCGTGACGAGCAGCGTCGCCACGCCGGTCACCGCCAGTATCGGAAAGACACCGATGAAGATGACGAATGCCAGAGCCGGCAAGACGTTGAGCCAATGGATTTCACCATTAGGACCTTTGGCAACGTCGACCCGCATATTGATCCACACGTTCAAGCCGTCATTGTCAAAGCCGCGTTCGGTGGCCGCGACGATCTGCAGCTTGCCAACCGAGGTCTCCCTGTTCTCGACCGTGGCATGGGCTCCATTGCCAGCCTCCACCCTTGCCCGATCTATCGTCCACGGGAAGTTCTCGTTGAGAGCGGTCGCCGGTATCTCTCCATATTGAAAGAGTATTCCCTTGTGATCCCGGATCATGAACCAGAGTTCAGGATAGCGCCGCTTCAGCTCTGCTACCTCCTGCGTTTCCGCCACCTGCAATTGGTCGTCATCGTCTCTTGTTACCTGCTGAGCGACGACCCGGACGGCCTCTTCATTGGCATCTTCCAGCTCGGGATTGATGATCCATATCCAGCCGACGAGAAGGACGAAGAAGAGAACGAGAAGAAAGGCCTGCAAGGCGATCAGGCGCCTTATAAGCCCCCAGCGCAACGATCGGCTGCGTTCCGCGTTCATGCCTTCGCCCGGATCAGATAGCCGATGTTGCGCACGGCTCTTATTTCAACCGTGGCCTCGGCCAGAAGCAGTTTCTTTCGAATGCGTGAAATATGCGCATCCAGGGCGTTCGAGCCGATCTCGTCTTCAAAGGCGTACACGGCCTCGACAAGGCTCGGCCGCGTGACGATGCGGTTTGGGCGGCGCATCAGTGTCTCCAGCACCAGATATTCACGGCGCGGAAATTCGACCAGCGAGCCGCCGACGAAAATGTCATTGGTTGCCGGATCGACGCTCAGATTACCGAAATTCAGATAACGATCGGATACCGTCGGGCCCCTCCTCTGGAGTGCTCTCAGCCGGGCAAGCAACTCCTCGATCGCGAAAGGCTTGGCAAGATAGTCGTCGGCACCGCTATCGAGCCCGTCGACGCGATGGTCGACGCTGCCGAGCGCAGTCAGCACCAGGATCGGCACGGGATGCTTGCGTTGGCGCAATGCCGCCACGAGGTCCAGCCCCTCGCCGTCAGGCAGCCGGCGGTCGAGCACAAGGACATCATAGCTCCCGACACGCGCCATGACGTCGGCATCCGCAATGGTGCGGACGTGATCGGCGAGCACGTCGCGGCGCCGCAGCGCTTCGAGCAGCGCGCGTGCCATTTCTGGCTCATCTTCAAGAAGCAGAATTCGCAATGACCCTCCCCCAAAGGACGGCCATCGCCATCCCTCGCCCCACTGACAGCCAAAGATTGCGGCTACATTACATGCAGATTGCACAAGTGGCACCAGGAGGATGCCAATGGGTCGCCACCAATAAGACGATGGGTTGGCTCGAAGCCGGAAACCCCATTCGAACAGACAATTGGATCCTTATCGCTGCAGCATGCGCGCCAGCATCCGCCTGATATAATCCTGACCGCCAAAGAAAATCGTTGCAACGATGATCCTTTTGCGTTCCTCGATCGGCAGAAACCAGACGGCCGCCTTATCACGCCGCAGGAAGCGGATGCCAGGATAGATATCCGGCCGCAATGTTCCGATATATGGGGTTTCGACCAACCGATTGATTTCCAGACGGAGTTCGCGAATACGGTTAGCCCCGCGCTCCAGAGCTTCTTCAGCTGAGTCTCCAAGATCGAGATAGGATGCAAACAGATGATCGAAGGTCAGTTCGAAATCGAGATCGGCATCCTTGGAATATTCAAGGCTCCACACGAAGAGCTCGCTGTTTGCGCTCGATCATGCTCTCGATCCGCTCTTCCATCTCCTGAGCAGGGATCTTCGGTCCATCAACGCGACGCTGGATGAGCCTGCGCAGCCCTTCCGTCTCGGCCGCTTCGGCTTCCGTTTTCTGTCGCAGCAGTTCGAGACCTTGCTGGAGAACGGAGCTCAGGCTGGAATAGCGGCCGGTCTCGACAAGCGAACGGGCGAACGCATCCTGCTGATCGGTCAACGATATCGACGACTTGACGCTCACGAGACAATCTCCTTTAGACGCTAAAGTGCTACTCAGTCGCACACATGTCAAGATTTCGTGCGGCGCTACACCGCCCCGAAACATCGCCCCCCCGCGAGGAAGCCGATTTCGCTCAGGCGGAAATCGCCTTGCTTTGAAGTGGCGACTGGTGAACGACAATTCGCGCGTGATAGGGGATGCGCTCATAGAGGTCGATGACATCCTGATTGATCAGGCGAACACAGCCTGACGAGGCTGCCTTGCCGATCGAGCGCCATTCCGGCGAGCCATGCAGACGGTAGAGCGTATCCTTGCCATTTTGGAAGATATAGAGCGCACGGGCACCCAACGGGTTCTTGATGCCCGGGTCCATGCCGCCATTGGCGACGGAATATTTCGCGAGTTCCGGTTTGCGGGCAATCATGTCGCCCGGCGGCTTCCAGCGCGGCCAATGCTGCCGCCAATGAATGATACCTTCGCCCTGCCACGCGAAGCCATCGCGGCCGATGCCAACACCATAGCGCATGGCCGTGCCGCCGCGCTCAACGACATAGAGAAATCTCGATGCCGTATCGACGACGACCGTGCTGGGCGCCTCACCGGTCGGATCGGGAACGCGCTGACGATAAAACTTCGGGTCCAGCTTTCGATAGGGAACGGCCGGAATGACATGGCCGCCATCAACCACGGACGCATAGCGCGCTTCGAGCTCGGGATCCGGTGTAATAATGCTCTGAGGTTCCGACGTCACAGGAACGACCGGCGGCGTGCGAACCGGGGCTGGAATCGGAGTCGGAACAGGGGCTGTGGTGGCACAGCCCGCAAGCGCCGCAGTCGCAGAGATCGACCCCAGCATGAAAGCCCGCCGGGAAAGAGTTTTTTCAGTCTTGGTTGATCGCATTCCTATCCTAACAAGCCCCGCACATTAATATCGCTTCTTCGATTGATGAGGCCGAAGAGGCGACATGTCTCATCATTAAGTGATGATGACCTCATAGCCACTCGGGACCGATGATGACAAGTTTACCAATACCATGACCATACAAACTCAATCGGCGAGTGTGTGCCAGAAGCCACAGGCCTTGCGCTTCCGCGGGCATGTCGAGCGCCCGCAGAGGCATCGACACTTAAACTTTATGATTGCATACGCAGAACACGATCGCCTCCAAGATGCGACATGTACCGCATAGTTACGGAAGAAAAGGCCGGGCAAGATATCGTGCCCAGCCAAGTCCCTCATAACTGCCTGCAAGCAGGCTTTAGAGGTTCCGCGAGGACTCCCCGCCGGATTGATTTTGCTGACGGGATTTGCGCTCGTCGTGCAAGGTCAGATCCCGTTTTGCCCGCGCGCTCGCGGCCTCGATCGGTCCCATCTTTCCCTGCTCGGCAATGGCCGCCCGGGCCCGCTCGATATCGACCATGTAGTCTCGGGCCAGCGGCAGGGCGGAAACATTCTTCGTCAGCTGCAATTGCCAGTTCATGTGCCCCATGCGACGGAAGGCAAGTTCGGACCCGACGAGATAGAACTCGAACATGCGACAGAACCGCTCGTCATAAAGTTTTGCCAGGGCGCTCCTGTTCTTCATGAAGCGGTCACGCCACTGCTCGAGCGTCTTGGCATAATGGAGCCGCAGGATTTCGATGTCGGTCGTCCAGAGACCGGATTTCTCGACCACGGACAGGACTTCGGATACCGCCGGCGAATAGCCGCCGGGGAAGATATATTTCGCGATCCACGGGTTGGTGCTGCCGGGACCATCGGCCCGACCGATTGCATGGATCAGCGCGACGCCGTCTTCCTTGAGCACGGAGCGGATCTTGTCGAAGAAGGTCTTGTAATGGTTGATGCCCACGTGCTCGAACATGCCGACCGAGACGACGCGGTCGACCGGGCGTGTCCAGGAGCGATAATCCAGCAGTTCGAACGTGACCAAATGCTCGAGCCCGGCGTCCTTCGCGCGGGCTTTTGCGGCCAGCAATTGCTCCTCCGAAAGGGTCAGGCCCGTGACGCGCGCGCCGAATTCCCGCGCAAGATAGAGCGCCATGCCGCCCCATCCGCAGCCGATGTCCAGAACCTCCAGGCCCGGACGATCGAGCATGAGTTTCGACGCGATATGCCGCTTCTTCTTGAGCTGCGCTTCCTCGAGCGTCTCGTCACCAATGGGGAAATAGGCACAGGAATATTGCCTGTCTTCGTCCAGCATCAAAGAATAGAGCCGAGCATCGAGATCGTAGTGATGCGCCACATTGCGCTTGGAACGATCCGCAAAATTCAATTGGTCGAGATTTCGCCGCAGCCAACGGATCTTTTCCATCAGTTTCTCGAAAGGATGGGTCCCCCCTTCCATCAAGTTGAGGGCAAGCAGGTCCACCATTTCATAGAGATCGCCGGATCCCGGCTCGATTTCGCCGTCCATGTAGGCCTCACCCAGCGCCAGGGCAGGATTGAGGAGCAGACGCCGCTTGGCGCGGGTGGTATTGATTTTCATCGCTGCACGCGGTTCCGCTCCCGTACCGAACCTGCGCGTGGAACCGTCCGGAAAAGTGACCGTAAGCGTTCCGATTTTGATCAAACGGGAAAGAGCTGCTTCTAGAAACATGACAACTACCTGTTTATCGTTTCCTCGACGGTGAATTCTTGGCCTGAGGTCGCGAAGAATCCCTATCGGTGTCGAAAGCGTACTACTTAATCTGGTAAAATATCCAGATCATTTGCGACATCAAGGTTGAGTGAATTCAATCACGATTACAAAGGTGCCGCCATCCGCGGGATCAAGGCTCAAGCACACATGTTGGGCGGGCTACATGAATATGAGACACCCGCCCTGCCGGGCAGCTTGCAGCTCCACGCTCCTCAGATGTCGAAGGCACTCGGCAGAACCACGACGTCGCGAATCGTCACGTTGCGCGGGCGCGTCAGCATGAACATGATGGCGTCGGCGACCTCCTTGGGCTCGATCAGGGCGCCGGCTTCCTTGGCCTTGCGCAGGTTTTCCTCCGGCCAGTCGGCAAGCAGGGCGCTGATGACCGGGCCTGGAGAAACGGAGCCGACGCGAACACCGCTCTTCAGAAGCTGGCGCCGCATGGCCTGAACGAAGCTGGTCATTGCCCATTTCGAGGGCGAATAGACAGGTTCCCACGGGATCGCCGAATGCCCAGCGACCGAACTCGTGACGATGATATCGCCCGTCCCGCGCCCGATCATATGCGGCGCGACGGTGCGGACATTCTTGATGACGACATTGACGTTCAGGTTGAGCATCCTGTCTATGGCGTCGAGATTGGCCTCCACCAGATCGCCGCCAATATAGGTGCCGGCATTGGCATGAAAAATGTCGAGATGCTCGACCTTGGCAAGGATGCCCTCCAGTAGCGCGGCGCACTGTTCCGAATCAAGCAGATCGACAACAAGCGGAATGGCAAGATCGCCCAGGCGCTCGCACACCGATGCCAATGCTTTCTCATCTCTATCGACGAGGACAACCTTCGCTCCCGCCGCAATCATGGCCTCGGTCGAGGCGAGCCCGATCCCCGATGCCGCGCCGGTTACCGCGGCGATCTTCCCTTTCAATTCCTCCATGATCTCCTCCTTCGATCAGCTAGCTATCGTTTGATGGCTCCGCAGGCTGCGTGATAATCCGCGAGGCTGCGGGTGACACGCCATATCAAAACCTGCTCCGGCTCCAATGGCACATCCGCGAAGTGCCGTGCAGCCGGCATGTGCTGCCAGAACAACGGAAGCGGCACGGTCTTACCACGCAACGCGTCGCATAATCTCTCGACTGCGGATTGCGCGTCGGATGACGACCAGTAATAGCGGATGCGATCGGACAGCGAATAATGCCGCAGCCAGCGCTTCTCCGCCTCCGTTCCGTGATAATGCTGGCTCCAGTTTTTCGGCTGCGCGAGCATCAGCGTTTCCATGGCCGCGTAGAGCGGCCGTTCGCCATAGTCGGGCACGAGATCGGAAGCAATGAGATCCAATCCGTAAAGGGCTTCGCGCAATACGAATGTCAGCTCGGGACCAACCTTCAGAATGGGGAAGCCGTCCTCGACGAGAGCGGTCAAGGGTGTTGTACCTTGATAGTCGGTCGAATGGGCCTCGAAGACGAACTGCGGTTGGTCGGCCAGGACCGACTTCAGTTCGGCGATCTTGCTGCGATCGTAAAAGATGACATTGTGATTGCCGAACTCGACGCCAGGCTGGACGACCAATCCGATTGCGCGCGTAAACGCCTCCCTCAATCCCGCCTGCTCGAACACGCGGCGATGAATGTCTATCGTCTTGCGGGCGGCGGCGGCCGCAGTCGGTTCAATTGTAGTCAGGGCGTGATCTGCGCCGCCTGGTGGCGGAACCTCGGTGCCGATCACATAGACCGGCATAGCCCCGCCGCTTCTCCTAGCCGAAGCCTCCGCCACAGCTGCAAGGCGTGCGGCGCGACAGGCTGTCGTCTCGTCGTCGAGCGCGATCGGTTCGTCCTTGCAGCCCATCGAGGCATCCAGATGTATCTTTCGGAAGCCGGCCTCGACATAGGCGGCTACCATCTTTTCCGCCTCGGCCATGGCTTCTTCGGCGGGGCGATCCCGCCAGGGATTTGGTCCCAGATGGTCGCCGCCCAAAACTACCAGCTCCGACGGGCAATCCTCTTCCTCGGCGATATGTTGCACCAGTGCTGCGAAATCGGCCGGTGTCATGCCGGTATAACCGCCCAGATGATTGACCTGATTGCAGGTTGCCTCGATCAACACTGTGCTTGAATGCAGCCGGCCATGCCGGAGCGCAGCCCTGAGTACGAGCGGATGGGCCGAGCACACGGAAGTGATTCCCGTCGGGCGGCCTTCGGCCCTCAGCCTCGCCAGTTCGCCGAGATGGATCTGCATCAGGAACGCCTTTCAGTGGCTGCGATGAACGCGTCGAGCTGTTCTTTGGTACCGGCACCCTCCATCGGGCCGATGACGGTGACATTGCGCGCGCCGGCAGCGGCGGCATAGGTCAAGGCGTCTTCCACGGGCATGCCCAGACGGCGGCAGGTAAGATAGGCTCCGCCGAAGCAATCGCCGGCGCCGGTCGGATCGACCTCCGTGACGACAAAGGCCGGTGCATCGATGCGCTCGCCGTCGCAGCCATAATAGGTCGCGCCATTCGCTCCCCGCTTCAGCACGATCTCCTTGACGCCGATCTCGAACAGACGGCGGATCGCATTGGCTTCGCCCTCGACGCCGGCCGCACGTCCCAGTTCCTCTCCGGAGGGCAACAATAGATCGGCCGCGGCAACAAGCCTAGAAAACCGGCGTTCGGTATCGTCGTCGAGTTTCAATTCCTTGCGGATGTTGGGATCGACGGACAGCGTGCCGCCGCGAGCCTTGACGATGTCGACGGCCTTGTCGATTACCTCGCGCGCACTCGGAACCGACAATGCCGAGCCCATGACATGCAGATGCCCGGCACGACCGATGAGATTGCTGACATCATCGCTCCAGCCGAAGCGCGCGGCTGCCGAGGTTGCGATATTGTAGACGAAGTCGCGAGACCCGTCCTTGCGGTAGCGGACGAAGGCGCTGCCCGTCGGATAATCGGGATCGACCGAAATAGCCGAGATATCGACCCCGTCGCCCTTGAGCCTTTCGAGATTCACGCGGCCGAAATCATCAGTACCGACGGCGCCGATCATCGCCGCGCGGCCCCCGAGCCGCCCGCACTGAGAAACGAAGATTGCCGGAGCACCGCTGGCGAAAGGACCGATGAGCGGCTGTGCCTCCCTGAAACCATCACCGACCGTCGTGGCAACGATTTCCACGAGGATTTCCCCGACACAAACCGTCGGACCAAGCTGATCGGGAGCCAGTGCTGAACTCATTGCAATCCTGCTTTCGCCACCTGTTGCTCTCAAACCGCCACAGCGAGTCGTCCGGCGCTATCCTCACTGCAAGGCTCATCGTTTTCCAGAAAAAGAAGTGCTGAAGCAACATATATGTTGCCTTGTGCAGCCTGACGAGGATCCTCCTTCCTCCAGAGCCAGCTTTAGAACTTGCTATAATTCAAGCACGATTCCCCGCACTTTCGCACGCGCCGGGAACAGCCCGCTTCGTTGCCTATAGCCAGGCTCATGTCACGGCAAAACACCGGCATCAGCCGCCTTCGGCGGCTGGCTTGCGGTCGGAGAGAAGAACGATCAGTGAATGGCAGCCGAAGTAGGCGCATTGATCTTTGTCGACCAGATACCGACATAGGTTCCGATCAACCTCACGGCCAGGTCATCTGCCGTGTGATAACCGTCATGAAAGAATTCGAGAGCCGCTGCGACGAGAGTGCTCGAAGCCTCGTCATCTGGCGCCACCTCATAGAAGCTATACCATTGCAATACAGCTTCAGCGAGTATTCGGCATTCACTTCCTTTGGGAGCGCGATGAGGCATGGCAATCTCCTCCGAGTCTTATGGAGCGGGATGTAGCGGACCATCCTATCAAATCAAGAAGCGGGGAGCTTCCGTCATCGGGCGGACAGAAATTCCTCGACCGTCATGATCTCGGATTGAACGGAAAACCGGCGCTCCAGCAGCGTGAGCGCTGCATCATGCGCATCGTCATAGCCACTGCAGACGGCGTCTCTTAAAACGATGATTCCATATCCAAGCTCGATTGCACCCAGGGCCGCGGCCAACACGCAGACATCCGTCTCACCACCGCTGATCACCAGGGTATCGATGCCTTCCTGAGCCAGATTTCGGTGAAGGCGGCCATCGGTCCAGGGCGAATAAGTGAGCTTGTCGAAGATGCGGGCCGGCGGAACGAAACGCTGCAGCGGATCGATAAGCAGCATCAACTCGTGGGGAAGCCGACTGGCGGTCATCATCTCCCATTTCTCGTAGTAATCTTGCCATTTCCCCGGCATGGCGTCCGCCCGGGCCGGTGGAATGAAGCGGGTAAAGAGCGTACGTTCGGGAAATCGCCCGGCGACTTCGACTACTTGATCCAGGGTGCGCGCCATCCAGGGCACATGCCATGGCGTCTGTTCGAAGAACATGCGTTGCATATCGATGCAAAGATGCAGCCAGGTCCTCATCGGGATACCGTTTTATCGATCCGCGGCGAACGTGCTTCGGCCGCGATACTTGCCCTCGTTCATGTCTCGCGGATCATAATTGAGATCCCAATCCTTCTCTGGCTCGGTCTTTCCGGGCGGCTTTTTGTTCATGGTTGCATCGTCCGATCCCGTAACGACACTCGGCTTGGCGCTTGCCACACCGTTATTGCGGCTGCTTTTCACCAGCCACCGGGTTTAGCCCTCTGCATCCTGAGCAGGATCGCCCCTGCTCCTTTCACCGGGATTGTTCGATTTAGGCACAGCGCTGTTCCCATTTTCTCCCATATCGGATCCTCCGCCGAACAGCCGATATGCGGCAATGTTCCCAAAACACCGGAATTTGTCGATCACATCAGGAAATGATGTGGATCGCGCGACCGCTCACGCAGGCGGGAACCTTGGGGCGCCGCCGATGTTGGGACGCGGACACGTAGATCGCAGAGGAAGAACGACAATGCCAGCGTCTGACAACGGCAAATACAATGCATTGACCGTGTACGTTATCCTGATCGTAGTGGTGGCGTGTGCGCTGGTAGTCGGCGGCATAGCCTTTTATGACGGCGAACCTCAAAGGCCAGGCCAGACGTCCCCGCATGCTCTCGATCAAACTCAATGAAAGCCGAGTCTTCGTTCAAGGCAACTCCGCGTCTGGAACCCGAGGCCGTCCACTGGCAACGTCGTCTATTGATCGGTTGGTATGTCGTCAACGCGTGACTCCAAAAACAAATCCGATGGCCGCGGCCGCCAAGAGCGAAGCGATCGGCCTTTCGCGAATTCGCCGCTCGACTGCAAAGGCTGCAAATTTGTTGCTCGATTGTTCTTGAGGGCCGGACCGGTCCTCCTCGAGGCCGGTGCCGCCAGCGACGGCGGTATGCGTTAGGGAAGCAGGATCCGAGGCCGGAAACGTATCCTCAAGCGCTTTGTCCAGTTCGTTTGCCGGCCTGCTTCTTTGCTGCTTCTGCTCCTTTCGCAAGGATTGAACCGCTGGTGACTGATTTTGCTCGGGCATTTTTCGCTCCGTTAACAACAGATCAAATCGGAATATGCTCAGTAAACACAGGCCGCCGGTTAAAAGGCTCCCACCTGACGCAACGGCGATTCGGAAGATTTGTTCCAACAGCTCGATCGCGCCACCGGAGCTTCCTATATACGGCGAATGGCAAGTCCGTTTGCCGAGATCCGATGTAGCGCGACAACACACCGTTCCTCATGGCGGGAGTAAGGGCATGCGCCGTTACCATCATCTTGTCGAAGGCATTCTCCAGCCGGAGGAGATCGATCGGCTGCAACGGATTTTCGACGTCGTGATCGCTCAACCATGGTTCGATTTGAATGATTTCAACCGCGAGGCCTTTGCCCTGGAGCTTATCACGCTTTATCGCAGTGGCGTGGTCGATTTCACCAATCTTCATCAGCTCGGCGCTTTAACGGCAATTGCTTCTTTCAGCCGGGACATGCCGGAGGAAGAACGCCAAGCTCTTAATCTTCTATACCGCGCAAGCTGATTGGAAGGTGGCTCGAAGCTGACGGAAGACACGCCGGGCTCAGCGCACTGCCCTTTTCGCAACGCTCCACCTTCCGGCTTCAGCGCGGATAATCAGCGGTCGACTTGCGTGGGAAGGATTGTGTCGACGGACACCTCGCCCTGCAGCACGCCCCGTTTCAAATCGGTTCGGCCGCGAGCGATCTCGATCACGGTGTAAAGCTTGTCATCGCGAAACGCACTCGCATTACTGGTGGTCACATCTTCGGCGGGGGCGGCATCGACCTCCATAAAGTCGAGCTCCCTGCCCGTTGCCACGATGCGTGCGTCGCCCGAACTTCTGGCCGCCACGATGATCGTGCCCTGATTGGGAGCATTGTCCCAACGTGGATCGTCCGGGGCAGCGATGGGTTCCAGGCGATAGATATTCAGTGCCTCCGCACCGTCGGCTGCTGAGGAGAGCGCCGCCGCATCCCGCAACTGAGCCTTGCTCTCGACGGATCGTCCGAAGGTGGTTCGGCTGGTTGCATTGTTGACATCTTCAGTTCCAGTTCGCGAAACATTCGACATGGTGTTCTCCCTTTTCTTTCCCGCGTCTGTTTTCTAACTGCCTCGCGATAGAGTTGGTTCCTGAATCTCCAGGTTTATGGCCATGATGAAGGAGGCCGCGAGAGATCGATGAGGGAGTAAAGATCCGCGCCAAGCCACGGCGCTTGCAGACCTCGCCTGTGCGCCGGAGATAGCTGCGAGAGCGCAAATGAATTGGGCGAGTGCTCAAACTTTAGCTTCATATTCGGCGCCATTCGCAATGGATGTCACAGCGTCGAGGCTGTCGGTGTGACAACGAATGCCGGAACGAATTGCGGCTCCTGCCGCGCGGAAATCAGAGGGATCATCGATGGATGTCTTGCCGCCGCAGCGGAGTGACATGCCACGACAACCGGTCTCCCTCCCCAGAAATTTGACGACCTGAAACATGATTGAGGTCGCGGTGCGGCCCGTCTTTCGGCATGATCGGCTGGAGATATAGACAGGTCCTGCTCCGAACGATCAATGATTTTCATTCCGCTTCCATTCGTCGTCGCCATTTTGCTCGTCATTCTCTTCGGCGTCGTCCGGAGCCGCGACGATAGCCCCTCACCCAATCTTCCTTTCCAGGCGCTCATTCTTCTGAGCGCCTTTCAGTCCGTACTGTCCGGATTGCGCTGGGGTTACGCCGTTTTGCCTGTCATGTACGCCATGCCGGTCGCAGCTGCGATGGTGCCGCCGCTTGCTTATCTCGGGATCTCCAGGCTGGCGCGCAAAAGCCCTCTATCGCCAATTCAGCAGATCTGCCTGCATGGTCTTCCGGCGGGGCTTATTGTCGTACTGGTCGCGATATGGCGGGACGCGATCGATATCGGGATTATCCTTATCGATATCGGCTATGCCGCAGCAATCCTGCTTCTCATGCGCTCGGGCACGGACGCCCTTCGTCTTGCACCTTTCGAAAATGCCGGCCCGACCTACCGGGCCATCCTCTTTGCCGCAGGCGCGCTTCTGCTATCAGCGGCGGTGGATATATTCATCTGGCTGGATTTTGTCTGGGCCGACGGCACATCTGCACTGAAGGTCATTAGCTTCGGAAATCTCATCGGACTGGCTATCCTGGCCATGGCTGCTGCAGCCGCCAGCCGCAGCCATGCGCCCGCCGAGAAGACGGAAAACGTCCGTCCGCCCGAATTCCTTGAAGACGCACAGACGCTTGGGGCGGTGCAGGCCTTGATGAAAGACAGGCACGCCTATCGCGATGTCGATCTCAATCTCGATCGGCTGGCGCGCAAGCTTGCGATTCCCGCCCGGCAAATTTCCGCAGCCATCAACCGGGCGACCGGCAAGAATGTCTCGCAATATGTCAACGAGCACCGGATCGCCGAGGCCTGCTTGTTGCTGGCAGAAACCGAAAAGCCGGTGACGGAAATCATGTTCGATGTCGGTTTCCAGACCAAATCGAACTTCAATCGCGAGTTCCGGCGCGTTACCGATACGACGCCGCTCGAATGGCGCGACCGGTCGCGCAGCCCTTCCAGCTGATTTCGGCCACATGCAAGGCTGACTGAATCGCGATCGAGCACGGCCCGGATCATGTTCGAGGTCTCCGTTTCCCCGTCGGATGGCCATGCTCTTCCTCATGAGCACCGTCACCGATCACGACCAGAGACTTGCCGCCACGCTGACCTCCCTCTCCCTGGAGCGGCGGCACATAACGCAGGATCCGCCCCACGCCCCAAGGCGGCGGACCATTCCTCTCCTGAGTCTGGTATTGGTTGCGGCCACCAGCCTGATCATCGTCATCTATCGTCCCAGCATATTCCATCCGTCGGGAACGCCTCTCTCTTCCATACCGGCCTTGCGGAGCGAGCCACGCGCGACGGAAACCTCCCGCGTTGAAGAAACAAATGACCGGGACCACAAGCAGTACGCTTTGAATACAAGGACCAGCGCAGTCGGCGAAATAACCGGTGCCGGGATTGTCGTTGCTCCGCGCAGCACGACTGTTTTCTCCAAATATGAGGCCAGAATTACCGATGTCGCCGTCGAGCTCGGCGACCGGGTCGAAGCCGGGCAGGTTCTTATCACACTCGATGATGCGGTCGCCCACATCGCGCTGGAAAAGGCTGAAGCCGCGCGCGCCGCTGCCGATCTGACGGTCAAGGCGCGTGACATCGATCTCGTGCAGGCGCGTGCATCGCTGGACCGCCTCGAGAGCCTTGCCAGCCGCGATGCGGCCTCGCGGCAGCAACTGGAAGAATCGAGAACGGCCTTTGCCCGTGCATCCAACGCCGTGGCGCAAGCCCGGCAGGATTTAGCCACGGCCGAACTCGGTGTTCGATCCGCCGAAGAGCCCCTGACGGAACTGATGGTCCGCGCGCCCTTTGCCGGCACGGTGACACGGCTCAACGCCCATGTCGGCGACACCGTGCTTGCCCGTGCCGACAGCGTGCGCGAAAACCAGAGCCTGCTTGCCATCACCGATACCGCCAGCATGACGCTCGACGCCGACGTGGCGGAAACCAATATCGCGTCCCTCAGACCGGGCCTGCGGGGCGAAGCCGTGCTCGACGGATTTCCCGATCGAGCCTTTGCAGTCGAGGTGCTGCGGCTCGCGCCCATTGCCTCGGTCGAAAAGGGCACGATCACGGTTCGCCTTTCCCTCATCGATCCGCCGGAAGGCATTCGGCCGAACATGGCCGCCCGCATCCGTATCCCCCTTGCAGACACGATCGCCAAGAATGGAGACAGCAAGTCATGACCCCTGCCGCCTATATCGAGCTTAAAGAGGTGCGAAAGGCCTATCGTATCGGCAGGGAAGATATCTCCATCTTCTCGAGTCTCGACCTTGCCATTCCGCAGGGCGATTTCATCGCGATCATAGGACCATCGGGATCAGGGAAATCGACGCTGCTCAACATGCTGGCCGGCATCGACCGGCCGGATGCCGGAAGTGTAAGCATCGGCGACCATCGGCTCGACTGGATGGGCGAACGAGCACTGTCGTCCTGGCGAGCGCACAATATCGGCATCGTCTTCCAGTTCTACAATTTTCTGCCGATGCTGACCGCGGCAGAGAATGTCGAGCTGCCGCTCCTCCTGAAGCCCCTGAGCGCAAAGGAGCGGCGTGACCGGGTCGGCAAGGTCCTCGATCTCGTCGGGCTTGCCGGCAGGGAAAAGCAATATCCCTCTTCCATGTCGGGTGGGCAGCAGCAGCGCGTCGGCATTGCGCGCGCCATTGTTTCCGATCCCGGCCTGCTGCTCTGCGACGAGCCGACCGGCGATCTCGATCGGGCCTCCGCCGACGATGTGCTGCAGATGCTCAACTTCCTCAATCGTGAGCTGGGAAAGACCATTATCATGGTGACCCACGACCCGCGAGCCGCAGGCTCGGCCAGACGGACGCTGCATCTCGACAAGGGACAATTCATCGAAGCGGAAAAGGCAGCCTGATGACCTTCCTCGACCTCGCCCGAAAGAATGCCTGGCGAAAGCCGCTGCGCACTACTCTGCTCATTGTCTGCATCGCCGTCGCCTTTCTCATCCACGGGCTAACCGCCAGCCTCCTTGCCGGCTCGCAGGGCGTGTCGGCCGCGAGCGACGATATTCTCGGCGTCATGAGTGCCAGCGGGCGTGGGCAGCCATTGCCGATGGCCCACCGCGCCCGCATTGCGGCCGATCCCGATGTCGCAGCGGTCGGTTACATGACGCGCCTGCGCGGCTTCGTCGATGTCGAAAAGAATGTCGTGCCAATCAGCGCCGTCGATCCGGCGTTGCTGATGGAAACCAACGGTACGGTCGGGAACTCGGCCTTACGCCCGATCTGCTCGAGGCGATCGGTCAAGGCCGCGACCGGGTCCTGGTCGGACGGGCGCTCGCCGAAGCCGAAGGCTGGTCTGTTGGTCAAAACATCACCGTCACCGCCTTTCAGGTGGCGAAGCAGGACGGCGGCCGCGACTGGCGCTTTACGATCGCGGGGATCTTCGAGGGCGAAAGCGCCAGCACCGACACCTACTTCACCATCGCCCGTTACGATTACGTCAATGCCGCCCGCACAAAAGACCAGGACACCGTGGATGCTTTCATCATCAAGCCGCGCGACGGCATTTCACCGGGCGTTCTGGCTGCCCATATCGACGCGCTCTTCGCCAACTCCGCGGCGCCCACGCGCACTCAGTCCGAAAAGCAGTTTCTCGAAGCCTTCCTGCGCCAGTATGCCGATATCGGCCTCATCGTCGATCTGGTCACAGGGGCTGCCTTCATCACGCTGCTGATGATCGTCATCAACACCATGGTCTTCGCCGTGCGCGAGCGCTCATTCGAAATCGCCGTCCTGAAAACACTGGGCATCTCACGCATGACGATCCTCACCCTCGTCCTCGGTGAAACACTGTTCATGTTCATCATCGGCGGAGCCATCGGGCTGGCCTTGGCCAGAGCCGGAGCGATATTTGCCGGCCCATCGCTCGGTCTTGTCTTCTCTCCGGTCGTGCTGCTGCATGCAACGGCGATCGTGCTTGTCCTTGGACTTGCAACCGGCCTCGTGCCGGCCGTCAACGCCATGCGAACCCCCATCATGAAAGCCTTCCGAGCGAGGTGACCGATATGTCCATCCAAATCAGACAGATCATCGTTGCGACAAGAACCGCGCTCGGCAGCATGAAGCGGCGCCTGGCGATTTCGCTCTCCATGGCATTGTCGGTATCGCTCGTCGTCATCGTGCTTATAGGCTTCCTAGCAATGGCGAGCGGCTTCGAGAAGGCCTTGAGCGGCGCAGGCTCGCGGCTGGTCGCCGTCGTGCTCGGCGGCGGCACGAACCAGGAGACCGGCTCCGATATATCAGCCGATGCGATCCGCAACCTCAAGGCCAGTGGCGACGATATCGGCGTTCTTCGGGATTCGGCCGGAAATCTTGTTGCATCCCGCGAACTCGTGATCCCCGTCGATGTCACCAGCAAAGGAGATAGAAGCTCGAGGACCCTTGCCCTGCGTGGCATGGATGGCAGCGGTCTTCCGATCCGGAATGGTATCTCCCTTTCGCAGGGGAGGTTGTTCGCGCCCGGCGCCAGAGAGATTGTCGTCGGAGCAGGCATCGCCCGCGATTATCCCGGCTTCGGCCTCGGCGCAAAGGTGCGGCTCGGCACCGTGGACTGGACCGTGGTCGGACACTTCACTGCCAATGGCAGCGCATTCGAATCGGAAATCTGGGGCGATATCGATGCGGTGCGTGCAACCTTCGACCGGCAGGGCGAGGTGCAAAGCCTGCGATTGCGGCTTGCCGATCCATCCTCCCTTGCCAAGTTGAACGCCAAGCTAGCGACGATTACGGAGACGCCGCTGACGGCAGTTTCCGAGGCTGGACTTTATGCATCACAGGCTGGGCGCATGGCCGATCTCATACGCCTGTTCGGCTGGCCCATCGCCTTGCTGATGGCGATCGGCGCAACCGCCGGGGCACTCAATACGATGATGAGCTCCATCTCCGACAGAACGGTCGAGATCGCGACCATGCGGGCACTCGGCTTCAGCCGCCTATCCGCCTTTCTCGCAACCTGGTTGGAGGCCGCCCTCTTGGCTGCGGCCGGTGCAGCCGTCGGCGTCTTGGCATCGTGGCTTGTCTTCGAAGGGTGGCGCGCCAGCACCATAGGGGCCAATGATGCCAGCATGGCCTTTCAGCTTACCGTCACCCCGCAAGTCATGCTGACCGGCGGTATGCTTGGTCTTTCAATCGGACTCCTTGGTGGCGCGCTTCCGGCACTGGCCGCCAGCCGGCTGCCGCTGATCGCTGCCTTGAGAGCCCGTGGGTAGGCTAATTGCCCTGGAGCGTGGGTTTGCAGACCATCAACCTCGCTGCGGCCATCATGCCCTTAACCAGTTTTTAATCATCAAGTTGAAGCGACACCTATCCTCGGCTAAGGAGGAGCATCGCCCCTATCGTTCCATGGATAGCAAATTGACAATGGAAAATTTGCTTCGTTTGCTTGAATTCATGGAGGAGTATACTGATCGCGTTCTTCCGGTCGCGTTGCTGTTGCTCGCCGCCGAGGTCATCTTTCCGAAGTCTCGCTATAGCTATGTATCGAAACTTCGCGGCATGATCTTCTGCGTGACAAACATCCTCATAACCAAGGCAAGCCTGACCCTCTTCTACTGGTTTTGGGCTGGCATCGGCGTAAAGCCGTTGTTTGCGATCGACCTGACATTCCTCTCGAGGTTTTCGAACGCATGGCCGCTGCATCTGTTGGGTGCCATAGCTGCTTCCTTTCTCGTTCTGCAGGTCAGCGAGTTCTTCTACTATTGGTTCCACCGGCTCCAGCATAGCAACAGGTTCTTCTGGCGTTTCCACGCCGAGCATCATTCGCTAGAGGAAATGAGTGCCTTCAACAGCAACCATCATTTCAGCGAGGAGATCTTCAGGATCCCGTTCCTGATCATTCCCGTCTCGCTGCTTTTCGATTTCAAGCAGGACTATGTTCCCTGGATCTGGGTGTTCTTCGTTCGCTGGCAAGGTTATTTCGAGCATAGTTCGACGCGTCTGAACCTGGGTTGGGTCCGCTACATCTTTCCCGACAACCGGTTTCACCGCATTCATCATTCGATCGAACGACGGCATTTCAACCGGAATTTCGGCAGTGGTTCCGCCATCTGGGACATTCTGTTCGGGACGGCCTACTATCCGAAAGCCCAGGAATGGCCTGATGTCGGCCTACCCAATATCCGCGAGCCGCAGAACTTGACCGAGTTTCTCGTTCGGCCCTTTCGACGTGGCAGACACAGCTAAAACGCGATCGTTTGGCCTCAACCTCATTCGGATTTGGGCCTTATGGCCAGTCTGAAAGTGGGGCATCGTTAGAATTTTAAGCAAACCCAAAAGCAGTCATCAAGACAATCACTCTACCTTGGGTTTGTCCGGCCGAATCGCGTTCGGCGGCACCATGACAGTGCCAAGGCATCCTCCCCAGCCGGGTTTCGCCTCAGACGTTTGCACTTTTGAACGGGGAGTCCCTGAAGGGACAAAGTGCTCAATGCCTCTACCAGTATTTCTTCGCCGCCGCGCAGCAATGGCGGTACGCGTGCACGACACCTTATGCACGTTCATTGACGGAACGATCGTCGCCCGGGCAGATAATTGGCGCCCGCTTCGCGATGGCGACGATGCACGCCGCGCCCTCGGTCATACCTCATATCGCGGCGAATTGGTGCCGGTTTACGATTTGGCCGCCCAAATGGGCAATAGGCCCTCACGGAGCTGCGAACTCGCCATCGTCAAGATGACTGGAGGCTACGTGGCATTCCTGATCGACGAATTCATCGGCAACACCTCGGCAGCGAGCGAAGCCATTAACCTTTCGCAGCTCGAGATTTTCGGCCAAACCGCGTAGCTGTATAGTAACGTTTTACCGCGCCAAAGAACGCAGCTTTTTTCGCTGTGCTATGTTTTGGCGGTCGTGCTTTTGTTATTTCGTCTTATGCCCGCGTTTCGCCGATGGCTTGATCGGCTCTGCTTCGGGCCGCGCCAACCGAAGCGCGCGGAGCTTCTCGGTCTTTTTCTCGCGATCGGCATTTTCGGCGGCGGTGATCTGCCTCGCCGCCGTATCCGTCGTCGATGCCTTGTCTTGAAGAGTTTGCCTACTCTGTTTGAAAAACTTCTCTTTTGTGGCGGCCATGATGTCTCCTGACGAATGATAAGAGGATACGGTCAGCCCGACCGCGCAACCTTCTTTTTGGACGCGGGAAGAAGCCCTTCGCGCTGTGCATGTTTGCGGGCAAGTTTACGACTGCAGCGGATCGCATCGGCTTTTTCTCGAACCCGGAGCGCCTGATCGACGTTGTTGTCCCTGACGTCTACTTGCAAGGTAGCTCCTTCAATTACCGCTTTCTCAGGGTGATCATCGTCGAATTGATCCAGCTGGAAGACCTTGATTCAGCTGCGAAGCCAATATTCCGGGCTTTTGATGTGGACGCTTCAACGTCGATATCCGGCTGGACTACGCGGCGTTCAAAATTCTCGCCTTCGAACTGGACGCGATATTGCATGGCGCCATCGGCTTCAGGCAGGCGCGACACGATTCTTCCTGTTCCAGAAGGACCGAAACTTCCAAAAGTGCCACGCTTTAAAACGATCGTGTCACCAATCTGGTAGCGCGGATTCTGCATACCGTTCTCCCATGGCCAAAATAAAAGGCCGGGCGTTACCCCGACCTCTCAGCATCATTCATGCGCACTGCCAGTACATCCGTGGTCAGCGCGCGTGAATGACAAATTTACGCCGCCTGAAGATTATCGGCTGAGCTCTTGCCGGACCTGCTGTCCTGCACGATGTCATAGCGAATTTTCTGTCCATCAGTTAGCGAACGCATTCCGGCTCGCTCGACGGCCGAAGCATGCACGAAAACGTCCGTGCTGCCATTATCGGGTTGAATGAAGCCGAAGCCCTTGGTGGAGTTAAACCACTTAACTGTACCAGTGTTCATAACGATTTCCTTTCATAGCAATCGTTGTTGCTCCCGCGATACCTTGCGGGGTTAGATCGATTTTTTGAGAGGGAATCCGAGGAAGAGCATAGGCCCTTGAGCGACGTCACAAGCAATGGTCGATAAGTCCAAACTAGGCTCTATTTCAGATTTTGCAATGAAAACTTTAGAAATATTACCCCAGCGGCATTTCGGACTGCAAGTCAAACGAACGACCGCAAGATTGCTCGGTGGGACAGAGAACCGAGTGGAATCAAGCCAATCCCGTCCATTTCTTTGTTATCAGAGGATTTCGAACAGGTCGTATTTTACGCCACCCGGAAAGCGGCTACCCTTTCCAACACAAACGATCGCATTGATCCAATCGTGTGCAGGCGAAGCGGTTTCGAAATAGGGAGTTGTCCGAAGATAATATTCCGAAGGGTCGACAGCTTCGCCGCGTCCCAAGCGCTCGGAAACTTCGACCGATGCGTGGCGAACGCCACGATAGGTCATCAGAATGTAGGCGCCATCCTCAACCTCGAGCAGAACCCGCACATCCTGCTGGAATGTTCCGTCCTGCCGAGTGACCAGCAGGTCCGATCCGATCAGTGGTGAGACCTTGCCCTTGAGACGCTCTCCTTCAAAACGGCCGCCAGAGACCGGAAAGATACGGCGAACGCCCGCGGGACATGGTCCCATATCGATCGTTGGATGAAGTTCGAGATACAGCGTAAACAGAGGACGCGATTGCAGCTCCATGAGAGGCTCTCCATGTATGGAGAGCGTGATCGCCTCCACTTCTGGGGCGCATTAAACTGCTATAATATCGGTACGCAAAACGGGCATTCCTTACTATTATCATAAGTGAAACTACATATGCACCCTTCACTCGACGCCCTGAAAGTCCTTGAGATCTGCGTCGCTTCCGGAAGCTTCGCCCGTGCAGCCGAGCGTTTGTTTCTCACCCCTACGGCAGTGAGCCTGCGCATTCGCACCCTTGAGGAGGAACTAGGTGAGCCCCTTTTCATTCGGCGAGGACCGCGTGTAGTGCCTACTCCGAAGGCCATGCTGCTTGCGAAGGGTGTGCGGCGCGGCTTGGACGAAATCGACGCCGCATTGGCGGCTTTCGGAGCGGCATCTCCTCCCTTGCGGGTGACCGCGCCTCCCACCCTCGCAAGCCGCTGGCTTGCGCCGCGCCTTTCCGGCTATCAGCGCTGCGAGATCGAACTCGATGTTTCGACCGAAATTCGTGATCCGTCAGATTTCGACGTTGCCATCCGCACTGGTGCCGGCGACTGGCCGGGTCTGCGGGCCTTTCGACTATTTCCCGTACAACTAACGCCGCTTCTGGCTCCATCGCTTGCCGCAGCGCTGGAACCTCTCACACCGGAGATGCTTGCAACTCTGCCACTGTTGCCGCATCCAGACTGGGAAAGATGGTTTGTGAGCGCAATTGGTCGCGTCCCGCCGGGGTTGAGGTTCACTCGCGTGGAATATCCGAACCATGAGCTAAATGTGAATGCCGCCTGCGCGGGTGAAGGCGTTGCGCTCGTGCCGCCCGGCTTCTTCGAGCCCATCGTCAAATCAGGCGTGCTGATAGCGCCCTTCGACGAGACGCTTGACGGTCCCGACTGGCACTTCGCACTCATCCGTGATGATGACGGGAGATCAGGGCCTAAAGAATTCTGCGACTGGCTTTACGAGCAGAGTCGCATAATATCGGCGGCACTTGATACACCCGACGCCTGGGCGGATGCTTGAACGCAATCAAAAACTTCCGACCGGTCTGGTTCGGAGTGCGACTAAGTTCGGGCATACCTGTCGCTATACCACTGCATCATCCGGTATTGTCGGAAATATTTTCTCCATAATCCGATTAATTTGGCAGCCCTAACAATCGCCAGGGTCTCCGTTACCAGATATTGTCGATCAAGCTACTAGACAATCTGATTTCGACGGACATAGATTTACTGGATGAACACACAGCGGAAAAATAACGGCGATCACAGGATTGATCTCCACCGGAACGTTGACGGCTTTCCCATGGGTGTGGAACTGATAAATGCAATATGATCCGAATATATCCCGATCGCGCTGGCCGCTCCCATTTCGTCGGCAATCATGGGAGACTTTGATCGGTCTGATATCCGTCATTCTCCTGGTCGGGATCATATGTGCCAACCTGCCTAGCACTTGGACCGCAGAGCGAAACACATCGGTGGCCTCTTCGAACCAGGCTCGACATTGACAGATTGAGATCGCTCCACTGCTCACGCGAAGCGATCGAAACCTTTATCGGATCGACCTGCCGCATCGCGTAGTGGCTTCCGGCAATTGCGAAGGTGAGAGCTGTATTGGCTCAATCCCTGCCTTGCGTCACCGCACCCAGCCCTGAATGCGACGAATCCTCCATATTCCCTATAGAAGCCACGAGCGTAGGGCTTTGGTCTGATGTTCACTGCGACCCATGTCCCAAATCCACATGACTGAAGCCCAAGGAAAGGAACAGACTGCGGCGAAGCTCTGTTTTACCAACAGCTCCGTCGACGACGGGCGAATAGAAGGTGAAAGGAGATTCTGATGAAAACGAAGGTACTTAGTGTTGCGGCACTCGCGCTTGGCCTGACCGCCGGATGTGCTTTTGCCCAATCTTCGACCGTCACCGGCGCCGCAGGTGGCGCGGTTACCGGAGCCGTGGTTGGCGGCCCGGTTGGAGCCGCCGTAGGCGGTGTCGCCGGCGCCGTTGTCGGCACGGCCATCGATCCGCCGCCGCAGAAGGTGGTCACCTACGTACGCGAACAGCCCCTGCCCGAAGAGGAAACGGTTGTCCGCGAGCGTGTAGTCGTTGGCCGACCCTTGCCGGAAACGATCGTCGTGCGAACGGTTCCGCAAAATCCGAAATATGCCTATGCGATCGTCAACCACGAACGCGTGATTGTCGAGCCTTCCTCGCGCAAGGTTATCAAGATTCTGAACTAACGATCGTGGAGAGCGGGAAGCCGCTCTCCACCCTCACTCTGCCTGGCTTGGCCACATCCTGCTGATCGCAAGGAGAGAGTGGCCGGCCTCCGATTTTACCCGAAATCCCGAACTTCCTGGCACTGGCTTCCGCACGCGGTCATCCCGCGGCCTACCCCTGTCGCGCACCATATTCTGTACCTGATCATACAGATCGTGCGGCAAATTGCCTATCGCCGGATCGGGCAGCGTCTGGGGCGGAAGACCCGACCCGGCGATAGAGCCGGTGGGCGGACCGGCTAGCGAATGGCGCCCGCTGGCGCCAAACTCGTAAATCGAAGTTCGTGAGAGGTGGTGGCGGACGACCGCCACCACGCGCCCGTCGATTGCCACGCTTATCAAAGCACTATAAGGCGGCGCCTCAATCGTCGGTTAGCTGCGTGCTCTCAGATGGCGTTGCGGTTTCGGATTTCCTTTCCAGCGCATCACGAACTTCCGCGATTTTTCCTATATTTGTTCCAACGCCGAGGATGCTCTTTGCTTCTGTGAGCGTCTGGTTCGTCACCGGCTTGTTAGACAACTGCGCCAGCGCCGAACGCAAGGCGCTGTCGCTGAGGGCCGGGTCCGTCGGCACTGCCGTCGTTCCATACTGGATTTCGAATTCCGCATATGCCTTCACATAAGCGGAAAGCGCCGCCATCTTCGGATCTTTCGAGTTCAAGTAGGCGTGATAGTCCCGCTTGAGCGAGCTAAGGCTACCTGCACCGGGCTTTGAGACATGGCTCTTCGAACTTGCACTATGGGCTTTGGAGTCTTTATCCGCATGATGCCCCAGCACCGACGATGAAGTGCCCTGTGCAGCCGCCGCATTCGTCGAAGGGCTGCTTGTATCGTCGCCCCCGGACTTTTCATGGCCGGAGTTTCCGTCACCATGGCCGCCGCCGTTACCATCGCCATGACCGCCGCCGTTTCCGCCCTTGGCGAATGCCGTCTGTACGAAACCGACAGTAGCTCCTCCGATGGGCGCAAGGGCAAGCACCAGGCCGAGGCTTGTCGCACCAATGATGGAATGGATTTTCATGTGCACTTCCTTCGTAACATGCCCGTCGCCTATGGCAGCGGCCATATCCAGCAAATCATGCGCACTAGAATATTGCCGAAATCCCAGCTTTCTATCCCGCTCCGACCTATGCCTTGAGGGTTAGGACCATAGTCTGATTGATCCAACCCTTTGGTCGCTTAAATTGCAGGCGCCAGACGGCAGTACCCCGCTCGGGACTACGCGGCCGGTGTCGACGACCCAACAGTTGACACTCCATTCTGCTGGGATAGCTATAGAGGGTTGGGAGATCAGTGCCGATTATGCCAGTGCCGCGAGCGAATCATAAATACAAACTCTCTCCAGCAAGTCTTATCGAACGCTGGAACTCCCAATCCCTGGCCAGGCAGTTCCTGCTCGCCGGTGGCTTCGTCGCTCTTTGTGCTATGCTCGTTGTCGGGTCCATCGTTGCCAATCTGATCGAGAATGCAGTGACGCGTAATTCCGCGGCGACGACAGCCCTCTATGTCGACAGCGTCATCGCCCCGCTCCTGCCCGATATGCAAACCACTCAGGCTCTTGACGATACGGTGACGCGCGCCCTTGATGAGACCCTGGGCCAAGGTGCGCTTGGCACACGGCTGTTTTCCTTCCGGCTTTGGCGCGACGACGGGACAATCCTCTATTCCAATAACAAGGATCTTTCCGGCAAGCGATTTCCGCTCTCGGATAGTCTCAAGACCGCCTTTTCGGGCCAAATGGTCGCCAAATTCAACCGGATCGACGACGTGGAGAGCGTGGCTGAACGCAATAGCGGCAAGCCCCTTCTGGAAATCTACAATCCGGTGCTTCAACCTTGGTCGGGCAAGGTCGTGGCCGTCTCCGAATTCTACGAGGTCGCCAACGATTTCGAAGGGAGCCTTACGCAGGCCCGCCTGCTGAGCTGGCTTGTCGTTGCCGTGTTCACGCTGACATTCTTTGCTCTTCTATCGATCATCGTCCTGCGCGGCAGCCGCACTATCGACAGTCAGCGCATGGCACTCAACGGCCGCATCGGCGAATTGTCGGCGCTTCTTCAACAGAACGAGGCGTTGCGCGCGCGCGTCCAACGCGCGACCCAGCGCGCCGCCGCGCTGAACGAGAGCTATTTGCGCCGTATCGGTGCCGACCTGCATGACGGTCCCGCCCAATTGGTCGCTTATGCCTCCTTGCGACTGGACAGCCAGACACTCATCAGCCCCACCGTCTCGCCAGAGGAGCGCGAAGCGTCGCTGGAGACAATCAAATCCAGCCTTGATGACGCCATGGCCGAAATCCGGAGCGTCTGTAGCGGCCTGATGCTGCCGCACATCGAGACGGACAATTTGACCGATCTCTTAAAACGGGCAATCCGTGCCCACGAACAGCGCACCGGCGTCACCGTCGCGCTTCTCGTCGGGGCAGCGCCGACAGATCTTTCGACCTCCGCAAAAATATGCGTCTATCGCTTTGTGCAGGAAGCCTTGAACAATGGCTATCGTCACGCCGGCGGAATCGGGCAAAGGGTCGTGCAATCCTTCAAAGACGACCAGGTCGTAATCGAGGTTGCCGATGAGGGACCGGGATTTGATCCGAAAGAGGTCGGCCCGCAGAAGCTTGGTCTTGCCGGCCTCAGAGATCGGGTCGAAAGCCTCGGCGGCATGTTCCAGCTTTTGTCGTCGGACCGGGGCACCATCGTCCGCATGTCCCTGAACATCGAGGAAATGGAGCAGACATGACAGCAGCAATCACTTTGGCAGTCGTAGACGACCACCCCCTCTTCAGGGAAGGCGTTATCCGCAGCCTGACAGAAATGGATGGGTTTAGCATCGTCGGCGAAGGCAGCAGCAAGGAGGACGCGCTGCGCATAGCGATGCAGCAGCGCCCGGACATCCTGTTGCTCGACATTTCCATGCCGGGAGGAGGACTGGATGCCCTTTCTCTTATCCTCGGCCAGATACCCGATCAGAAGATCGTTATGCTGACAGTCTCCGAGGCAAGCGACGATGTGATGACAGCGCTCAAGAGCGGCGCGAAGGGCTATGTTCTGAAAGGCGTCGGATCACGGACGCTCGCCGATATCCTTCGCGGTATCGCTGCCGGTGACAGCTATGTCGCACCGACGCTATCGGCGCGTCTGATTTCCGAAAACGGAACCGGTTCCCGGGCCAATCCTTTCAGCGCATTGACGGATCGCGAGCGGGAAGTATTGGAACTGGCTTCTGCTGGATTGAGCAATAAACATATTGGGCTGAAGCTCGATCTGCATGAAAAGACCATCAAGCATCACATGACCCAAATCTTCGCCAAACTGGAGGTGAGCAATAGAACGGAAGCTGCGATGGCATTCCGGGATGAACTCGAAAAGCGGCGTCAGTGAAGCAGTGATTTGAGCCGCTGCTCGTCGGCAGTTGTCGCATTGCGATTGACGATGGTGCGGCCCTTTGAATCCTTCATCACATAACGTCCGCTCTGTATATTTTCGCTCATGCCATCCTTGTGTTGAACGCTAATCGAGCCGCCGCCATCATCGGTGGACTGGTCGGAATCGACCTGGCTTTGGGTAGCGCTCTTGGTTGCGGACGATCGGCCATTAGCATTGCCGTTTCCGTTGTTGCCATTCCCGTTTCCATTGTTACCGCTGCCGTTTCCACCTCCATTGCCGCTGTTGCCACCGCCGTTCCCATTGCCTCCCCCGTTACCGTTGCCTCCCCCATTGCCGTTTCCGCCGCCGTTGCCGCCACCATTACCACCTTTGGCCTCGGCCATTTGCTGGGCGAATATCGCGGAAGCACCGTGAATTTTCACAGTGTAGGGAAGTGCCGTGTTGACCAAGGTCAGCATCAGGCATGGTAAAGCAGCAATAAGCTTTCGACGTAATAACACCTAAAGCCTCCTGAGGCTCCAACGACGAGCGCCCAACGTTCCATGGGCTCGAAGCGCCTCGGCTATCGCCGATTGGCAAGGGTCCGATCCATATCAAATCGCCGCTACATCGCGAAGGGTCAAGTCCTATCCCACGGATAAGTACAGCATTTGGACTTCAGCAATCCACGTCATGACCTTTCGCCGTGGCAGCGTCAGACCAAGGTCGGAGAAAGCGCCGGACCGAAGCCCAATTGCATGATCGCGTTATTGAAACCGACTTCAGCTTGTCAATATGACTGCGGGCACGCCAAAGCCTCGCCGGCATAAGATAAGCCGGTCGAGAGCCAACAGCGTCTCTGTAAGAGCGGCACGCCACACGACGTCGTCCGTGCAATCATCCGACAAGAGGGGGTAATGCGATGACCCAACACTGGAGGATCTATCTGGCTCGGGCCATACCGCCGGGGGCAATATTGGATTTCTCGGCAGCCGAATTCGCGCTCCAGGTTGCGATCAATTTGCGGTATTGCCTGAATCTCGTCCGGCCGACGTCCGAATGCATCGAATTGGCCGAACTCGTGTTGCTGCGGGCCAGAAATTACGGTGAGGCCAGAATGGGCCATAGCCCACAGTCGTTCGCAGAGGCAGAGGAAGCACTTGCCAATGCAACGAGACTGCTCGAGATTGAACTTGAATATTGCGCGAAACGGGGCACGAGGGACAGCTGCGATCAAGCAGCCTAAATCTTCGTCATGTTATCCGGCAGAATAACAACAGGAAAATTGTGCCGATCGTGAGGTTGGAGGCGACCAATGACGCTACGCGCGGCATCTATCGGCTATGACTTTGTCGCAGAAAGCTAGCGACGGCACTGGCCAATAGCTCCTGCGGCGGCGCATACCTCAAGGGTATGCGCGGGAAAGTAAGGTTTAGTTGCCGCGAGCTCCCTTGACGGCGAACGGAATATGCGAGCGGGAAATGCCGAGATCACGAAGAACATGATCGTCCAGGGCGGAAAGCTCGCGCATTGCTCTGCGCTGTTCGCTAAAGCGCTTAATCTTCTCTAATACTTTCATTTTTGCCATCTCCTTTGTTTTCGCGCAAGAGATAGGCATTTACCCGCCTAAATAAAATGCACATGCCTGCAGGATAGCCATGCTGCTTTTGCAAGGCTCATCACAACGGCAGCGGCCAACGTGCCCGTACGCCACGAATTAAGGGACCTGCCTCACATTCGGCAACAATTGATGGCACGCTGCTACGACATCGCCGCCTGTCGCCGATATGCGGCCTTATGCCCTGATGCCTGTACGACCTTGTCGCGGGCTTATGCGTCTTTCCATTTGGAAAATGTCGCAGCCTGCCCACGCAAATTGCCTTCGCGATCCACGAGCTGCCAGACGATACCCTCCTCAATCCAGAACCGCCGTCCGGATTTTGCGATCCTCAGGCCGCGATAGTCGGAGATGAAACCGTTGCGCGTCACCGCATCCAGCAGTTGCTGACGCTCCGCACGGTTGGGAAGCTCCGCTGAAAGTCGCGAGGGAACCGTCACGAACTCATCCCAGGGATATTCGAAGCAATTCTGAGCAGCCTTGTTGGCGTAGACGAAACGCGGATCGGCATCCGTGTTGTGGGCAAGGACCACGAAAGGTGCCTCATTATAGAGCCAAGGAGGCCCTGCTTGCGGATTGACGAGTGGACGGCCGACAATGCGTTGAAAACTGCCGGTCAGAAGTTCGAAAAAGGCTTCGTCAACCGATAAATCGACGACATTGCTTTCAGGCCTGTCAGTCATCTGTTTTCTTCCCGCAATCATGGCATCGACCGAAGCGATACCTATCAAATCGCGATAAATATCAAAAGCAGGGCAAGCGGGAAGACACGAGCATCCGTTATCAACCTTTCCGCGAAACTATAGTTTCCGAGGAGGTAACTGATGGAAGTGCGTGCCACCAACCACGTTGCAGCCGCTCGCCGGCTGCATCGTCCATTGCACGACGCAAAGCCACTCCGTCGCAATCTGCCGGCCAGTATCTTATCATTGCTTTTATAATTGATTGACCGGTCGGTTTATGCAAGAGTTGCACGGTCGTCATGGGTAGGGCGACGGGGAGGAAACATGTCTGAATCCGGCACCGTTCTGTCGGCGTTTGCCGACGGCGTCTTGACGCTTACGCTCAATCGACCCGACAAACTCAATTCCTTCAACGAAGACATGCATCTTGCGCTGCGCGCCGGCTTCGAGCGCGCGCATCGGGATGTAGATGTCCGCGCAATTCTGTTGACGGGCGCCGGCCGCGGCTTCTCGGCCGGCCAGGACCTTGGCGATCGCGACCCGCGCAAGGGCACCCCCGATCTCGGCCATACGATCGAGACTTTCTACAATCCCCTGCTCCGCCTCATCCGCAGCTTGGAAAAGCCGGTGATATGCGCTGTTAATGGTGTGGCAGCCGGCGCCGGCGCCAATATCGCCTTTGCCTGCGACATCACGCTTGCCGCCCGTTCGGCCCGCTTCATCCAGGCTTTCGCGAAGATCGGCCTCGTGCCGGATTCCGGCGGCACCTGGAACCTGCCTCGGCTTATCGGCGAAGCCCGCGCCAAGGCACTGGCGCTGACGGCCGAACCGCTCGATGCGGAAACAGCCGCCAGCTGGGGCCTGATCTGGCGCGCGGTGGACGACGATAAGCTGATGGATGAGGCGACGGCGCTTGCCACCAGGCTCGCTGCCGGCCCGACGAAAGGCCTCGGCCTGACGAAGCGCGCCATTCAGGCGGCGGCGACGAATTCGCTCGACCAGCAGCTCGATCTTGAGCGCGACCTGCAGCGCGAAGCCGGCCGCAGCGCCGACTATGCCGAGGGCGTCACTGCCTTCCTGGAAAAACGCAAGCCGGAGTTCAAGGGCAAATGAGCGCCGCGGAGAGCCTTTCGCCGCAGGCGCTCGCGGAAGCCTGCGCGAGAGCCATGTGGGACGAAGACAACGCCACGCGCCATCTCGGCATGGAGCTTGTGTCCGTCGCGCCCGGCAAAGCGACCATCGCTATGACCGTTGCGGCGACCATGACCAACGGTCACGGCACCTGTCATGGCGGCTACATCTTCACGCTCGCCGACTCCGCCTTCGCGTTCGCCTGCAATAGCTACAACCAGCGCACCGTCGCCCAGCACTGTTCGGTGACCTTTATTGTGCCGGCTTTCAATGGTGACCGGCTGACGGCGACGGCGCGGGAGGTGTCGCGCCGAGGACGAGGCGGCATCTACGATGTCGCGATTACCAATCAGCATGGCGAGCAGATTGCGGAATTCCGTGGCCACTCGCGAACCGTCAAGGGCGCACTTTTACCGGAATAGAATTCGCGCGCCGGAAGTACCGGCTTTTCTGGAGGAGACATTGATGGAAAACCTTTCGCCGCGTGCGGGTGAGCTTGAAGCAATCGAAATCGCCTCCCGCGAGGAGATTTCCGTGCTGCAGTTCGAGCGCATGAAATGGACGCTCACCCATGCCTATGAGAACTCACCCTTCTATCACAAGAGTTTCGACGAATTGGGCGTGCATCCCTCCGATCTCAAGACTTTGTCTGATATCGCCAAATTTCCTTTCACGACCAAGAAAGATCTTCGCGACACCTATCCTTTCGGCATGTTCGCCGTGCCGCGCGAAAGGCTTGCCCGTATCCACGCCTCCTCCGGTACGACGGGCAAGCCGACCGTCGTCGGCTATACCGCCAGGGACGTCGAAACCTGGGCAAGCCTCGTTGCCCGCTCGATCCGCGCCTCCGGCGGCCGGGCGGGTGATCTGGTGCATATCGCCTACGGCTATGGCCTGTTCACCGGCGGCCTCGGCGCGCATTACGGCGCGGAGAAACTTGGTTGCACCGTCGTACCGGTCTCCGGCGGCATGACAGAACGGCAGGTGGCGCTGATACAGGATTTCAAGCCGCGCATCATCATGGTGACGCCTTCCTATATGCTCTCGATCCTCGACGAATTCCGTCGCCAGGGCCTCGACCCAAGAGAAAGTTCGCTCGCCGTCGGCATCTTCGGCGCCGAACCATGGACCAATGCCATGCGCGAGGAAATCGAGCACGCCTTCGATATGCACGCCGTCGACATTTACGGCCTCTCGGAGGTCATGGGTCCGGGCGTCGCCAGCGAATGCGTCGAGAGCAAGGATGGGCTGCACATATGGGAAGATCATTTCTATCCGGAGATCATCGATCCGGTCACCGGCGCGGCATTGCCAGATGGCGAGATCGGCGAGCTGGTCCTCACGACGTTGACCAAGGAAGGCCTGCCGATCATCCGTTACCGCACGCGCGACCTGACACGGCTGCTGCCCGGCACCGCCCGCACCATGCGCCGCATTGAAAAGATAACGGGCCGCTCCGATGACATGATGATCCTGCGTGGTGTTAACGTCTTTCCGACGCAGATCGAGGAGCAGATCCTGAAATGCCGCGGGCTCGCGCCGCACTTCCAGATCGAACTGACACGCTCCGGCCGCATGGACGACATGACCGTTCATGTGGAGTGCACGCTGGAGGCGGCGGACGAAACGGCGCGAAATGTTTCGGCAAAGGAACTTGCCCACCACATCAAGAACATCGTCGGTGTCACCACGAAGGTCATGGTGCACTCTCCAGGCGGCGTTGCGCGATCGGAAGGCAAGGCCAAACGCATCGTGGACAACCGTCCGAAAGAATGATCGGCATCTGGTGGGATAGCCTGGCAAGCATTTGATTGTATATGGGAAGGATCGGCCACCAGGCACGATCAGATCAATCGGGAATTAGCAAAGCAGGATCATATGGCACGCACGCGCGCAGTTGATTTCGAGGAAAAGCAGCGTGGCATCCTGGCGAGTGCCGCGGCTGTTTTCGCCGAGGTGGGCATGGAAAAGGCGTCCATGTCGATGATCGCCTCACATGGCAACGTCTCGAAAGCCCTGCTCTATCACTACTATCCCGGCAAGGACGCGCTGATCTTCGACATCGTGCAAACGCATCTGATGGAACTGGAAAGCGCGATCGAAACGGCAGATCGCAACGATGTTACGCCGCAAGAGCGGCTGCGGCTGCTGGTGAAGGCCGTGCTTAAGAACTATGAGGGCGCCGACAACGAACATAAGGTGCAGCTCAACGGCACGCATGCCCTGTCGCAGGAGCAGCTGGCAGAATTGAGGACGATCGAGCGGCGCATCGTCCGGCGTTTCTCCACCGTCATCGAGGATCTCAACCCGGATCTCAACAAGAACAGGCCGTTGCTGATGCCGGTCACCATGTCGCTCTTCGGTATGATGAACTGGGTCTATATGTGGTTCAGGCCCAACGGGCCAATCACACGCGACGAATATGCCGACATTGCCACCACCCTCATCCTCGAAGGGGTCAAGGCCGTCCGTTGAGACGCCGCTGACGCGGTCGTTCAATCGCCGAGCTTCATCCGTTCGAGGACAAGCGGATCATATTCCGGCGCGCGGATGCGGCGGCGCTCCGGCTCCGGTGCCATCAGCGGTTCGACGGCCACCAGCTTCTCCTTCGCCTCCAGCGCCAACCGTTGATAGATGGCGGTGCCCTGGCGCTTCCAGGCGATCTCTTCCGGCGTCAACTCACGAACCACGCGAGCCGGCGCTCCAACGGCAAGACTGTTTGCCGGGATTTCGGCTCCGGCCTTGACGAAGGCCAGCGCCGCGACGATCGCATTCTCGCCGATGACGGCTTCGTCCATGACGACGGCATTCATGCCGACCATGGCATTGGCGCCGATGCGGCAACCATGCAGCACAGCGCCATGGCCGATGTGCCCCGCCTCGCCGATCATCACTTCCAGATTCGGGAAACTGTGGACGACGCAAGTCTCCTGCACATTCGAGCCACGCTCCAGCACGACACGCCCGAAATCGCCGCGCAACACGGCGCCCGGCCCGACATAGCAGGCGGGGCCAATGATAACGTCTCCGATGACAGTCGCGGCCGGATGCACGAAGGCAGAGGGATCGATGACCGGGATCACGCCGTCATAGGAATAGATCTGCGCCATTCAGTCGACTCCCAAACCTTCCACATCGCGACCGGTTTCGGCCACCGCTTCCATCCGTTGCGCGAACTCACGACGCAAGGTGCGGCGAAGCTGGGCGGCCTTGTGCCGTCGGATATCAACCGGCGTGACTGGCACCAGTTCCGGCACGCGGACCGGGCGGCCGACTTCGTCGACGGCGACCATGGTGAAATAACAGGAGTTCGTGTGGCGGCGCTGGCCGGAGCGAATATTCTCCGCCTCCACGCGGATGCCGACTTCCATGGAGGTACGGCCCGTATCATTGATCGAAGCGCGGAAGGTGACGAGCTCGCCGACATTGATCGGCTCCTTGAACAGCACCTGATCGACCGACAGCGTTACCGCATATTGCTTGGAATAGCGCGACGCACAGGAGAAGGCGACGCGGTCGAGCAGGTTCAGAAGTGCGCCGCCATGCACCTTGCCGCTGAAATTCGCCATGTCAGGCGTCATCAGCACGGTCATTTCCAGGCGATGCGGGTCTTGCTCGGTCGTCGTCATGCGCTCACTCTCTCCTTTTCGCCACCATCGTCAGAACGTCATATTGCGCGACGACGGCGTCCAGCTGGTTGGTTACCTTGCAATCCCAGCGCACCTCGCCATGCTCGGCATTGATGCGGGGATTGATCTCTTTGCAGGTCAACTGCACCTTGAGCGTATCACCCGGATTGACCGGTGTCAGGAAGCGCAGATTGTCGACCCCATAATTTGCGAGAACCGGGCCTGGAGCCGGATCGACGAAGAGGCCGGCCGCGAAAGAGACGATGAGATAGCCATGCGCCACGCGTCCCTCGAAGAACGGATTGGCCTTCGCCGCCTCCTCATCCATATGGGCATAGAATGTGTCGCCGGTAAAATGGGCGAAGTACTCGATATCGTCGAGTGTCACCGTGCGCGTGGCGGTGACGAGCTGATCTCCGATCTTGAGCTCAGCGAGCGACTTGCGGAACGGGTGCTCGCTGTCGCGGCGGGTATCCGCGCCATCCATCCATCGTCCCGTGACGGCGGTCAACATGGTCGGTGCACCTTGAATCGCGGTACGCTGCATATAATGCTTCACGCCGCGCATGCCGCCCAGTTCTTCCCCGCCGCCGGCACGACCCGGACCGCCGTGAACGAGGCCCGGCAGCGGTGAACCATGACCGGTGGAGCTCTTGGCACTCAAGCGGTTGCCGATCATCACGCGACCATGGAATGGTGCGAGGCCGAGAACAACCTCCTCAGCGAAATGCGGATCGTTGGTGAAGACGGAGGCAACGAGACTGCCCTTGCCGCGCCGCGTCAGATCGACGGCCTCTTCCGCCGTGTCATAGGGCATGACGGTGCTGACGGGGCCGAAGGCCTCGACATCGTGAATGGCACGCGCGGAGCCCGGCTTGTCGCAATAGAGCAGGACCGGATTGAGGAAGGCGCCGGCGCTCGCATCGCCGGACATGACATGCGGATTATCGGGATCGCCGCCGACGATCTCGGCATCGGCAGCAAGATCCCGGATGCGCACCCGCACCTCCTCGCGCTGAGCGAGGCTTGCAAGCGGCCCCATGCGAACCGTCTCATCGGCCGGATTGCCGATTGCCGTCTTGCCGAGGCGGTCGTTCAAGGCCGCAATAAGCGCTTCACTATAGGAACGGGGCGCGATGACACGGCGGATGGCCGTGCACTTCTGCCCGGCCTTGACCGTCATCTCACGGGCGACCTCCTTGACGAAGAGATCGAACTCCTCCGTGCTGGGCGCGGCATCGAGCCCGAGGACGGCCGCGTTGAGGCTGTCAGCCTCCATGGTGAAGCGCACGGAGTTTTCGATAATCGCCCTGTGCGTCTTGAGGCGCTGGCCAGTCGCGGCAGAGCCGGTAAAGGTCATCACATCCTGGCCTTCGACATGATCGAGGAGATCGCCGACCGAGCCGCAAACGAGCTGCAGTGCACCTTCCGGCAGCAGGCCTGTTTCGATGATGCGGCGAACCATCAGCTCTGTAAGATAGGCCGTCTGGCTCGCCGGCTTCACGATGGCGGGGACGCCGGCAAGCAACGTCGGCGCAACCTTTTCCAGCATGCCCCAGCAGGGGAAGTTGAAAGCATTGATGTGAACGGCGACACCCTGCAGCGGGCTCAATATATGCTGGGCGGAAAAGCTCTTGTCCTTGGAGAGCTGCTCCACGTCGCCATCGAGCAACACACGCGTATTCGGCAGCTCGCGCCGCCCCTTGGAAGCGTAGGACAGCAAGGTTCCGATGCCGCCTTCGATATCGACCCAGCTATCGGCGCGCGTGGCGCCGGTTGCCGTCGAGAGCGCGTAGAATTCTTCCTTCCTCTCAAGCAGCGCCTGCCCGAGCGCCTTCAGCATTGCGGCGCGCTCATGGAAGGACATGCGCCGCAACACCGGTCCCCCCTTGTCGCGGCCATAGGCCAGGATCTGCTTAAAATCGATACCCGAGGAATCGATGAACGCGACGGGCACGCCGGTCGATGCATCGAGCAGCGGCACGCCTTCTCTGGCGCCGGCGACCCAGGTGCCCCCGACATAGCTTTCAAGTCGGCGCGGCTGGTTTGCCATGATGTTCATCGGAATTTCCTTCCTTCGTCTTTCCGGTGATCCGAGCGGAAAACCGCCAGGCATCTCCCGAACTGATCAATTCAAACCGAGCGCAGAGAGCTGCGCATCAACCTCGGTCTGCCATTCGGCCAGCAAAGTTTCGTTGGGCGTATGTCGCAGGCCGAAGCGTGAGAATGTTTCGAAGCGGGCTGAACCGGCATGGCCAAAGCTCGCTGCAACGCGAGGATACCAATAAGCGGCCGAAGCCCGTGCCTTCGCCCGGCCCTCGTCATCGGTGACGATGCGGACAAGCCCGGCGGCGCCGAGTTCGGCATGCCGTCTTTCGCGCGGCAGGATGGCACGGAAGGTTTCGGCCAGCGGCTGATAGGAAACGCGCGCCAGCTCCTTCAACTGCACGACGCTGGCAGCACCCATCAGAACGTTCATGACAACCGCATCCACCCAGCCTTCAAGGGGATAATGGAAGACGGCAAGCCGCATATCACCACCCTGCCTGACAGCGCCGATATCAGCGTCGCGGGAAAGCCGTGCCGCCCAGGGATGGTGGATGGCATAACGCCCGCCATCGACGCCGAAGGTCTCCATGACCTGCAGGACCTGGCCGGCATGGTCGGTTTTTTCCAGTACGATGCGTGCTGCGGAAATGCGCTCCTGAATCCCGGGCGCGTCGTTGATGATATCGGCAAAGCCGGCGGAACCCGCCAGTTCGCTATCGACGAAGCTCGCCATCAGACGCAAGAGTTCGCCGCGATAGCGCGGAGGCGCGTTGTCGGGCGAGGACAGCATGCCGCCCTCCTGCAGATATTGCTCGATAGGCATCGTCTCGGACATCTTGTTCCTCCCTTCGATGCGCGCGCCTACTGGTCGTAGCTGACGACGATGCGGTCGGTGAGCGGGTAACACTGACAGGTCAGCACATAGCCCTGGCGCACCTCGTAATCCTCGAGCGCGTGGTTGACCTCCATCTCGACCTCGCCTTCGAGAACCTTGGCCCGGCAGGTGGAGCAAACGCCGGCCTTGCAGGCATAGGGAACATCCATCGCGTTTTCGAGCGCTGCATCGAGCAGGCACTGGCCGTGCTTCGGGAACTTGAAGATGCGCGTCGCGCCATCGAGCGTGACCGTCGCCTCGCAGCTGGTCTCATGATCGGCGGCGGCACTACTCTCCACCTTGCGCCGCGCGCGGCCCGGCTGCGCGGAGGCGAAGAGCTCGAACTTGATCTGGTCGTCGCGCATGCCGTGTTCACGCAAAGCCGCAGCGATCGCCAGCATCATCGGCTCGGGACCGCAGATAAAGGCTGTCGCAACCGACTTGATGTCGATCCAGCTCTTGAAGAGCGCCTTGCACTTCTCCGCATCGATCCGTCCCGTAAAAAGATCGATCTCCTGCGCTTCGCTCTCCAGAATGTGCAGCACCGAGAGGCGGCCGAGATAGAGGTTCTTCAGATCCTCCAGCTCTTCGCGGAACATGATCGAGCTGATCTGCCTGTTGGCATAGACCAGCGTAAAGACCGAGCGCGGCTCGCGAACCAGCAAGGTCTTAATGATCGAAAGAACCGGCGTGATGCCGCTGCCACCGGCAAAGCCGAGATAATGCTTGGCGGTATCCGGCTCGATTGCGGTGAAGAAGGCTCCCATGGGAGGCATGGCTTCCAGCATGTCGCCGGCTTTCAGGTTTTCGTTGATCCAGGTCGAGAAGCAGCCGCCATCTACGCGCTTGACGCCGACCTTCAACACGCCTTCGTCCTTCCCCGCGCAGATCGAATAGGAGCGGCGCAATTCCTCGTCGTCGAACTTGCGGCGAAACGTCAGATACTGGCCCTGCGTGAAATCAAAGACGGCCCGATCCTCCTCGGCTGGCGCAAGCGTGACGACAACAGCATCGCGCGTCTCGCGGCGCACATCGGTGACAGTCAGCGGATGGAAACGTGCCATGGATGCGGATCTCGTCCTTTGGGGTCAAATACATTTGAAGTAATCGAAGGGTTCCAGACACTCGGTGCAGCGATAGCTCGCCTTGCACGGCGTCGAGCCGAACTGGCTGATCTTTTCCGTGTTCGTCGATCCGCAGCGCGGACAGGCAATCGTGAGATTGGAGCGGCCCGCAAGCCGATCGATGCGCTTCATCAGCACGCCATCGGCAGCGGTGCCATCGATCGGTGGGGCGATGCCATAGGCACGCAGCTTCTCGCGTCCCCCGGCGCTGATCCAATCCGTTGTCCAGGCGGGCGACAGCTGCCGCTCGAGGCGTACCCGATCGAGGCCCTTTTCGGCCAATGCCCGCTCGATATCGAGATTGATTACCGTGGTGGCGGGACAGCCCGAATAGGTCGGCGTCACTGTGACAACAAGCGTATCCTCCTGCCAGCCGACGTCGCGGATGATGCCAAGATCGGTCAGCGAAATCACCGGTATCTCCGGGTCCGGCACCTCCGACAGCCAGTGCCAGACCTCTTCGACCGAAGGATGCAGCGCGGTCGCCATCTCCACCTCCTACCAGGTCGCGCCCGGATAGGCGCGCTGCAGGAACTGCATCTCGGCCAGGAGATAGCCGAGATGCTCGGTGTGAACGCCGCGCCGGTCGCCCTTGTGCATATAGCCGTCTGTGGGGCGTTTCAGCGTCGCTTCCGCCAGCGCATCGGAGATAATCTCGTCCCAGCCGGCTTTGAGGCTCTGCGGCTCAGGGGTCACGCCGGCTTGCGTCAATGTCGCATCAACGGCATCGCCGACAAACATTTCGCCGGTGAAAGGCCAGAGTTCGTCCAGGGCTTCCTGCATGCGGCGGTGACTTTCGGCCGTGCCGTCGCCAAGGCGAATGATCAGATCTCGGCTGCGATCGAGGTGATAGGAGACTTCCTTGAAAGCCTTTTCAGCGATCTCAGCAATGCGCGGATCGGCCGAACCTTTCAAAGCTCTCAGCAACAGATAGTGCCAGGCGTCAAAGAGGAATTGCCGCATCAGCGTCTTGCCGAAATCGCCGTTCGGACGCTCGACAAGCAGGATGTTGCGGAACTCGAAACCATCGCGCAGATAGGCGAGATCATCAGCCGAGCGGCCCTTGCCTTCCACCTCGCCCGCCAGAGCGAGCCAGAGCTGCGTCTGGCCGATGAGATCGAGCGCCGTATTGGCAAGCGCGATATCCTCCTCCAGGGCAGGCCCGCGGCCGCACCATTCGGAAACGCGGTGGCCGAGGATCAGCGTGTTATCGCCGATGCGCAGGAGGAATTCGACAAGAGCGGCCTGATCGACCGCCGGCTCAAGGGTAGCGATCGCCATCACATGTGCCCCACTTCATCGGGAATATCGAAGAAGGTCGGGTGACGATAGACCTTCGAATTGGAGGGATCGAACAGCGGTCCCTTCTCCGAAGGGGCGCTTGCAGTGATCTCGGACGAGCGCACCACCCAGATGCTGATGCCCTCGTTGCGGCGCGTATAGACATCGCGTGCATTGTTGATCGCCATCTCGGCATCGGGCGCATGCAGGCTGCCGAGATGGCGATGGTTGAGGCCATGCTGACCACGTATGAAGACTTCCCAAAGCGGCCATTCACTGGACATGTTTCTCACTCCCTGACTATACCGCGCGCCTTATTCGGCGGCGACCTTTGCCGCGCCGTGACGCTCCGCAGCCTTCTCGGCATGCGCCGTCAGGCCGTCGCGAAACCACGCGCCATCGTCCCAGGCCTGTTTGCGGGCATTCAGCCGCTCCGCATTGCAGGGACCATTGCCGGCGATGACGTTGAAGAATTCCTCCCAGTCCGGCTCGCCGAAATCATAGCCGCCCTTTGTCTCGTTCCATTTAAGATCCGGATCGGGAACGGTCAGGCCAAGATATTCGGCCTGCGGCACTGTCTGGTCGACGAATTTCTGCCGCAGTTCGTCATTGGAATTCTGCTTGATCTTCCAGGCCATCGACTGGGCCGAATGCACGGAGGCATCGTCCGAAGGGCCGAACATCATCAGCGACGGCCACCACCAGCGGTTCAGCGCATCCTGCACCATGGCCTTCTGCGCCAGCGTGCCCTTCACCATTTTCATCAGGATGTCGAAGCCCTGGCGCTGATGGAAGCTTTCTTCCTTGCAGATGCGCACCATCGCCCGCGCATAGGGGCCGTAGGAACAGCGCTGCAGGGGTACCTGGTTCATGATGGCAGCGCCATCCACCAGCCAGCCGATCGCGCCGATATCGGCCCAGGTCAGCGTCGGATAGTTGAAGATGGAGGAATATTTGGCCTTGCCGGAATGCAGCTGCTCATACATCTCGTCGCGGCTGATGCCGAGCGTCTCGGCGGCGCAATAGAGATAAAGGCCGTGGCCGGCTTCGTCCTGCACCTTGGCAAGCAGGATCGCCTTGCGTTCCAGCGTCGGCGCGCGGGTGATCCAGTTGCCCTCCGGCAGCTGACCGACGATTTCGGAATGAGCGTGCTGGCTGATCTGGCGGATCAACGTCTTGCGGTAGCCTTCCGGCATCCATTCCTTCGGCTCGATCTTCTGGCCAGCATCGACGCGCTCCTGAAAGGCGCGCTCCTGCGGGTCCATCTCGTCGAGGGAACGGATGCGGGCGCCATCGGTTTTCACCATCTGTGCATACATTGATCTTTCCTCCGTCTTCGCGCCTCCCGCGCGATCGAGAATGATCGCAAGCCTGCAGTCGCCTTGAAGACTTCAGCCAAGCTGAAGCTTCAAGGCACCGCCAGTATAAGCCTGTTTCTCGTTCTCCTCCACGAAACAGCGATCCGGGGCAAACGCATTAACCGACCGATCGGTCATTTATTAGCATGCGATATGTCACAATACAAATGAATTTTTAGAGTTTTCTGTGACATTCAATGCCGTGAAAGCACGTGGCAAGCCGAACTTCTCTTACTATGTACCTGAGCGGATTGATCCTTCAGCGTGCCTTGAGGTGATCGAGCCGAGCCTGGCTTGCCGGCGTCATCTCTGGAAGCTTGCCCGATTCATTCACGAAACGGCGAGCGACATAGCCGTCAGCTTTTTTTGACAGACGCAAATAAAGCTCGGCAAACAGGCGCCCCGCCTCCTCGCCCGGCCAATTATCCGGCAGGGCGGACTTGGGAAGATGCGGCTCGCGCAACATGATCAGGCGATACTGATGCACAAGCAGCAGCCGGGCAATCAGGCAATCGAACGGCGATAGCGCGGCACAATTTCCGACGCGTTCGAAAAATGAACCGAACCGGGCAATGAATTCGCCATAGGCCTCCGCGAAGCGCGGCAGGTTCCAAGCCTCTTCGGCAAATTCCCGCAACGCGCCGTTTTCGGTCGCCAACTGCGCATCGAAGACAACGACGCGGCCCGGCAGGGGCGGTGCGGGATGCGTTCCCACCGCGAGACGCGGGTTCAGCCTGGCAAATCCCTCCCGCTCAAGGCCCTGCATGATCTCTTCCGGCGCAGGTCCGTTGATCAGGACAAATTGCCAACGGACTGCGGGTTGCGGTCCGTAGAACAGGCTAGCGGCCTCGACAAATTCGGCTTGAGCGGCCTCGGTCAGCCGATAGAAGCTGCGGCGCCCTTCGCGCTCGCCCGCAAGCCGACCAGCTGCCACTAGTCGCGACACCGCAGTCCGCACCAGCGTCTCGGTAATCCCGACGCTCTTGCACGTTTCGATGAGATTGCCGATCCAGACGACGCCCCCACGCGGCTCGATGACATCGCCGTAGATCGTCACGATGAAACTCGCCGCTTTTATCGGCAAGTTGATAAGGAGCGCCGCAACCGCTTCGCTCAGTTCATGGCCGAGTTTGACGTTATCAGCCGACACTCCAACCCTGCTCCACATCTGAAATTGTTAGGGTTTATTAGCGTGAGACACTCGCACTATTCAAGGCGAGTACGGACAGAGGCTTTATCGCGATATGTTCGTTGGCAACGCCGTTGTGTATTTGACGCATTTCAGCGAGAAGTGCGACGATGAGCTCAGCACCGCTTCATGGGTCAGGATACCCCGCATCAGAAGCCCCTCATATTCCCTGACATCGGCGACGACGGCACGGATCAGGTAATCCCACTCCCCCGACATGGAGTAACATTCCAGCACCTCGCGATAGCTGGCGATGAACTGTTCGAAATCGCGGCGGGTCGCAGGATCATGGGTCTTCATCTTGACCTGGCAGAAGACGTTCAGCCCCTTACCAATCTTGTCGGGATCGACAAGGCGAACCGTCCGGCCCAGCACGCCGGCGCTCTCCAGCGCCTTGATCCTTCGCCAGCAGGACGCGGGCGATGCCCCGACCTTTTCTGACAGCGCCGCCTGGCTGATATCGCCCTCCTCCTGCAGCACGCGCAGAATCGCTCTGTCGACGTGATCAAGATCGAAATTTTCCATTCAGAAACCCGCCATGGATGAAACATCTCTTTCAAAAGCTACGGCAAAACCTGCCAAATTGAAAGGAACAGAGCTAACCCTTGAATTAAAATAGTTGGGCCATCTGCAGGAGGATCACATGGCCCAGCTAGCCTTCAAAAGCCACGAGCGGAACTCGCCCGACGATCGCATCGACTGGCGCAAGGTTGCCTATCTCGTTCACCTCTCCCGGGCTCTCGACGAGATGGAGGAGAAACGCCTCGTTCCGGAAAAGAAGGTTCTCTATCAGTTTTCCGCACGCGGCCACGACATGGCGCAGATCCTCCTTGGAATGCAGCTGACGGGCCTGCACGATGCGACCTGTGGTTATTATCGCTCACGACCGCTGTTACTCTCGCTTGGCGTCGATCCGGCCGATGCGCTCGGCTCGGCCATGGGCCGCGCTGGCGGCTATTCCGACGGGCGCGACATTGGTGTCGTCTTCAACTATCCGAACCATGCCGGCGCCTCGGCCTTGCCCATGTGCGGTGGCGTCGGAGCGCAATACACGCCGACGGCCGGCTGGGCGCAGGCGATGAAATATTATGCCACCACATTGGGCCGCGAGGAGTATGCGCGGGATATCGGTGTTGTGCTTGGCGGCGATGGCTCCGTTGCCTCGAATGGCTTCTGGGCTGCATTGACCGCTGCCACGACGCAGGCGCTGCCGATGCTGTTCTATATCGAGGACAATGGATTTGGCATCTCGGTGCCTTCGACGGCGCAGACGCCGGGAGGGAATATCGCAGCCAATCTCGCGAGCTGGAAAAATCTCGCAATCTTCGACGGCGACGGATGCAACCCGGCCGAAGCCGCTCGTCTGGTGCAAGATGCCGTCTCGTTTGTTCGCGACGAACGCAAGCCGGCTCTTCTCAGGCTCACGGTTCCGCGCCTCGAGGGCCATAGTTTTCAGGACACGCAGACCTACAAGAGCGAGGAAACCGTGAAGCGCGAATGGGAACGCGATCCCCTGCCGCGCCTGAAGGATTTCCTCGTTCCCGCAGTGATGACGATGCGGGAATGGGATGCTTGCGAAAGCGAAGCGCGCGATATAGCCGAAAACGCCCGCGCGCAAGCTGAAAACAGGCCGGTCGCCGCCCCCTCCTCCGTAACCCGCCATGTATTCTTCGACGGCGATATGCAGACGATGGGCGGGCAGCATCCATCCGGATATGAGCCTCCAGCGACAACGGATGTACCGGAAACCTCCGGCCCACGCATCAACATGGTCACGGCCATTCGCAGAACACTCGAACACGAGATGACGATCAACGAGCGCGTTGTCATGTTCGGCGAGGATATCGGCCCCAAGGGCGGGGTTCATGCCGTCACCCTCGGCATGCAGGAAAAATTCGGCAGCGAGCGGGTTTTCGATACTTCGCTATCCGAAGAGGGCATCATCGGCCGTGCTGTCGGTATGGCGCTCGCCGGGCTCGTCCCCATTCCGGAAATCCAGTTTCGGAAATATGCCGAACCGGCGACCGAACAGCTGAACGATTGCGGCACCATCCGCTGGCGTACCAACAATCGCTTCGCAGCCCCCATCGTGGTCCGCATGCCCGGCGGCTTCTTCAAATGTGGCGATCCCTGGCACAGCCAAACCAACGAAGTGGCCTTCGTCCATCAGCCAGGCTGGAAGGTTGCCGTTCCATCGAATGCAGAGGATGCCGTCGGCCTGCTGCGCACCTCGATCCGCGGCAACGACCCGGTCATCTTCTTCGAGCATCGGGCGATGCTCGATCACGCTTGGGCGCGTCGCCCCTACCCCGGCGACGATTTCGCGCTGCCCTTCGGCAAGGCGAAGCTGACGCGGACCGGCAGCGCCATCACCATCGTCACCTGGGGCGCAATGGTGCAGCGCTGTGAGGAGGCAGCCGAGGGCATCTCCGCCGATATCCTCGATCTCCGCACACTGATGCCCTGGGATCAGGAGGCCGTGCTTGCGTCGGTCGCCAAGACGCACCGTTGCCTCATCGTCCACGAAGATCTCGAAGCCGCAGGCTTCGGCGCGGAAATTGCCGCCATCATTGCAGACAAGGCCTTCACGGATCTCGATGCGCCCGTCTCACGCCTGACCATGCCGGATATCCCCAGCCCCCATAACCCGGTGCTTCTCGACTGGGCCGTCCCGTCTAGCGAGCGGATCGCCAAACGCATTGCCGAAATCCTGGAGTTTTAGAATGACTGGTATCATCGAGATCAGGGCTCCGATCGAGCAAGAGGGCACGAAAGCGATTGTGCGAAACTGGCTGAAGCGGATCGGCGACCACGTGAAAGAAGGCGATGCGCTTGTCGAACTGGAAACCGACAAGGTCACCCAGGAGATAGCGGCGCAATGCGACGGTATCCTGAGCGAAATTGCGATGGAGGATGGCGATGACGCCACGCCGGGGGCGATCCTCGGGCGCATGAGCATCGAAAACGCGAGCGGTGCTGCAGCGCAAGCGGCCGAGGTTCCGTTGCAGATACAGCCGGCCTCACCTGCCACGGCCTCCGCCGCCGCTTATTATTCACCCGCCGTTCGCAAGGCCGCCGAGGAATACGGGATCGACCCGGCCAGTCTGAAAGGCAGCGGCAGGGATGGGCGAGTCACACGCGCCGATATGGATCATGCGCTGGAAGCCGCCAAGCCGCATCCATCCGCGCCGGTGTCACAGCGGGTCGAGGCTGGGCAGACCCCGCCGGCAGTCGCGGCTGACGGCAAATCTCGGATCGTTCCCCATTCGGCCATGCGGCTTTCGATCGCAAGGCACATGGCTCAATCATTGGCGACGGCGCCGCAGGTCACCGCTATCTTCGAGGCGGATTTCACGGCGATCATGCGCCATCGCGAAAACAACAAGGCCCGACTGAAGGCCAAAGGCGTGAACCTATCCTATACTGCCTATTTCGTGGCGGCATCCGTTGCGGCCATGAAACTCGTCGCCGAAGTCAACAGCCAATGGCATGATGACAATCTCGAGATCTTCGAAGATATCAATATCGGGATCGGCATCGCATTGGGCGACAAGGGCCTGGTCGCGCCGATCATTCGGCAGGCGCAGAATCTCCAACTTGAGGCGATCGCCGCAAGGCTCCAGGATCTGACGGACCGGGCGCGATCCAATGCGCTCAAGGCCGACGATATGAAAGGCGGGACCTTTACGATCTCCAATCATGGCGTTTCCGGCTCCCTGGTCGCATCTCCCATCATCATCAATCAGCCGCAATCCGCCATCCTCGGCATCGGCAAGCTGGAGAAGCGTGTCATCGTTCGGGAGGTCGATGGGGCCGATACGATCCAGATCCGCCCGATGGCCTATGTGTCCCTGACGATCGACCATCGCTCCCTGGACGGCCACCAAACGAACGCGTGGTTGTCGGAGTTCGTGCGGGTTCTGCAGGATTGGCCGCAATAGGGAAAGGGATGGGTCAATGAATAAGACAGCGTTTTTCGACAGCCTTACGGAACAGAAGCCCGATCCCCTGCTTGAACTGATTGCCAAGTTCGCGGCCGACCCGAGGCCCGGAAAGATCGACCTCGGCGTTGGCGTCTATCGCGATGAAACCGGCCGAACGCCGGTCATGAAAGCTGTCAAGGCAGCCGAACATCATCTCTGGGAAACGCAGCAATCCAAATCCTATATCGGTCCGGAAGGCGATCCTGTTTTCCTTAGAGCATTAGCGTCCGAAGTCTTCGGCGAGCGCCGTGGTGGCAAGCCGGTCGCGGGAATTCAGACACCGGGCGGCACCGGCGCTCTGCGCCTGGCTGCGGAACTGCTTGCTCTCGACAAGCGACGGAAAATCTGGATCGGCACGCCCACTTGGGTCAATCACCAGGCAATCTTTGCCAGCGTCGGCCTTGAGATCGCAACCTATCGCTTCTTCGACATTGAAAAGCAGGCCGTCCTCGTTGACGAGATGCTGACAACCCTGCGGAACGCTGCTCCCGGCGATGCCGTGCTGCTGCAAACGAGCTGCCATAATCCGACAGGCGCCGCGTTATCGCGGCAAAACTGGCGAGATATTGCCGACATCATCGCTGCCAATGGATTGATCCCGCTCTTCGACAATGCCTATCAAGGTCTTGGACGTGGACGCGTTGAAGATGCGGCCGGCATGATTGATGTCATCGAAACAGTCGCTGAGGCCATGGTTGCCGTCTCCTGCTCCAAATCCTTCTCGCTCTATAGGGAGCGCACCGGCGCGGCCTATCTCTTCGGGGATCGGCAGGCATCCTTGAGCAAAGCTATAGGCAATCTCGCAAGCTATGCCCGCACGAGCTATTCCATGCCGCCCGCGCACGGAGCAGCCATCGTCGCCGCAACCCTTGAGGACCCTTCACTGCAGCGGACCTGGGTCGATGAACTCAGCGAAATGCGCACGCGCATCGTCGAGATCCGCCAGGCTGCTGCCGAGGCTTTTGGCCAATTCCGCGCGGAGCTCACCAATATCGGTTCGCAGGAAGGCATGTTCTCCCTGCTGCCGATCTGTCCGGAAAATGTTCGGCAGCTTCGCTCCGAGCATGGCATCTACATGCCGGATTCCGGTCGGATCAACGTGGCTGGGATGCGGGTCAGGGATATTGCATCCGTAGCGGAGCGCATCGGTCCCTATCTGACTTGAAGGCTGCGACAATGAGCAGCCGCCATGGGCTTTGACGGACAGCAGGAAGCCGACCTGCATGCCGGCCTCGCAAGAAGCAAGCCGCTCCATAATGCGGTTCAAGACACTATTACTGCACCAGCACGGGCTGCGTACATCTCGCGTCAGTGACGCTTACATCAGCCTGGCCGATACCGATGCCGAGGAGACCGAGCGTGCCGTATAGAACCTGATCAAGCGGCGCGGTCACGACCGACAGCGTGTCAGCAATGGCCGAGAGCACGTCCTTCGGCGTTCCGAGCGTCAGGAAGAGCAATTGGATGGTGATGGTGGCGTTTTTCAGGAGCGAGGAGACTGTGGATGTCAGGACGCTGTTGGTAGAAACCGTCTTGATCGTGCTGGCCGAAATCTCCGGAGGCTGAAAGGTCAGTCGCGTCGGGCTCATGTTGGCGATATCGCCCTGCGCGCTCGCGATCACTTTCAGAAGAAGGGAATCGATGATCGCAGCCGGCGTGACCCGCGGTTCTGAGCCGAAATTTACGAAGGCAGATGTGTTGACGTCGCCCAGATCCACCTCGGCAACACCGGGTACGGCATCTATTCCGACGACGGCATTTGGCATGGAACCGCCGACACAGGTGATCGAAGCAAGCTTGGCTTCAGCAGGGGCAAGCTCGATATAAAGGGGAACCCTGAGCTTCAGCCCGGCGATCACCGAAAGGCCGGTGACGGCGACTTCAAGCGCCGCACGGACCTGCGGCGTTCGAACGATCGTGCCCGGTGCACCCACGGCCAGAGCTGGCGTCTGCTGGGACATTTCGCCGATCGCTAGTGTCAATTTTGCCGTGGCGACTCCGGGCAATGCCGCTCCGAGATCAAGCGCAATCTGCCTTTGCTGGTTGGCCGCCATTGCCGTGGTGGAAATGAGATCCAGCACGTTGATATTGGCAGTCATATTGGGGGATGTGCCCACAATATTGCGCCCCAGCGGACCGAGATTAACGATATCCTGCAGCTTTACGGTCAATTTCGTGGTACCGAGCGTTTTGCCCAGATTGTTGATGAGGGTGACGACTCCGGCCGAAAGATTCGTCGATTTGCCGAGAGCGCCGAGAATCTTGTCATATGTGACGTCGGTTGCCAGAAGCTCGTTATAGCTTACGCCAGTAAGCTTGAGATCCGTTGCCAACAGATTGAGAAAGCTCAATAGATTGACATTCGCACTGATGAGCGACTGATAGTCGACGACCTTCAGGGAGATCTGGGTTCCAAGCAAGGTGCCAAGCAACTGGTTGAGAATACCGCCATTGAGGCTCGCAAGCCGCGATCCCACCGAAAAGGCGGCCAGACGCTCGCTGGACGCGGTGCCCGTCGCGCTCAAGGTCGGCGGTGTAGCAAAGGCGGAAGCGAAAGGCATCACCGCCTTCTGAGTCAGTGTCACCTTTACGGAATCATATGGCGCGGCTCCCGTCGACGAGAAGCGGTTTGCCAGCGGGACCGATGTGTCCGCCGTATAGGTGCCGAGCACGAAATTGGCCACGGTCTCATATTGGCCGGAGTTGGCCATGGCCGCACTGACCAGCCCGTTGCTCGTCATATAGTTGCTGCCCGAGGCGACGGCCGCCGTGGTGCCGTTGCTTTGCAGATTGTTCAAAAGTGCAGTTTGCGCATTTGTAATATTGGAAGCAGCCGATATCGCGCCAATGTCGCTCAACTGCTGCAGGCGTCGCTGCTGCAGCGTCATCATGCCATAGTCGACGCCGAGACCAAGGCAATAAAGGATCAAAGGCGAGACGAGCGCGGTCGTGATCGCGACGTTTCCTCGCTTGTCTTTAAGCGACGCGAACCGGCCGAGAAGCTGTTTCATTACAGACCTCCCAGGCGAATCGTCGAATAGCGGCGGATGGTGGGATCCGGCATTGCGAAGGTATAGAGGTTCCAGATCGGAAGATCCGACGCGTCATAGCTGGCGCTGACCGTAAACTGGTTGGCATTGGTCGGATCTGTGGCGACGGTCACCGTCAACTTGGTCTTGTCGATGAAAGCATCGTTGATGGTCGAGTTGGTGACGAAGCTCTGAACCAGCTGGCTTCGCTCGTTTGCCGATAGCCCGGCGATTGCCGTGCGGGCGGCGTCGGCGGTCAATTGCTGCAGCGAATGAGCGGCAGTGAGATAGATGGCAAAGGCAATCAGCGTCAGAAGCAGAAGGAAAAAAAGCGGTGCGATGAGTGCGAATTCGACCGCTGCGGCTCCCTCTTTCTCCCCGTTGAAATGAGAAACACGATACATGGTCCTGTCTCCTTTGATGACCATCGTCTTGCGATGACGGTCGAGGAGAGCTTAGGCTTCGGACGTTAATTTTATATTTCTAAATAAGATATCTTCTAATATTATTACATCTTAAAGAATATTGAATATTCGACCTAATTACCGTGCATGGGCAAATGTTCGCGACGACAAACGTCAAGTATTGCCCGTCCGCCAAATCGAATTTCCACGGCGCCCCACGATGGGGGTGAAGCGCAATGCTCCCTTCCCAACGTTGCTTCTTGCCCGCACCGCACGTTCGACGGCGCCGGCCTCTTCGATGCCCGGATCAACAGCAGACATCTACTTTTTCTTCGGCACCAGGTCCCAGCCGCCCTGGATGTTTCTCACGAAACGGCAGTTTCCCTTGTAATAAGTGACGGCGCCCGTCCGATCCACCTTGATGGAGGTCGGCGGCGATTGTGCCCCCGCCTTCAGCCGCTCGACCATATCGAGCGCCTCCTGCCTCTTTCCCGCGCGGATCAGTGCCATCAGCTTTGACTCGTGTTTCATCCTCTGTACTCCCATTGGTGGAGGTCTAAGGGCGGGCGGAATTTGCGATTGGTCAGTCCTATTTGCATATTGATCACCCCATTCGGCGTTGCATAAGCAGCGAACGCAGTGCCACAGCCACCACGCAAACGCTGGAAACAAGAAAGATTGCGCCCGACATCGCATAGATCGTCGGAGAAGCGCCGGAATTCATCTTGCCGAAGAGCACGACCGGCAACGTGTTCTGACGGCCGGCCAGATAGAACGCGCGCGTGAACTCGTTGAGCGACAGCAGGAACGAAAAGATGAAGGCACTGACGAGGCCGGGCCGGATCAACGGCAGAATAATATCCCAGAATTGCCGGAAGCGACCGGCGCCGAGATCATCAGCCGCCATCAAATAGGACCTCCTGACCGCGGCAAAGCTCGTCAGGATGACGATGAAGGCGAAAGGCATCGCCCATAGCAGATGGCCGGCAATGACAGTCAAAGCCGATGCCTTCACGCCGGCGCGGCTGATCACGGTCGAAAGCGCCAGCCCCTGGATGACGCCTGGGACGAACATCGGCAGCAGCACAGTCAAAAACCACAGGCTGCGCCCGCGATGAAGCTCACGATGCGCCAGCACCGCGCCGAGCGACAGCAGCGTCGCAATGACGGCCGTCGCAAGCGCGATAACGATCGACTGGCCGAGCGCGGCGACGAGCGCGCTTTCCGAGCCGAGTGCGAGGTACCATTTCAGGGTGATGTCGGAGAAATGCGGCAGTCCCGGCTGCAGCGCCGGGTTGAACGAGACACCGAGCAGGTAAAGCGGCGGCGCATAGATCACGATGAGACCGAAGATGGTCAGCGTCCAGATGACAATGCGCGGGGCCATTCCTTCCCTGACGATCATTGGCCACGCTCCTCGAATAGCGAGGAGAGGCCGAACAGGGCATCCCCGATCAGCACCAGTCCAAAGACGATGACGAGCATCAGCGTCGAAATCGCAAAGGCGAGCGGAAAATTGGCGACGCGCATGACGTCGTTGATCATCACCGAGACGATCGATGCACCGGCACCGCCGAGCATCTGCACCTCCGTCGAGGAGCCGGCAACCATGACGAAGACGAAGAGGAAGCCGGCGAAGACGCCGGAATAGGTCAGCGGCAGCAGCACGGTGCGGACCATCGTCCAGAACCCGGCACCGAGATCGCGCGATGCCGCCAGCGCGATCGGATCGACACGGCGCATCGAGAGCAGGATGGGGAAGGTTGCGAACGGCAGGTAGGAGGCGACCAGTCCGACGATGACCGCGAAATCGCTGAACAGCAGCCAGTCGATCGGCGCATCGGTAATGCCGGCCTGCTGTAGAAGCGTGTTTATGACCCCTGTGCGGCCGAGCAGCAGCCGCCAGGAGAAGGAGCGAATGAGATAGGACGTGAAAAACGGGATCGTAAGCAAGGCCGCAAGTACGACAGACAGGGTGCGACCAGCCAGGAAATACATCGCATAGGCGGTGGGATAGGCTATGACGAGGCAGATAGCTGACGTCAGCAACGCCTTGCCAAGGGTGGACAGGAACACGCTCCAGCGCCCGGCTTCCAGAATGGCGCCATAGGCGGCCAGACTGAATTCCGGCTTAATCCAATAGGTGGCGGAATCCCAGGCGCAGAAGCTCCACACGATGACGAGAATGAGCGGCGCAAGGCCGAGCACGAGGATCGCCGCAAGCGGAGCAGCCAGCAACAGAACTGGTGTCTTCATCATCTAACCCTCCTTCTCTCGTCGTTGATCCAATCGGCTTGGGGGCCGGCCTGTCCTTCGACAGATGCGCCAGCCCCTGTCCATCTTGTTAACTCAGGCGTTGCGCAGCTTCTGCCACCACTCTTCGTAAAGTTGGAAATTGTCCGGCCGGCAATTCTGCCAGTAGACCTTTCCGGAGAACTTAGCCTTCACATGGTCGGCAAGCTTGGAGACGTCATCGGCCTTGTATTCATCCGGATGGGCCTTGGCGTAGGCGAGGTTGTTGTCGGTCGGCACGAGGTAGCCACGCGCCTTCCCGAGTTCGCAGCCATAGAGACCGGCAAGCAAGCCATCGACAAACTTGTGGGCAACGTCGGCCTTGCCGCGTTCCGTGGCACCCTTGAGCAGCACCGTATTGTTGCCCCAGCCTTCATAGCCTTCGACGGGAGCTGCATACTCCACCTGAAGTCCGCGCTTACGGCCTTCATAGACGATCGGCTCCCAGCCGGTCATGGCGTCGACTTCCTCGTTCGCCACCAGTTGCACGCCCTGTTCCCAGCCGTTCCAGAAGGTACGGAACTGGCCATCCTTCTTGTGCTTGATCAGGAACTCCATGACGAGGCCAAGCTCGGATTCCGTCAGGTTGCCCGGCTCCTTGATCGGCTTGTTTTCGGCTTCCTTGAGGTAGATGGCCGTAAAGATGGCGCTGTTGATCCAGGCATCTTCCATCGCGACCCGGCCCTTGAGCTTCGGATCGAAAATGACGCCGTAGCTATCGACCTTGCCGAGCTTGTCGGGGCGATAGATGATGGAGTCGGCATTGACGACCGTGGGAATGCCGTACTGTTTGCCCTCATAGGTCAGGGTCGGAATATCCTTGGCCCATTGCCAGATGCCCGCGAAATTCGGGATCTTGGAGACGTCCCAAGGGGTAATCAGGCCCTGCTTGGCAAGTTCCCGTTCGGCCCCACCCTGAAAGCCGCCGACATCAAAGAGATCGTTGGCATTGCCGGCGGCAAGACGTGCAACCACCGGACCGACATCATTGCCATTGTCGGTAAACTCAGGCGAAACGCCGCTCTGCCGGGTAAATTCCTGCCACTTGTCGCCAATATCGAGCGTGGCGGTAGCCCAGAATGCTACCGTTGCATCATCGGCCATGGCCTGCGTGGCAGCCAATCCACCAAAGGATAGCGCAGCCGCGCCTGCACCCATTAGTTTGAGCATGTCACGGCGCTGCATGTTGCTCCTCAAGGCGGAGGAGGCGAAATCATTGCTTTTATTCATCGTGTCATTCCCTTCCCTCATTTTTTGCTTAGTTCAGCTATTCGGGTTCTACTCATCGCCTTCAGCCAAGGCCGTTCTTCCGGAATGATCGATCAGGAGCGCAGCACCCGGCTTCAAACAAACGCGCACGCTTTCCCCCGGCGAGGGTGGAATCGCGTCCGCGCTGGTCGTTAACAGCACACGCTGGCCGTCGGCGAAAGCGAGCGTAACGTCATGGCTGAGTCCGCGATAGATGCTTTCGACAACCTTAAGTTCAATTATTTCGGCCACGTCCTCGCCAGCGGGGATAAGTTCAACCCGGTCCGGGCGGATTGCGACGAGCGCGTCGGCTGGAGGCCCCGCTCCGGAGAAGCTGGCACTGATGTGCTGTCCGGCAATCGTAACGAGAGCCGTGCTGCCTGAAATCGAGATGCTCTCGGGCTTGAGGAGCGTATCGATGCCGACGAAACGGGCAACGAAGGCATTGGCCGGCGCCTCGAAGAAGCGCGACGGCACGTCGGTCTGCTCGATCCGCCCCTTGTGCATGACCGCCATGCGATCCGAAAGACTGAGTGCCTCGTCCTGATTGTGGGTGACGAGAATGAAGGTCGCACCGGTACGCTTGTGAAGCCGTCCGAACTCGTCGCGCATTTGCTGGCGCAGCCGTTCGTCCAGCCCGGTCAGAGGTTCGTCAAGCAGCAAGATACCCGGTTCCATGACGAGAGCGCGCGCCAGCGCCACGCGCTGGCGCTGGCCACCTGAGAGAAGATTGACGTCGCGATCTGCAAAACCCGAAAGTTCGATCAGGTCCAACGCGCCATCGACCTTCGTTTTCAAGGCAGCACCGGACAATCCGCGCAACTTCAGGCCGTAGCCGACGTTCTGAGCGACATTCATATGCGGGAAGAGCCCGAGCGACTGGAAAACGGTATTGACCGGCCGGCGATTGGCAGGAACATCAGCCATGTCCTTTCCGTCGAAAAGCACACGTCCCGATGTCGGCCTGTCGAAGCCGCCGATCAGCTTCAGCAAAGAGCTTTTGCCGCAACCGGACGAGCCGAGCAATGTAAAGAACTCCCCGGCTCTGATGTCGAGCGTCACGTCGTCGACGGCACGCGTCGGCCCGTAATTTCTGACGATATGGTCGAGACCGATCGCTATCGCCATACTAGATGCTTCCCCCGTCGCGTTCCCGGATGAGCAGCAAGCCCTCCTCGCTCACTTCCAGTTCCTGCCCGGCCACCACCAGCGACGTAGCGGTCGCTTCCTCGATGATGAGTGGGCCGGCAACTCTCTCGGAAGACGGCAGTCGTGTGCGCTCGTAGACGGGGCAGGACACCCAACCGGTCGTGCCGCCGAAATAGACTTCGCGGTGCCCCTTGAAGGCTGCATCCAGCGATCGGCCGACACGATCGAGTTTCGGGATGGCGATGACCGGGCCGTGGAGCACCGCTTCGAGATGGATCATCATGATCTCGACCGGCGAACCGGGCAGACAGAAGGTGTATGCACGCTCATGCGCGGCATGAAAGCGTTCCGCAAAGCTTTCGGCATCATCCTCCATTTCGAAGAGAGCGAAGACGCCGTGCTCCTGCCCGCGATAACGGGCTTCGACGCGGCAGACATACCGTACCTCCGCCGCATCACCTTTGGAGAAATATTTGACCGCCTCACGCTTCAATTCGTCGAACCGGCGCTTGAGATTGCTGACGGCTTCCGGACCAAGGGGAGCGAACCACGTGCTGCGGAAATCGGCGCGCGGTTCGGCCGCCAGCATTCCCCAGGCCGAAAAGATGCCGGGATGCGGCGGCACGACAGTCATCTTCACGCCAAGATCGCGCCCGAGACGCGCAGCAAGCGCAGGTCCCGCGCCCCCGGAAATGACGAAAGCGGCATCGCGCGGATCATGCCCACGCTGGACCGTCACCAGCTTCAGCGCATTGATCATCGACGCATGCGCGATTTCGACGATTGCGAGCGCCGCATCCTCGACCGATAACCCCATCGGCTTGGCAACCATCGCAATCGCGGCCGCAGCCTTGGACTTGTCGAGCTGCATCTGGCCGCCGGCGAAGCTTGCCGGATCGAAAATGCCGAGCGTCAACAGGGCATCGGAAAGCGTAGGCTTCTCGCCGCCCCGGCCATAGCAGGCCGGCCCCGGTGTCGATCCAGCGCTTTGCGGACCCACGCAGAGCGCGCCACGCTCGTCGATGCGCGCGATCGAGCCGCCGCCGGCGCCGATTTCGACGATATCGACCACCGGCACCTGAACCGGATAACCGGGCGCAATACGAGTATGTTCGAGCTTATATTCGCTGTCGAGCGTCGGGCGGCTGTCATGGATCAGCGAGCATTTTGCCGTCGTGCCACCGACATCGAGCGACAAGACTTCGGATTCGCCAAGCACTGTGCCGATGCGCGCAGCCCCCGCCACACCGCCGGCCGGGCCGGATTCCACCAGCGTCAGCGGGCTCGTCTGCGCCTGATCGAAGGTGGAGATGCCGCCGTTCGACTGCATGGCATAATAGGGGCAGGTGAGATCGCGCTCAGTCAACGCGCTTTCAAGCCGCGCAAAATAACGCTTGATGATCGGCTGCACATAGGCGTTGAGCACGGCCGTATTGGAACGCTCATATTCCCGCCATTGGCGGGAAACCTCGTGGCTGGCGCAAACCGTGACATCCGGCAGCGCCTCGGCGATCGCCTTGGCGCAGGCGATCTCATGTTCGGGATTGGCGTAGCTGTGGAGGAAGATGACGGCGACCGCCTCGACCTTGCGAGCGCGGCATCCACGGACGATCGGCTCGATATCCCCAAGCTCGATGGGCGTCAGCACCCGCCCCTTGGCATCCAGGCGTTCGCGCACCTCGAAGCGCAGACTGCGCGGTACGAAGGCTTCCGGGCTCTTGAACTGCAGATTGTAGAGATCGGGACGATTGCCGCGGCCGATTTCCAGCACGTCACGAAACCCCGCAGTCGTCACCAGCGCCGTCTTGACGCCCTTGCGTTCCGTGATCGCATTGATGACGGTCGTTCCGCCATGGGCGAAAAAGATCACATCGCGCGCCGAAAGCCCGTCCTTCTTCTCGGCAAGTGCAATCGCCTCAAGGACGCCTTCGGACTGATCGTGAACGGTCGTCAGGCTCTTGGCGGTGAAGATTTCGCCCGTGCGTTCATCATAACCGACGAGGTCGGTGAAGGTACCGCCTACATCCGTCGCCAGTCTGATCATGACGCCATGCCCTCTTCATATCCATACAGGTTGCGCGCTACATCCCGAGTGATGTAGCCATCTTCGACATCGCGGCGGACCTGCTCCGGCTCGCGAGCGTGCGGATCGCCCCAACCACCACCGCCGCCGGTGATGATCCGCACGAGATCGCCGCGCTTCAGCTCGATATGCGGCTCCCGGCCGAAATTGCGGACTTTCCCGCCGTTCTCCTCCACCTGCAGAAGATTGATGCTGCCGGACTTGCCGCCTTCTATTCCCCAGGGAGGCGTTTCGGTTCGCCCAAAGCTGCAATAGGCGGAAGCGCCGTCTCCGAGGATTTCATAATCGCGAATGACGCCGAAACCGCCGCGACGGCGCCCGGCCCCTGATCCACCTTCGACGTTGAGCCCATAGCGACGCACCAGCAAGGGAAAGCGCGCTTCGATGACCTCGACGGAGTAATTGTAGGTATCGCCGTCGGTGAGCGCGATCAGCGCATTAGCGCCGTCGCCGTCCCTGCTGGCTCCCCAACCGCCATGCTGCGGCTCGATATGGATGAATGGCTGCCCCGCCTCGTCCTTGCCGGAGACATAGACGACACAGAGGCTCGTATAGGAACCGGCGGAGAACCGCTCTGGCATCAGCTTGGCAAGAGCCTTCCAGACGAGTTCTGAAGCATGCACCGAGCCCTCGTAATACCAGCCCGTCGGAGAAGGCTTCTCGGCGGTGAAAACCGAACCTGTCGGCGCGATAACGGAGAGCGGCCGGAACCAGCCCTCATTGGACGGCGCCTGCGGCGCGACCAGCGCCTTGAAAATGGTACGCACCGCCGATTGCAGCGCACCGGCCGCGCAATTGATCGGGCCTGCGACCGCGGGCGGGCAACCGGTGAAATCCGCCGTCAAGCGATCGCCGGAAATCGTGACGGCAACCTTGACCGAAATGGGATCGGTGGTGACGCCGTCGCCGTCGATGATATCTTCCGCCTCATAGGTTCCGTCCGGCAATGCCGCAATGGCGGCGCGCGCCTGCTTCTCGCTCACCGACAGAAGGTGATCGAACGCGGCTTCGACGACATCGGTGCCATATTTGCGCGCAAGCTCGGCCATGCGTCTGGCGGCAACGCGGACAGTCGCAACCTGCGCCGTGAGATCGCCGATCGCGACTTCGGGCAGACGGACATTCTCGCGGATGATGCGCAGCACCTCGCCCGAAAAGCGGTCGCTGCGCACGACTTTCACGCCCGGCAGCCTCAATCCCTCTTGAAAGACGGAGGTGGCATTGGGCGCCAGCGAGCCCGGAACCGAACCGCCGACATCGAGATAATGCGCAACGTTGATAGCATAGGCCAGAATCCGACCATCGAAGAAGATCGGCTTGACGATGGCAAAATCGCAGGCATGCGTGCCGCCGGAATAGGGATCGTTGGTGAGCAGAATGTCGCCGTCTTCCAAATCGTCGCCGTAAAGTGCGATCAGCGATTTGACCTGCGTGCCGAACGTGCCGGTAAAGAGGGTGATGCCGTTCATCTGCGCCACCAGCTCACCGTCACGGGTGAGGAGACCACAGGCAAAATCAAGCACCTCGTAGATCACAGGGCTCATCGAGGTTCTGGCCATGACCACGCCCATCTCGTCGACGGTGGCTGCCAGCTTGCCTTCAATAATCTCCTGTGTCACCGGATCGACGACGATCACGAATCTACCTCTCATCACTATATTCGCACGAGTGCAGATTAGGTGTTTTTTCGTCTATCGATAGCCTCTCCGATGGGTGGGCGGAGATGCCAAAACCCACCCGAACGGGTAGGTTATCGATCAAGCACACCTTTTTGACGTGCCGCCGTCACGGCCGCGGTCCGAGTCGAGACGTTGAGCTTCGCAAAAATATTGCGCAGGTGAAACTTGATCGTATTGTCGGACAAGGCGAGCATCCGGCCGATTTCCTTGTTGGAAAGCCCCGAGCTCAGCAATTCCAGCACCGTGCGCTCCCGGCCTGTGAAAACAGAACCATCTTCACTGTCGACGGCCGGCTCTTCCGATACGTCCGCATCCGTAAGTAGCGATTGAAGCCGCTGGCGGGTAATCGCTGCGACGGTCGGATGTTTGACAAGCGCACGAAGCTCTGAAAGCGCTACCGGGTGGCCAAAACGAAGCAGGTTGCGATAATCGGCAAGCGGCGTCGTCAATACGAGATCGGATAGGCGGGCGGCGGCAGGTTCGCTTTGACCCTCCGCCAGAAGAATTTCGATTTCGATGAGGGCAAGCTCGATTGCACGCGGAACATGCGGGCGCTGCGTCTGGCGTATCATGAATTGATCGAAGATCTCGCGCGCCTTGACCTTGTCGCCAAGGGCTAGATGGGTGCGGGTCCAGAAGATAGCCGGCGTGGCTCCGCGCAAATGAATGGCCAACGCGTTGGCGCGATCCGAAGCGACTGCCTGTATGCCAAAACCATTGGCCTCGGCATGGCGGATTGCATGATCGAGATCGCCGGAGGCCATGAGCAGCATGGCGCGCTCCCCATCGATCAGCCGCGTGAGCCGATCGAAACTACGGCGTCTCGCAGTGGCGCGGATGCGGTCCATGGCTGCATGCGCGGCGAGCAGATCCCCACGCATGCGCAAGACCCGCTGTTCGGCCATGAAGCCGGCAGCCAGAAGATCGAACCAGGTATCGTGAAGCTCGAGATGCGGCAGCGCCCATTCAAGCATTTCCGCCGCGGTGTCCGCCTCACCGCGCATCGACAGAACCTCGGCTTTCAATACTTGGCCGACAGCATCGAGATCGCTGCCTGGACCAATATTGGTCTGGGCTTCGCAGATCAGTTCCTCGTAGGCCGACAGAGCGCTCGCACAATCGCCGGATAGAAAGAAAGCCTGGCCGATATGGGTATAAAGGTGCATGGCGCCGAAATCGGCGCCGCCGTCGCGAAAGGCGCGAATGGCCAGATGCCCGTAATGCAGAGCCCGGTCAAGCTCGCTGCGGATCAGAAAATTGTAGGAGAGCATGTTGAGCGCAAGCGCCCGATGAATGAGCTCCATTCCATCCGGCTGCCGCAGATCGTCCTCAAGAGCGGAAAGGTCGGCCGCACTCGCCCAATGGTCGGTATAAAGCGCCAGGAGGATGCGCACCACGCGCACATCCTTTGCCAGGATCGGATCGCCGGCGGCCACCCGATCGGCGATGGCGAGATAATGATTGGCCGCCGCAAGCTGCGCCGCCTTGGCGTTGAAGATCGAAAGGCCGAGGGTCGCAAGTGGAAAACGGGCCAGATCGATTTCCGAGGCATGTCCGCTCAAGGCCTGAAACAATGTTGCGCCGCCGCGGGTGGTGGCATAGACGCGCCGCCATCCGCCGGCGGTTTCGACAATGCGCGCCGCAAGATTGGCATCGCCTGCGGAAAGCGCATGATGAACCGCACGGTCTATGTCGCCCCGTGCCTCGAACCAGTGTGCCGCACGATTAAGAGCGCGATTGGCATCGACACCTCTGCGACTGGCGGTTTTCTTGAGGAACTCGTTGAAGACGGGGTGAAACCGCATCCAGTTGCCGGGGCCGGCAAGCAAGGTCACCGGAAGCGCGTATTCGGCCAGGCTTTCGCAGAGGTCGGCACGCTCTCTGCTGTCCAGCACCGCTTCGAGCAGAGAATGATTGAAAGCAGGAAGGGCGGCCGTGTCGATGAGAAACTGGCGTATATCCTCGGGTAGATGCTCGAACACCTGCTCCGATAGATAAGAGCCCATATCCGTATCGCCGCCATCGAAAGAGGCAAGGATGCTGTCGCTTTCATCCGATTCCGATACGAGCAGGCTCACCATCTGCAGTGCGACCGCCCAGCCTTCGGTCCGGCGATTGAAGGAACCGATCTGCTCCTCCGTCAGATGAGTGCCCTTCCCGGCAAAAAGCTCTCCTGCTTCGGCATCGCTGAAGCCAAGCTCGGCAACGCCGAACTGCTTGAACTCACCACGCAGCCGCAAGGCCGAGAGCGGAAAGCGTGGTGGGCTGCGGCTGACCAGCACCAGCTTGACATGTTCGAGCGAGAGGTCGGCGAGGATCTTCGCCATCAGCGCCTCGGTCGCATCCGTCTGCGCGAAATGATAATCGTCGAGAAAGACGACGAGCGGTCCTTCGATCTTGCGCAGGCGGGTCGCCAGCACCGAAAGCAATGCTGCAGCCGGAAGGTTGCCGGCGTCGGCACCATCTTCATGAAGCAGCGTCTGCAAGGCATCGATCAATGCAAGCAGAAAGGCTTCCTGATTGGTGTGTTCGGAATCGAGCGACACCCAGCAGAGCTTGACCCCATCCGCCTTCAGCAGCTCGTACCATTGGACGGCAAGCGAGGTCTTGCCGTAGCCGGCAGGTGCGACAATGGTCGTCAAACGGCGCAGCCCAGCGCGCCGGAGCTGCCGCAATAGGTCGCTACGTTTGATTGTTTGCTGCCCGCTCGACGGGGGAGCAAATCGATTCTGTCCACTCATGGGGCGGGATGATGATGTCTTGGCAGACAGTTTGCAACCCACGCGAAAACGTTTGCAAAGCCGGTTTTACCTATCTTTTGGAAGAAACCGCCTTACAGGCAAGGGTTGACCGCTGACAAGATTGCAACGGCAAAGCTGAAGCTTTCAGAAATAAGGCATGCCAAGGGAGAAAGCGACCTCAACCGCTCACGAATATGCTCGGACCAACGAAATTTTTCCGCTTCCGCCTTTAAACGGTCCGTTAGGGATTTGTTGACCATAATTGGAGGGTATAGCGATGCCGCAGGCGCGGCGCCTCTGATTTCTGTTTCTCTTAGCAAGGGCGAAAGTCGTATCCGTGCATCACGTGATCTTTTCCATTCCGGCGGCATTTTTCGCCACGACTTTCTCGTTCATCGCTTTCCGGGTGGCGCTGATCGCGATGCTGATGCTCGGCGCCTTTGCCGGTTCGGCGGCGGCCGAGGACAGGGCACTCAAGCTCTTCTTCACGCATACGGGGGAAAGGTCGACCATCGTCTTCAAGCGTAACGGCAAATATGACCCGCGCGGCCTTGCTCAAATCAACCGCTTCTTGCGCGACTGGCGAAAGAACGAGCCGACCAGGATCGATCCGGAATTGCTCGATCTCGTCTGGGAGGTTTACCGCCGCAGTGGCGCCAAGGAGGCCATTCACGTGGTTTCGGCCTACCGCTCTCCGTCGACCAACAGTATGCTGCGCAACCGCTCGCGCAGCTCCGGCGTTGCCAAGCACAGCCAGCACACGCTCGGCAAAGCAATGGATTTTTTCATTCCCGGCGTGAAGCTCGCGAGCTTGCGCGCAATCGCCATGCAGATGCAGATCGGCGGCGTGGGCTTCTATCCCAATTCCGGTTCGCCCTTCGTGCATCTGGATGTTGGCGGAGTGCGCGCATGGCCGAGAATGTCGCGCCAGGAGCTTGCGCGGCTTTTCCCCAATGGACAGACGCTTCACGTGCCGGCAGATGGCAGGCCACTGCCGGGTTACGACGTAGCGGTCGCACAATCCAAAAAGCGCCCTTCCCAGATGGCGAGCAAAATCACGGCCGTTGATGACGATAGCGACGATGCCGGATCATTCACAGCGTCTCGCAACGTCGAACCCGACCGCAGCCTTTTGACTAGCATGCTGCCAACCCCCAGAAGCCGGGCCGTGGATGGGCTGGAAGCTCAGCTTGGCACGCGGGTGGCCGAGGAAAGCAAGACCCAACCCTTTGCCGACCTCGCGGCCTATGCCGTTCCGCTGCCGGCGTGGCGGCCTACCAGCAGCATCGTCGTCATCCCCACGACCGCGCCGGAAAGACCAGCTCCCGCTGCCGTGCTCGCCAGCCTGGTCGTGGGACGCAGCAACGCTGGAAAGCTCGTCGTGTCTGACAATGTGGAGAATACGGCCGAGAGCGCCATGGCAAAGATGCAGCCGATCGCTGCCCTTCCCTCGGCGGCTGCGCAAGATGTCTCAGCCGGTGTAGGAGACATGTCGACAGGGGCGATCGTCGCCTGGGCTTTGCGTCCGCCAGGCATGGCCGTCGACATGACGCTGCCAGGCCTCGTCAGCGCGCCCATTCCGATGCACGACGACATGGCGGAGGCCCAAGCCGGAGCCATCAGCTATGATGGCGACGATTTCGACGTCGAGCGGTTCGGCTTCGAAGGCTGAGGCGAACTCGCACCATCTAGTAATACGATGCGCCCCGGAATTGCTCAGACCGGGGCAATCCATTTTATTTCGCGATCGCGACAGATGCCACTCAACCCGCCATGTATTGAATGTTGCAGCGGCCGTGCACTGAAGATTTCTGCACATGCGCGCGCACGCCGAAAACGCGCTCGATTAACTCCTGCGTCAGCACCTCTTCAGGCGGGCCTGCCGCAACGACCTCGCCATTTTGCAAAACAGCAAGGCTGTCGCAAAACATGGCCGCGAGATTGAGATCGTGCAGCGCCACGATGGAGGTGACATCGAGCTTGGAGACCAGGCCGAGAATATCGAGCTGATGTTGGATATCGAGATGGTTCGTCGGCTCGTCAAGCAGAAGTTCGCTTGGAGTCTGGGCAAGCGCCCTCGCAATATGGACGCGCTGTCGTTCACCGCCCGATAAAGTTTGCCACGGCTGACCGGCGCGGCCTTGCATACCGACACGGGCAAGCGCATCGGAAACCGCCGCATCGTCGTGAGCGCTCCAGGCCGATAGGGGACCGCGATGCGGCGTACGGCCGAGACGGACGACGTTCATCACTGTGACCTGCGTATCGGTCGTCGCCTGCTGCTCGACCAGCGCGATGCGGCGGGCAATATCGCTCCGCGAGATCGAGGCAATATCGCTACCGCCGAGCCGGATGACCCCGCTTTTGACCTTCCGCAGCCGGCAGATCAGCCTGAGCAGGCTGGATTTTCCCGAGCCGTTCGGCCCAAGGAGCCCGAGCACCTTGCCTTTTTCCACCGTCAGGCTGACGCCGTTGACGATGAGGCTATTGCCGGCTGCAAAGGTTACCATGTCCACAGCAATGCTCATGCCGTCCTCCGGGTGTGATAGAGAATGAGGGCGAAGGCCGGAGCCCCGAACAAGGCCGTGACGACGCCGATCGGCAGAATCTGCTGGGGAATGATGACCCGCGAGATGATATCGGCGGCGACCATGAAGATGGCGCCGGCCAGAGCCGCTGCCGGCAAAAGCCGGTCATGGCTCGGCCCGACAACGAAGCGGGCCGCATGCGGAATGACGAGCCCGACGAAGCCGATGGAGCCGACGATGCTGACGACCGCTGCCGTCATGAAAGCCGTCACGCCGAGCAGAACGACTTGGGCGCGCTTGACCGCAATGCCAAGCGATGCGGCAGCATCCGTGCCGAAGATGAAGGCATCGAGCACGCGGACATGTGCCATGCAGACGGCGAAGCCGATGATGGCGACCGGCCCGGAAAGATAAACGTCCGGCCAGCGCACGCCGCTCATGGAGCCGAGCAGCCAGAACATGACGCCCCTCGCCTGCTCCGCATTGGCCGAGGTGGTGACGATATAGGAGGTGAGCGCGTTGAAAAGCTGCGAACCGGCGACGCCGCATAGAATGATGCGCTCGCTCGTGCCGCCGACCCCGGCGGCAAGCAGGCCGACGAAAAGAAAGGCTGCAACCGCGCCGAGGAAAGCGCCGCCGGAAAGGCCGAGAATGCCATAGCCAAGACCGAGGATCATGATGCAGACCGCCCCGGTGGAGGCGCCGGCGGAAATCCCGAGCACAAAGGGTTCGGCGAGCGGATTGCGCAGCAACGCCTGCAAGACCACCCCGCTCAAGGCAAGCGACGCACCGGTGCTTGCAGCAACGAGCGCGCGGCTCAGGCGATAGTCCCAGACGATCCCCTGATGGATCCGGCTGAGTTCGAAGCTCGTTCCGAACAACCGGTTCGAAACGGCCTTTACTGTGGTCGACAGCGGGATCGAAATCTCGCCGATCGATACGGCGAGGCTGATCATGAAGGTCAGAAGAATGACGGCAGCCATGGCGAGCGCCAAGAGCGCCCACCATGTCCTGCGTTTTGCGGCGAGACCCATATCTTACAGCGCCAGGCCGAAGGACTTGATGCCCTTGGCCAATACTTCAATGCCGTCGATGGTGCGGATGGTCGGGTTCATCGACTGCGCATCCATCATGACAAAATGCTTGTTCTTAACGGCGTCGAGCTGGCTGGTGACTGGATCTTTTTCGAGGAAATCGACTTTGACCTTCGGATCGTCGGCCGCATAGCGGCGGCGGTCCATGGTGGCTATGACGATCACGGCCGGGTTGGCCTGCGAAATGGTTTCCCACCCGACCATCGGCCATTCTTCTTCCGTCGTCACCACGTTTCTGGCGCCGAGCGTCTTCAGGATATAGGCCGGCGCGCTGTTCTTGCCGGCGATATAGGCATCGCCATTGACCTCCTTGCTGGAGAACCAGAACACGATCGGAAGATCCTTGGCCTTGGCAGCGGCAATCGAAGCGACTGCATCCGCCTCGCGCTTTTTCAGATCCGCGATCAGGGCATCGCCACGATCCCTAACGTCGAAGATCTGCGAGAGCTCGACGATTTCCTGATAGACCAGATCCATCGTGAAAAGCTCCTTGCGCACACCATCGCCGCCATCGGTATTGACCTTGGCGACACAATCGGTCGGAGCAACATAGGTGTTGATCCCGAGTTCCGAAAATTGCTGGCGTGTGCCGACGGAACCCTGCGCGCCGACATGCCATTCGAATTCGGCAGCGACGAGATCCGGGGCCTTGCCAACGACGGATTCGAAGCTCGGATCGTTATCGGCAAGCCGCGGGATCTTGCTGTTGACCTCGGCATATTGCGGCAGAACCGGGCCGACCCAGACCGCCGTTCCGGCAATCTTGTCGGCAAGGCCGAGCGAAAAGAGGATTTCAGTCATGCCCTGGCCGATCGAAACGATCTTGGCCGGAGCCTTTTCAAAAGTGACCTTCTGACCGCAATTATCGATGGTGAGAGGATATTGGGTGGCGGCAAAACCGGAGCCGGCAAAACCGGTCAGCCCAAGTGCAAATGCAATGGTCGTCAAAAAATGGCGCATGAAAGGTCTCGATAGGATTAAGGAAACGGGGCGGCGTCAGCGCGATCGCGCTGAGAAAGACGGCCGCCGGCTGCGGAGATCCCAATCAAGGCCGATAGGTGTCGGATAATGTCGAAGGCGCAGGTCAATCATTCTCTGTCCTTTCCGAGCATCCCCGCCCGGCTGATTGGATCGTGATCGACGGCAGGTCTCCTGGCTTGCGGATATCTGACGATCATCGGCCTTCCCGCAAGCATGCTTGCAGTGGCGTGGCTCAAAGCCTCAGGAAGGAACCAGCAGGCTGGTCATTCCCGGATGATCGGCAATCCGCTTACAGTTGCGGGGGCAGCCACGGTCTAGGTCCCGCTTGGGTCATCCTCACCGTGTTCCCTATTAATCCCCGCGGAGTCTTCCTTGGGGAACCGTCACGTCCAGTTATTCCGGACTGCCCCGTTCCGTCAAGGACGCTTGGATAGAAATGAGACAGAGCACGCCATGCCCATGAGAAGGAAAGGCGGCGAGCCTATACGGCCTCCGCCAGTTCCACGCGATTTCTCCCGCCCGCCTTCGCGCGATAAAGCGCCTTGTCGGCGGCCTCAAGCACATGTTTGAAATCCGTCGTCGGTTCGAGGGAGCAGGCGATGCCGATGCTGACCGTGACATGGACGGCCTCCTGCTCGAACATCAGGGTTGTGTCCTCGATGTCCTTGCGAATTTTCTCCGCGACGGCAGCCGCAGCCCGCGTATCGGTGTTGGGCAGCAGCACGACGATCTCCTCACCGCCATAACGAGCGGCAATGTCGGTCTTGCGCACGGTTTGCCTGATGACGTCGGCCAATCGCGCCAGAACGGTGTCACCGAAGGAATGGCCCCAGCTGTCGTTGATCTTCTTGAAGTGATCGATATCGAGCATGATGATCGAGAAGGGGATACGCCGCATGCCCGCTTCCTTGCTGCATCGATCGCCTTCGCGCTGCAGCACCCGGCGGTTGGGAAGCCTTGTCAGCGGATCGAGGCTCGCTTCATTCTCCAGCGCGCGCTGGATGCCAATGCGATATTGCTCCCGCTGCAAGAGATCCGACAACAGCATGACACCGAGGATATTGACGATCGTTACCGGAAGTGTTGCCGAGATAAGAAGGGCGCGCGCAACCGCCCACGGAAAAAGGAAAACAACCACAATGGATGAACAGGTCGCCAGACCGAACAGAGCCGATCGCCGCCATCCCGTGCCGGTCCATTGCCGCGGCAGCAGAGTGAGTACATAGCCGGCGATTGCAACGATCACGATGCCGGCCACGCCGACCACCGCGCCCATGCCGCCCACCATGTACCGAAACAGCGCCATCATCGCCGCAGCGACAATGGTTCCCAAAAGGCCGCCATAGATTGGCGTAAGGACAAGGAGGATCGACCGGCCATCCTGGATCACACCTGGCATCCATTGGATGGGATCGCCCATGGACAGGATGCCGACCAGCCCGAACAACAGCCCGACGGCCACGGATTTCAAAGCGCCGCGCTCGACGATACGGATGACCCAGGAATAGGCATAGACAATAATCGCCACCTGGCCGAGGACACGTATTAGCGAGATCAGATGTGTTTCGACTTCCATGGCGATTCCCAGTCTTCGCAACGCGCCGCGATAGATGAGCTGCGGCGGCATGGTCGAAGTCCTTACGAGATACCATGCGATCTCTAAAAATAGTTTATATGCTTCTCATCGATCGGCACTGCGGCGGCATCGCGGCACGAATTGACGCATTGCGCTTGTGATAGGCCTGCCCTATGACTGAAACCTTATCCGCGAATGCGGTGGTGGGGACAAGCATGCGGAAGACGATTTCGCGAACATTTCAGTGGAGCGCGCGCATTCTTTGCGCCGTTGCGCTGTTGCTCGTCGGCTTCGCCCATCAACCGATCGTCGCAACCGCGGACGAAATATCCCCGATCGAGCTTGCCCAGTACCGGCTTCCGGATGGCTCCCTGCCCGTCCTTTGCATCACCTACAAGGATGCCGACGGCAAGGTGCATGGGAAAGCCTACGCACCCGGATGCGAGGCATGCCGGATTGCGTCCGCCGCGATGCTGCCGGGGCCTCCTACCGACATTTGTGGGCGCCTTGCCTCTCCGCGTGGAGAGACGGTCGTCGCACGATCGGAGGCGTTCCACCGCCAGCTTTATCCGCCGAATACAGGCCCGAGAGCACCACCCCTCCCCGACATCGTTGGCTGAACCGGCATTGCGGCTTTCGTCGCGATGCCCGCCGTCAACGCTGCCGCTTGCGCGACCATCACGTCGCGACATCTGAGGATTGGTGTTCACAGCTGCATCTTGCCGAACGAAGCAGGCCGATTGGTCGGCTGCTCAGGGAAAGCAGGCCGCGCCAAACGGCGAACCGTCTCGCCGCCCCCTCCTCAGATCGCCCCTTGCGGCAGCCCGCCGATCTTCGGAGGATTTCATGTCTACCTTTACCGCTGCAGAGCCTGCGGCCGCAGCAACCCACAATATCTCGCTCTATCGCGCGATCTGGCGCTGGCATTTTTTCGCCGGCCTGCTCGTCATCCCTTTCATGCTCAATCTGGCGATCACCGGTTCGTTGTATCTATTCAAGGACCAGATTGCCGATACCTTCTACTCGCATCGCTATCTCGTCACCGAGGCCGGCACCATGCTGCGGCCGCAGCAGATCGCCGACGCGGCGCTTTCGGCCTTTCCGGGCGCGCGCGCAACCTCCTATCACGAAGCGTCGGCGCCGAACCGCTCGGCCTGGATAACGCTGTCCAAGGATGGCCAATCGACCATCGTCTACGTCAATCCTTACGATGGCAGCATTCTAGGATCAGTGGGGTCGAAACAGGAGTTCGGCTGGGTCGTCAAGCGCATCCATAGCCTAGAATATTTCGGCAAATGGACCAATCGCCTCATCGAGATCGTCGCGGGCTTTGCTCTCGTCCTCGTGGTGACGGGCATCTATCTGTGGTGGCCGCGCCAGCAGACGGGCGGCGTGCTCAGCGTTCGCGGCACCCCATCACGCCGCGTCTTCTGGCGCGACCTGCATGCCGTGACGGGAGCGCTTGCCGGCATCCTGATCTTCTTTCTCGCCTTCAGCGGCATGCCGTGGTCCGGCTACTGGGGCGCCAACGTCAATGCCTGGCTGACCGCTCACAATTTCGGAACACCGGCGGCAGTCTGGGACGACGTTCCGAAATCGACAAAGGTCACACAGGATATCGTCAGCCGCGCCGGCTGGGTCGTCGAAAACGCGCCCGTTCCGCTCTCCGATATCGCGGCGCAATCGGCCGAGCCGATCGGTCTCGATAAGGCCGTCGACGTCATGCATGGGCTGGGCATGGTCGCCGGCTCGGATCTTGCGATCCCATCAGATGGGACCGGCGTCTATACGGCAAGCCATTATTTCGGCGACCTTGGCAAAGAACGCACCGTCCATATCGACCAATATTCCGGCAAGCCGCTCGTCGATATTTCCTACGATCAGTATCCGGCACTCGGCAAGGCGATCGAATGGGGCATCAATGTCCATCAGGGGCAGGAGTGGGGCCTTTTCAACCAGCTTCTGATGCTGGCCGCGTGTCTCGCCATCATCCTTTGCTGCGTGACGGCAGCGACCATGTGGTGGAAGCGCCGGCCATCGGGCCGTCTTGGCGTACCGCCGATGCCGCCGCAGAAGTCCGTCTATGTCGGCCTCTGGTTCATTGCCATCGTCTTCGGCATGGCTTTCCCGCTGACCGGCGCCGCCATCGTCGCGATGCTTCTCCTCGACCAGCTCCTGGTTCGCTTCGTGCCGCCTCTCCGGCGCTTCTTCTCCTGACGCGGTGAGGCGGAGCCAGAGGCTTCGTCCGCCTGCTCTTCTCCGGATCAAGGATTCGATCATGCAGAAACCCATCTTTGCCCTCGCTGCTTTCGGGCTGGCATTCCTGTCTTCCTCTCTCGCTTCCGCCGACGATGTCAAAATCGGCAACCTCACCATTTCCGCACCCTATGTTCGCGCCATGGTGCCGGGAGCTCCCGTCGGTGGCGGTTATATGACCATCACGAATACGGGAGGCACCGACGACCGGCTGGTGGCTGCGAGCTCACCGCGCGCCGCAACGGTCCAGATTCACGAGATGAAGATGGACAATGACGTGATGATCATGCGTGAGCTTGCCGGCGGCCTAGCAATACCGGCCGGCAAGACCATCGAGCTCAAACCCGGCGGCTACCACCTCATGTTCATGAAGGTCGCCACGCCCTTCCTTCAGGGCCAGACGGTGAGGACATCGCTCAAATTCGAAAAAGCCGGTACGGCCGAAATCGATTTCCCCGTCGGATCGATCGCGGCAAACAAGGAGGCATCCCATGTCAAATAGACGACGCTTTGCGGCAACGGCCGTCGCCCTGACGCTTATCGTCGGCGCTGGTGCCATCGGCTACGCAACCTTCCTCATGACGCCCAAGGTCCGGGCGGCCGGCAGCTTCGGTGCAGCCTTCACGCTGACGGACGATCGCGGTGAACCCATCACCGAAAAGGCCCTGTCGGGTCATCCCTCGCTTGTCTATTTCGGCTATACGCATTGCCCCGACGTCTGCCCGACGACGCTCTACGATATGGCGGGCTGGTTCAAGACGCTCGGACCTCAAGCCGACGGGTTGAAGGCCTATTTCTTCACCGTCGATCCGGAGCGCGATACGCCGGAGATCATGCATAGCTACACCGGCAATTTCACCGACCGGATTATCGGCATCACGGGCGATCCCGGTGAAATGCAGAAGGCGATCAAAGGCTGGCGCATCTATGCCAAAAAGGTGCCCAGCCCGGACGGCGGATACACCATGGACCACACGGCGTCCGTACTGCTCGTCGATGCCGACGGCAATCTCAGGGGTACGATCGCCTACCAGGAAAATACCGATGTCGCCCTGCAGAAGATCCGAAATCTGCTGCAGCAGGATTAATTCCGAGGTGCGTAATCGGCTCCGGGAATGGGAATTCCGTCGGCCCTTGCGGCAACGGATATCGGTGATCGACCGATCGCCATCACACGATCCGCGGGCTTTCCCCGGATCACCAACATGATAAGGAAATCAAATGCCCCCTATCAAGAAACTGCTTCTCGCTGCAACTGCAATCAGTATCGCCCTTGCCGGCCAGGCTATGGCCCATGCCCATCTGAAATCCGCCGTTCCGGCGGCCGACGGCTTGGTCAAGAGCGCCCCGTCGGAGCTCGACCTGACCTTCTCGGAAGGTCTCAATGTGAAATTCAGCGGCATTAAGATAACTGGGCCTGACAAGGCTACCATCAAGACCGGTGAGGCCATGCTGATGAATAGCGGCACCACGCTCATGGTGCCGGTAGCCGACAAGCTTGCGCCCGGGAAGTACATGGTCGAATGGCACGTGCTCTCTACGGATGGCCACAAGACCAACGGGAGCTACAGTTTCACCATAGCGCCTTGAGCGGCCCGGAAACTGCCGGCAACCATCGGTGCGCAAGCTAACTTATTTGCGATAAGCGGACGGATTGATGCCGTGGCGCTGCAGGCGTGCATAGAGACTGCGGCGCGGCAGTCTGAGCGCCTGCGCGACTTCGGCAATATCCCCTTCGAAGCGTTCCAGCGTGGCCCGTAGAATGTTTGCCTCGAAGTGATCCATCTGCTCGGAGAGGCCAAGCTCCAGCGCAGGCTGACTGCGAACGGAGGAGAGGCCTAGCGCCGCTTGGGTCGCATAGTTACGCAGCTCCCGGACATTGCCCGGCCAATCGTGCGTCAGAAACCGTGCCTCCATCGCGGCATCGATGGGCGGGCGCGGCACGCCGTGCAGGCGGGCGGCCTCGTCGAGGAAGGCGCTGAACAACAGGCCGATATCGGCCCGGCGCTCCCGCAGCGGCGGAATGCGGATTCTTACGGTTTCCAGCCGATAGAGCAGATCGGCGCGAAAAAGGCCATCGGCGACTGCAGCATGCAGATCGCTTTTGGTGGCAGCGACAATGCGGAGATCGACAGGGGTCGGCTCGCCGCTTGCCGAAGGCAGCTCGCGTTCCTCGGCAACACGCAGAAGCCGTCCCTGCAGCATGGGCGACATGCTGTCGATCTCGTCGAGAAACAGCGTGCCGCGATCTGCCTCGGCAATGCGTCCGCGCCGAACGCGGTTTCCGAACAGAGCCTCGTCGGCGATCGCGTCCGGCAAGGCGGCACAATCGACCGCGACGAAACTGCGGGCACGCCGCCTGCTCCAGCGGTGAATGAGCCGGGCCACGAGCTCCTTGCCGGTCCCCGTTTCGCCCTCGATCAGAACATCCACATCGGCGTTTGCGACCTGGCGGATCGTTTCGCGCAACCGTGCCATGACCGTCGTCTGGCCGAGAAGCGGCGATGCATCCTCCGCCTCGGCAGCCGCCTGCCGCAAACGCCGGTTTTCCAGCACCAGGCGGCGCGTTTCCAGCGCCCGGCGCACCGATGCGATCAGATGATCGGTAGCAAAGGGCTTGGCAATGAAATCATAGGCGCCCTGTTTCAGCGCCCCGACAGCCATGGCGATATCACCGTGGCCAGTCATCAGGATAACGGGCAAGTCCGGATCGCGCGCCAGCACGGCCTCCAGCAGATCGTGCCCATCGATGCGCGGCAGACGGATATCGCTGACGATCACGCCGGGCAATGCGGTTGCAAGACTTGTCAGCGCCGATTGCCCGTCACCATGCGTCTCCACGTCGAAGCCCGCTATAGCAAAGGAATCCGTAAGTGCGGCATTGAAGGGGCCATCATCCTCGACCAGAAGAACTTTCTGCGACGCTTCCAGGGTCATGCTCGCCTCACCGTCATTACGAAAGCCGCGCCACCGAGCGGCGAAGGGCCGATGGTCAATGATCCGCCGAGATCATTCATAATATCCTGGGCAATCCCGAGCCCGAGACCAAGTCCATCGGGCTTGCCGGTAACGAACGGCCGGAATATTTCCTTGGCCAGTGCCGGATCGATACCGGGACCATTATCGGCGACAGTCAGTTTCACCATATCCTTTCCGGCAGCGTCGACGAGCAGAGCAACATGCGGATCCTCAATGCCGGCAACCGCATCGATAGCGTTCTGCAGCAGATTGACGATGACTTGCTCCAGCCGCACCCGCTCGGCAAGCACATGCGGCTGGCCCTGCCCCGGCAGCTCCAGCCGCACGCCGGCTTTGCGAAACCGATTCCCCACCAGCAGCAAGGCGCCCGCGATGATGGCATCGAGCGGTTCCGCTCCGGCTGCGCGCCGCCCCCTGCGTGAAAAACGCCGCATCTCCTGCGTGATCGTGCCGATGCGCGCCGTCACTTCGACCGCGGCATCCAGATTGGCGCCGACGCGATCGAGGCGATTGGCCGCGAGATGGTGGCGCGCATTCTCGGCGAGAGTGCGGATGGTCGCGACAGGTTGGTTGATCTCATGCATCAACCCCGCCGTGATCGAACCGACGGAAGCAAGCCGGTTCGCCTGGGCAAGTTCCTCACGGGCATCGCGATATCGATCCTCGGCGCGCGCACGTTCAGCCATCTCGTCGTGCAGCTCGACCGTGCGTGCGGCGACGGCCTCCTCAAGTGCTCGCCGATCGTCCGCTGCCCTGGCCGCTCGAGTCATCCGCCACCAGATCGCGGCGACGATGACTGCCAAACCGACGATGACGGGCAAAGCCAGCAGCCAGGCCTGCGCCTGCGCCTCCTGTAGCGCCGCGCGGGTGTCGAGAAGATGCAGGAGACGCAGATGCGTCCCGGCCACCGGCTGCTCCGCAGCGATCATGATCCGGCCTCGCGGACCGTGTATGCGACCGGCATCCTCGACATAGTAATTCCCCTGTGCAAGGGCGGCGTCGCGATATTGGCCGCTTGCGGCGATGCTAGCCCGGACTTCAGGCGACAGAGGTGCAAGCGTCGTCAGCACCTGTGACGGGTCGGATGCGGCAAGGATGATCTGATGTTCGTCGACGACAAACGTTTTTCCGCGATCGTTCGCCCAGATCCGCGACACCGCGTCGAACTCGAATTTGACCACGACGACTCCCGCCGGAGCGGCGGCATCGCCGACCCTGCGGGCCAGAAACAGACCTGGCCGGCCACTGATCGCTCCGGCGCCATAATATTCCGCCGTGCCGTCTTTCAGCGCCTCGGAAAAATAGGGACGGAAGCTGAAGTTCTTGCCGACAAAACTGTCTTCGGTCCCCGCATTCGACGCGGAAATGACAAGCCCCTTCTGATCGACGAGATAGATGATATAGGCGCCAGTTTCCCGCGCCAGAAAGCCAAGCTTGTCGTCAAGTCGGCGGGCGGCATCCGTTGTGGGGCTCGCGAGCGCCTCACCAAGATCGCGATATTCGCCGAGCACGATTGGAAGAAGCCGGAAGCGCGCCAACTCACTGTCGAGCAGGCGGATATGCTGTACCGCAAGGTCGCGCGCCTCCGCATCCAGCCGCCTGAGAGCGTCCTGACGGGAAAGTGAAAGCGCCGCATACCAAATGCCCGCAGCAGCGGCTAAACCGGCCACCACCAGCAGCACAATTCGCTTCAGACCTGTTCCGTTCATTTGTGCAGAATATTGCACAAACTGCGAAATAGCCATGCAGAATCTTGCGCGAAGTTTTCCAAGAGCGGCGATCTCATTCTGAGAAAAATGAAATATATCAATAGAATATCCTGAGTGGCCCTCAAACCTCGTGCGCCGCGCTTTCCTCACATATCAATAGCGCCACTGGGAGAGTGGACCTTCAATACGCACAACAGTCGGCTGTTGGCCAGATAGTGGCATTGCGGATACCGCCTTGATAGCGGCCGCCAGCAACCGAATGCGCGAGGCCTTCCCTGGCGAACCCGTCGTGTGCAGCGCCATCGCTGCGTAACGACGATCCGAAGCAAGAACGGGAGGAGAGGAACAATGCTGAATACACTGGATCCCATCACGACGACGGCAGCGACGGAAGCAGCCGCGCGGCGTCAACGTCTGAAATCGATCATCGGCGGCTCCACCGGCAATCTGGTCGAATGGTTCGACTGGTATGTCTATGCGGCCTTCGCGCTCTATTTCGCACCGCATTTCTTCCCCGCCGGCGACCAGACGGCGCAGCTGTTGAATTCGGCGGCGGTCTTTGCCGTCGGCTTCGTCATGCGGCCGATCGGCGCCTGGATCATGGGGCTCTATGCCGACCGCAAGGGCCGCAAAGCCGGCCTCGCCCTTTCGGTGACGCTGATGTGCGCGGGGTCGCTGATTATCGCGCTAACGCCGGGATATGAAACCATCGGCGTTGTGGCACCGGCACTTCTGGTCCTCGCTCGCCTGATGCAGGGCCTCTCCGTCGGTGGCGAGTACGGCGCCTCGGCAACCTATCTTTCTGAAATGGCCGGCCGCCAGCGCCGCGGCTTCTTCTCATCCTTTCAGTACGTGACGCTGATCTCGGGCCAACTTCTTGCCATCGCGCTCCTGATCCTGTTGCAGGCCGTGATGACGACGGAAGCGTTGAACGCCTGGGGATGGCGCATTCCCTTCTTCATGGGAGCAGCGCTTGCAGTCGTGGTTTTCTGGCTGCGACGCGGCCTAGCCGAAACCGAAAGCTTCAAGAATGTGCGCGCGAGCGATACGCAGAAATCCGGCTTCTGGATGCTCATCACCCGCCACCCCAAGGAAACCGCGCTCGTCATGCTGCTGACGGCCGGCGGCACGCTCGCCTTCTACGCCTACTCGATCTACATGCAGAAATTCCTGGTCAATACTTCCGGGTTCAGCCGGGAAACGTCGAGCGAGATCAACGCAATCACGTTGTTCATCTTCATGCTGCTGCAACCGATCGCAGGCGGGCTTTCCGACAGGATCGGCCGCAAGCCGCTGATGATCGGCTTCGGCCTTTGCGGCGTGCTGTTTACCTATCCGATCTTCTCGGCACTCGAAACCACGAAAGATCCTCTCATCGCCGGCGTGCTGGTCATGGGCGCATTGGTCATTGTCACCGGCTACACATCGATCAATGCGGTCGTGAAGGCGGAGTTGTTTCCTGCCCATATCCGAGCTCTCGGCGTCGCGTTGCCCTATGCCCTCGCCAATACGCTCTTCGGCGGCACAGCCGAATTTGTGGCGCTGAAATTCAAGAGCAGTGGCTGGGAACAGGGTTTCTACTGGTACGTGACGGCGATGATCGGCATTTCGCTCATCGTCTATCTCTTCATGCGGGATACGGCCCGAGACAGCGCCATCCAGGAAGATTGAGAAGCAGGCGCGGCGAAAAGATTTCTGCCGACACAAGCACAACCAGACAGGAAGGGCGGGACATCCGTGATGTTCCGCCTAAGCTTTTAGCAGTCCACGGACTTTCGACTGTCGCAACCGTCAGTGCACCAGTCCACGGCCTTTCTTGCGTCCGTTCAGCAGGTGAATGAAAGTAATCCCCTGCTCCAGCAGCAGTTCGGCCGCTTTCAGATCATTCGGGCCGAGATCGGACGAACAGCCGCGAAGATTGCGAGCCAGAAACAGGGAATTGGTGACGGCAAGCGTATCGCCGTCCTCCTCGGCCTCTTCGGCAGTGGCTTGCAGTACATCCGCAACGGCTGCCATAAGATCGGCCCGCTCCTGCAGGTTCATTTCACCAAGACTTTTCGCGATCTCATTCATGGCTTCTCCTTGGCGCACACGATTGCCCACGGCATCGGTCGGTATCGGCGCGGCTCACAACGTGGAAATGATTGGAATGCGATTGGTAAGTGAGAAATATGGCGATGAGCGCACGAAGCAGCAAGGCATGGCTTCCATGTTGGAAACGCATGGCATTGCTGTTGGTTCACCATACATGAGATAGGATATCGGCGCTCGCAGGACTCGGCCTGAAGCCCTGTCTATGCTCAATGAGTTTTAAAGCTGCGCTATCCAGTCGTGGTCCGGATGCAATCGTTTGAGCCGGAGGCGTAAGTCTGCTCTTCCTAAAACGACATGTCCGGGGCCGATCGTCCGGCCCCGGACACAAGATATCTCCACTGCAAACCGCTCAACGCGGACGGCGGATCGCCCGCAGTTTGCCGCTGCCACCGCCACCGGCGTAGAAGCGGTCCCTGCCATCGGATTCCAGGCCGGAAACGCCGGTACCCTCGGGCATTTCCAGCCGCTCCAAAACCTCGCCGGTCACCGGATCAACACGGCGGACGTCGCTTTCGTCTCCCTCCCAGGTGCCGTGCCATAACTCGCCATCCACCCATGTCACGCCCGTAACGATGCGGTTGGATTCGATGGTGCGCCGGATGGCGCCCGTTTCGGGATCGATCTCATAGATCTTGCGGCCTCGATGCTGCCCGACCCACAGGCTACCCTCGCTCCAGGCAAGGCCTGAATCGCCGCCATGGCCGGGCGCCGGTATCGTGGAGAGTATCTTGCCGGTTTTCGGGTCGACCTTATGAATCTGGTCTTCGGCGATCTGGTAGAGGTAGCGGCCGTCGAAGGCGGTGCCCGCGTGCGAGGCAACGTCGATCGTGCGCACTTGCTCGCCGCTTTCGGGGTTCAGCGCGTGCAGCTTCTCGCCGGAGGCGAACCAGACGTGCTGGCCGTCGAAGGTGACGCCGTTTACGCGCGGCGCGTTGTCGAAGGGGCCGTATTCGCGAATGATTTCCGCTTGGGACTTTTTCATGCTTCCTCCTCCCGTCGGGATCGGTTGAGTGTCGATAATTAAGAAGCCTAGTCGCTCGGCAGCGGTCCGGGGAGTAACAATGTTGTCGGGAAGCCGACGACGGGCGGCATCATCCAGCGACAGGCCCGTCCGCTGCCGACGCTTTGCACCATCCCTGCCGCCGCAAGCGCGTCGAGCGCACGCTGCACGGTACGCGTACTTGTCGACAGGGCAATCGACAGCGCCGAACTCGACCAAGCCTCGCCATCCGAGAGCAGGGCAAGCACGGAGGCATGCTCGACCTCGACCGGCGGTGCCAGCACGACGACATCACCTGGCAGCCGAGGCGTCAGCACGAAACCTTCCGCCGTCGCGCTGATCTCTGCGAGCGGCTCCAAGGCGGCGCGAAGCCTGCCGACCTCAACACGCAGCCGTGCCCTGTGGGATTCATCGGCATGGCGGGCACCAAATGCGCGGGAAAGCAAAAGCGCCCGCGGCGCGTCGGCAGGAGCCGCTTCAGCAAGCACGCGCGCAAGGGCAAAAAGCACGGGCCGGCTCGCAAGCGATATGATGTCTCCGGCGCGGCGCACGACGTTGCGACAGGCGTCTACGACCAAGGCAGCGGACGCCAGAAGCGCCTCGACCTCATCCAGCGACAAGGGTCTTTCGCCTTCTTTAGCCACCAGGCGTGCGGCCGGCTCGTCGAGTATGCGCGCCGCATCCTGCACCTCGACGATGAGTGCTGAGATTCCTGCCCTCTGTGCCGCTTCCGCCGCGCGTATCAGGGCGGCACGTGCCGGCTCGATACGCAGGCGGCGGATGGCAATGCCGGCAACCGCCAGTTCGTGGCTTGCCCTTGCGGCGGGAGGCAACGGCGATGGGTCGAGCTTCGCCAGCAAGCGCTCCGCCGCGTCCAGATGACCGATGAGCAGCAGGCGGCGTATCTGCAAATTGCGGGCATGAGCGGCGTTGATGCGGTCGCCATGTTTTTCGAGAGCGGCCCGCGCCGTCTCCAGCGCCTTTTCCGGCCAGCCAAGGTCGCGTGAGACAAGGGCGATCTCCGCCTCGGCAACCACGCAACGGGCGCGGGCGATGGCCTCGCGCGGACCGAAGGCGCGCGCGGCACTCTTCAGCAGTACCTTGGCGCGGGCGAGATCGCCGAGCTGGGCCATGGCGATGCCGCGAAGCGCCAGCGCCGGAGCATCGTCGCGCAGTGCGACGCGCTTCAACGCCCCCAGCACATCTCCGGCAGCAAGCGCCTGGGCGGCCGCGACGATCAGCGAGTCCATCGAAATCCCGTCACACTTGTAACTCCCACCCCTTCGCACTCCAGCCGTAAGGTATCGCACATCGGCAGGCAAGACGCAGCGCCGACAGGACAGATGTCGCTGACAAGAGGAGATCAATCATGACGATGCATGCGACTGGAACACGCAAAGATTGGCTTGCGGCACGACTTTCCCTGCTGGAGCAGGAAAAGGAGCTGACGCGGCGCAGCGACGAGATCGCCGCCCGCCGCCAGGAATTGCCCTGGGTGAAGGTGGAAAAGGACTATCGTCTCGAGACCGAGCACGGTGTCGTCCCGCTCTCGGGCCTCTTCAAGGGGCGCTCGCAGCTTCTCGTTTATCATTTCATGTTCGGGCCGGATTATACGGCCGGTTGCCCGTCCTGCTCGTCGATCGCGGACGGCTTCAATGGCATCGCCGTGCATCTTGAAAATCACGACGTCGCCTTCTCGGCCATTTCCCGGGCACCGCTCGAAAAGCTGCAGGAGTTCAAGCGGCGCATGGGCTGGACCTTCGACTGGGCCTCTTCGGCAAACAGTGATTTCAACCATGATTTCAATGTCTGGTTCACGCCGGATGAACAGAGCAGCGGCAAAATCGAATATAATTATCGCCGCGAGCCGCCAATGCTCGATGCTCAGGCAGGCAAGACGATACAGCAATGGGAGCTGCGCGGCAGCGAAGGCCCGGTTGAATTGATGGCGTCAATGACGGGGACGGATATCGCGACTTACACGCGTGACCGGCCCGGCGTCAGCGCCTTCGCCATGCAGGACGGAGACGTCTATCATACCTACTCATCCTATGCCCGCGGGCTTGACGGTCTCTGGGGCATGTATCAGTGGCTCGACCGCGCGCCCCTGGGCCGCAACGAGACCGGCGTGTGGTGGAAACATCACGATCGCTACGGAGCAAACTGATGTTCCGCCTATCCGAAAGCAATGAAGGGGCCGGCGTGCATCTCGCCACCCCCAACCTGCCCCTTACCGCCAGCCGATGGCTGGCACTGGCGGCAGCGCCGAGCTTCGCCCTCATGACCGGGCTGTCTGCCTACGGTGCGGCCGGCGATATGATCTGCTCGGCGCAAGGCGGTTCGATGCTCGGCGGGATGGTCCCGATGTATCTGCTTATGAGCCTGTTTCATTGCGGCCCCTGGCTGAGGCTGCTTGCAAGGGAGGCGGGCGCACATGCCGGGGCCAAGCCTCGGTAGCATCGACCGGTTTGCTGCAAAGCCCTCGGCGGCCGGCAAATGAAGGATCGCTTCGCCGTCCGCCATAATAGGTCAATACGATGATATTGCGGTACTATCAGAAGCGTTGCGGCGAAAAGGGTGCCAGATCGATGGCTGATCTCTGTCCTGTGAGGAGATCGGCGACCAGACGCGCCGTGCCCACCGACTGTGTCAGTCCGAGATGACCATGGCCGAAGGCATAGATCACATCCGGCGTAACCCTGGCCTGGCCGATAGCCGGGAGGCTGTCCGGCAGCGATGGCCGGAAGCCCATCCACTGCACGCCGCCCTCCGGTTTGAGACCGGTCAAGAAAGAGCGGGCCTTCTGAAGCAGGGCCTCGGAGCGGCGAAAATTCGCGGGCAACTCCAATCCGCCCAGCTCCACCGTACCGCCGACGCGGATGCCGGTGGAAAGCTTGCTGACGACGAAGCCATGGCCGCCAAACGTTATCTGGGTGCGCAGGTCGAAGGCTTCGGATGGAAGCGTCGTGTTATAGCCGCGCTCTGTCTCAAGCGGGATGCGCTCACCCAGCGTTTTGGCGATCCGATGCGAGAAGGCACCAGCAGCCAGGACGACCTTGCCGCTCTGGCGCAGTTTTCCATCTGCCGCCGCCACCTCGACACCCGCGGGGATCGCACGGAGCGCGGAGATATCAGCCGCCTCGATGACACCGCCGTGGCTGCGAAAATGCTCAGCCAGCGCCAGCGTATAAAGCTTCGGGTCGGCAATGGAATACCAGCCGGGCGTGAAGGTGCCGAGTGTGAAGCGTGACGCCAGCCCCGGCTGAATCGCTGCCATCTCGTCGGCTTTCAGGTGCTGGAATTCAATGCCGTGATTGCGGCGCGCATCCCAACCGGGCAGCGAAGCACGGAATTCCGCCTCGCTTTCATAGACCTGGAGATTGCCCTCCTTGCGCAGCATCGAGAGCGTGTCGGTGGCAGCCAGAAAAGGCTCCAGTTCCGCCTTGGACAGATCCATGAGGCTTGTCTGGGCCGCGATGGAATGGGCGACGCGTGACGGCTGGCAGGCGCGCCAGAACCGGAACATCCAGGGCGTGATCTGCAGCGCATAGGCGGGAGGAACGGAGAGCGGTCCAAGCGGATCGAGGAGCCACTTTGGCGCCTTCTTCAGGATACCCGGGGAGGCAAGCGGCAGGATATCGGTGAAGGCGAAAGCGCCGGCATTCCCCGCCGATGCGCCTGCGGCCGGTCCTTCGCGATCGAGGACCACAACCTGCAAGCCGCGCTTCTGAGCCGCGATCGCAGTGGAAAGACCAATCACGCCGGCCCCGATGACGATAACATCCGGTCTGCTCATCTCTGTATTTCCGCAATCTGCGTCGCTCCGCGGGCAAACGCTGTTCCAGGTCTCAGGCTGATCATGGGCATCCCTCCTCCCGGTATGGGATCAAGCGCGGATATCGATAGGTTAAGCAATTATCGTCAAGCGTTATGGCAAACCGAAATGCGCGACGAAACAGCGAATCCACCTGTCGATTTCTTGTATTCTTTTTGTATTTATAATTTCCATGTTTATGATGCAAGCAAGCATAATAAGGGAGAACCGAAATTGACCGATGTGACCACCCTGACATCCGCTGCACTGCAAAGCCGCGTCGAATTGATCCTTTCCAAAGCCGGCTTCAATGCACCACAGGGAGCTGCGATCGCACGGACGATCGTCGCGGGCGAACGGGACGCCTGTAAATCGCATGGCATCTATCGCATCGAAGGCGTGCTGCGCACGGTCAAGGCGGGCAAGGTTCGCCCGGATGCAGTGCCCGAATTGGAGCACCGGGCCGACTCGGCCATCGTTCGCGTCGATGCCAGGAGCGGCTTTTCCAATGCCGCCTTCGAGCTCGGCGTACCTGTACTCGCCGAACAGGCTCGCCGTTTCGGTATTGCTGCGCTTGCCATCAACGACTGCACGCATTTCGCAGCACTCTGGCCGGAGGTGGAAGCGCTGACGGAGCGCGGCCTTGCCGCCTTTGCCATGTGCCCGAGCTATTCCACCGTCGCGCCCGCCGGCGGTACTGCGCCGCTGCTTGGAACCAACCCGTTCGCCTTCGGCTGGCCGCGCCTCGACAATCCGCCTTACGTCTTCGACTTCGCGACTTCGGTTGCGGCGCGTGGCGAGATCGAATTGCATCGGCGCGCCGGCAAGCCTTTGCCTGAGGGTTGGGCGATAGATACCGATGGTCAGCCGACGACCGATCCGGAAGCGGCGCTCGCCGGCGCCATGCTGCCGTTTGGCGGTCACAAGGGTTCGGCGATCGGCACCATGATCGAACTTCTGGCTGGCATCATGATCGGCGATTTCACCAGCCGCGAGGCACTCGATTATCTCGGCTCGACCGCGTTTGCGCCACGTCACGGCGAACTCATCGTCGCCTTCTCGCCAGAAGCCTTCGCGGCGGGCCGACCAGGAAATCCGCTCGCCCGTGCCGAAATGCTGTTCGAAGCGATCGTCGGCCAAGGCGCGCGCCTACCCTCGCAGCGTCGTTTCGCCGCTCGCGCTCGTGCGGAAAAGGATGGTATCCCGCTGACATCAGAGGAATTGCGCCAGCTCGATCGGCTAGAGGAGCTTGGCCTCGATGCTGTGATCTGAGCGACGTTGAAATGCATGTGAAGGCCAAAGTAAGAAAGAGGCCCCTCGGGGCCTCTCGCATATCGAGCCTAAGCTGACCGTAACAGCTTAGGCCTTATACTTTTCCACGGCGCCGGGAAGACTGCTCCACTCGGCGTACCAGCTGTTGAACAGCTTGAACTGCGTCTCGACATAGCCGCGCTGGCTCTCGTTCAAGACATCGCTTTCATTGAAATGAAGCTCGTATTCCTTGTCGCCCTTCAGCACCATCATGTACTTGAAAAAGAGAACCAGATCCGGTCCTTCGTCGAAAGAAGACAGGACGGCAAGCGCCTGCTCCAGCTCGAGCGCGCGCTGGCGTGCGTCGACGTCACCCTTGGCGGCGGCCTGGGCAAGGTTGCAGAGATGGATGACTTCCTTGGGCAGCACGTTGCCGATGCCGGTGATTGCGCCGGTCGCGCCGCAATTGACGAAGCCGTGGAAGACCGCCGTATCGACGCCGATCATGAGCGATACGTCATCGTCGCGGCTGGTAATGTTCTCGGCGGCATAGCGCATATCGGCCGGGCCGCCGAATTCCTTGAAGCCCACGAGGTTCGGATGCTCGGCACGTAGCGCAAAGAACAGATCGGCACGCGTGGCAAAGCCATAATAGGGGCTGTTATAGATCACAGCCGGGAGATCGGGGGCCGCCGAGAGAATCGCCTTGAAATGTGCCTTCTGGGCGGCGATCACCGAGCCGCGCGACAGCACGCGAGGGATCACCATCAGGCCCTTGGCGCCGACCTTCTGAGCGTGCGCAGCATGGGCAACGGCTGAAGCGGTATTCACGGCACCGGTGCCGACGACGACAGGTACGCCTGCCTGGGCCAGCCGTTCTACCCCTTCCATGCGCTGCGCATCGGTCAGCAGCGGCCAATCGCCCATGGAGCCGCAATAGACAACAGCCGACATGCCCTCGGCAATGAGCTGCTTACCCTTGCGCACGAGCGCATCGAAATCGGGGCTGCGATCGGCCTTGCACGGGGTCATCAAGGCAGGGATTACGCCGGAGAAAATGCTTGCGGTCATCTGTCTATCCTCTTGTGGCTTCGGCTCGAGTGGATCGGCACCCAGCCGCATTCGCCGCCACGCCTCACCGTCTGTGCAGCATTCATACAGCCTTGTATTTAATTTGTCGACAAGAAATATGCAGACTAAAGACTGACGTCGAGACGCTCCTCGCGCATCAGCAGTTTCTGGATCTGGCTGACGATCTGTTCGGCATGTTCGCGCGCCAGACGCTCGGCAAGTTCGGTATTCCGCGCCTCGATCGCGGCTATGATTTCATCGTGCTCCTCGACGAAACGGCGCGGCAGCTGATCATTGTAAGATTGATAATAGAGGCGCAGGAGGCGCCGACCCTCGTTCAGCAAACGCAAGAAGAGGCTGGTGAAATAGGGATTGCGGCCGGCCTCTGCGATCGCAAGATGCAGCGCGGCATTGGTCGAGATCATGGCAAGCGCATCCTGCGCTTCGACGGCATTGGCGAATTCAATCTGGAGAGCCCTCACGGCTTCCAGATCCTCCGGACGGTGATATTTCGCCGCGAGCTGCGTCGTGACCCGATACATCAGCACCAGCGCATCGAAATAGCTGTGCATGTTGAGGAAGTCGATCTGCGACACCATGGTCGAGCGATTGGGCAGCGTATCGATCAGCCCCTCGCCCGCCAGCCGCACCAAGGCTTCACGGATCGGCGTGCGCGACATGCCGAAACGTTCGGAAAGCTGCACCTCGTCGATGGGGCTGCCCGGCGGCAGCTCCAGATCCAGAATCTCGTCGCGCAAGATATCGTAGACAACCTTCACGCCGGAGCCGCGCTTGCGCTCGTTTCGGAGGCTTGTTTCATGATCCATGGCTGACTGACCTCTTCTTTCAGCGAGAGAAGTAAAGGGGCCTGCCAGGTAAATCAACGGCGCTTGCGAGCCTTCACAAAAATCGAGCCTCGGCTTCATACGTATTCAGTGCCACCGCAAGCTGCGGTCTTCACGGACCACCTCTTCCGGCGCCGACGCATCACGATCTATGGTCAAAAGGGCAAATAGTCCTGCAGCCTTCAAATTATGATGAAGCCGCGTCATATTTGGCCGGCCAGAGTGCCCACTTTATTGTAAGAACGCTCCCTGGTCCGTGAACGGCTGCAAAGAGCAGCCCTGCCAGGAAAACGAAATGGTCCACGAAGAAGCCGAATTCGGCTTGGTTGCCGGCCCAGCGTGCCGGACCGTGGAACGAGAATCCGAGGAAGATGACATAAACGGCTGCTACGAGTGCCGCCGGGGTAAACAAGGCACCGGTCAAGAAGGCAATGACGAGCAGCACTTCAAGGATCGCAGCACACCACGCAAGGAATAATGGAAACGGGAAACCGGCGGCGGCGATATAGCCGGCGGTCGCGCCCATATCCATGAATTTGAACGAGACAGCCATCAAGAAGACGGCAGCGAAGATCAGGCGAGCGGCGAGAATGGCGGCAATCTGCCAAACTGATTGAGCATTTTCCACGATATTCCTCCAGATTGAAGCTGTTGATGCTCCAAGGACGACCGACAGAAGGCGATTCCGACAAGCGGAAGAAAATTATTTTGATGGTGCAACCGCCGGCGGACAACGAAACTGATCGAAGCCGTTTTCGTCAGCTTAGCGCCCCACATTCCGCCGCAAGCCAGGATTGAACCTTGCAGAGAGAGCCTGCAAAGATTGACCCTTTTCGCTGCCTATGCGGCAAGAGTCACCCCAGGCTCAGACCCTGCGACATTTTCGCAAGACCGCTTGTTACGAATTCGAGATTGAGAGAGGATGCGCCGCGTACGCGCTACCTATCGCGGCGCCGCAAAACTAGCCAGCCAACTATGAAAATCTCGTTAACCAAACTTGCTGCAGAACAACGCACCTCATATATGGACGTCGGCTTGGCGTGAGGGCGAACAAACGGCGGCGGATTTCGTTGCCGTCCCGTCAAAATCATTTCACAATCAAACCGTAATGGAAGTGCACGCAGAGGAACGATTTGATGGAAGAACCCTGGACGACCAATCGCGAGCCGATCGTGGCGACGGAGCTCGACATCAAGAAGGCGGCTGCGATCAACACGCTCCTGCTTCACCCCATCGGCATTCTGCCCGTCAAAGCCGGTGATCCAATTCGTCCCTTTGCGCTGGGTCTCTGGAATGAATTCCGTCCGCTTTTGAAGCCTGATGTGCCAGTCATGTCGCTTCGTCGCGCCACCAGCGCGTTTCTGCATTCCAAGCGATACTATCATGCCTGTGCTCAATTGGACTCCATGCGGCACGATCTCGCCGGCAATCCCGTCGAGCCGCTTTCGGCAGAGGACAGGCTTGCCGCGCAGCAGCGCCTGATCGCGCTGCGTCAAACACACGCCAAGGCGGCAGCTCAGCGCGAAGAGCCGCCTCCGCCGCCGGTAGTGAACAAAGCAGAACTCATTAGAGCTTCCCTGCTGGGTAGACGATCCGACCGCGCCGCTCGCTGACGCACCTGAGGCGCGCCTCCTATATTTTCTCATTTTATTGCCGAGAGACCGCAACGGAAGCGCCGTTCGTTCTTCCGTGGGGGTAGTGCGCTGTATTCGCCGTACAGCCAGCCGCCTTTCGAGATAACATTTGCCAAATCTCGCCTGCTCGACAGAGTAGATGATTCCCCTGGCTATTCGCGCCCCTTTGGGTTTGAAGAGCGGTCACATCGTGCCATGGGACAAGCTCGATGTGACGGATCCCGGCCATATGAAGCTGAAATGCACCGTCGCGGAGCTCGACGCGAGGCCTCGATGAGCATGCGCATTGCCTCCTGATGATGTCTATGCATGATCTCCTTCCGCTTCAGATTGCCTGGCAAACGATACAACCGGACCCCAGACTAGGAATATCGATTGGTTAAGAGCGAATAATGCGCTAACTTAGCGTTGCAGAATATTTGGATTGCCAAGATGTTTGACGCCAAGAAATTCATGTTGTCCGGATTATCATCTGCTGTTGGCAGGTTTCATAAGAATAAAACTCTGCAAAAAGCTATTTTCAACGCCATTCGCCTGAACAGAGCGGAAGTAGCCGACATCATACTGGACGACAATGCCAGGTTCCTCAGCTATTGCCTGGCCAGGCGAAGCTGGTCGCACGCGCAGATCATGCAGGATCTCTGGGTCTGTTTCGAGCTGGCAGAGAAAAGAAACGGATTTTTCGTGGAATTCGGCTCGACCAATGGCTTGAAGAATAGCAACAGCTGGCTCCTTGAAAAGAAGTTCGGCTGGAATGGGATCCTCGCCGAGCCGAACCCGATCTGGCATTCCGATCTGGCGGCCAACAGATCCGCCTCCATCGAGCATCGATGCGTATCATCGAGTTCCGGCGCAACAGTCAAGTTCATCGTTACGGATGAAACTGACCCGGAATTGAGCTCCATTGCAGATTTTTCTCAGGGAGATCATTTTTCCGGCGTTCGCAGTCAGGGGAGACAGATCGAGGTAGAGACCATATCGCTGGACGACCTGCTTGATACCTACAACGCGCCAACCGTCATCGACTACTTTTCGATAGATACGGAAGGCAGTGAGCTGGACATACTTTCTGCCTATAGTTTCAGCCGTGAATTTCAGCTCATTTCCGTGGAGAATAATCCCAAGACCGAAACGGCGATCCAGACGCTCCTTGAGGGCAAGGGATACAGGCGCGTATTTCCGCAGTTCTCGCAATGGGACGGCTGGTATGTTTCGCGGAAACTCAGAAGCGGAGAAACGCCCCAAATTATGGCGCCTGAATCCTGAGCGACGCACAGCCTCCCTTGCGAAACAAAGGCACAGACCATCAGCGCGGCTTTTCTTTCAGTCCGGCATCCCGGGGCGAGCTTTGTCGACACCTCCGCGCTCAGCTTTCGCAGAAAGCCTTGCATCCGAATGGGCTTGAAAGAGATTGTTGGTGAAGAGGTCCGACCCATTCCTCGAGTTCGACCTGCCGATATCTCGTCCGAGCACTTTTACATAGATGACGTAAAGTAACATGCGCGGAAAAATATACCCAGCCTCGAGCACGGCAGCCAGAATAAAAGACCATGCTAAAATGTCGAGTGCAGAGCTACCAGAGCCGATATTGGAAAGTGCGTAGCCGACCATCACAATGAGGACGATGATCGTAAAAAGCAGAATTGGTACTCTTAGGGCACATAAAGCCCCGACTACGAAAGAGACAATGAGACCCCAAGCCATCAAACGTCTAGCTCCGAGTAGTTCATCTACGATCAAAAATAATACCTATTCATAGTATCCGTGATCTGCGCCTCTGGGACAAGTCGAATATTTCCGGCTTATGCGGTTATACGCCCAATTTTCAGAGAAAGACTGACGACGAGAGCGAAATTACTACTCTGAGATGATTATTGGCTGCGATCGATACCCGCAGAATGCGAAAACCGCTCTAAAAGCATCCTCTGCTTGCAGGCCTTTTGGATTTGCCCGAATCTACGGAACCGTCTTGTCATCACGGGGACAATGCCGGGCCTAACCCATTGTCTGTCGTTTGAGTCAGCGCCTGCGGCTTTTCATCTTCGACGCGAATGACATCGCCGGGCGCGACCGGGTCATTGTCGCTCGCAGGCATGCTATGTAAGCTGCCGTCGACGATACGATCTATCGTGGTCTTGAGCGTGCGTCGCGGATCCTCGCTTGCCAGACTTGCCGCGGCCGCGGGGGCACGCGCTTGAATATTGTCGAGCAGAGCTTGGGTCGTTGCTGACTTCTCTCTGTTGGCTGCGAGGCGATCGCGCACATCTGCCGCCTCGGTCAATGCTTGCGTACGATAGCGATTGCTGACATCGGCAATATCGCCATCCGCCTTCGCGATATCCTGCCGTGCCTTGAGATTGGCAAGTGCCACGTCAAGATTCTGGCTTTCGAGCTGGGCCAGGTTCTGATTGGCGTTAAGCTCGCGCGATGACACGGTCAACCCCTGGGAGATCAGCTTGTTGACCGTTCCGACATCCTTGTTGGCGAGTTCTATTTGCTTTGCAAGCGAAGCGGCCTTCGAGGTGAGAGCTTCGATCTGATTGCTGGCGAGAAGCTTTGCCTGGTTCAGCGCATCGGTCTCGGTGCGCAAGGAGCGCTGTCGCGTATCGAACAAATCCTGCTCTTCGTCCATCATGCGGGCGATAAGCGGATCGTCTGCACGCTGCATCAACTCCGGCGGAAAGCTGATCGAGGGCTTGTTGTCGATGACGGCGTCCAGACGCGCCTGCCGCGCCAGAAGGCTGAGCCGCTCGACATCCAAAGAGCGCAGATCACCTCGGGCGACCACGGCGTCTCGCTGCAGACCGACAAGCGTCGGGTCAGTGACACCGAATGTCCCTCCGGCCATGCTGAGGGCCTGAATGACCGTAAGGCCAGGACTGTAATCATAACGCCCGGGCTTGGCCACCAGACCGGTCAGGAAGAATGGCCGGTATTGCGCCACCTCCACCGAGGCGTTGGGACGCTTTTGCATGCCGACCTGCGTCTTCAACCGCTCGCCGATGCTCTCGGCGACCTGCTCGGAAGTCATGCCGGCTGCCGGTACGGTCCCGATGATAGGCAGCGACAGGTTACCCGACGCCGATATGACAAATTCGCCGGTCAGCGGCTCCCATTCGACAGCGGAGCCGGCCATCGGGCGCCATTCATATACGCGTATGCGCAACTTGTCCTGCGGGCCGAGAATATAGTCATCCGCATGAGCGCTCGACATCCCCAGCACGAAAGCCACGCCGACCGCAGCCAGAATAGGCAACCGATACACAAAACGCCGATTAATTTCGCCGGTCACCGACTTATTCAGCTCCATGGCTTCCACTCCTATTCGAGGGTGAAGGCGCCTCATTGGTGCCGCCCTCCGGCAATACTTAGCCATGAACGACCTTAGGCTGCCCGCCGGTCGATCTGTTGACGAAGGACGCAAATCTTCTCATGAAGATTTCCGTTCTGAATTCCGCGGCACGCGCGACGGCGTCACCCGGACGAAGATCCATACGCTCGAGATGCTCGACTGCCTCGATCAATGCATCGACAGTCTGGGTGTCGAAAAAGATCCCCGTCTTTCCGGCAACGACGGTTTCGGTTGCCCCTCCGCGATTGAACGCAATAACCGGCCGACCGCTCGCCATTGCTTCGACCGGCACGATCCCAAAATCCTCTTCACCCGGGAAAACCAACGCCCTGCAGCGCGCATATTGCTCTTGCAGAACCCGAAACGGCTGCGGCCCCATTATCGTTACCGTGGGCCCCGCCATTTTCTGCAATCGTTCCAGCATTTCGCCGCCGCCGATGACGACAAGCTTCGCCTTCATTCGGTTGAATGCCTCTACGGCAAGGTCGGGTCGCTTATAGCTGACGAGTTCGCCGACCATTAGATAATGATCGCCGACTTCCGACCGGGGCACAGGGTGAAATGCAGAGGTATCGACCGGCGGGTGGATGATTTCGGCATCTCGCCGGTAGTAGCTCTTGATACGTCGCGCAACGGTGAGCGAATTTGCAGCAAAATCATCGACGCGATTGGCGGTCGCCACGTCCCATGTTCTTAGATAATGCGCGAGCGGCGGCATCATCAGGCGGGTCATGAGGCCGGAACTATCATAATAGCTATTATACATGTTCCAGATATACCTCATCGGTGAATGGCAATAACACACATGCAGAGCCGTCGAATTGGGTATTATTCCCTTGGCCGGCCCGGATTCGCTGCTGATAACAAGATCATATTCATTCAGATTCACCTGCTCGAGCGCCATGGGCATCAACGGGAGATATCTCTTGTACATTCGCTTCGCATAGGGAAGCCGATCTATGAAAGTCGTATAGACACGATGCTTCTTAATGACGTCGGAGATGGCCGAGGGATCATAGACATGCGTAAAGATATCGGCACCGGGGTACATCCGGCAGAGGGCCTCCAGAACCTTTTCCCCCCCACGCATTCCAACCAACCAGTAATGTATGATTGCGACACGCATGAAGTACCCCATGAACCGAACAGTTAAACTATATTCAATGTATAGTCTGGAGTTATACTGATTTATTCAGCCGCTCCGATATATTCAGGCTTCGCGCTTTGACATCCGTTGCACTTTTCTGCCGGAACGTGTGCCGGGAAGGCTGAGCCGTATCGGAATTCAGCCATTTATACGGGCTTATGCTTTCACTATGACGCTCGATGAAAGCCCGCATATCAGCTTCCAACTGGCTCGCTGATGTCTGAGCGCCAGGCGGTGACCGCCTGCGGCTCATTTCACCGAACCAACTCTCGACCTGACGCAACCAGAAAACCGGTGTAGGTGTGAAATGCAGGTGATAGCGGGGGCGATGCATCAGCCAGGACTGAACCAATGAGTTCTTATGCACCTCGCTATTGTCCAAAATGATGTGAATATCGATCTCGGGCCGGGCGCTCGCATCAATCTGTTTGAGAAATTCCAGAAACTCACCGGCGCCATGCTGCTTGTGGTATCTATCGATTACAAAACCGCAAACAATATCGAGGGCGCCGACCAGCGAGACGGTCCCTTGCCAAGGTGCGGGATGGGCCTGACCTTCGCTCCCCGAGCGGTTTGACGACCCCACGGATCGCTCGTCGTCAAGCTTCTGAAGAAGGCCGCGCTCGTTGACACCCAACACCAGCGCGCGATTGGGCGGAGACATGTAAAGTCCAAGAATATCAATGACCTTATCGATGAAAAATGGATCAGTTGAGAGCTTGAATGTCTGCATGCGATGCGGCTGAAGACCGAAAGCCGCCCATATGCGCCGAATTGTCGTATGCGAAAATCCGGTCGCCGCCGCCATCGAACGGATCGACCAATGGGTAGCGTCGGGCGTGGATTGAAGAGTGCGCTCAATAATGGCCGCAATCTGTTCGTCATCGATCGTGCGCGGCCGACCCGGCCGCTCCTGATCGAGAAGCCCGTCTGTACGATTTTTCAAGAAGCGCCGCCGCCACTTGCCGACGGTGTTTTCATGGATTCCAAGCTTCGCCGCCACGGCCTTGCTGGTCATGCCATCTGCGCAGTAAAGGATGATCTGGCATCGTTCGGCCATAGAGCGCGCTGCCGCCCGACGCCGATGCACTTGCAGCTCCAGATAATCTCGCTCTTCCTTACTCAAAACCAAGGGCTCTGTGGGCCGTCCGGTCGCATTTGCCATCGCTAAGCTCCCTGCCAACAAGTACTCACTAAATAACTCGAACTTATGTTCCGGTCACCATTCACACAACCAAATATATATAGAGACGATAACCGCCGTATATATTAAGATATACAAAAATAAGTTGTGTAATAACTCGAATTTATCGGAAATAACGCACATATATTGCAGAGCAACAAAGACATTGTCAAATTATTTATTATTTGTTAATCTCAAACTACATTCGATCTCGGCGCGGGACAGCGCCTTTCTAAACATTGCTGACGACATTTCTTTGTTTCTTCCGAATGCGGGGCAAGCTGATGAGGGAAATTAACGTTAGACGTGAGCTCGATACACTGGGCGATCTGGGAACGCGTCGCCGCAGCGGCACGTCCATTCGTCGGGCAAACAACAGAACTCCAACCTCCAGCACGACCAAGCGTTGCGTTGATGCCACCCTGGCCGGGATAGCATTGGTTGTATTGGCGCCAATGATTGTCATGGTCGTGGCTATTCTTTTGGTAACGCAGGGGCGACCGATCTTCCATTCGCATCGACGCGTTGGCAAAAATGGGGTCCTGTTTCCCTGCCTCAAATTCAGAACGATGGTCAAAAATGGCGAGGAAGTTTTAGCCCAGCATCTTGATGCCAATCCTGCTCTCAGGGCCGAGTGGAACGCGACGCGCAAGCTCAAGGACGACCCGCGCGTCACGCAATTCGGCAGGCTGCTGCGCAAAAACAGCATCGATGAAATTCCCCAGCTTTTCAACGTGATACGGGGAGAAATGAGCCTTGTCGGGCCACGGCCGATCGTCGCAAGTGAAGCCGAGTTGTATGGGGCACATTTTGCCGACTATATCCGTGTCAGGCCCGGCCTGACAGGCCTTTGGCAGGTCAGCGGCCGTAGCGACACCAGCTATGATACGCGCATCGCACTTGATGTGCGCTATATTGCTGAACAGAGCCTATGGGGCGACGTCGTGATCATGGTCAAGACCATTCCGGCCGTCTTGTCGTCTCGGGGCAGCTACTGATCAGGCTGCCTCGGATGCATATTACATGCGATTGCATACGAGCTGCGTAAGCTTCCATTTTCGTAAGCCGCAGCTGCCAAACGACCCAGTATAGATTTCCAGAACCTCCGCGGCAGTCGACAGGAGGTATAAACTCCTGGCAGGGAAGGGTTAGCTTTGCACGATATTTATCTCACCGACCAATATGCCGAACTGAACCCAACGTGGCACGAGGAGGATTCCCCGTGGAAAGCACATCAGATCGAAGCGATTATTCGCAAAAATCGGCTGAACTTCGATACACTTTGCGAAGTCGGCTGCGGTACGGGTGAAATCCTCCTGAATCTGTCGCGCTCCTTTCCAAAGGCACATTTTACCGGCTATGAGATTTCCCCCCACGCCTATCAAAGAGCAAAGACGAAGGAAACCAGCCGCGTTTCCTTTCAACTGAGCGATATACTTGAGGAGAAGGATAGTACTTTTGACGTCGTCGTCATTGCCGACGTGATCGAGCATGTCGAAGACTATATTTCCTTCATCAAGGGGCTGCGCTCTTGCGGTCGCTACAAGATCTTCCATATCCCGCTCGACCTTTCCGTGCAGTCCGTCCTGCGTGCTTGGCCGATCGCGAATTTGCGCGATAATGTCGGGCATCTACATTATTTCTTCAAGGATACGGCGCTTGCTACCCTGCGGGGCTGCGGCTACTCCGTTATCGACTATGCGTATACTGCAAGCCGCCTGGAATTACCCAATCAGGCTTTCAGCAGTACATTGATGCGGTTGCCGCGCAGGCTGCTTTATTCGATTCATCCGGATTTGGCAGTGCGAATCCTTGGCGGCTACTCTCTTCTCGTTCTTGCAGAGTAGTCATCCATGGCATCAGCGCAAACCCATGCCGACGCCTGCGATGCGGCAGATTTGCAGCTTCGCCCCGACGTCTCCGCATCGCGCGGCGCCTCGAACTGCAACGCTGTCCAGCGTCGATCTCGTCGCCGCGAGGCTCTGCCATGAGTATCGAGCCGATCGGTATCGCTGCCATTCTATGCGGGCTCTTCTGCCTCTTCCTCGGCGATAGTGCAACCGTCATAGCCCTGGGGGTGGCGGCTGTATTCGGATCGGCAGCGGCAATGTTCGTCGGAGCCGCCAATATTCAGCCCGGCCATGTTATGCTCGGCTTCCTACTATTGGGTGTCATGACGCGGGAACGTGCAACACGCGAATTTCTCCACGCGTTGAAATTCGGCGAACCTGGCTTCTGGTTTGCCCTCCTTGTCTTTTATGGCGTGCTGAGCGCATACTTTTCGCCGCGGATTCTGTCGGGCGTCACCCAGATCGTACCCCTCGGCACGACAATATTTGACGATAGCCGATCGACGGTTCCGCTTGTTCCTGTTTCAAGCAATCTTACGCAAAGTGTCTACATGGTTGGCAATCTTCTTTGCTACGCGTTGACGGTTGCAATTGCCTCCAATTGGCGCGGCTTTAATGCGGTCTTGACCGGGCTTCTTGCCTATGCCGTTGCCAACACTGCCTTTGCATTTCTTGACGTCGCCACCTATTCCACGGGCACACAAGGCATGCTCGCCTTCATACGAAATGCCCAGTATGTTCTCCATACCGACGATCAGATTGCTGGCGTCAAACGCATTGTTGGATCATTCACCGAAGCCTCTTCCTTTGCACGCTCAACCCTCGGTGTCTTTGCCTTCACCGGCACGCTCTGGCTCTGTGGCCGCCGTCCTTATCTCACTGGTTTTGTCGCCGTGACGTCGCTTATCCTGGTTGTGATGTCCACATCTTCAACCGGCCTTGTCGGCGCACCCGTGATGGGTTTGATCCTTTACCTGACGGCAATTGCCGTCGGAGGGCATAAGAATGCCCGCCGCTTCAGTACCCTGGCGATCGTATTCATACCGACGATTGCGACCGCAGCGGCGCTACTGATCGCGATAGATCCTGAGGTGTCGAAGACCGTATATAATTACATCGACATCATCGCACTCGGCAAATCCACGTCCGACTCCGCCGTTGAGCGGGGCTCCTGGAACATGGCCGCAGTCCAGAATGTCGTCGACACCATGGGCGTAGGCGTCGGTCTCGGCACTGCTCGCACCTCCAGCTTTGCCCTTGCCCTTCTTGCAAATGTCGGCATCGCCGGTACGGTTTTCTATCTGCTTTTCGCCTTCGGAGCATTGATCAGGAAGCGTGGAACCCCTGGCAGCCTTACCGCGGATGCGCGGCTGGCGGCCTGCAACGGCTGCTTCGGCCTCCTTGTCGGCGATATGCTCGTCAGCCCCGTCATCGATCAGGGCCTATTCTTCTGCATGCTTGCCGGACTGGCGTCGGCCCTACCGGAACGCAGCAGACAACATACACGCACCGGTCGCCCTATAGGAGTAGTCACCATATGAGCGCTGGCGCCCTTTTTGCGGTCAACGGCCGCTTCCTCGGTCAGAATCCAACGGGCGTGCAGCGTTACGCATCGAATGTGGTGCGCGCGCTCAACACGGCGCTTGCCGCCGCCGATGAACGGGCGGCGATCATTGCCCCTTCCGGGACAACGGATCCGGGGTTCAGTCATATGCCGCTAATGCAATCCGGAGCGCTTTCCGGCCATCCGTGGGAACAGATCACCTTGCCGGCACAATGGCATGGCCGCCTTCTCAATCTCTGTAACACGGCGCCGGCGACCAAGGCGGATCAGATCGTATGCATCCACGACGCCAATGTCTTCACCACGCCGGATAGCTATAGCCGGGCTTTCCGGATCGTCTATCAGACGCTTCAACCGCTTCTCGTAAAGCGCTCGGCTCGCATCGTGACCGTGTCGCATGCCGCGGCGCGCCAGATCACAAGACATCTGCCGATCCGGATCGAAGACATCGCCGTTCTTCCCAACGGTCACGAACATGCCTTTGGCTGGGATCCGGCGCTTGCGCAGATTGCGCCGAGCTTCGTCGCCGAAACCTTCGAGCGATGCGATCGTCAGTTCATCCTGGCACTCGGCTCCAAGGCGCGACACAAGAACCTTGCACTACTCGTCGACGCCGCACCGGGGCTCGACGAGATGGGTATCGATATCGTCATTGCCGGCGGCGATGCAGGAATTTTCGTCCCGGGCGCACTCAAGGAACGGCCGAACGTCCATATGATAGGACGTGTTTCGGATCACGACTTGGCTTACCTGCTCGAAAGAGCGCTTTGCCTTGCCTTTCCATCCCTAACGGAAGGCTTCGGTCTGCCGATCGTGGAGGCGATGGCGCGTGGCTGCCCTGTCGTTGCCTCTTACTGTGCAAGCATACCGGAAGTCTGCGGCGACGCTGCTCTGCTTGCCTCGCCGACCGACCCGGCGGCATGGGTTCGACAAATCAGAACGCTGAAGGAATCTCCGGGATTGCGCATCGATCTGATGGGACGAGGATACGACCAGATCAAGAATTTCTCCTGGTCGCAAACGGCGGCCGGCTATATGGAGCTGCTGGCGCAGCCCATCGCGCGGCCAAAAACCTATAAGCCCTCCGGAATCGGAACTCCCCATATCGCGGTGATCGTCGCGACGCGAGGACGGCCGGCGACCGTAAACGCGACCGTGCGCCACCTGCTGGCCACGCAGACGCTAAAACCCAAAACGGTCATCGTCTCCTGTATCGATGCCGCCGATGCCGGTAATCTCATCGGTCATCCCGACGTGACAGTCGTAACAGGCCCCGGTGGGTTGACGAAGCAACGAAATACCGCGCTGTTGAACATCCCCGAGGAATGCGAGATCGTCGCCTTTTTTGACGATGATTTCCTGGCAGACGCGAACTGGCTTGCGGCGGCGGCAAGGGCGTTTCGCGATGATAATCAGATCGTGGGCTTCACCGGCCGTGTGCTGGCCGATGGCGTCGGCGGTCCGGGAATCGGCCTTGAGGAAGCATTGCGCCTTGTCGAGACCGCGCCGGCGAGCGACGGGACCTGGGTAGAGCCCTACAGCCCCTACGGATGCAACATGGCCTTCCGGGCGGAGGCTATCGGTGAAACACGCTTCGACGAACGTCTGGTCCTTTATGGCTGGCTGGAGGATCGCGACTTTGCCGCAGCTCTCGGCAAGCAAGGGGGTCGCTTCGTCAAATGCGGGGAAGCTTTCGGGGTGCATATGGGCGTGAAGAGCGGCCGCGTCAGCGGGGACCGCTTCGGCTATTCGCAGGTGATCAACCCCATTTACATGCTGCGTAAGGGAACAATGACAGGCCCGATGGTCGCCAATCACATCTTATCCAACATGGCCATGAACTTCTCGCGCGCCGTCTGGCCGGAGCCTTTCGTCGACAGATGGGGGCGCGCAAAAGGCAATCTCATTGCAATCAAGGATCTCCTTTATGGGCGCCTTGAACCCGAACGGGCGGCAAAATTGCCGACGCGAAGCAAGGCAGAACAACTCAAGTCAGAGGTGAGGACTAGATGACGCAAAACGCCCCGTCTCTACTGGAACGGTCGTCACGGCTTTGGCGGTTGGACGAACTGCCCGCGGACAAGACCAGCGAAGGGCCGGTCGCGCTCCTGCGATCGTTGTGCATGCTCGCCCTGCGACACAAGACGAAGCTTATTCTTTGCACGGCAGTTGGCGTCGGCCTGGCAGCAGCCTATGCCCATTCATTGCCGCGCACCTACACGGCGACGGCCACTGTCCTGCTCGAACCTCGCCACCTCTCTCTGACTTCAAGCCAGGACGCCCAGAATTTCGACCTCAACAGGGCGGACGGCGAGCTTCAAATCATCCGTTCCGAGCGTCTGCTCTCGGCCGTATTCAGCAGCCTTAATCTTGGCAACAACCCGGAGCTTGGCCCGCAGCCGCCAAGCATAAGTGCGTTTGTCATCGGCAACATAACGGGTGCAATAAACTACGTGTGGTCTGCCATAAGCAGCCCCGACACGGGGAAAGCCCCTCGTTCCGATACCACGTCGGGCACACCGGCAAATAGCTCGGCTGGCGATGCGTACCAAGCAGCCTTCTCGAATTTCACACAGCATCTGGACGCTCGCCGTGTCGGTCAATCCTATGTTATCGAGATCAGCTATTCCTCGTCCAATCCGACGCTTGCGGCACGCATCGCGAACGCCACCGTTTCCGCCTACATCCTGCAGGCCGTGAGCTTCAAGGACGAAATGGCCCGGGCGGGAACCGAGGTTCTTCAGTGGCGCCTCGACGCGCTGGCAGCCCAGGTTACCGCCGCGACCGATGCCATGAAGCTGGGAGCCTTGCCTGCGGTACCGACGCCCGACGGCGATGCACGAATTATTGGCGCGGCACTCGTACCGCTCAGTCCATCGGGGCCACGCGCCACCTTGATTACCGTTTTGGGCGGTATTCTCGGCGTGCTCTTCGGCTTCTCGATCATCGTCCTCAATATCGCCTTCGATCGCAAGGTTCGCAATGCGAAAGATCTGGCGCGGGATACGGGGGTACCATGTCTCGGAAGCCTTCCGGATCCGGCTGGCCGGGCGAGCACCTTGCGTGGGACCTACAGCAGAAAGTCCTCGGTTGCTATCAATCAGCCAGGCAGCGCCTACGCCATGGCCATTCACAATCTCAGGACATCCATCGAGATCGCATGCTCGACCATTCGAAATGAGCGAGGACTGATCATCGCGATTACCGGATGGGAGCCGGGTCAAGGCATCTCGAAGATGGGCGTCAGTCTGGCGCAATTCCTCAGTCGAAGCGGCCGGCATGTCACCCTCTTTTATGACGAGGCGGGCCAGCACAATCACAGCAATCGCGAGTCGGACGATCTGCTGATGACATCGCTGGCAGATGCTCTCGTCGACGATATGCGGCCCGAGCAGATATTGCTTTCCAACGGACGCAATGACGGACAAGGCATCGCCCGTTTTCCGATCCATTCCACCAATGCCCTGACCAATCTCTATGTCGATTTCCGCGACAGAAGGGCAGGACGGATCGTGGAGACGGCAAGGGCCAGAGGCGACGTACTCCTGGCGTTGCCTCCCGTCGGCAGCTCGTCGGATGCGGTTGCATTGTCAGTCCACGCCGATGCCGTGGTGGTGATTGCCAGCGCCGGCAGGACAACGACCGACCAGGTCAACGATACCTTGCTACAATTGCGACGCGCCGGCGCCAATGTCATAGGCACGGTCATCGATCTGGCAAAGGCATGATGCACGTCAAATCAAATCGGTAGTACTTGCTTCAAGGCACCTGCCATTCAATAAGATAAATTCCCATGAAACCGCCAAGAATTGCCGTCGTCATTACCTGCTGGAATTATGAAGCCTATGTGGCGAATGCGATCCGCAGCGTCGTATCGCAGGATTGCGACGAATGCGAACTTGTCGTCATCGACGACGGTTCCACCGATACATCATGGGATGTCATCCAACGCGAAGGTGTTGCAGCCTACCGCATTGAAAACAGCGGTCAGAGGGCGGCCGGCCTTTATGGCCTGGAGCGCACGCGGGCGCCCTTCGTGCTGTTTCTGGATGCGGATGACGAGCTGGCGCCGGGCTCCCTTGCGACCATCCTCTCGGAATTGGACGACGACGTTGCCAAACTTCAATTCTCTCTGACACGGATCGATCACCGTGGAGACACTCTCGGCGCCGGCACGACCCTCGAAGGATTTCGAGATCGCCACGTGATTGCAGACAGCGTGCTGCATACGGGTGTTTATACCACCCCTCCGACATCGGGAAATGTCTTCAGACGCGACGTCTGCGAATATTTGAGAGAAATGGATTACGATCCAGCGATCGATGGATTGCCGCTCTTCGTCGCCCCTTTCATGGGCGATATCGTCAGCCTGCCCCAAAGGCTTGGGCGCTACCGCATCCACGACAAAAATTTTTCCGGACTAGGACGCGCGGTCGATCCAGCCCCGTTGCGCCAGGAGCTGCGCCGATTTGTTATGAGGATGGAGCACTTGCGCCGAATTCTGGAGAGAACCGGACGCGCAGACGCGCTCGTTCGACCGGAAGAGGCCTATTATTATATCGAGCGCAATTTCTATCTGGCGATCGCGGAAGGCAGGCGCCCCCCGATCAAGTGCTTCCTTTCTCTGCTGCGAAAACTCCAATACCAGCGATACCCGTTGAAGACCAAGGGGACGATTGCGGCATTTTGCCTGCTCACGATGATATTGCCGAACCGGAACGCCCGCCGCGGCCTCGCCTACCGGCTGAACGGCGGTAACCGTTCGACCGTCGGACTCCTACAGGCGTTGATGTAACAAAGGCATCCTTCACGCGCGGCACAATCGAAGCATCACCGACGATCGGCCAATTCAAATCGTCCTTGGCCGGCGATCAAGCGCATGCCAAGCGCCAGCAGCGTGCCGACATAGGCCGCTGCACCGGTTCCAGCCACGAAGACAAGCTCGAGAACATGGTTCAAGGCACGACCTGCCAATTCGTCGCGCAGTATTACGACCCATAAGACCATGACAATGGCAGCAAATCCGATTTTCCAGAGATTCTTCAGCTGTGCCCATATTCCAAGCCCCAGTTGCCGCCGCACCTCATCCAGATAGAACGCGAACATGATGGTCGAAAGAAGCACCCTTGCGGCACTGACGCCCGTGATCGAGAAAAGATAGAAGCCGATCGATATCAGTATGACCCGCAGGCACAAATCGATGCTGTTCAACCTGAAAAGGACATGCGGGCGATCAAGCGCAAGGCTGACCGAATACAGCGTCTGAAAATAAGGTATTGGGATCACGGACAGGGATAGAAGGCTAAGCAAAGGAGCGGCGTCTTTCCATTTCTCACCTAGAAGCAGATCCGTGACGAGATCTGCCGTCAAAAATATTCCGATGCAAGCGGGGATCGAAATAAGCATCGCGAACCGAGCCGCCTTTAGAAATGCCAGACGCATTCGCTGCCGATCAGAAGTTATGAGCGAGAATGCAGCCATGACCGGCTGCAATGCGGGACCGATGAGAGACTGTGTTGGAACGACCGAGACATCGCTGGCAATTGCATAGCGTCCAAGCGTCGTGCTATCGGTCGTCGCGCCGATGAGAAAGCGATCGAACTGCCAGTTGAGCGCTGAAATCAATTGTGCGGAACTAAACCATCCAACGAATCCGGCGAAATCCGAGAGACGCCGCAACGAAAACGCCGGCCGATATGGTGCAAGCAGATAGGAAACCACCACAGCCGCCACTGAATTGGTGACGAAATTCGCGGCGATTGCCCAATAACTTCCTCCCGAAAAGACCGTGATCATCGCAATGACAAAGGCACATAGTTTCCCGCTGAACTCCAGAAGAAAGGTCTGACGAAAGCCGAGCTCTCGGACGAAATGTACCATCGCCGGACTACAGAAACCCCTGGCAATCGGCCCGATCGCCAGAACGGCAATCAGCGGAGTGAGTTGCGGATTGTGATTGATCCACGAGAAGGGCCACGCGGCGGCCAGTACGATGAGCGCGATCAGACCGCTTCTTACCACACTCAGGGTAAAGCCCGTATCGAGATGGCTCTTATCGACAATATCGAGCCGAACCATCGCCTGCGTCACCGGCACTTCCAACACCGTATCGACAACCACGACAAGCGACATCGCCAGCGCCGCCAAACCGAAATCGGCGGGAGTCAGGATGCGAGCGAAGAGAAGAAGCGTGCAGAAATCGACGAGGCGGCCGATAAAGCGTGAAACGACGAGCCAACCGGCTCCCTTGAAGGCTTTGAACGCAAGCATGCGATCCTAATGCTCCGTCTGTCTGGGACCCGGCCCACGGCTGCGACGACGCAACGCAAAGACCTGATGTCGAAAGCAGCTCATCGCTGACGACCGATCCGGGGCCTTGCAAGCCGGAATCACCTCGGTCCTCGATGCAGAATCCGCAACTTTCCTGAAGGGGCCAGGATAGCTAAGCGCCATATTACTCATGTACATATCCTTGGCAGCCTCCATTATTCAGCGATACAGACGGGCCGAGAACCCTCGCAACACATGCGCCATTTCCAGCGCTGCAAGCAGCGGCGGCTTGAAGCGGGGAAAATCTCGAGCGATGGCGCCCTCACGCCAAAGATGGGATTTCACCGACATCAGCTTCGCGGCCAGGGCGACTTTCTGCGAATGATTGAGCACTTGAACATGATCGGACCGGCCAAAATCCACGGAGCGGGCGCCGACGTCGAGCGCGATCACATCACTCGGACTTGGATTGATGATCGCCTGCTTCAGACGAAGCCATGCACTCCCGGCATCCCGCAGAACTTGTCCTCCCGTCTCGACCTGTGCGATATATTGCAGCGCGCCAGTCAGAAGCGGATTTCCGGCCGACGGATCCACGACGCCGAACCGGATATCCCCGGCATTGGAGACGACGGCACCCTCGGCTGTCTCACTGAAATGACGAACGGAAGAGAGTGCCGGCTCGAACAGGCTTTCGATGATCTGCCAGTACCGTAGAATGACGGTTTCCGGCTTGAAAGGGTTATAAAGATTCTGCTCGACGACAAGGCCGGCGACCCTGGGAAAATGATCCTCACTCAGACCCTTGTAGTTGCACCGGGCAAACTGGATCGTCTCGAAGCGCTGTTGAGGAAACCCCGCAGACAACAGGCGCTGCGTGCTGCCGTAAAAGCCGGTATCGCAAAGTATGATGCGCTGCGCTCCGGCAGAGATCTGTTCCAGGTGGCGAGCAAAGAGATCGTTCTGTTTGCGAATGTCATCAAGAACGTCTCGCCCAGCATCCGTATCCAGAAGGGCAAAGAACCGCGCTGGATCGAATATATGGCGCCAGGTATCAGGCAATTCATAGGCACGCCCGCCTAGGGCGCGAGCGACATCTGCAAAGCTTCCACCCTGGAATTCGCGTCCAAGCTCATCCAGGACCGCGGGGCTTCGAAGGACGACCGCCGAGCGCGCGGCCACGAGCCTCGAAATCTGAATATTGTCACGCTTGAGATCGAGGGGAAGCCCTAGCTTCTGCACAACGCGTTCGAACGCCTCGCGGATGCCGATGCCGCCCCGCGCGCAGAAGAGCAGCGCGGTGTCATGCCCAAGTCTGGCCTGCGCAGCATAGAGCCAGATATAGAGACAAAATTCTGCAACGATCGGCCCGAAGATATCTCGGCCAAACAAGACCTTGTCGCTTAGCGTGGGGGGCGGAGGGACGTGCCGCCAAGGCTGCTTCCCCAATCGACTGATCGCCTCGGTTTTTGCTCCGTCCACGCGCGAGGCGTAGCGTTCCAATCGGCTCTTGGGCAGGTGAAGTGTACGCAATCCCATCGAGTCCGGCATTCGAAAATCGGCGATATCGTCATCGCCTATGTGCAAGACGCGAGATGGAGCAACGGACTCGTTCTCAAGCATGGCGGAGAACAATGCGCCATAGCGCTTGCTTGCCTGGGCGTCAGCGCTCGAATAGACGCGATCGATCAGGCCTGGGCCGTGAAAATGATTGATCAGCACTGTAAGCTCTGCAGCGGAAAGCGCTGTATCGCTGACGGCGACGATACGGGTTCCCGCCTGGCGAAACTGCCGCAGCAGGGCAGCAAGCCAGGCGTTTGCGCGAAGAGCCGTCTTCTCGACCGAAAGCTCTATAGCGATGCGCTCTCCGACAAGATCGTCCGGCAAGCCAAGCAATTGGAGCTGCCTGCGGATAATGTCGCTCAGTTGCACTTCGCCAACCCCTCCGCCCATGTTGAGCGCGCGATAGGCGAACTTCTGCGCGAGAAGGCGACACCTGACCAGTTCAGCCTTCTCGACAAACAGTCCCTTTTCTTTCAGGAGGCGGGCAAACCGGGTTTCGCCGGCGGCAATGCGCGCACGCTGCGACGTTCCGCGGCGCAACAGCAGTGTGTCGAATACATCGGTGGAAATCAGGTCGATTTCGCTAAGATTCTTGTAGACATCGTCGAGGCTTGGCCGCAGCACGAGATAACTCCCTCGGCGTTCACCGGAATAGTAATAATCGACATAGTCGTAATTTATTCGCAATCAAATCTGGCGCTCATCAGAAGACGAGCCGATCCGCCGATGATCTAACTACACAAATACGGATATATCAAGTAAAATTGCAATATATATTGAGTATTCACTCGAATTTTTGTTCCATATAGAACTTACACAGATTTGTGATACACCGTTAATGAAGTGAGTTCCGAGCAATTTTCGACTTAAACTTTCAATAAGCAAAATTTAATCTAGTGCATGAAAAGCCGCAGCAGGGGACGCTTCCATGAACGATGCGGGTCATTATGCCGCCAACGATGTTATCGCCGAAGTAGAGAGATTTGATGCCATAGTGCTAGGGGCGGGCATCTCTGGGCTGGTCTCCGCCTCGGTCCTCCAAAAGCAGGGCTATCAGCGTATCCTGATCGTCGACACCTACGGCCATGTCGGGGGCAATCACATCGACTGGTCGCATGGAGGATATACATTCGATATCGGCAGCCTGATCTTTCAGGACGACTCCCCGTTGCTTGCCCATTTTCCGGAATTGCTACCGCTCTATGTTCCGATCGAACCGACATGGGCGCGCTTGAACCCTCAGGGAATGATCACTGCCTATCCGATTTCAGTACGCGATGACATTTTCAGCGCCGGCGTCGCTGAAGTAGTCCGAATTTTCTCCTCGGTCATTTTCGCGCGGCTCTTTCAGCGAAAGATGCGCAACGCGAAAGAATTTGCCCGCTATTGGATCGGGAGCCGCCTGCTGCATCGCTCCGGCCTGGAATCCTACATGAAGCGTTTCTATGGAGCTGCCGTCGAAAGCATAGACATCGATCTCGCTCGCAAGCGGATGCTCTGGATCAGCGAGCATGCCTCCTTGAAAAATCAGATCGCGCGGGCATTCAGACGCAGTCACAAAGGACCGAAAAACCGGCAGATGGCTCGCCCGAAGGAAGGTTTTCAATTCCTCTACCGGGCTGCAATCGAACGGTTGGAGCGGCGTGGCGCGGAATTTCATTTGGCAGCAGACATGCAGACGATCCGCAAGGTTCACGATCAGCTTCACCTACAACTGCAGGACAGGGTCGTGGCCTCACATCGCGTTATCTCGACCATACCCATTCATATGGCCGAAAAACTGTGTGGCCTCGATTCCGGCCGGAAGCTTGAGACGATCACCCTCATCTCCCTCTATTTCAGCTTTTCCGGCAATCGCGGCTTTTCGCAACCAATCATCTATAATTTCTCGCATCAAGGCGCTTGGAAGCGCCTGACGATGTACTCCGATTTCTACGGTCGGGTCGATGATCGCGAATATTTCACAGTCGAGGTCATCGGCAACCAGATTGGCTGCTCGATAGAACGCGCCGAGAGCGACTTCAGGGATCATGTTCACGCCAACGGCCTTTTTGAGGGTGATCTCAAATTGGAAGGCAGCGACATGCTCGGAGAAGCATATCCCATCTATAGCAAGGGTGCTGCTGGCCATGCTGCCCAAGCAATGCAACAACTCCTTGCGTTCGGCCTCGAATCCTTAGGCCGCCAGGGTGGCTTCAACTATCAGCCAACAGCACGGGCTTCAACGGTGGAAGCAGAAGCAGCACTGCAAAAGCCAATACCATAGGCATTGACAACAGCACTCTGGTATAATTGGAAATACCATTCGAGATAGCAGCAAATTCTATAATATAAACGCGATGCTTTATCATTGCCATGCCGAGACAGCTAAAGCATACTACGTCAGAATCCTCGATATATCGTGTTTATATTTATCACACTTATATAAGGTGCATTCATGCGGATCTTGCATATACTGAATCACACGAACAGGCTGAATGGACATGTCCATGCAGCAGTCGATCTGGCATGTGCACAAGCCCAATTGGGACATGACGTATGTATTGCAAGCGGCGGCGGTGATTTCGACCCACTGCTACACAAGAATAATGTCGCAACGGTAATGGTTGACCACCAGCGAAAGCCGGTCAATCTTTTGAAATCATCCTTCGCCTTGCGCAAGCACGTCCATGCATGGCAGCCCGATATTGTCCATGCCCATATGATGACAAGTGCAGTTCTGGCGTGGCCGATTTGCAGGTTGTCGGGCACTCCGCTCGTCACCACCGTTCACAATGAATTCGAAAAGAGCGCGATCTTGATGGGCCTTGGAAACCGCGTCATCGCAGTCAGCGAGGCCGTGCGCGCTTCCATGCTCAGGCGGGGGATACCGTCATCGAAGCTTTGTGTGGTCCTTAACGGGACGATCGGCTCGGTCCGCTCCGAAGGCCGCAGCAGAACGCCGGTCGATCTGCCATCTCCGAGCATCCTTTTCGTCGGCGGTCTACATCCGAGGAAAGGCCTGCCCGATCTCTTTGAGGCCTTTCGCCTGGCGCATGAACAGCATCCCGAGGCCAGACTTGTTATCGTCGGAGAAGGGCCCTTCCAGACCAACTACATGGAAATGGTGGCAAAGATGGAGTGCGCTTCGGCTGTCGCTTTTCTGGGAGCGAAAGAGGATCCATTCCCCTGGATGGCGGCGGCGGATATTTTTGTGCTGCCGTCACATGCCGATCCGGCTCCGCTGGTTCTCTCCGAAGCCCGGGAGGCAGGATGCGCGGTTATCGGCAGCAATGTAGACGGGATCCCGCAGCTCCTGGAATATGGGGCGGCGGGAATACTGGTGCCGCCGCACGATCCGCCCGCTTTGGCCGCCGCGCTATGCGAACTCCTTGGAGAACCTGTCCAAATGCAGGAGTGGAAGGATAAGAGCCAAGTTCATCTCGACCGCCTGACGATCAGCCGCGTTGCCCATGAGACGCTTGATATCTATGGCAGCGCCCTTGCGGCCGGCTCGAAGAACGCAGCCGTCGCCGCGTAGGACTTGAACCGTCAGCGACGATGCAATCGATCGAGGAGAAGCAGCAATGCCAAGCCTGACATCCCGGCGCAACGTGCTGATAGGCACGGCATCGTTGGCAGCGGCCGGCGGCCTGCTGCTTGCAAACCGCCATCCCGCGGCGCAGGTACAGCAGGATCCGACCGCAGGCCGTACCATCATCTTCGATGAAAACTTTACAGCGCTTGATCAGACAATCTGGCATGCCGGGGCCAAGGCGACCACCTTTGACAGCGGCTTTTATGGCAGATCGGCCTTCAGCCGCTTCGGTGGTGAGGAAGGGTTCGATCCTTATGCGATCGTCGACGATCCATCCGCCAGCAACGGCAAGGCACTGCAGATCTCGGCTCAATATATTGGGCGCCCCATGCAGGTACCGAACTATTACGGCAACAATCTTCCCGAATATCAATGGATATCGGGCAATATCCAGACGGCGAAGCCTGACGGCACGATCCTGAAGGGTTGGCGACAAGGCTATTTCGAGGCGCGGATGTGGTTTCCTGCCCATCCCTTGAGCTTTCCGGCTTTCTGGCTGATGAATGGCAGAAGCATTCTGTTCCCCGCAACGAGCAACGAACTCGACATAGTCGAGCAGAAGGGCTGGGAGCGCGATTTATACGGCGCCTATCTGCATGAATGGGGCAAGCCCGGCGAGCATCACGAAGGAGTGGGCGTTCCCACCGACGTCGATATTACAACCGGCTATTTCCGCTATGGCCTGCTCATCGAAGGTGCACGCTGTCGCTTCTATTTCGAACGTAAGCAAATCGCCGATCCAAAGACCGGCGGGCTCATCGAGTGGACGCTCGGACGCGCGGCAGAGATGGATGCGCAGAACGATGTCTTTTGGCCGCTCCTGACGCTTGCTCTGCGCTCGGATGTCCCCTTCCCCGATCCTTTGCAGCCGCAGGATCGCCAAACCCACATGCGTGTCGACTACATGCGGGTCTACGCATGATATCCCTAAGACTCGGCGAGCGCCGGGTTTCATGATGCCGTCATTTTTCAGGCAATCAGCGGTGCAGGTCCCATGGCGGCTATCCGCAAGGCATCTGCATGAACATCCACGACCCGTTCTGTGTCGTAAATATCAATGAAGTTTTGCCGAAATTCGGCATGCGCACGCTCTTCCTCGAGATGGTCGCAATAGTAAAGCATCGCCTTGACAAGCTCCTCGCCTCCGGAAACCGGCACGAGAAGGCCGAGGCGTCTATCGACCAATATGTCGCTCGGGCCAAATTCACAATCGGTCGAGATGACCGGCAGCCCAAATCGCAACGCCTCACATATTGCCAACGACCACCCTTCCCAGCGTGATGTCGATACATAGACGTCACTCGCCGCCAGTGCCGGTGAGGGATTGTCGGGATGGTGTTCGACGCTTACCACGGCTGCGAGCCCCAAATCCCGTATCTGGTTACGCAGTTCAGCCTCGCCGTCTCCATAGCCCACGACCTTCAGCCTGATATTAGGACGAAGCTTGTAGGCTTCGGCAAATGCCGTGAGGAGAATGTCCTGCCCCTTCTGGAAGGAGAAGCGACCAACATTTACAAACGTGACGCACCCCTCTTCTCCCTCGGGCTTTTGAAGGGCATCGAAGCGTCTGACAGGATTGGGCAGCCAATATTGCCGGACGCTGCTTCTGAACATCGCTTTGAACGATTCAAGCTGCCTTGGCGACGTGCCGAACACATAGGTCAGCCGCTTGATGAAATAGATCCTCATCAGGAAGAAAAGGATCTTCGCTTTCAGATGGCTCGGCTCCAGCCGCGGGTTGCCATGCAGGTGCATGGCAAAGTTCCGCCGGATGCCGATACAGGCAATCATGCAGATCACTGTCGGCTCGATCTGCGGAACAACGACCAAGTCATAGTCTTTTGCGCCGATGACATCGCGCAAGACCGACATGAGCTCGCGTCTGTTGTGCACGATCCTGTCGATTATGTTGTAGCTCTGTGTTCCGTGCGGCCGGTTTTTATGCTCGGACGTGTAGAGAACATCGATATCGAAATCGGCGGGATATTTATCGGAGAGGGCTGAGCATATCGTATCGACAACTCTCTCGATACCGGCAAACGAACTCGTTCCCGGCTGGATATAGAGGATTCTCTTGGGGGACGCAGGCGAAGCCTGATCCGTCTCAGTCGATAATGCGGCCTTCATCTGCACGCGCCCTCTTCGACCTATCCGTTCGTCTCTAACTATACTATCAATGCTAAAGCTATATGAGGGAATATTGCCTCAAATTCGGGAGAAATCTACACGAATAATGCCGGCGATCGAATAAGTTCTCGTTCGCGACTATAAACCTCGCCTTACGCCTATTCGAGCATTCGATCTGGCTGCATCAGCCAGTTCCAGGAGCCCTATTGGCTCGGATACATCGGTCGTGACAAGATCGATGCGGTGACGTTGCTCGCCAGCAAATATTTTTCCGGTTAAGTCTCCCCCGCCGGGCCTGAAAAATGCTGATCCCCTGCAGAGGCCAAAACCGGCCAAAATAATCCATAAAATTAGTAGAAAAAGAACAACCAGTCTTTCTCCTTTTGGTTCTGCCTGCGTAGGCTTTGTTTCAAGAATTCGCAGAACCCGAACCATCAGGATCTTTCTATGACCGAACGCCTTTTCTCGCTCTCCCTTTCCCGGCGCCGCTTGTTGATCACTTCATCCGCCGTGGCGACCGGTGCTTTGGTGGCGATGGCAGGCTTCACTCCCGCACATAGTGCCGGCGAGCCGAATGGCGGCGACATCACCTTCCTCATCGATTCATTGGGTGACAGCTGGATCCCGAACAACAGTGCGATTTCCAGTTTCCAGGGCCACATATGGGGTCACGTAACCGACAAGCTCATCTACGTGGATGCCGCCGGCAAGGTTAGCCCGTGGATCGCCGAGCGCTGGGAGCAGAATGATAGTGCCACCGAGTTCACCCTCCATCTCAAGAGTGGCGTGACCTTCTCGGACGGCACGCCCCTCGATGCATCTGCCACTGTCGCCAATCTCGACATCTGGTACGCCGGACGCAAGAAAGAAGGCATCAACCCGATTGGGCTTTTCCCGAAGACCTACGACCACGCCGAGGCGGTCGATGCGACCACGGTGAAGGTCTTCTTCAAAAAGCCGACGCTCGGCTTCATTCCGACCCTTGGCTATCACGGCTCCATTCTGATCTCCCCCAAGACCATCGCACAGCCGGCCGCGCAGCAGGCCGATCTCAGCAAGACCTCCGGCAGCGGGCCCTATGTGGTCGATTCCTGGAAGGAAGGCGACTTCGTCAAGCTGGTCAAACGCAAGGATTACAACTGGGGTCCTGCGGCCGTCGGTCATACCGGTCCGGCCTATCTCGATACGATCACCTACAAGCTGGTATCCGAACCGTCACTGCGGGTTGCCGCAGTCCAGTCCGGCCAGGCGGACATTGCCTATAACGCCTCGCCGCAGGAGCTGACGTCGCTCAAGCAGGAGGGCTTTACCGTCGCGACGCCGCGTTATCTCGGCTTCGTCAATGGCTGGGCAATCAATACGAAACTCGCGCCTTACGATGACGTCAAGGTGCGACAAGCCTTGCAGGCCGGCATCAATCGCCGGGAAATCATCGATACCGTCTACACGCCCGACTGGAAGCTCGCGACATCATTCATTCAGAGCAACGTTCCCGGCGCGACCGATCACAGCGAGCTTCTGGCCTACAATCCAGACAGAGCCGAGAAACTCCTTGACGAGGCTGGCTGGAAAAAGGGGGCTGACGGCATACGCACCAAGGACGGCAAGCAGCTGTCATTGACGCTCAATTCCAACCCATATCTCGTGACCTCGAGGTCGATCGACGAACTCATCGCCCAGCAGCTCGGCAAGATCGGCTGGAAGGTTGATATCCGGGCCTATGACGTCGTGACCTACGGCCAGAAGGTTCAGTATGGCGGCGCCGGCGTCCCGGCCTATGAGGTGACGCGCAGCTTTATCGACGCCGGCACCGTCGCGAGCATCCTGACCAACGCCAATAACGGCGAGAACTGGTTCGCGCTCGGCGAGAGCGACCAGAAGATCAACGAGCTGCGCGACAAGATCGCCAGCGCCGGTTCTCTCGAGGCCAGAAACCCGCTGCTCGACGAGCTTCAGAAATATGTCCTCGAGCAGGGCTACTTCATTCCGCGCACACAGATGGTCCAGCGCATCTATGTCCAGTCTCCCAAGCTCAAAGGCGAGACATACAACGGCGTCGCCTATGCCAGCTATTACACGGCCACGATCAGTGACTGACCCGCAGCGCAGCGAAGGAAAGCGAGGAGGTGACGAGCATGAACAATGCCTATCTTAGCTATGCTACAAAGCGCCTCGTCCAGGCCGTCATCGTCATCCTGCTGGCCTATGTCTTCACCTTCACCGTCGTCAGCGTTCTGCCGGGCGATCCCGTTACCAACGTTCTGCGCAACCCGCAAAACGGCTTCAGCGAGGCGGAGATCCAGGAGATCATTGCCGCCCAGGGCCTCGACAAGCCCGTTCTCGTACAGTTGTCGACATCGCTTTCCCACTTCCTGATCGGCGATCTCGGCCTGTCGATGCGAACCAACCGTCCGGTGACGACCATGATCGCCGAGGTGCTGCCCTCGACGCTCGTTCTCGCCTTTGCGGGTCTCGTCGTCGCGCTGCTTTTGGCGATCGTAATTGCCTATGGCACCCAGTTCCTCCCAAAGAGGTTCGGCCAGGGCTTCCTGCGAGGTTTCCCGTCTCTGTTCCTGTCGGTGCCGAATTTCGTGATCGGCCTGGTGCTGATCCACATCTTCGGCTTCCAGCTCGGTCTCTTCCGCGTGATTAATCCCGACAGCTTCTGGGCAACTTTTTTCGCGGCGGTCGCGCTCGGCATTCCGATCTCGGCCCAGATCGCCGAGGTACTCATCGCCAATCTCGATCATGAGTCGGGGCAGGAATATGCCGCCGTTGCCCGCAGCCGCGGCCTTGGCCAGCTGCAACTTTTTGCCAGGCATCTCCTCAAGCCGTCTTCGCTTCCGGTCATTACAGTCGTCGCGCTGACGATCGGTGAATTGCTTGGCGGCTCGCTGATCACCGAGGCGGTGTTCGGGCGCACCGGCATCGGCAGCCTGGTCCAGCGCTCGGTCAGCACCCAGGACCTGCCTGTCCTGCAGGCGGTCGTATCGCTCGCGGCCGTGGTTTTCGTGCTGGTCAACCTGATCGCCGATCTTGTCTATCCACTGCTCGACCCGCGCGTGAAACTGCTCGGCGGTGCCGAGCGCCGCCCGGCCACTTCGGACGAAGGATCCGCCGATATTTCAAAGTCGGTGCTGTCATGACCCTTCTCTCGACCAATACGTCCCCGCGCATCACTGCTGGCAGCCGACTTGCCGGTTTCCGACTGCCGGCGACCGTCGCGCTCTCATTCGCGATCGTGGCGATCGTGATCGCCTGGTCGCTCGCACCGGGCCTGTTCACCAGCCACAATCCGGCGGTCGGCATTCCCTCTCAAAAGCTGCTCGCACCCAGCACCCAGCACTGGTTCGGAACCGATCAGCTCGGCCGCGATCTCTACACCCGCGTTGTCTACGGTTCAGCCGCCTCGGTCAGGAGTGCCCTGATCGCCGTCGTCATCGGTGCGGTCGCCGGCGGTTTCATCGGCCTGCTCGCCGGTTTCTTCGGCGGCCGTGTCGATATCGCCCTTGCCCGCCTGGTCGATGTCCTGCTTGCAATTCCGAAATTCCTGCTTGCCGTCATCGTCGTCACCGCGATCGGCTTCGACACGACGAACGCCGCGATCGCCACCGGCATCTCCTCGGTTGCCGTGTTTGCCCGTGTCATGCGGGCGGAGGTCATCAAGACCAGGCAGGCGACCTTCATCGAGGCTTCTTTCCTTTCGGGTGGCTCGCGCTGGCACATCCTGTGGCGGCACATCCTGCCGAACGCATCGCGCTCCGTGCTCCCGCTTGCCGTGCTGCAGTTCGGCGACTCGATCCTGGTGATCGCCAGCCTCGCCTTCCTCGGCTACGGCGATCCGCCGCCAGCCTCCGATTGGGGTCTGCTGATCTCGATCGGCAAGGACTACCTCAAGTGGCCATGGCTGGTCTACGCACCCGCCTTCGTCACGATCGCGACCGTCCTCTCTGTGAATAGGATCAGCCGATGGCTTCGCAAGATAGACTAAATGCAGTTCGCACCCTTGTCACCGAGAAAGCCCCGACGCCGCAGCGGCAAACGCCATTGCTTCAGGTGGAGGGCCTGTCCGTCTCCTACGGCTCGCATGAGGTCGTCAGCAATGTCGGCTTCGAGCTCGGCCGCGGCAAAAGCCTTGCACTCATCGGGGAATCGGGCTCGGGCAAGTCGACCATTGCGCGCGCCGTGCTGCGATTGCTTCCCTGCACGGGACAGGCGACGGGCCGCATCGCGGTCGACGGCCAGGACATATTGCAGCTCTCCGAGCGCCGCTTCCGCCATCTTCGAGGCCGGGCTGTCGGCTTCGTGCCGCAGGATCCGGGAAACGCACTCAACCCGGTGCGGACAATCGGTTCGCAGGCGATGGAAGCCGCAGCCCTTGTCGACGAGCCTAGCAAGGCAATCCGCAAGGCGCTCGTCCTGGAGACGTTCGCCCAGGTCGGGTTGGACAACCCGCAGCGTGTCTATGATTCCTACCCGCACCAGCTGTCCGGCGGCATGCTTCAGCGCGTCCTGATCGGACTCGCGATTCTGCCGCGGCCACAGTTGCTGGTCGCCGATGAGCCGACCTCGGCGCTCGATGTTACGATCCAGAAGAGAATCCTCGACCTGCTCTCACGGTTGCAGCAAGACCTCGACATCAGTCTGCTGCTCATCACCCATGACCTGGCGATCGCAGCCGAACGGGCAAACTCCCTTGTCGTTCTCAAGGATGGCATCGTTCAGGAGGCCGGCAGCACCGCGGCCGTTTTCTCCTCACCCGCATCGACTTACGCAAAGAAGCTGCATGCCGATGTTCCGGCGCTTAATCCCAACCGTTACTACAAGCTTCGGGATCCTGGCTTTCGGTTCCTTGACGCTGAGGGCAACAACTCGCCGAAGATCGAGGTCAAGGGTATCACCAAGAGCTTCACGGTCGACGGCAAGGTTCTGACGGCCGTTGATGACGTGTCCTTTACCGTTCCGGCGGGCACCACGCACGCACTGGTCGGCGAGTCCGGCTCCGGAAAGACGACAGCGATCCGGCTGCTGCTCGGGCTCGATCAACCGGACGCCGGTCATATTTCGGTCGCAGGAGAAAAACTCAGCGGACGCTCACATCACTCACTACGGTCCGTATGGCGCAATCTTCAGCTCGTCTATCAAAATCCATTCACATCGCTCGATCCGACCTGGAAGGTCGAGCAGCTTGTGCGCGAGCCGCTCGACAGGTTCGGCATCGGAACTCATGCCGAGCGGGCGGAACGGGTGCACGAAGCACTATCCAATGTCGGCCTTGGCGAGCACCTGCTTTCACGCAAGCCGCAAGCCTTGTCCGGCGGTCAGCGGCAGCGTGTCGCGATTGCCCGCTCGCTGGTCCTGAAGCCGGAGGTGATCGTGCTCGACGAGCCGACCTCGGCACTCGACGTGAGCGTGCAGGCTGATATCGTCGGAGTATTGCTCTCGCTGCAGGCAAGCCTTGGCCTCACCTATATATTCGTCTCCCACGATCTGGCCCTCGTGCGCCAATTCGCCCATACCGTCTCCGTGATGCAACGCGGGCGCATCGTCGAACACGGCAACGTCAGGGACATCTTCGACAATCCACGCGAGCCCTACACGGTGTCGTTGCTGGAATCGATCCCGGCCGCCGCCAGCCCTGCCCGCGCACCGCTGCCGCAACTCCGCCGGATCATCAGCCAGGAACAGATCGCATGAGTATCGTTGCCCCCGCCGGCACCCTGCCCGCCACATTCCGCGCCAAGCGGCGGCTCGGCTTCAACACCCGCGTATCGTTCAACGATGAGGCCGGTCCGGCGCAGGGACTGCGCGACGGCATAGAACTGTTCAAGGCAGCCGAGCGACTGGGCTACCAGTCGGGCTGGGCCTATCAGCGCCATTTCGATCACTACCTGTCCTCTCCGATCCCATTCTTTGCTGCGGTCGGCCAACATACAAGCCATATCACGCTCGGATCGGCTGTCATCCCGATGCGCTACCAGGACCCGATCCTGCTTGCCGAGGCAGCCGCCACTGCCGACCTGCTCATCGGCGAAAGGCTTGAGCTGGCCATCTCGACCGGCGCCAATGCTGCATTCGACGCGGTATTCGGCGCGGTCGATACCGATGCTCGAACGGAAGCAAAGCGCCGCCAGGCGCGTTTTCTTGCAGCAATTGCCGGCGAGGTGCTGCACACAGTCGATGGTCCAGGCCAAGGTGCCCCGGAGGGCACCGAACTGCGGGTGACCCCGCACAGCCCGACGCTGCGGTCGCGTATCCGGCAAGGCTCGGCGAGCCTGAGCTCAGCCGTGCGGGCCGCCGAACTCGGGATCGGGCTCATCTCCGGAACTGTCCAACACGACCACGTCGAGGGCGAGAGTTTTGGAGAATATCAGGCCCGCGCCATCGAGGCTTTCCGCGCGACATGGCGCCGGAAGCAGGGCACCGAGCCGCCGCCGGTCACGGTCGCGGCGTCGATCCTGGTCGGCACCACCGCCGAATTGCGTGAGAAATATGCCGCTTATGACCTCGAGCGCCGAACCAAGGGGATCGGAGCATCTCGGCCCAGCGGCGCCCTTGAACCGACCGCGCCGGCCATTCAGCCGCCGGGCGTCCAGATTTCGCCGGTCTTCCATGGCACCCCCGATCAGGTAATCGAAGCTGTGCTCAAGGATCCGGGCCTGGCGGCCGCCGACGAGATTGTTCTCTTCCTACCGCCCGCTTTCAGTCTTGCGGAGAACGTGCGCCTCCTGGCAGATCTCGTACAGACGGTGGCCCCGAGCCTCGGCTGGTCGCCCACCGCGTGATGACGCATTTCAAGGCCTGAGAATATCCACTCGAAATACGTCCGCCGCTCAGTCACCAGAGCGGCGGCTGGAGCAATTCCAGGAAAAGTGCGCAGCGGTTTTCTATCCGGAATTGCGTGAAAACAAAAAGATAGAGCGGTTCAGAGATTCCGTGAAAAGCTGAACCGCTCTATTGGCCGAACCTTCGTTCAGGCCGCCGGCGTTGGCTCGCCAAGCGAAAGCATCAACCGGTTTGCCCAGTTGAAGAAGGCCGCGCCATGGATCACATCCGCGATTTCCAGATCATCCAGTCCTTCTTCGCGCAACCTACGGATTTCGTCGGCTCCAAATTGCGATGGCGTGGCCGTTAGCGCAGCTGACGCTTCGACGACGGCATTCCATCGGCTGCCTAAATCGGCTTGAAGGCCCTCGTCCAACAGACGCTGCACATCCTCAGTCCGCTTGGAATGATGGGAAGCAAAACGCGAATGGACCGATGCGCAGAAGATGCATCCATTCGCCCGCGAAGCTGCCGTAGCAGCCAGTTCCCGTTCAGCGCGCGGAAGGCCGGCCGAGACATTGTAGAAGATATCCTTATCGGTCTTCGTACGCGCCTGCAAAATATCTGGGTCCCGCGCCAACAACATGAAGTAAGGCGATTTTGCGCGGGACGCGTCCACGAGGCCGGCCCAGTGGCGTTCGGTCAGCTCCGCTTCGTCAAGGGGCTGCAGCCAGGGCGTCCAGCCGATCTCAGCTTGAGTGAAGGCGTTTGGCCGGTTTTCGATTGCCGGATGAATAACAATTTCGGTCATGGCAGAATTCCTTATCCGTGCGATTTAGGCTTGCGCGACCTTCCCGATGGCAGCGGAACTTGCTGTCAGGGCCTTCAGGCCGGTAACGACCCTGATCTGGAACGCAAGGAATGCGACGAGTTGCGACAGGGTGACGATGCCAGTGGTCGTCCAGCCGGCATCGAGCAACTTCTGCAATGCCCCGGCGCTTGCCTCCCTCGGTCGGAAGACCAGAAGGTGGATGTGTTCGAGCGCTGCGCTGAGTTTTGGGTCCAGAAGATTTCGGCTCTCACCCGAAACCTCGTAAACGAAGCCCGGCTTGTCCTCACGCGATAGCGGGCCAGCCGGATAATGGCCGTAAGGCCCGCGTGCATTGCCCCGATCTATTTCGGCGTCGATGACGGCAACGAGGGCGGAGCCATGGGGTTCATCCTGGAGTTTGGAAGAATAATAGCTCCTGATCGCGGCTGCCTTGTGCAGCCCTGCAACGAAGGCCGCGGCGGCGAAGCGCTCCGCCGGAGTGACGCTTCCCCAATGCTCGGGTTCAAAGAGAGCCTCATAGCTCTTCTGCGCGTTGAGGCGCGTCTCGGGCCGCTGCTCCCGAAGACCGTCAAGACGGGATCCTGGCTCTATTCCCGCAAGGAAGTCGATAATATCTCTGTTCTGCAAAGTCATGGTCGATGCCTTCTCTTCGGATGCTGCTATTCAGGCCTGCGCGGCGAAGCGACGTTCGTTCTCAGTGGCGCCTTGCGGCACCCAGCCGAGCGCGGGTGCGACATGGGCGGCGGTCAGTTCCAGCGAGCGCAGAATGTATTCATGCGGCGGATCGATGGAGTGCACCTGAAAGACCAGATCGGTGACACGCGCCAGGGCCGCATCTACCTGAAGCGATTCAATAACGTCGTCGGGGGTACCGACGTGGACGTCGAACGCTTTGATCAGGTCGGCCGTGGTTTCGCCCGGAATCGCAAAACCCGCTGCCTTGAAGTGCTCGACGATCCGCCCCAGGCCGAGATCGGCGAAATGAAGAGCTTCTTTTCTGCTGTCGGCGACAAAGAGGCTCCGCGAACCCAATATGCGCGGATGTCGCCCGGCCGGCAGCGCCGAAAGATAGGCATCGATGATCGGGTTCTGCAGGTCCGAAAGCTTGGCGTCCGGTGTCTCCGGCGGGCGCGGCTGCGTCCTAGATAACATCAGCCCGTCGCCATCACGGGCGGCACGCAAACCTCCACCGACGGAAAACGTCGCCTGCCAGACATGGTCGCGCAGATGCGGCGCGGCGGGATAAAGGCGGTTGCCGCCCGTAAGCTCTCCGCCCGCCCAGGCATTGCGCACCAAAGCAAGATGATTGCCATAAACCTCCGTGCGCTGGCTGCTTTCCAGGCCGAAAGGAAGAAAGGCTTGCGGGGTGCCGCCAGTGCCGAAGCCGACTTCCAGCCGCCCATCAAGCAGGCTATCGAGCACGGCGGTATCTTCCGCGACCCGCACAGCATTTTCCATCGGCAGCGTGATGACGCCGGTGCCAAGGCGAATGCGCGATGTCTGCGGGGCCAGGGCAGCAAGGAATACCAATGGCGCGGGCAATCCGCCCTCATCGCCGTTAAAGTGATGCTGCGCCACCCAGGCAGAATCGAAGCCCTGTTTTTCGGCATGGATGATCTGCTCGGAAACCAGCCCGTAGCGCGTTTTCGCATCTGCCTGATCGAGGACGCGGCTGAAGAAACCTAATCTCTTCGGTAATGTTGATGTACTCATGAGGATTATCCTGCACTGATGAGGGTCGGATCTGGTGCCCGCGGAAACTTTTTGCCCGGCACCGCATCGATCAGTTCACGCGTGTAAGAGCTCTTGGGATTGCTGAAGACGTCTTCGACACCGCCTGTTTCGACCAGCCGCCCACCGTTGAGGACCGAGACCGTGTCTGCGATCTGACGCACCACCGCAAGATCATGGGAGACGAACAGATAGGTCAGTCCCAGCTCGCGCTGCAGCTCGTCCAAAAGATCGAGGATCTGCGCCTGCACCGTTACGTCGAGCGCGGAGACGGCCTCGTCGAGTACCAGGATCTGCGGATCGAGCACCAGGGCGCGCGCAATCGCCACGCGCTGACGTTGCCCTCCCGAAAGCGCGTGCGGCCGGCGTTGCAATAAGTCAGTCGGCAGTCTGACTTTTTCGAGAGTTGCCGCCACCTTCGCCAATCGTTCACGCCGGGGCAACCGTTCGAAATTCAACAGCGGTTCCTCCACGATCCTTTCGATCGTCTGACGCGGATCGAGCGAACCATAGGGATTTTGGTAGACGAGCTGGATCTTCTTGCGGAACAGTCTCAGCGTTTCGCCACGCAGCGAAGACAGATCGAGCCCATCGATCACAACCTGCCCGGAGGTCGGCCGCTGAAAGGCCGAAACGATCCTGATCGTCGTCGTCTTGCCGGAGCCGGATTCGCCGACGATCGCATGCGTACTGCCGCGGCGAACACGAAACGACACGTCGTCCACCGCCCTGAAACTACTATCGCTGCCAGTACCGAAATCCTGCACCAGCCTATCAACCACGATGATATCGTCTGCCGGCGCAGCGGATACGCTCGCATGTGGCGGCGATCGCTTCGGCCGGGCGTTCAGCGATGGCGCATCGGCAAGCAGACGGCGCGTGTAGCTGCTTTGCGGGTTTCTGAGAATATCGGCGGTGCGTCCTTGCTCCTGAATGCGGCCATGCTGCAGGACGATCAGCCGGTCGGATCGATCGGCGGCAATCCCGAGATCGTGGGTCACCAGAAGGACCGCGGTGCCATATTCGCGTCTCAGATCGTCGATCAGATCGAGTATGTGCCTCTGCACCGTCACGTCCAAGGCACTGGTGGGCTCGTCAGCGATGATCAGCGAAGGCTTCAGCGCGATGGCGATCGCGATCAGCACACGCTGGCGCATCCCGCCGGAAAGCTCATGCGGATATTGCTTGGCACGCAGTTCCGGCTGGCTAAGGCCGACGCGCTTCAGCAATTCGACTGCCTTGGCTCGAGCGGCAGCACCGGATGCCCGGCCATGGACCGTCAGGATTTCGGCGACCTGCTCGCCGATCGTCCTCACCGGATTGAGCGAATTGCCCGGATCCTGCGGTACGAGGCTGATGACGGAACCGCGAATGCCATCCAGCCGCCTTTGCGGCCAGCCGGCAATGTTCTCGCCGTTCAGGCGAACGGTTCCCTGCTGGAGCAGTCCACCTTCAGGCAGGAGACCAATGAGAGCTTGCGCCGTCGAACTCTTGCCGGAACCGGACTCCCCGACCAGGGCGACGACCTCACCGGCGCGAACCTCAAAGTCAATATCGTGAACGACCGTGCGCAGGCCGCTCCTGTCGCGATAGGCTACCCTAAGGCCTGCAGCATCGAGGATCGGCGCACCCTTTTCCGCAATTGTTCCAATGATTGGAGCCGTCATTTCCCGATACTCCCAAGCGCTCGGCTGATACGGTTGATGGAAATGACGACCAGGACCACGACGAGGCCGGGCGCCGCCGTCAGCCACCAGGCGGTTGCGATATAATTGCGTCCCTCGGCAATCAGCAGGCCCCATTCCGGTGTCGGCGGCGGCGCGCCGTAGCCGAGAAAGCCGAGGGTGGCGAGCTGCAGGATGGCCCAGCCGGCCTGCAGCGCCGCAAAAGCGATCACCGAGGCCAGCGAATTCGGCAGGATGTGGCGCCAGAGAACCTTGAGGAAGGTGCCGCCGCTGCCGAAGGCGGCCTCGACATATTCGCTTCGGCGCACGGTGACGACTTCGGAGCGGACCAATCGGGCAAATTTGGCGATCAGCGTGCAGCCGACCGCAATCGCGGCGTTGACGGTGCCGAATCCGAGCAGAACGATGATGCTAAGCGATAAAAGCAGATCCGGTATGGACAGCATGACGTCCACCAGTCTCATGATGACAGTCTCGATCCTGCCGCCGAACGATCCGGCAAGAAGGCCGAGCGTCGTGCCGGCCACAAGCGCGATACCGACGGCGGCAAGCGCGCCCGAAAGCGAATGCACGGCGCCATAGACGATGCGGGCAAAGAGATCGCGCCCGAGCGAATCCGTCCCCAGGAGATGAGCGGCAGTCGGCGGCCGGAGATGCTGGCCGGGCAAACCCTGTATGGGATCATAGACCGTGAAAATGCCAGGGACGAGCGCCCACAACACAGCCAGTGCAAGAATGAGGCAGGCAAGGACGAGACCAGGCTGTATGCGCAGCAGATGCCAAGCAGCGCTGGCGTCCTTACGAAGATCGGCCGTGACCGTCACGGACGATGCTCTTTCTTCCTGGCTTGGTGCATCCAGTTCGGCATGCCGTTGCGCGGGTTCGATCCTTGCCATCATGCCGCTCCCAGTTTGATCTTCAGACGGGGATCGAGCACGGGATAAAGAAGATCGACCACGAGATTGATGACGACGAAGGCGGTTGCTGCGACGACGACGATTGCCTGGAGAACGGCGACATCCTGGCTGTCCACCGCCTGCTTCGTGAGCCCGCCGATGCCATTAAGGCCAAAGACCGTTTCGGTGATGACAGCGCTGGCGATCAACTCCCCGAACAGCAATCCGGCAACGGTTAAAACCGGCAGCAGCGTGTTCTTGGCGACGTGCCGCCACAGGACCTTGGCATGCGAGAGGCCTTTGGCTCGCGCGACGGGCACGAAGGGCCTTGTCAGGACCTCGTCTATGTTCTTCAGCAGAATTTGCGCCAGAGGAGCGGAAATTGGCACCGCGACGGTCAGGATGGGCAGGAAAAGACCTTCCCACGGGCCTGGATTGATGACCGGCACGAGGCGGAGCCGGAAGGAGAATATCTGAATGAGCATGATGCCGAGCCAAAAGGTCGGCACGGATATGAAGAGCGACGGAATCGATTGGATCAGGCCCCGCAGCCAGACAAGACCGGAGAGATTGCAGGCAATTGCAATCAGAACGGCAAGAAGCGTCGCCACCGCAAAGCCCAATGCTGCAAGCAGCAGCGATGGCGGCAGGTTGGTGGCAAGCAGTGAGCTCACAGGAACGCCCGCCTGCAGGGAATAGCCGAAATCACCCGTCAGGAAACTCCAGACGGCATGGAGATATTGATGCAGGAACGATCCGTCGGCGCCATAAGCCGCCCTGATATCGGCAAGCTGTTCGGGGCTCAGTCCGTAATCCGGGTTCTGGAACTTGATCAGCACCGCGTCGCCCGGCAGCGACTGCAGCAACACGAACGAAACGGTGAAAGCCGCCCATAGGACGAACAGCGCCTGCCCAAATTTCGATAGTATGTATCTTGCCATGCCAATACCACGTCTTCGCGTCGGGAAGGCCCGGCACCACGCCGGGCCAGCCCCGTTTTTATCAGTGTTCAGCGAGCCAGGTGCTGTAGAAGGATGGGCGTCCCACGGCTTCGAATGCAATTCCCTTCACGTAAGGCGCGCCGGCAAAAACCTGCGGCTCCTCGAAGAAGGGGATGACATAGGCCTGATCGAGCAGATATTCCTGCGCCGCCTTGGCCGCCGCCAGGCGCTTGTCGCGATCCGTCTCGGAGGCGACGGTTTCCAGGATGCCGTTCAGCTTGTCATCCGAGAAACTCGCCTTGGGATTGAGGCCGCCCTTTTGCAGCAGGGCATCGCGGTTCTTGGGGTAGAACTGGCTCTTGATGACATCGGGATCGGCACGGCCGACCTCGGCGACGACCAGCGGCGTCTTTGCCGGATCGACATTGTCGGTCACCAGATTTCCCGAGGTGCCGGCAAGAACCTGCAGCTTGACGCCGAGCTTGGCCCATTGCTGCGCGACGAGCTGTAGCACGGCCTTGTTCTGTGGCTGGGGCAGGGATTCGTAGACTGCAAGCGAAAGCGGCTTGCCATCCTTCTCGCGAACGCCGCTCGCGCCCTTCTTCCAGCCTGCTTCATCCAGGAGCTTTTCAGCAAGAGCCGGATCGTAGGTCAGCTTTGACGACAGATCCGCGTAGCCGGCGGCGGCCGACGAAATGACCGATTTCGCCTGCGGATAATTCACAGAAAACAGCGTGTCGACGATTTCCTTGTTATTGGTCGCGTGAAGGAGCGCCTGGCGAACCTTGAGATCGGCAACGAGCGGGTTGTCCGGGCGGAAGGCGACGCTGTCGTTCACGCCGCGGGTCGGCGCCGCATAGATCGCGAAACTCTGGTCGGACACCTGCTTCTCGTCATAGGCCTGCAGCTGACGGATGAAATCAGCCTGACCGGAAAGCAATGCGCCGATGCGCACGCTGTCCTCGCCGGTGATGATGTATTTGATGCCATCCAGATAGGCACGGCCCTGATGCTCCAGCTTGCTCGGACCCCAGTTGTAGTCTGTCCGCGCCTTCAGCGAGAGCTGCTTGCCGAGCGTCTCGCTCTCGACGACGAAGGGGCCGGATCCGATAATTTTCGTCGCATCGCCGAGCTGGTCGAAGGGGAGCGTCAGCGTCTTCAACGAGACCAGGCCGGATCCGATGACAGATGTTCCCTGCAGAAAACCCGGAGATGATTTCTTGAAGTAGAACTTGACCGTATAGGGATCGATGACTTCGCTGTGATCGTAATTGTTGATGACTTCGGAAACCGGCTGTTTCAGCTCCTTATTGCCGAGGCCGAACGTATCGTAGTTCTTTGCAACGGCATTGGCATCGAGCGGGGTGCCGTCGGAAAAGGTCACGCCTTTGCGGATCTTGAACGTATATTCCGTCGCCGCATCGTTGACCGTCCAGGATTCGGCAATCCACGGCTCGATATCAAGCGTCTTCGGGTTCTGATAGGTCAGCTTGTCGGTGATCTGGTTGAGAATGCCGCCGTTCGGATAGAATCCGCCTGCCGGCGGATAGAGGTTCGTATGCGCCTGCTGTTCGAGATAAATCAGCGTGCCGCCTTTGACCGGCTGGTCATCGGCGAATGCCACCGGCGCCGCCAGTAGCCACACGCTCAGTAAACTTGCCGCCTTGAATTTGGCTTTGATGCCCATTGTGTAAGCCTCTGTAGGATAATGCGCATCAACCTACGGCAAACACCTATATATCTATAGAATTAATATTCTAATTTGGACACAAGTCGGGAAACGAACGCGACTATATTTTCGGGTTGAATGGGCCTGTCGCGCTGCCTGATGGGACAAGCATCCACTAAAAATGAGCGGGCAATATTCGCGCATTCAGAAACGCCTCCGCAATCCAATGCGCTTCCGCTCTTCGATACCTTTCAATCTTTTCTATTAGAATTGTTTTCCCCTATGGCCCGACTATTTGGCATTGCCGAGAATGGCCTGCCGCATCTACCACGCATATAATCCAGTAAATTAATGGACTAATCGAACTTGGAACGCCTCCGATCGTTCGTTCGGAAGAATCGATTTCAACGGGTGATGAAGATGACCAGACAGGTGATTGAATATGCCGGCGTTCCGGTGGGCATCGTCGTTCCGGACAAGGGCGCGCTAAAGTTCATCGCAGTCAAGTTTCATGTCTATGATCTCGACGGCCAACATTTTGCCGCCGCCTCGGACGTGCTGCGAGCCATCCATCAATTGGCGTCCCCGTCGACCGGCAACCTCGACCGCGCTGCGTAAAGGAAGGCATATCATGAGCAGGCTGTATCGCTTCTTTCGGCTCTCCGCACAACGCGACGACCTATTTTCATGCCTTAACCTATTCTCATACTGAGAGCTCTTCATATGGCTGTTACTGCCCAACCCCTCATCCTCGATCACGCCGTCATCGGCGTCCTTGACCGGTTGGACGAGGCCGCCGCAATCTACCGCAAACTCGGCTTTGCATTGACTCCACGCGGCTATCATACCCTGGGCTCCATCAATCATCTTGCCGTGTTCGGCGAGAACTATCTGGAGCTGCTCGGATTTCCGCCTGACAGTGACGGGAACCGCGCCGATCTCTGGTCTTATCCGATCGGTTTGAACGGGCTTGCTTTTCGAACCACCGACGCCGCCAGCCTGCAACGCGAATTGGGCGCCGCCGGCAAACCCGTCACCGAATGGCGTGATTTCTCGCGCCCTGTCGATGTGGGCGGCATAGAGAAGTCAGCCAGTTTCCGCACCTTTCAGATCGGTAAGGAGGCGCTCTCCAACGGCCGCTTCTTCTTCTGCCAGCACAATACGCCGGAGCTGGTGTGGCAGCCGAAGGATCAGAGTCACCCCAACGGTGTTCTCGATATCGTCGATGTCTTCATCGTCAGCCGCGCTCCTAAAGCGATTACCGAACTGCTAGGTGGATTCGCCAATACCGATGCTCCTGACATCGTTAGCGAGGGCATTGCAATTCACGCCCGCACCGTCACACTTCATATTCTGTCCGAGGCTGATGCTGCCTCCCGGTTCGGCTCTTCCATTCCGACAGATTTTGACGGCAACGAAAGAAAAGTGGCGCTCGGATTGAAGGTACGATCGCTTGAAGCAACCGCAGACGCCCTGGCGCAGGGAGGCTTTTCGCCTCACGCCTTCGAGGGTGGTCTGCTTGTTGATGCCGATGCCGCCAATGGAGTCGCGCTATGGTTCAAGGAGTAGAAGAGCCGGCGCATACTTGAGGGTGACGCAACTGAGATGCCGGTATCCGGCATTGCGATCGTTCAGCGCTTCGATATCGAAATCAATGCAAGGAACTCCGCATGGCTAATCAGCCCGTCACCACCCGTATCGTGCTTGCCTCCCGTCCCGTTGGAAAACCGGTGGCGGCGAACTTCCGGCTTGAACGGGAAACCTTGCGGGATCTCGACGAAGGCGAGGTTCTTCTGCAAATCCTTTATCTTTCTCTCGACCCCTATATGCGAGGTCGCATGGACGACGCGAAATCCTATGCCGCGCCGGTCGAAATTGGCGGCGTGATGGAAGGCGGAACCGTCGCGCGCGTGGTCAAATCACGCAATACGGAATTCACGCCGGGGGACATCGTCCTCTCCCATTCCGGCTGGCAGAGCCATGCGATCTCAAACGGCGCGGGATTGCGCAAGCTCGACCCCAATGTGGCGCCGATCTCGACGGCACTCGGCATTCTGGGAATGCCCGGCTTCACGGCTTATGCGGGGCTGCGCAATATCGCACGACCCCAAGCCGGAGAGACATTGGTTGTTGCCGCCGCAAGCGGCGCGGTCGGCTCGGCCGTCGGGCAGATCGCCAAGATCTTTGGTGCAAGGGTGGTCGGGATCGCAGGCGGCCCGGACAAGTGCCGCTATATCCACGACGAACTTGGCTTCGATGCCGCGATCGATCACCGGGCCGGCGACTTTCAAGCCCAGCTTGCATCGGCTTGTCCGAAGGGCATCGACATCTACTTCGAAAATGTCGGCGGACACGTCTGGAACGCGGTGTTTCCATTGCTGAACGATTTCGCTCGCGTGCCAATCTGCGGGCTGATTGCACATTATAACGAAGACCCGTCCACTTCGCGCGGATCGGACCAGCTGCCAGCGGTCATGCGCGCCATCCTCAGAAAGAGCCTGACCATCCGGGGTTTCATACAACGCGAATTCGCCGATCAGCGCGCCGATTTCTATCGCGAAGCCGCAAAATGGATTTCCGAGGGGCGGCTCAAATATAAGGAGGACATCGTGGATGGGCTCGAAAACGCTCCGGAAGCTTTCCTCGGGCTGCTGGAAGGGCGGAACTTCGGTAAACTGGCCGTGCGTGTCGCACAGAGCTGACCGCCAGCCGTCAGTCGGCGCATATCGGTCCTTCACCGCAATCTCTCCGAAATGGCCTCGGCGACCTTTCTTGCCTGCACGCGGATATCCGGCACGGCGGTAATTTCCCAGAATTGGCCCGCAGTCAGCGCGCCAACGGCATAGATGACCGCTTCGCTGCCGCTCGAACCAGGGATGCGCGAGCGAGCATCGACCACCAGTCCAAGACGAAGCGGGTCTGCCTCGATCAGGCCTTGGCGCTGCATCTCCTGCAGCAATGGAGAATGCGCGATGCCTGCCCGCTCCATGCCAGTGCAATTCACGATCCAATCCGCCTCAATCGATGCGGTAAAGCTCTCGCCGCGCGGCCGATAATGTACGGTCAAAGCCTTGGTTTTCTCGACATTCTGGAGATAGCCGGCGCGGACCGAAACCTGGCCGCTTTGCAGCATCGTCTCAAATCTGCGGAACACGTCCGGCGCAACCCGATGACGATGGATGTTCCACCAGGGTAACGCATGGCGCAAAAAGCGGCGGCGCTCGGCCTCCGGCAATCTCGACCAGAGAGCTTGCGTTTTCGGGCGCAACCCATCCATGACTCTGCGCCAGTCCCCCGCATCTTTGCTTTCGCGACGGAGAACATGCAGGAGTTCACTCATCCTCGTGGGCAAGGCTCCGACGTCGATCTCGACCGCCGGCTTCGGATGGCTGGCGTGATCGTGCGGAACCAGACCGCGCCGCGACAACACGATTATCTTGCCGGTGAAACCGTGAGCAGACAGTGCCAAAACCTGATCGATCATCGTCAATCCCGAACCCAGGATACAGACAGTATCAGTCTTACTGACGCGCCTCAGCCATGACAGTCGCCATGGATTTTCGATGATGTGGGAGCGCAGGCCGGCAGGCAATCCGGTCAAATCGAAGGGCAGTTGGGCATTCCCCACTCCCAGACAAAGCACGACGCTTCGCCCGGCGATCTCATTGCCGTTGTCCAAAATAAAACCGAGCGCGGAACCGTAGTGCTCAACGCATCCGGTCGCCTTGGCCTTGATGAAATCAACCCGGCAACGCCGTTTCCTGTTGCGCAGCAGAGCAGCCAAACTGTCTCGAATATACAGGCCATAGTCCTGCCTGGAGGCGAAATCCCCCGCATCCAACGGTCGCTTATGCTCCCGCAGCCATTCGACAAAAGCATTCGGACGGTCCGGAAAAAGGCTCATGCGGCCGGCCGGTACGTTCAAGCGATGCAGATAGAGCTCGGTGCGATAGGCGGTTCCGCGGCCAAATCCGGGATCGTCTCCGACGATGGCGATGGATGCGGTTTCGGGAAGCAGTTCCACGAGGTTGCAGACGGTGGAGATGGCGGAAAAGCCGGAACCCACGACAACGGCATCATAGATCATGGCTTGCCTTCTTCACTTTCGGGCGCTGCGGGAATTGCCAATAAATTCCTTTCGTCTGATTTAGGGCGGATGGATTTCGATCCAACATGCGACGATGTCTTGCCGGGAGATATCCAATGTCGCCCTACCTTCTTCCGCTCATGACACGGCCGCGCGCTTGGCACGTTTTCCAATGGCAAGACATTATCCATAAATTTCGTAGATTAAAAGAATAGGTTCCGCCGCCTTCCCTTGAATGGGCAAATGAATTTCTTTGTCCTGCAGGTAGCTCTCCCCAGCGGCCGGCAGCGCATTTTCTCAGCCGCTTATTGTTCCAATGAAGGAACTCTGGGTGCCGACATGAGTTGGGGTCTTTCCTTCAAGAAGGATAGAGACATGCAAGTGAACGCAGCAATGACACGCGACGTGCGCGTCGCAAATCCCAACCATTCCATTCGCGAAGCTGCGACCATGATGGCCGATCTCGATGCCGGCATTATCCCCGTCGGCGAGCATGACAGGCTCGTGGGCATGATCACGGACCGCGACATCGCGGTACGCGCAGTCGCGCAAGGAAAAGGACCGGAAACCAGGATCGGCGACGTGATGTCGGCGGAGGTCAAATATTGCTTCGAGGATGATGACATCGACGATGTGATGACGAATCTGGGCGATATTGAGCTACGGCGGCTACCCGTTCTCAATCGGGACCGGCGATATTGCCGTTTCCGTGGAGGACGGATCTGCCGGCCTTGCGCTTGCCGAAATATCCAGACCCGGAGGAGCGCATTCGCAAACCTGAACCGGCAATGAGTGAAGGAGTGACGCGATGTCTGCATCAAAAACAACGACGGATCACAAGCTGATCCGCCAATGGGTGGAATCAAGAGGCGGACACCCATCCCGCGTGAAGAACGCCGGGGGCGATGGCGGCCATTTGCGGATCGATTTCGGAGAGCCGGAGAAAAACCTGAAGGAAATCGCCTGGTACGAATTCTTCCGGATCTTCGACGAGAACAAGCTGGTATTCCTCAATCAGGAAAAGACGGAAAAAGCTCGCTTGCCCAGCCGGGCCGAACCTCTCGCGAACGCAGTGCGATTCACGTCGTTGCCTGGCGTTTAAAGGTCTCGCCCGTTCAGTAGGAAATTCGTCCATCGACGATTGGCGACGATCCCGAGGAAAGCTGTTGTTTCAACACCTGCCTCGCATCGTCGCTGATGATCGACATCGGAGCTGCGACTGCGACCTTTGCCGCCGAGCCCGCCAGATCCGCGGTTCGCACGGCCGCAATGCCTACCCTATCCGCAAGCGAGACCTGGCCAGCGTCCAATGACTGCCCTGCCAGCCGCCGTCCGAGCAGTTGGACCATGTCGCGATTGTCCGCAAAGGTATTGTGGCCCAGCGCGTCGTCCGGTTTTACGGAACTCGTATCGACGACCGTGATCCCGAGCTTGGCCAAGTCTGCCGCATAGGGTGTTGAATCGAAGCCGCCGACCCGATTGACGCCACCGGAGAGCCACCGCGAAACCTGTAGCGCCTTGTCTTTGGTGGAGGAAAAAATCGTAAAGTGCGGTCGTTGCACGCCCATCTCGATCATCTGGCGGCGGAAGACGTCGATATCGATATCGGGCGATGCGAGGATGACATTCTTCACCTTTGACGGAATTGTCTTGTTGCGCATGGCAACGCCGCGCAACGCTTCCGCCGTCAACCATGATCCCATGGAGTGGGCAAGGATCGTCACCTCACCAACATCGGGACTTTTGGCAGCCTGCAGGATCATATCTTCGAGCGCTCGTCGCGAGAAATTCGTGCTTTCCTTGTCGTAGAGATAGTCGAAAACGTTGCCGCGCGAGGGCCAGGTGAAGAGGATCGGCGCGGCATCCGTTCCGGAATCATGCATGATCTGCGCGAAGCGGAAGACGGCGTCGGCATAGGTATTGTTGAAGCCGTGCACGAAGATGACAACCTGCCGCTTGGCATTGCGATTCTTGCCGAACCATTCGAAAATATTGCGCTCGGATGCCACCTTTCCGACTTTTAGGACTGCAAACTCTTTCTCGGGATTGGCCGGTACATGCGATGGCCATTGCACTTCGCCGATCTTGCGATTTCGATCGGGAGGAATGGAAACGACGATATCGTTGAGAGAAATCGCCGTTCCACGTTCGCCGGAATAAAGCTCGCCTGCTTTGTCGGTCGGCTGGCGTGTCGTCGCCACCATCATGTCCACGGTGCTGGTGCCTGGTCCCGCCGTTGCGACCGGCTGGAGAACATTCTCCAGCCGCCCCGCGCAGCCTGCCAGGACCGACAGGGAGATCAGAACGGAAAGACCAGACCGCTTGAGAGCAAATGAGGTCAAGCTGCGCTGTGCGCAGGCAGCATAACGGGTGCTGCCGGCGAGGTCCCTTCGTCCAACCTTCTGCATCGGACGCCCCTTCAGTGTTGCGCGTCGTCGCGAGGAATTCGGAACCAGGCAACATAGAGTGCCGGAAGGAAGAGCAGCGTCAGAACCGTACCGACGACGATGCCGCCCATCATCGCATAGGCCATGGGGCCCCAGAATATCTCCCTGGAGATCGGGATCAGCGCGAGCGTTGCGGCAGCCGCCGTCAGCATGATGGGCCGCATTCGATGCTCGGTCGCCTCGATGACCGCTTGCCAGGCCGGCACACCCTCGCTTCGAAGGTGCTCGATCTGTACGACAAGGATCACTGAGTTGCGGATCAAGATACCTATGAGAGCAAGTACGCCAAGGATTGCGACGAATCCCATGGGCGCATTGCTGAAGAGAAGTGCGGCAACCACACCGATAAGCGCTGTGGGAGCAACAGCAAACACCAGAAACAGCCTGCTGAAGCTTTGCAGCTGGATCATCAGGATCGTCGCCATGATGAACAGCATCAGCGGCGCTACCGCCACGATCGGCCCCTGCGCTTTGGCGCTCTCCTCTACCGAGCCGCCATCGACGATGCGGTAGCCGCTTGGGAGTGTCTTGCGGAACTCGTCGACCTTCGGCTGCAATTCGTTGACGATCGTCGCCGGCTGCGTCGGTCCGACCACGGCAGCCTTGATGGTGATGGTCGGTATGCGGGTACGCCGCCAAATCGTCGGCTGCTCCAGCTCGTAGTGGAAATTCGCAACTGCGGACAACGGTACGGATTTGCCATTGGAACCGCCAAGCTGGAGGTTCTGCAGCGTCTCGATCGAACCTCGCTCGGAGGTCTGGGCGCGGCCGATTACATCGATGAGATAGATATCATCCCGGATCTGCGTGGCCGACGATCCCTCGACAATGCTGTTCAGTGCCGTTGCAATATCCTGCGAGGAGACCCCCAGCTGCCGTGCCTTGTCCTGAAGGACATCGACCTTGACCACGCGCGACGGTTCGTTCCAGTCGAAGGTCATGTTGGACAATAGAGGATGCTGACCGACGATACCGGCGAATTTCTGGGAAATATCCCTGACCTTCTGGATATCCGGCCCGCTCACCCGGTACTGCACCGGCTTGCCGACCGGGGGGCCGATGTCGAGCAGCTTCACGAATGCATCGGTTCCGGGGAAGGTCTTCGTCAGATAATCCTGCAGTTCGGCTTTGACCTTGTCACGAACGTCGAGCCCCTTGGTGACGATCACGGTCTGACCGAACGAGACATCGGGAGTCTGCACGTCAAAGGACAGGATGAAACGGGGAGCGCCTTGGCCGACATAACTCGTCCAGTGATCGATATCCTTGTTGTCGGCCAGCATCTCGCGTTCGAACCTGGCCATCTGCTTGTTCGTCTCCGAAATCGAGCTGTTCTGCGGCAGATTCCAGTCGACGATCAGTTCCGGTCTGTCGGAGGACGGGAAAAACTGCTGCTGCACAAGGCTCATCCCGCCGATGGAAAGAGCGAAGGCTGCAACCGTTGCGGCGATCGTAACCCAGCGCCAACGCAGGGCGGCACGCAAGAGCCATGCAAAGGCACGGGTAAAACGGCCTTTCTGTTCATGATGGGATTTCATGGTTTTCGGAAGGATCGAAACGCCGAGCAACGGCGTGAACAGGACTGCAACGATCCATGAAACCAGGAGCGAAACGGCAATGACCACGAAGAGGGTGAAGGTGAATTCACCGGCGGCGCTGGTATTGAGGCCGACCGGGATGAAGCCTGCGACGGTCACGAGCGTACCGGTCAGCATCGGGAAGGCGGTCGAGGTATAGACGTATGTCGCCGCTTTTCTCAGGTCGTCGCCCACTTCCAGTCGGGCAACCATCATTTCCACCGCGATCATGGCGTCATCGACGAGAAGGCCAAGGGCGATGATCAGCGCGCCGAGCGAAATACGCTGCATGGAAATGCCGGTATATGCCATCACGAGGAAGGTGATCGCCAGCACGAGCGGAATGGAGATGGCCACCACGAGCCCTGCCCGGACGCCGAGGCTGATGAAGCTGATCGCAAGCACGATGACGATCGCCTCGAACAGAGCGCGCGTGAAGCCCGACACGGCCTCGTCGACGACGGCGGGCTGATCGGAAACGCGCTGGACGTCCACGCCGATGGGAAGATCTGCCGTGACCTGTTCGATCTCCTTGTCGAGCGCCTTGCCGAATTCAAGGAGATTCGCCCCAGTCTTCATGCCGATTGCAAGTCCGATCGCCGGCTGGCCGTTATATCTGAACAGCGCCGAGGGAGGATCGACATAGCCGCGTTTGATCGTCGCGACGTCGGTCAACGGGAAGAAGCGGTCGTTGACGCGAAGATTGATCGATCTAAGGCTTTCCTCCGACGTGAACTGGCCGCTGACCCGCAAGGCGATGCGCTCGGGACCGGCATCGACGAAGCCTGACTGGGTGACGGCATTCTGCGCCTGCAGCGTGTCGATGACGGACTGCTGGTTAAGACCGAGGGCTGCGATTTTCCGTGTAGAAAATTCGAGATAGATGGCCTCGTCCTGCGCACCGATAATGTCGACCTTGCCGACATTTGCGACCGTCAGCACCTTTGCGCGCGCAGTCTCGACGAGATCACGAAGCTGTCGCTGCGTCAGTCCGTCGCTGGTAAAAGCGTAGATATTGCCATAGACGTCGCCGAAAGTGTCGTTGAAAAACGGTCCGACGACACCGCTCGGAAAATCCCCCTTGATGTCGCCGATCATGTTGCGGACCCGCATCCAGATGGCATTGACATCCCTGGCTTTGGTCGTGGGCAAAAGCTCGACGAAAATGGTCGTCTTGCCGGCAACCGTCTCGCTCCTGGTATAATCGAGCGAATCCAGCTCCTCGATCTTCTTTTCAATACGGTCGGTGACCTGTTTGGTCACCTCCTCGGCCGACGCACCAGGCCATTGCGCCTGAATGATCATCGTCTTGATGGTAAAGTCAGGGTCTTCTTCGCGGCCGAGCCCAACATAGGAAAACGCGCCGGCCAGAATGAAGACAATCATGAAATACCAGACGAGCGAACGATGTTCGAGCGCCCAGTCGGACAGGTTGAATTTCTTCACGGGAATTTTCCTTAATCTACCCTGACGGCCTGGCCGTCGGCAAGCTTGTGAACGCCGGCAGTAACGATGCGTTCGCCGGGGTTGATGCCTTCGGTGATCTTCACGGAGCCGCCCTCGACGAGATCGCCGTCGATCTTGATCGGCCGAATGGAGACCTTGCGAGCTGCGGTATCGACCACCCAGACGTTCGGCGTTCCATCCTTCATCAGGACGGAGGACGACGGCAGCAGGATCATTGGATCTGCAACAACAGTCGCGGTTGCAGTGACGACGGAGCCGAGACGAAACGTCGCCGGCGGATCGATGAGCGTGATTTTCGTGCGCCGCGTGCGGGTCGTCGCCTCGGCTTCCGGGGCGATCTCTCTCACGGTGCCGCTTGCGCGAATGGTCGGATCGAGCTGGAGAGCGATCTCAAAGGGCGATCCCACCTTAAGGCCATCGAAGCTTGCCACGGGTATGTCGATGATGACATCGCGCTGGTCGGGACGGGCGACGGTGACGATGCTTTGGCCTGCGGAGACGACCTGCCCCACTTCGGCCGAAGTCGCGGTCACGACGCCATCGAATTCCGCACGAAGCTGCGCATAGCCCAGCTGTTCCTCCGCCTTGTCCAGATTGGCCTGCGCCTTGGCAACGGAAGCACTCGCACTCTTGCGCCCAAGCTGCGCTTCTTCAAACGCCGCTTCACTTCCCGATCTGCTCTCGAGCAGGGATCGCTGGCGCTCCTCGGTGGATGCAGCATTGACCAACTGCGCCTGGGCATTCGAAAGCTCGGACTGCGAACTCTTGACGGCAAGTTCCAGCGAAAGCGGATCGATGGCGGCAACGATGTCGCCCTTCTTGACGATATCGCCGACGCTGACCTTGCGTGCGATGACCCGTCCCAGGACCCGAAATGCAAGCTGGGTCTCGATCCTGGCCTCGACCGTCCCCGGAAGGGTCAGGGCGGAGGCAGCGGTGGACTGGGCGACGACGGAAAGTACGGGGCGCGGCGGCTCGTAATGGGCTTCATCCTGCTTCTGGCAGGACGTCAGGAGCAGCAACGCGAGGATCGCAAGGCCGCTTGTGGCTCGGATGTTCATTTTGCGGCTCCCTTGTCATACGCAACGGTCTGGCCCGGTCGCAGGAATTTCGCGCCATCGGCGACGACGATCTCGCCCGGCGACACGCCTGTCCGTACTGCGAAACGGCCGGTTTCGTAGCTGGAAACATCGATCTGGCGCAGCGACACGCTTGACGAAGAGGGATCGACGACCCAGACGGCCGGTTTTCCGCTTTTGGAGGCCATTGCCGACCATGGCAATTCGATTGCGTCCCGAGCGGTTGACCGGAACAAGCCGATTACCGGAGCGCCAAGCTGCATATCAGGCGCCCCTTCGAGCCCCACCTTGACCCTGATCGTTCCGGTCGACGCATCGATCGTGGGGGAGATTTCGCGTACGGAAGCCTCAACCTTATGCGATGGCGCCGAAAGGAGGCTGACGGCGACCTTGTTTTCCAGATTGCGGCCCAGATAAAGGGACTCGAAAACGTTGAAGACCGCGTCGCGGGGACCGTCATGAGCGAGCGTAAAGATCAGCTGTGCGGCTTGCGCCACCTGCCCGACTTCGGCATTCCTGGCGGTGATGACGCCATCGGCATCCGCACGCAATTCCGTATAGGAAAGCGCATCCTGAGCCGTGTCGAGCTGCGCTTGTGCCGATTTCACGCTTCCCTGGGCGGTCAGCAGCGTTTCCTGGGCCTGATCAAGGGCGGCACGGGTCGTAACCTGCGTCCTGAAGAGGTTTTGCTGCCGGTCGAAGGCAAGCTGAGCCTGCGTTTGCTGGGCTAGCGTCGATTGCAGGTTGGCGGTGGCAACATCCAGGTCGGCCTTCTGCTCCTCGGCGTCCATCCGTGCAAGCACCTGTCCGGCCTTCACTGACGAGCCGACATCGACGAAGCGCTCGACAATGCGCCCGCTGACCCTGAAGGAAAGGTCGCTTTCCACGCGTGCGCTGATTTCGCCGGTGATGGCGCTGTTTTCCACGACCGGCGTGAGCTTGGCGACGACGGTTTCCACGTTCTTCGGCTTTGTTTCACTTTCAGCCTGCTTTTCGCATGAGGAGAGCGCTACCGCGCTCGCACCCAGCCATGCGATGACAAGGATAGTTTTCATGATCTGACCTCTTGCATCCGTCGGCCGGAGGAATATTATTGACTGACCCATTAGTCAATAGAATTTATCTTGACGCCAAACCGTCAATCACGCTCAAGGTGCGGCCATGACCGATCTAAAGAAGCTGACGCGCGCGGAGCAGAAGGCCCGACGCCCCGTACAAATCCTGGATGCCGCGTTTGAGGAGTTCGTGGAACGCGGCTATGTCGCAACACGCGTTGAAGATATCGCCAGTAGGGTCGGCGTTACGAAGGGGACCGTCTATGTCTACTTCGAAAACAAGGAACAGCTTTTCGAGGCGATGATCCGGCACATTTCCGGGCCTCTCGAAAACCTCTTGTCAAGCGCGAATGAACTGAAAGGGACCGCCACGGAGCGGCTTCAGCAAAATATCGACCTCATCTACGATCTTATCATCAAGGATCGTAAATTGCGGGAGCTGATGAGGTTCGTCATCGCCGAAGGTTCACGGTTTCCGCAGATCGTCGACAGGCACCACGACATATTTATCGATCCGCTCGAACGGCAGATGCAGTCCCTTATCGACGAAGGGATAAAGCTCGGGGAGTTCCGCCAGGCACCTGCGGCATTCTGCGACGCGGTCGTCGCGCCGGCCATTGCCTTTCTATTCTTCAAGCTGCTTTTCGACGAGCGGCGAACCCTGGACAAGGCAAGCTATGTGAAGGCACATATCGATCTCGTCCTGCATGGGCTGCTTGAGCGGCGTTGAACGCGCAACGCTCTTTTTCCTTTTGCCGGGCATAGTGCCGTAAAATCCACAACCGCCCGGCAGCTCGCTGCAGTTTCGTGTCTTCGTCTTTGGCCTAAATTTAGCACACCAAATAATAAAATTTACGCGCGTTACCTTTTATGACGGCGCGAAACGCAAAAGAACTTGCCTGGATCTTACGTTTCCGGTTGCGCTGTCTTCCCTGCAGACGCATAAGGCGTCTGAGATGGGTAATAGGGAATGGCCGAGGTTCGATGGAAAAATTGACGCACAAGACGATGGAGGACTTCGCGAAGTCCTGCGGCGTCTCCCGCCCTACCCTTTCCAAGTATTTTGACGATCCGACCAGCGTGAAACCGGCGACTCGAGCGCTGATCGAGGTAGCACTTCGTTCGTCGGATTATCAACCCAATCTGTATGCGCGAAACCTCAATCGCAAGAGAACCCGCAATATCGGCATCCTGGTTCCAGCCCTTACTGACCCCTTTTATGCCGAAATGGTCAATCGCCTGGAATTGCGGCTGCGCAACGAGGGTTATTGGCCGATCGTATTCTCATCGCACGGATTACCCGAACTGGAAGCAGAAGCCGTCAATACGATGTTGTCGTTGAAGGTGGCCGGTGCGCTTGTCGCACCATTGGGACAGAAATCCGACCCGCGCACCTTTGAAAAACTCGCGCAGAACCTGCCGATCGTCTACTTCGACACCTATATCGAGGGGAGCACGCCATTCATCGGCAATGACAACTACCAGAGTGTTGCAACGATCGTCGAATATCTCTGCCGATCCGGAGAGGCGCCGGCCTATCTCGACATTCCGCATGTCAATCACAACTCGCCGGAGAGGCTGGCAAGCTATATCGCCACCATGGAAGCCGCAGGCTGCGAGCCGCTGGTCATCAGCACCAATGCCGACTACACTTGGGAGTTCGAGCGGATCGGTTACGAACAGATGGATAGCCTGCTCCGGGCAAAGTCTCTTCCCCGCAAAACCATCCTCTGCGCGAATGATCGCCTCGCCTTCGGCGTGATGTCGGCGGCCTTCTCCCATGGGCTCAAAGTAGGGCGCAAAAAGGGTGACCATCTGCGCATAGCAGCCCATGATGACCATCCCTTGAGCCGGTACACCTGTCCGCCGCTGACGACGATGGCGCAGGACTTCGCCGCGATGACGGCAAGCGGCGTCAATACGCTGCTGACATTGCTCGGAGACGCGAGTGCGCCGTTTCAGACGATCCCGCACAAGCTCAGCCTGAATGGAACGCTTGTCATGCGGCAGTCGGCCTGAAGCCGCGCCTGCTGTTCATCTACCCAGAGTTAGCCTCGAAGCTGTGCCAGGCTGCTACGGCCGCCTCCACGGCCCGCCGGGCCTCCGCCACGTACCTTCCCATCGACACGAAGCCATGGATCTGTCCCGGCCAATGACGATGCACCATAGGCACGCCTTCTTCCCGCAGCCGCTTGGTATAGGCCATGCCTTCGTCAACCAGAATGTCGTGCCCGGCTGTTGCGACGAAAGCCGGCGCCACCCCGGCGAGGAGGGTTTCAGCCCGTAGCGGCGATACCCTCCAATTGGTGATATCGGCTGTGGTGCGGACGTAGTGATCGCGAAACCATCTCATCGTAGCGGCGGTCAAGCCGAAGCCCTCGGCATAGCGATAGTAGCTATCAGCCACCTGGGTGGCGTCGGTGTTAGGATAGATGAGCAGCTGGGCCGCTATCGGCGGTGCCTCGCCGCGGCGCGACATCAATGCCAGAACGGCGGCCAGATTGCCGCCGGCGCTATCGCCGGCGACGGCGATCCGCGTGGGATCGATACCGAGATCTGCAGCAAATTGAACTGCGAATGCCAATGCCGCGGCGCAATCGTTCACGCCGACGGGGAATTTGTGTTCCGGCGCCAGCCGGTAATCGGGGCAGATCACGGTGCATTTGCCAATATTGGCGAACCATCGGCAAATTTCGTCGTGCGATTCGAGATTACCGATTACCCAGCCGCCGCCGTGAAAATAGATAAGGCCCGGACCATCCTTCAAAGCTGCGCCGATACCGCGATAGATGCGTAAGGCGATCGGACCATTGGGACCGGCGATCTGGCGATCCTCGACCGAAGCGACGGCCTCTTTTGCACCTTGGAGCGTCGGGCAAGCGGTATTGTAGTCGATACGGGCCTCTTGAGGTGTACCCGTTTCAAATGGCCGATCGTTCGATCCGCTGGTCATGGCGAGCACGCGCCGCGCGCTTTCATCCAGCTTTTCCATTGGTCATCCCTCCTCTGCAGCGATCAGGCGAGAAAACTGCGTGCTTCGTCTTCGTTAAGACGCGAGGGCGGCGTGAATTGCGTGTCGATCCTGACCAACTGTCGGCTTTCACCCGACAGGAGGATAGCCTCCATGATCTCAAGGACATGAAGGGCCAGCTCCCCCGATGCGCGGGATGGCCTGCCCTCCTGCAGTCCTCGCGCTAGGTCTGCGACGCCGAGCATCCGGTAATTTGCCCGGTCCGGAGAGTCAAAAGGCCAGTTTTTCGCGCCATAAAGTTCGCCGTCGCTTTCGAAATCGCGCCAGTCCGCGCCATGCTCGGACAGTGACACGGTTCCGCCGAATGTGTCCGGATCGGGCAAACGCAGTGAACCTTCGGTGCCGTGCAGCTCGATTGGATGATTGGAGTGACGAAAGACGTCCCAGGAGGCACCGAAATTCACGGTCGCGCCGGATTGGAATTCCAGAAGCGACAGGATGTTTGTGGGCGTGCCGACCTTGAAGCGTGTGTTCTTGAACGGGCCGTCGGCGGTGATCAGGCGCTCTTCCTGGCCCTTCGTCGCCATTGCCATGACCCGCACGACCGGGCCAAGCAAGTTCACCATCATCGTCAGATAATAGGGCCCCATATCGAAGACCGGGCCGCCGCCCGGTTGATAGTAGAATTGCGGATTGGGGTGCCAGTGTTCCATGCCGCGCCCCATCATGAAGGCAGTGCCGCTCACGGGACGGCCGATCGCGCCCTCATCCATCAGGCGCCGCGCCCGGCGGCCTGCCGCGCCGAGGAACGTATCGGGTGCAGATCCCAGCCGCAGTCCGCGCCGCTTCGCTTCCGCCACAAGAATGCGGCCGTCGGCCGCCGACGTCGCAAGCGGCTTTTCGGTGAAGACGTGCTTGTCAGCCGACAGGGCCGACATTGTCACGTCGAAATGGACGGCTGGAACAGTAAGGTTCAGCACGAGATCGACTTCGGGATCGGCCAGCAATTGGTCGACGCTCAAGGCACGAATGCCATATTCGCGGGCACGCAAGGCCGCGGCATCGGCGGATATATCGGCGCAGGCGCGCAATTCGACGCCGGCAAACAGCGCCGCATTGCGCAGATACGTCATCGAGATGTTACCGCAGCCGATAACGCCGATGCCAAGTTTAGCTTTTGAATTGCCAGCCATATTACCCATTCCTCCCTATCCACCGCATCTGTCGCCGCGCTTCGGCTCATCCGAACGATGACTCCCGGATCGATTTAAAGCATCTTATTTCTTGACGCGCGACAAATTTTTATAAAACATATGCGAATACTGGCGCGGAGGTTTGGAGGTCGCCGGTCTTCCTGGGAGGGAAACATGACAGATATCAAGAAGACGCCGGCTCACGCCAAGAGTGCCGGACAATCGATAATGCTTGATCGTCGTCAGCTGGTGCTGGGTGCCGCCGGCACCGCCATCGGTACGGCGATGCTCGGTGTTGCCTCAGGCCTCGGCATCCGCCCGGCACGCGCTGCGGAGCGGACGGAAATCAGCTTTGCCAGCGCCAGCTTCTTCGGCAAGGAAGGGCTCGGCGATCTCGTCAAAGCGTTCAACGAGTCGCAAAGCCGCATCACCGTCAAGTTTATCGAGCTGCCGCCGCCGAGTTCGTCGACGGAAGTCTATCAGGGCCTCGTCCAGCAGCTCGCCCGCCGCAACGGAACGCCCGACGTCTTCAGCCAGGACGTCATCTGGATCGCCGGTTTTGCGTCTGCCGGCTGGGCGCTGCCGCTTGACGAATATTTCCCGAAAGACAAGCGCGCAGATTATTTCCCCGGTACGGTGGCTGCCTGCACCTATGGCGACAAGCTGACAGCCCTGCCGTGGTTCGTCGATTCCGGCATGTTCTACTACCGCAAGGACCTGGTGGAAAAGCACGGCGGCAAGGTGCCGGAGACCTGGGCCGACATGGCGACGATAGCGGCAGAGGCGCAAAAGGCCGGCGATGCCAAATTCGGTTATCTCTGGCAGGGCAAGCAGGCCGAGGTTCTGGTCTGTGACGCCGTGGAAATCATTGCATCCAATGGCGGCTCCATCCTTTCCGCCGACGGAAAATCTTCCGTCATCGGCGACGATGCCGCCGTTGCCGCGATCCAGTTCCTGTATGACACCATCAACGAGACGAAGATCAGCCCTCAGAACGTGCTCTCCTGGGACGAGGAACCCTCTCGCCAGCCGTTTACGTCTGGCGAGGCGATGTTCATGCGCAACTGGTCCTATGTCTATCCGATCGCGCAGGACCCGAAAGCCTCGCATGTCGTCGACAAGGTCGCCGTCGCGCCGTTGCCGCATTTTGCCGGCGGCAAGAGCTCGGCCTGCCTTGGCGGCTACCAGCTCGGCGTCAATGCCAACTCCAAGAAGCGGGAAGCAGCGATCGAATTCCTGACTTGGATGTCCTCGCCGGAAACGCAAACCCGACTCGCACTCAATTTCGGTCTTGCGCCCTCGCGCCCCGCCATCTTCCAGGACGCGAAGCTGAAGGCCGAACAGCCGTTCATGGCGAGCCTTCAAAGTGTCTTCACCGGTGCCACCCCGCGGCCGATCACGCCGCAATATGCCAAGGTAACGCTGGCACTGCAGTCCAGCATTTCCAAGGCACTCGTCAGTGGCAACGTCAAGGCGGAACTGCAGGCAGCCGCGGCCCAGATCACTAAGATCGTCAGCTGACATGGCAGTAACGATGACGGCTGCCGTTTCCGGGCAAACATCGGGCAAGTCGGGGGCGCTCTCAAGCGCCCTCTGGCCCTGGCTGTTGCTGCTGCCGGCATTTCTCTCGCTCGCATCGGTATCCTTCTATCCGATCGTCAACGGCGTCTATCTGTCCTTCACCAACCGCTCGCTGATTACCCAGGACAATGATTTCGTCGGTATCGCCAATTATGTGCAGCTGCTGGCCGATCCGCCGTTCTGGAACGCTTGGTGGCACACGATCTGGTTTACCCTGATCTCGACCTTGCTCGAGACGTTCATCGGCCTGGCGATGGCGCTGATCCTTTGCGAGACCTTCGCCGGCCGGGGCATGATCCGCGCCGCCATGCTCGTGCCCTGGGCCATGCCGACCGTGGTGACGTCGAAAATGTTCGGCTGGCTCTTCGACGGTCAGCACGGCATCATCAATTTCATCCTCCTGCATGCCGGACTCATCAACCAGAACGTCAATTGGTACGGCTCGCCCGACACGGCACTGACGACGATCATTCTTGCCGATGTTTGGAAGACCACGCCATTCATGGCGCTCCTGTTGCTGACCGGGCTGCAAACCGTTCCGAAATCGCTGATCGAAGCAGCACGCATGGATGGAGCGAGAGCCTGGACGATCTTCTGGCATATCCGCCTACCGCTCCTGATGCCGACGCTGCTGATTGCCGGGCTCTTCCGTGCGCTCGATGCCTTCCGCGTCTTCGATCTCGTCTATGTGCTGACGGGCGGCGGTCCGGCCGATTCCACCGAGACGCTTTCGACCCTTTCCTACAAGGTGCTCTTTTCGACGCTTCAGTTCGGCTACGGCTCGGCGGTCTCGACCGCCATGTTCATCACCGAGGGGCTGATCGCTATCGGCTTCTGCGTCTTCCTCGTGCGCCAGATCAGGAGGACGACATGAACGGAGAACGCTCAGTCTTCCAGAACATCCTCATCTATCTCGGCGCCCTGTTCATCCTCATCTGGTCCGCCGGCCCGTTCATCTGGCAATTTTCGACATCGCTCCAGCTCGACAAGGCACTGACCGAGGGGACGCCCTCGCTCATACCGAACCCGTTCACTCTGGAGCACTACTACAACGCCTTCGTCGAAAAAGGCCTGCATCATTACGTGCTGAATTCGCTCGTCGTTTCCCTTGCGACCACCGCCCTATGCTTGATCGTCGGTTCGCTCGCTGCCTTTTCGCTATCGCGCCTCGATGTGAAGGGGCGTTTCGGCATCCTGACGGTCATCCTTTCGGTATCGATGTTTCCGCAGATCGCCCTCGTCGGACCGCTCTATCTCATCGCCTCCGATCTCGGGCTGCTCGATACCTATACGGCGCTGATCATCACCTATCTTGCGCTCGGATTGCCGCTGGTGACCTGGGTACTGTTCGGCTATTTCGAAACGCTTCCGCGCGAAATCGACGAGGCAGCCCGCATAGACGGCGTCGGCCCTCTCGGCCTGCTCTGGCATATCATCCTACCGATGTCGTTGCCGAGCCTTGTCACGACCGGCCTGCTTGCCTTCATCACCGCTTGGAACGAGTTCCTGTTCGCGCTGGCCTTCACCTCGGACAGCGACAGCCAGACGATCCCGGTCGGCATCGCCAATTTCACCAACCAATATTATGTGCCTTGGGGAGACATCGCAGCCGCATCGGCCGTCGTCACCGTGCCGCTCATTATCTTGGTGCTCTTCTTCCAACGACACATCATCGAAGGCCTGACCCAAGGCGGAATCAAGGAATAGCGGGAATGCGCAAGGACATAAAAGTCGGCTGCCAGACGTTTACATGGGAAATGCTCGGCAATGCCTGGACAGGAACGGTTGACGACCTGCTGTCGGCGATTTCCGCAGGCGGTTACTCCGGCATCGAAATAACCGATACCATGATCGGCCGTTATGGCGCGGACCCGCATGCTTTCGCAAATGCATTGCGAGATTGCGGCTTGACGCTCGTCTCCTTCGCCTTCGGTTCGAAGAGCGGCTTTACGGTGGCCGATGCGATAAAGGATGATCTGGCGACGGCCAAGCGCTGGATCGATTATGCAGCGCACTTTCCCGGCGCACTCATTTCCATCGGCTCGGCGACCGTCGTTTCCGACGGTCCGCGAGACGACAAGTTCGCCATTGCCGGCGAGTTCTACAATCGTGCGGGAGAGCTTGGCAAGGCCGCCGGCGTCGAGGTCGCGGTACATCCGAGCTCGCATCACAATACGCTGCTGTTCGACCGTGCCGATTACGACCGCATCTTCACACTCCTCGACCCGAGCCTGGTCGGCTGGGTACCGGATACCGGCCATATCCTGCGGGGGCATGCCGACATGCTTGATACGATGCGTACCTATCAGGACCGTATCCGCTACCTGCATCTGAAAGATGTCGATGCGCAGGGCCGATGGGCGATGCTCGGCAAGGGCGTCCTCGATACGCCCGCCGTGATCGACCTCGTCTCGGCAGCTCCGCACTTTAACGGCTGGCTGGTGCTGGAGGAGGAATCCGAGACGGCCAGCGCCGATCCTGCAGCTGCGGTCAAAGCCAATCGCCAAACCATGCGCGGCTACGGCGCATAAGGAAGAGAACCATGATCGAAAAGGAAAGTCGCCGTCTTCGCGTGGGAGTCCTCGGCTGCGGGCCGATCGCGCAATTCGCGCATCTGGAATCCTGCGTCAAGGCGCGGAATGCCGATCTTTATGCGATCTGCGACGCGGCCCCCGATCTTCTGGCCCGCATGAGCGCGACCTATGAACCGCAGAAGATGTACGGCGATTATGACGCCATGCTGGCCGATCCCGAGCTGGAGGCCGTAATCGTCGCGACGTCCGACGCCTATCACGTGCCGATGTCGATCAAGGCCCTGGAAGCCGGAAAGCACGTGCTCTGCGAAAAGCCGATCGGCGTGTCGGTCGAGGAAGGGCAGCAGCTTGCCGAGGCCGTGCGCCGGTCCGGAAAGATCCTGCAGGTCGGGCATATGAAACGCTTCGATCCGGCGCTCGAGGCAGCGCGCGATTTCGTGCGCGACGATATAGGCCAGATCTTTGCGATGAAGGCCTGGTATTGCGATTCCACCCACCGCTACACCAATACGGATGCGGTGCAGCCCCTGCCCGTCACCAGCAAGCTTGCACGCAAACCATCAGGCAATCCCAAGGCCGATCTCCGGCAATATTTCATGCTGGCGCATGGCTCGCATCTGGTCGATACCGCACGCTTCTTCTGCGGCGAGATCATTGCCGTTCGCGCCCGGCTTCTGGAACGCGCCGGTGCCTATTGCTGGTTCGTGGAAACCGAATTTGCCAATGGCGCCCTCGGTCATCTGGACCTGACGGTTGCCGTGCGCATGGACTGGCATGAAGGTTTCCAGCTTTACGGCGAAAACGGCTCTGTTCTCGCAAAGACCTTCAATCCCTGGTATTTCCGCTCGAGCGAAGTGGAAATCTTTCACGAGAAGGATGCGACGAGTCGGAAGCCGCTCGGCGCCGACGGCCATTTCTTCCGCCGGCAGTTGGAGGGGCTCGCCGACACGGCGCTAAACGGCGCGCCGATGCGCGGCGCAAATGTCGACGACGGCCTGGCCTCCATCCGCGCGATGGTGGCGATCGCCCGGTCGGTGGAACGGGGCGAGCGTGTCGAGCTCGCGTCGGTTTCGGGAGCGGTCTGATGCAAATCGGCATATTCGCCAAGACCTTTCCCGGAACGGAGCCGCTCGGTGTTCTCTCGGCCGTGCGGGATAGCGGTTACGCATGCGCGCAGTTTAATCTCGCCTGCTGCGGTCTCCCGTCTATGTCCGATACCGTTTCGAAAGAAACGATCTCTGCGATCCGGGCGGCCGTCGAGGCGACGGGCATCTCGCTCGCTGCTCTGTCGGGCACCTACAACATGGCTCACCCCGATATTGCCGTTCGCCGATCGGGCCTCGCCCAGCTCGCCGTCATCATCGAAACGGCGGCCGCACTCTCGATTCCGCTGGTGACGCTTTGCACCGGAACGCGCGACCCGAACGACCAATGGGCACATCATCCCGACAACGGCGATCCCTCCGCCTGGGCCGACATGGCCGCTGAAATGTCGAAAGCCCTGGAGCTGGCGGAACGGCATGGCGTCGATCTCGGTATCGAGCCGGAACAGGCCAATATCGTCACCTCGGCACGCGACGCCCGACGGCTGATCGACGAGATGGGATCGCCGCGGCTGCGCATCGTGCTTGATCCGGCCAATCTTTTCGAGCAGGCGACGCGGGCGCAAGCGCGGGCGATCGTCGCAGAGGCGGTCGAAATCTCCGCCGGTCATATCGCCCTGGCGCACGCTAAGGATCGCCACGGCGACGGCCGTTTCGCGATCGCCGGACAAGGCGTGGTGGATTTTGCCGATTTCATCGCGCGGCTGCGTTCGGTGAATTTCGACGGCCCGCTCGTGACGCATGGCCTTCCGGCATCCGAAGCGGCCGGCGTCGCCGGCTTTCTCAAGGCGCTGATCTGATGGGACAGAAATCGTTCAAGCGCGGCGACGCGGAACTTGCCATCTACGACAATGGGCAAGAACTTCCGGTCGTCTTCCAGCACGGGCTGGGTGGCGATGAGGCGCAGGTGGCACAGAATGTCCCCGCTTCGGCAGGCATTCACCGACTAACGCTGGAATGCCGCGGACATGGTGCATCCTCGCTGGGCAATGCGCGACCCTTTTCGATCCATATGTTTGCCAAGGATGTTCTGGCCGCAACCACCGAATACGGGTTCGACCGCTTCATCGTCGGCGGCATTTCGATGGGCGCGGCCATTGCGCTGCATCTTGCCCATCATCACGCCAATCGGGTCGCCGGCCTCGTTCTCGTGCGTCCCGCCTGGACCTTCGAGGCATCGCCCGACAATCTCGCGCCGATCCGGGCCGTTGCCGCCCTGATCCGTTCGCACCCGATCGAGGAGGCCAAAAGGCGTTTTGTCTCCTCCGAAATAGGGCGTCGGATCGCTGCGGAGGCGCCGGACAACTTCTCCTCCCTGCTGGGCTATTTCGACCGACCGGATGCTCTCGCCTTTGCCTCCGTTCTGGCTGACATCGCCGCAGATGGACCGGATGTGCCGCAGGCAGCGGCAGCCGCCCTCGCCGTGCCCACCCTGATCATCGGCAACCGGCAGGATGCGATCCATCCGCTCTCCTGCGCGCAGACGCTCGCCAATGTCATTCCAGGCGCAAGCTTTGTCGAAGTTACCGCCAAAGCCATCGACAAAGACAAGCACTTTGCCGAGGTCCAAGACGCCATCGCGCATTTTCTCGCATCCAAAACAATCCGGAGCTTCGTTCCATCATGACGTCCAGACCCCTTTCCGGCCCGGCGGCCATCGCAGCGCTTCCCCGCAACAGGCTTCTCGGCGAATTCTCGCTCTGGTCGGCGGACCTTGCCAATATGGAAACCGACCTCAAGCGCATAGAGCCTTATGTCGACCTGCATCACATCGATGTCGCCGATGCGCGCTTTACGCCGGGCTTCCTGTTCTTTCCTGATTTCGTTGCACGCATCGCCAAGTCGACCGCCAAACCGATCCACGTCCATCTCATGGTCGAGGCTGAAATCGTCGAGGAGCAGACGCGCCAGTTCATAGAAGCAGGGGCGGATTTGATCAGCGTCCATGCTGAAAACGGTGATGCAGGCTTGCGCGCAATTGCGCTTGCCAAGGAGTTGGGTGCCGAAGCCGGCGTGGTGCTGCGGCTGGAAACGCCCGTATCGGCGATCGACCCCTTCATCGACCATGTCGCCTTCGTGACGCTGCTCGGAACCTCGATCGGCGTCAAGGGACAAAGCCTTTCCGAAAAAGCCTGCGACCGGCTGATCGAAGCCCGGTCCCTCCTGAGAAAAGCCGGCCGCGAGGATCAGATCATACTCGCAGCCGACGGCGGCATTCGCGAGCAGACGGTGCCGCTGTTACGCCAAGCGGGAGCGCAGACGGTCGTTCTCGGATCGCTGGCATTCGGCGACAAGAACCTTGGCGACCGGATCGCTTGGCTGCATGGACTGGAGAGCCGGGTTTCGTGAAAAAGGTCGCTCTTGCATTCGATCTCGGTGGAACGGAGCTTCGCGCCGCGCTTATCGATGATGCGGGACGCCTTCTGTCGTTCTCGTCGCTGTCGACGGACGCGGCCGGCGGCCCCGCCGCCGTCATCCACCAGATCGAACAGCTGGCCGAAACGGTGCTGGCGCAAACGCCTGGTCTTTCGCCGATCGGGATTGGGATCGGCGCGCCCGGCCCGCTCGATCCGGACGCCGGTGTCGTCATTGCCGCCCCGACGCTTGTCGGATGGCATGAGGTTCCGTTGGCAGACATTCTCCACGGCCACTTCCGGCTGCCTGTGCGGCTTGAAAACGATGCAAACGCGGCAGCGCTCGGCGAATGGCGATATGGCGCCGGCCGCGGGACGGAATCGATGGTGTTCGTCACGGTATCGACCGGTATCGGCGGCGGCGTGATTGCCGATGGCCGTATCCTGCATGGCAGACGGGGCCTGGCTGCCGAGATCGGCCACATGACGATCACGAGCGAGGGCGAACGTTGCTTTTGCGGCGCGGTCGGCTGCTTCGAAGCCGTCGCCTCCGGCACGGCGCTCGGCAGGCGGGCAACGGCCCGCACTAGGCCGTCAGACGGATCGATGCTGCGCAAACTCGCCGCCGATGCCGACGTGACCGGACGACACGTCGTTGAAGCCGCGCGAGAGGGCGACGCTGATGCATTGGCGCTGCTGACTGACGAGGCGCGCTTGCTGGGGATCGGCTTTACGAACCTGCTTCACCTCTATTCGCCCGACGTGCTTGTCATGGGCGGAGGAATTTCGCATGGCTTCGATCTTCTGCACGATCAAATGGTGATGACAGTTCGCGAGCGCGCCATGCCCGCTTATCGCGACGTGCCGATCGTTGCCGCACAACTCGGACGCCATGCCGGCTTGATCGGCGCGGCGAGCCTCATCTTCGACGGCTAGCTGCTGGCAGACAGCTCGTTGCCCAGGAAATAGCTCATCGGATCTTCGGCGCGAGCCGCCCGCACCGTGCACTTCCTATCGGCTGGCCAATGCAACAACGCGATCGGCAGCCGCTGAAAAGCCTTGCAGGGACACCTGGAAGCCCAAAGCATTGCCGCCATCGGCAACAACCTTGAGGTTCAAGCGGGAGCCGGTTCGCAATTTGGCAAGTGTCGGAGCATCGATCGGAAGCAAGGCTATGCAGCCGTTCGGCAGGCAGGTGCGAAAGCGCACCGGCTTCAAGGGCGGCTGATCGTCGATATTCGGTGTGACGCCCGAGTCGAGGACAATTCCGAACGGCAACAGCAGCGTCGCAAGCGCACTGCCATCGGGACGCATCTGCATCTCGACGGCGAGCAATCTTTGACCGTTCTGCTGAGTTTGATCTTGCGAGAGCGCACAAGAAGGTGCCTTATCGCGCTGATTGCACGCAACATGCCAGTCCTGATACGTCTCCTGCAGGCTGGATGCACCGTTCGGCAGGGCCGATTGGGCAAAGGCCGCAGGTGCAAGCATCAGAGCAAAGCTCGCGGAGATGAAGGCGAGCACCGCATAAGAAATGCGGCCGATTGTCCGAAGTGAAATGAATGCGGAATTTGACAAGGGATAAGATCTCTCAGCTTTGAAATGCGACCTTATGCAATCGTTTCCGCAAAGGCCAGGATGAAGAACTAGCGTCGGCAGCCACCCTTCGACGCGAACCGATCGCCCAAGGGCGATCTCGCGCGGAGGCGCTTACGTGCATACCCATTCCCGCACGCTGCAGCGGGAGCCGGAGCCCTCGCATGCCTTGAGCGCGAGATCTTCAGCTTCGCGACGTGTCGGCGCCGAATTCGCGCCCCACGGAGTGACGCGCTTGCCGCCTTCCTTGCCGGTGGCAAGCGCGCCGCAATGATTGTATGGAAAGCCGGTCTTATCGTCGTCATCCCAGTGACGATGATTGCGGAAGACACTGACGACGACGCAGCTTTTACCCTTATCCCGCTCGCAATGCTTGAGGGCGATATCCATGGCTTCCTGGCGCTTGTCGGCTCCCCAGAAGAAGCCGTATTTTTCATCAGGGGCGGAATAGGCGATGGCTGCCCATATGCCGCGCTCGTCAGGCGGAGGAGCCGGCGGCTGCTCAGTCGTGAAAAGATCGGCAGCCCACGGATGGGCGGCGGAGACAAGAAGCATGCCTATCGCTGAAATCGCGGATTTCAATCTCATGTTTAGCTCCCTTGCTTTCCTGCTGCCGAAGCTACGGAAATGACGACGCAGCCGCTTCCTGTCGGCAAAAGCATGGCATCGCCACCATCGTTGCCGAGCTGGTAGACACCGACCTGGTCGAGATTGTTGACGAGCTTGCTTCCGTTCGGGAACTTGGCCGAAACTTCCGGGCAAGACATTGTGAACGGTGCGACCCGAACCATTGCTCCTTCGCAGCCGGATGCGACCGGTGCTGCAAATACGATGCCGGCGGCCGGACCGCTATAGCCCTGCGTGGCATAGTTCATGCCCACAAGTGCCTGCACGGCATGCTTGTCGGCTGCTTCCTTGTTCCACACCGATTGGACATTGTACTGCGTGCCGTTGGTCAGCAGCTGCCCTAGAACGGGGAAAATCGTCGAACAGGAATGCAGTCCGGCCTGCTTGGCGTGCTGCAGGAACGGCGTATCGGGCAGCGCCTGATTGGCGTCGTTCGCTGCAGCGACCGCCGGCTGGGAGAGAAGATTACCCAAGACATCATATCGGACGGCGGCATAGCCGCCAGCGGCGACGATTGCGATCGCCAGCACCGAAAGGGCGGCGGTCTTTCGCCAGCTTCGCTTTGGCTCGGCTTGCTCGACCGCCAGGTTCTGAATTGCGGCATCCTTGGTGTTTCGCGACATGATGCGATCGTGAATTGATTGCTGGGTCATTGAAATCCATCCGTCACTTTATCGCCTTTACGGCTGTGGAAAGGCCCTTGAGATTTGCGGTCACGCTGATCGTCCTCCCATCCGCTGTCGGATAGGAAACCGTTGGCGCCGTACTTTTGGAAATCTGCTCGCGCAGTAGGGGTCCGACCGGCAGCATGCCGACGCACACCGTGTTGTTGCAGCCGTTGAACCGGACCTGTATCGGCTCCTTGCGGCCCTCGAATTGCAACAGGATACCGCCGTCGCTTTTGGCAACCGGGGCAGCGCGCAAGATCATATAGGGATCGCCCTTTTTCGTCGCTGCGAGCGACCAGCTGAATGCGACCTGCCCGGCCTCGTTCTCGATGATCTGGGTGACGTTGCAGACCCGCTGGCGAATTTTGAGATTTTCGTCGCAAATCAGCGTCCAGTTCTCGAAGGGACGAATGGTCCGCTGATAGTCGCCAAGCTTCACCTCCTCGGGAACAACCACCTCGGAAGGTTTTATACGAAACGCGGGAGAGGCAGCATCCTGTCCGGCTGCAATCGAGCCGAACAGGAGCATGCACATCAGGAAAGTCGGGACGCCGTAAAGCGCTCCTTTGATCATGACAGCCTCAATTCAGAGTGAAGCTGACGCCAGCGCCGACACCCACGTGTCCGCCGGCGGCCGTACCGGACAAATTCGCCCGGACGCGGCCGTTCTCGCTGGTGTAACCGGCGCCGAAGGCCACCGCGCCCTCGCCTCGCCAGACACCGCCACCGAGAGCCACGCTCGCCTTGCCCGGACGGTCATCATAACGAAGCGATGCCGCTGCAAGTCCGATTGCGGCCGCCTGCCTTGCCTCGGAACGGACGTCCCCAAGTTCCTGGTTCAGTTGGCCGAATTTCTGGTCCGTATAGTTGTTGGCGGAAGCCAGTGTAGTAGCGGCAGCCGTATCCGTATAAGATTTGACCTGAGTGATGCTGTCACCCAACTGGGCAACGTTCACCGCATCCGTGGGAGCGACACCCTTGCCGACGTTGGAAATGACCACCGGCGCGTTCACATCACCGCCCTGCAGCGTGATGCTGTTCTTCTTGCTGCCATCAGAATTGAGGTCATAGGTGACGGCGTTCTTGGTGATCGTTCCGACACCGGTCTGCAGGCTGTCGATCGCCTGATTGGTCGCATAAAGCTGCGATCCGTTGATGGCGTCGGTGCTGTCGGAAGAAATACGGCCGGCAGCGACGTTCGTGATGGTTCTTTCAGCCCCTTGAGAACCCACACTCACCGTTCCGACAGGCGCGGTGCCGGCAAAGTCGTAGTGCGTGCCTTGAAGGGTCGTGCCGGATGTGCCGACAGCAGCCTGTGTTGTGGAACCGGAGCCCAAGGCCACATCATTGGCATTGTTGGCCTGCGCACCCTGGCCGAGGGCAACCGCACCCTGCCCCGTCGCCGCAGATCCAAGTCCTGCCGCAAGGCTGCTCACGCCGCTGGCGACACTCTGCGGACCGATCGCAACGCTATCGGTGCCGCTGGCGGTGGAGTCCGCCAGCGTCGAGTTGGCGTGGAAATACTTGATGCCGCCGCCACTCGTGATGTTGGTCAGCGTGTTGTTGACCGCGCCGAAGGCATCGTAGACCGTGGTGTAGTTGTTGCCCTGGACATTATAGGTCGGGCCGGTGATCGAGCCATCCGGATTGACCGTCGTGCCGCCGCCGATCAGGTTGGTGATGTTGGTGCCGAGACCCTTGAGCTGGCTGACGTTGACGGCGTCGGTGTTTGCCGAACCGGCGGCCAGATTGGTGAGCTTGCGCTCCGATCCGGCCGAGCCGATCGACACTTCGCCGACGGAGGTTTGCGGGCCCGTCAGGGCAAAGCCAGTATAGCCGGCTTGAGCACCCACGGTCGTTACCGATTGCGCGCCGAGCGCGACACTGTTGATATTGTTTGCCTGCGCGCCGGCGCCCAATGCGACCGACTGCACGCCCGCCGCCAGCGAGTTTGTGCCGAGGGCTACGCCGTCGGCCAGCATGACATGGGCATTCTGGCCGATGGCCGTGCCGCCAGGCGCGACCTGGTCGACAACCGCGCCGTTGCCGATGCCGATGCCGTTGTCACCGTTGACCACGGTGGTCGGGCCGACCGCCACGGACTCCGCACCGACGGCGAGGGAATCGCCCGCCGCCGAGTTGGCATGGAAGTACTTGCTTGGGGTCGTGGCCACGGAAGCGATGGCGCCCTGGAGCTGACGGACGGTAACGGCATCCTGCGCGTTGGTGCCGTCGGCAACATTGATGATCTGTCGATAGGCCGAGCTCGAACCGACCGAAACCGCGCCCAGCAGCGTTTTATCCGTCGTGTTGTATTGGATGAAGTTCGTCGGCCCAGCCGCGATCTGGCCGCTGGTGGGTGCCAGGGGACGATCGGAAACCGAGTCGGAACCGAGGGCAACCCCGCCTTGGATGGTGGCCTGGCTTTGTCTTCCAAGTGCCAGGGCATCGCCTGCCGCAGCGGTCGCGTTATAGCCGACGGCTGTGGAACCGACACCCTGAGCCGAGGAATCGCTGACAGCAAGCGTGCTGTCATTGGTGCGCACATATCGGATGCCCTTACCGTTTGCATCGGTATAGGTCGTCGATGTGTCGCCAGCGAGATTGTTGATCGTATTGCCGAGGTTGGTCAGATTGCCGTTGATGGTGGTAACCGTCGTGCCGATGGCATCGACCGCCTGATTGGTGGCAAAGAGCTGCGAACCGTTGATGGCATCCGTGGACGAGCCGCTGATCCGGCCCGCCGCGACGTTGGTGATGGTGCGCTCGGCACCGACGGCGCCGACGCTGACCGTCGAAGACGGGTTAATGCCCTGGAAGGCATAGGTCGTGCCGTTGATCACCACATTGGGCGTGCCGACGGCGACGTCGGTCACCGAGCCCGAGCCGAGGGCCACGGCGCCTGCGTTGCCGGCGGTGGCATTGGCGCCCAGTGCGAGCGCATCCGTGGCACTGGCATTCGCCTGTTTGCCGAGAGCAGTTGCCTGAACGTCGGTGGCAAAGGCATTCTGGCCGATCGCGGTGCTGGACGTGGCTGTCGCATTGGCATTGGGGCCGATAGCGGTGCTGTAGTCACCCGTGGCCTTGGAGATGTATCCGAACGAGGCTGCATCGAGGCCGGAGGCCGCCGCACCGTTGCCGGCCGCGATGGCGTTCGCACCTGCCGCTGTCGAGAGAGGTCCGATCGCGACCGAGTCGGCACCCGTCGCCGACGAGTCCGCCGCCGTCGAATTGGCATGGAAATACTTGATGCCGCCGCCGGTGGTGATGTTGTTGACCGTCGTGCCGATGGCGTCGACGGCCTGGTTGGTGGCAAAGAGCTGCGAGCCGTTGACGGCGTCGGTGGACGACCCGCTGACCCGACCCGCCGCGACGTTGGTGATGGTACGCTCGGCGCCCGGTGCGCCGACGCTGACCGTCGAAGACGGGTTGGTACCCTGATAGGCATAAGTCGTGCCGTTGACCACCCCGCTGGCGGTGCCGACCGCTGTGGCGGTCACCGAGCCCGAGCCGAGCGCCACGTCGCCGGAGCTTGCCGCCGCCGTCGCGCCGTTACCGAGTGCGACATTGCCGACGAAGCCGGAGGCACCCGCCGTGGAACCGTTGCCGAGCGCAACCGAGCCCTGGCCGATCGCCTTGTTGTTATTACCGATCGCGACCGCGCCGTTGGCCATATTGGTTGCGCTGGCGCTTGCCGTGCCATCGCTGTTGGCGATGTTGTTGGCACCGCCGGTGAAGGCGCCCGTGCCGCTCGCATAGCTCGGATCGCCGATCGCGACCGCGCCGTCCCCGTACGCAGTGTTGCCGGAGCCGATGGCGACCGACTCGCCGCCATCAGCTGTTGCGCCCGTGCCGATAGCCACGGAATTGTCGGTGAGCGAGCCGGCGGCGGTGCCCAGGGCGACCCCATTTACGCCGAGTGCAGCCGCGCCTGCTCCGAGTGCCGCCGAGTTTGCTCCTTGTGAGACAGCCGCCACGCCAATGGCGACGGAACCATCACCTGAGGCCGTAACCGAACGGCCGCCCGCGAACGCACGGGCACCGGTGGCCTTGGCTTGAGAACCAACCGAGGTGGAGTCCGTTCCCGTCGCACTGGCCTGGAAGCCCATGGCTGCCGAGTCGCTGGCGCTCGCTACAGTTCCTATGCCGAGTGCAGTACTGCCAGCCCCGCTGGCATTGGCGCTGACACCGGCTGCCAGAGAGTTGTTCCCCGTCGCCTGCGTTCCAGATCCGTACGCGGAGGCATTTGTGCCACTCGCAACAGCCTGGCGCCCCGTGGCCGTGGAATTGTCGCCGCTGGCGTTGGTACCGGCGCCTACGGCAGTCGATAACACACCACTGGAATTCGAATTGTTGCCTAGCGCGACGCCGGAGGTCGCGGTGCTGGCAACGACTGCGCCCGAGCCTATCGCAACGGCACCACCGGCAGCGACTGCCTGCGCCTGGTTGCCCAAGGCAACGCCGAAAGCCCCCGACGCAACGGTGGTCGGGCCAATTGCGAGCGAGTTGGTTCCTGATGCGGCAGCATTCGTGCCGAGAGCGATGGTGTCCGTGTTGGAGGCCTGGGCCAGATAACCCATGGCGGAACCTCTTAGGGCGGAAGCCGCTGCCCCATTGCCGATCGCCGTAGTTTGGTTTGCCGTTGCGGCGGCCGACGTGCCGAAAGCGCTGGATCCTGTCCCCGTCGCAGACGAACTCGAACCAACGGCATTCGCCCATGCTCCCGTGGCCGTCGCAGCGGAGCCTAACGCAACAGACTCGAACGTGAAGCCGGAAGGAGCGGTGCCGCTTGCATTGGCATTCGTACCAATGGCAATGGGAGAACCGCCGCCCGTTCCAGCGTTTGCCTTGGAGCCGGCCCCCATGGCGATGGCAGAACCGTTTGCAGACGAGGCGTTGGACGATAGTCCGATCGCCACCGAGGCACCACCTGAAGAGGTGGCCGCGGAGCCGAAAGCGAGGCCGTTCGCCCCGCTTGCAGTGGTGTTGACACCAAAGGCCGATGCACCGCTCGCCAGCGCGCGGGCGTTCCCGCCCACGGCAAGAGCATTGGTGCCGGTCGCGTTCGCGAAGACACCCATGCCAATGGCGTTGAGGCCATTGACAGCCATCGAATAGCCGATGGCGATCGAAGCGTTGCCAGTAGCACTGTTAGAGGTGCCCAACGCCACGCTCTCCAAGCCATTCGCTTGGGTACCGTTGCCGATGGCAACTGCGTTGGCGGCTGACGCCGTTCCGCCGCCGGCCTGATATTGCGCCTGCGCCGGCGCGGAAAGGCCGAGCGCGGCGAGCGCGGCGAGGCCGCCGATCACGCCTGCCGAACGCAAGCTCCCGCCGGCGCCTAACGAGCCGGGGCCTATGTCCTTGCGGCGCATCCCGAGCACGCGAGACGCCATCCGCAGTACAGCCATCAGGCGGCGCCGGAGCGACCGATCGGTGTGATCGGCTGAAACAAAGTTTCCAGCCAATCCTATGCGAGATTTAGTCTGCAGATGTTCCCCAACGCATTCCCTCATGCTGCCTTCTCCTCGCTGCTATCTGGACGAGCGAGCACGCGTGAACCCGCATCTGCGGCTGCGTCGTCGTTGAAATTATGCGCTTGCAGAAGCGCGCGACCCATTTTGGCGGCTTGGCTTTCGAGCTGCTCGCGGACGGTATCGACCCACGGCTGCGTCAACTCCGGAACGGAATACAAGGCGGCATCCGCCCGTTCGGGGGGAAGCTTCATCGTCACCAAAGCGCGGCAGACATCGAAATGGAATAGCGGCTCCCCTTCTCCGTAAGCCGGAGAGGTCAAACCGAAGACCAGGCAGGCAAATAGATAATCGACTTCCGCGCCGCTCAAGCGGCTGGCATATCGGTCTTGCAAGGCAGTCCAGGCTACCTCGATCTTCGGAGCAAAGATTTCAAATTCAGGGAATTGAATGTCCATACCGCACCGGATAGTTACCGTCCGGGAAGATGGCCTTATTTCAGCGCAAGCGTATTTTATAAAATTCCGGATTTTTTTTAGAAAATTACGGTTTTTTGCCTAGCCGGCTGCGGGTGTAGCCACTTTGCCACACTTAACCTTAGGCTGTTCTGCACGAAGAGGCGAACCGCCGGACGATGAGCACCAAGCGGTTCTTTCCATTCCGAAAAATCTCTTCTGCCGCATGAGCGGAAGACGCCCATCCCCGCCATACATCTCTCGCATGGACGCGGGAAATAGCAAATTTGGGAATACTCGAATTGGTTTGGGACAGAAGCGGGCTTGCGTTCAAGCCCATGTGGTTATCGCATATATCGAAGCTCTGTAGGCGTGCGTCCCCGGTATCTCTTCATCGTGGTCGCCAAATGGCTTTGATCCGAAAACCCTGCCATATAGGCAATTTCCGCGATCGCGATTTCACCTTCGGCCAGCAATTTTTCGGCGAGGTCCAGGCGCAGATTTATGAGGTAGCGGTGTGGCGGCATGCCGAATGTCTTGGCGAATCTTACGATGAAATGATTGGGTGAAATGCCGGCGACAGCCGCCAGTTCCGCGACATGAACCTTTTCCGTAAAATGTTCACGGAGATACTCTTCAACGCGACGGGCGCTTTTGGCGGAGAGCCCTCCCCTTGGCGACGGAAGCTGTTTCATATTGCTTGCATAGTTGCGGATGAGATGGGTACTAAAGAGCGTAACCAATGAATCCAGAAAGAGTTCATTCGGAGTTGCTTTCCCGGTTAATTCGACAGAAATCCTCTGCGCAATGTCGAGCGCTATCGGATCGACGGTTCCGAAAGCAGGTGGCCGGAGTTCTACGTTCGCGAGATCGAACTCCTGAAGCGCCAGCTCCGACAAAGTGTCGGGAGGAATGGCGACGACAAGATTTTTCCTGGTTTCGGACCAGGCAAGGCTGCTATCCACACCGGCGGGATTGATGATGAGGCAACCGACAGGCGCATCATATTGGGTGATTCGGTCGCTGCCGAGAGAGGCTCGCAAGCCACGCATGGGAGCCAGTACAATCCCCATCGCATGCTCTTTGGCGAGAAATGTCTGCGATCCGGGATTGCGTACGGAATTGATAACGCTCCCGCGGGCGGTCGTCTTTCTCGGCCCTGCATGTTCAGGGATTATATCGAACACATATCGTTCGGCCCGTTCCCGGACCTCACCCGCATAGCCCATTCTTCATCGCCCCGCCCGAACGAAGTCCGGCAAATACTAACAGGCAGATCAGATCCCACTTTCATTTGAGATCTCATTTCCCAACTCTGCCCGCCGCTTGCCGCCGCAAGCAGCTTATTGCGGAAGATTAAATAGTATAAATCGCGGGGTTTGGAAGGGGAAATAGCCATATAGCTATGAAATGATATGCCATCAGACCATTTCTTCTCATGGTTGAGATAGAGTTTTCTAAAAAACCATTGAAACGTGCAGTCAGGATTCGGTCTATATTTCCCTTAAAAGTGGGAAAACGATTGCGCGCTATGCGACCCTAGGCATCATCCCGACGCTTTTCATAAAGATCCCAGGCAACGTCCACCATCGCTAGAAGCACATCTTTTTTGTCCCATCCGGCTGCTGCTGCTGCCTGGACGATTTGACTGACAATAGGCCGCAACTGGCGCTGACATTCCTTTGAGAGGTCTTCCGCATTTCCTCGAGGTGGTTCGCTAAATTTGAATTCTACCATTCTCGCTCTCGCAGTCGCAATATATGTCAGCTAACACATCCTCACCACAAAATAAATCTGAAAGGATGCTCGCAGATTTTCATCGGCCTGCGCCAAGTCACACTATCACTATGCTGTAGGCAAGCCAAACTTGATTACAGCCATTAACTCTATATCATTGGGCAACTCCCCGGCCGAGCCGCAATAGATAAAAGAAAAGTCGAAGTTATTCTACTGTCCAGGCAAGTGGACTTCAAAGCACTCCGGAAAATCTCTGATCCTGATCGACCGCCAGAAACAGCCATAATTATGGCCGCAGCCTTGCCGGGTCTGCGATTGATGCAGGCCAACGCGATCGGATGCGGGAAAGTCAACCAATCCGCGAACGTCTATCGCCGAGTTCAGCGCGCCTGCCCCAACGCTATGCGTCCGATGGATTGAGGTGAACTGCGAATCGCTGGCAATCATGCCGCGCCGCGACAGGCAAGATGCAAAGCCGCCGGTCGCCGGATCATTGGCCAAGCCCTGCAGACTGATGTTATCATCAGCTGCCGCCGGCTGCCCCGGAAAGGCGATGGATATGTCTCTACGGATCAAGCGAATTTACGAACCCGCGAACGGCGGCGGTGGCAAGCGTAGCCTGGTCGACCGTTTATGGCCTCGCGGCATCAGCAAGAACTAGGCCGGCGGTGTTACGCTGCGTCAGGTGCAGGGCTCGATAGTAACGATAACTGCCTCGGCCGTATTCAGGCGACAACAGGTGCCGGAATGTCCTTCTTCGGCAGGAGCCGTGCCATGGCGCTCAAAAGATCCGTCTGCGATATCAGACCGAGGACGCGCCGGTCGGCATCGACGACGATGACCGCATGCGTTCGTCCGTCCGTCAGAACGGGCAACAACGACAAAGCGGGATCGGCAGCATCGGCAACCGCCGGCTTCGATACAGCGTGCGCGATGGTGTCGAGATCTCCCGAGAGCTCGCGCAGACCGACCGTACCGATGAGGCGACCTTCCCGGTCCTTCACCGGCAAGGTGCGAATATTGTGTTTCAGCAGAAGTTGCCGTGCGTGCTCCGGCCCTGCGTGCTCGTCAATGGCGATGACATCGCGCGACATGATGTCGGCGCAGCTTATATCTCCATGCGATCGTATCGCTGCCTGCAATTCGACCTGCCGCAGAAGGCGGCTGAGGTCGGCGCGATCAATATCGAAGGTCTCGTCAAGCACGCCCAGGGCGGCATCGACGTCCTCCTCACGAAAGCCTACCCGCAAAGGCGGCGGCAGATCGCGCGTCTGATGGGTGTTTTCGGCTGGCTTGGCGACAATATGCGGATAGTTGCGCCTGGATAGCTTGTGAAACACCAGGCCGAGGCCGACGAGTATGCAGGAATTCAAGGCAACCGGCACGAAGGGAAACAGGAAACCCCAGCCCGCAACGACCGGGCCGCCGAGAACGGCGGTCAGCGCCGCGGCGCCGCCCGGCGGATGCAGGCATCGCGTAAATGACATGGCTCCTATCGCAAGCGAGACGCCGACCCCGATCGCGATGATCGGATCGTGGATCAGATAGGCCGCGATAATACCCATCATGGCCGAAATAGTATTGCCGCCGATGATCGACCACGGCTGGGCGAGCGGACTTGCCGGAACCGCGAACAGCAGCACGGCGGACGCTCCCATCGGCGCGACGATGAGCGGAAGATGCGGCCCCTGCCCGAAGAGATAACCGCTGATGACTCCGGTAAGGCCAATGCCGATCAAGGCGCCAAGGCAGGCGATCAGCCGTTCGCGCAAGGTGGCTCCGGCGAGGATCGGGGAAAACAGGCGGAACCGGCTGGAACCAGCCTTGTGGGGCTCTGAATGCTGCATGATGGAACCAGTTTAAGGAAGAAGCTCTCGAGGATGAACGGCAGGACGCCGGCTAGTTCGGCAACGACGGCACGCTCTTTCCCTTGGTAGCGCTAAGGACTTCATGAAACGCATCGAAGGAACTAGGGCGATCGGTTTTGCGAGAGATCAGAACCGTATCGACGACGGCGAGCTGATGCGTCGTCGACATCGCCGGCCAGTGCATGAGATCGAGAACCGACTTTGGCATGACGCCAGCCGCATTGCCGGTCGCTACACTGGCCAGGATGGCATGATAGGAACCAAGTTCGGTCGTCGGCAAAGCGCTCGACCTGCGTGCCCAGTCCTCTGCAATCCTGCGATAAGTGCATCCGGGCTCCAAAGCGGCAATCGATCCGACCTGCAAATCGGCGGCGGATCGAATCGCAGGATGGCCGGATGGCAACAACAGCAGTAGATCCTCGACAAATACCGGCTCGGCTTCGAGCTGCCTGAGTTCAGCCGCGAAATCCGGATCCTCACCCAGCATCGCCTTCGGCGGTCGGGCGATCAGCGCGCAATCCAAAACATCGCGCAGAACATCTCGGGCAAGGTCGCGGGAAGCGCCAAGCGTCAGCTGGAGCGACACATCCGGCCACATATGATTGAACCGGCTGAGCGCCGCGGGCAGCCGGCTTGCAGCTGTGCTTTCCATCGTTCCCAAGCGCAAGGTGCCTGTTGGGCGCCGAGGCCTGACCGCCTGACGTGCCTCAAGAGCAAGCGCCGAAAGACGATTGGCATAGACGTGGAACGTCTCGCCCTCTTTTGTCAGCGTCATCTTCTTGCCGTCACGGCTGAAGAGCAGGACGCCGAGGTCGTCCTCCAACTGCTGGATGCGCGTCGTCACGTTCGACGGCACGCGTCCTACGGCCTTCGCAGCCTTGGTCACACTGCGATCGCTTGCGACCGCCAGAAATATTTCGATCGATGAAAGGTCCAACGAAAAGATCTCGATTCAGGAATTAAGCCGCTTTATCATTCCCTATATAAAAATCATTCCCGCAGCTCAAGCATGTTTGGCCTGCCCGGACAGGGAGCATTGGAACGAATGGCAAAATCGGATCGACACGAAACCGACGAAGACATCCGCGAATATGCGTCGCCCGCCTGCACGCTGCACGAAGTCGACCCGGCTTATAGCAGCATCTCACCCCACGAAAGCCGAATCTCGGATATTTTCGCGTGGCGAAAGATGCAGCGGCAGGGCTTGATCGATGATCGAAAGGCACTGCCATTCGCGCAGCGTGAAGATTATACGCGCTCGATTGCAGCGCATCTCGATCAGGTCGTCGCCGATGTTGACGGAAAGCATATCAGCCTGTTTTGGCCATTCCTGGGAGAGCCGGACCTTAGAGGATGGATGGCAGCCGCAACGGCCCGCGGCGCGGATTGCCTGTTGCCCGTGGTCGTGGCGAAGGCAACCCCGCTAGTATTCCGATCCTGGAAAATGGGAGAGAGGCTTGAACGCGGGGTATGGAACATTCCTGTACCCGCGGAAGGCAAGGAAGCCATTCCTGATATCGTTATCGCGCCATTGGTCGGCTTCGATCGCTATTGCTTCCGTCTCGGTTATGGCGGCGGCTTTTTCGATAGAACCATCGTAGCTCTCGAACGCAAGCCTTTGGTCATCGGCGTCGGCTTCGAATCGCAGGGGATCGACACCATCCGTCCGCTGGCTCACGACATTCCGATGGATGTGATCATCACGCAGACGGGACGGCGCTATCGATGAGATGCGAGCCGGATGCCGATGGTCAATTTTCCTGACGGCGCGAGGCGCATATGCGGATCATGCGCAGAGCAGCATCATTCAACATCCAGATCAAAGAAATGCTGGGTCGCAAGGGCGGCAGCCCCCCGTGCCCACGAACCTGGCACCCAGTCAGGAAGTAATTCCGGCATATTCAAGAAGACATATTTCGCCATCGAACGCCGTATCGGCCCGAGAATCGCTTCGCCGAACTGCATGGCTTCGCCGCCGGCAATGAGAACCTCAGGATCGAACAGGTTCACCAGATCGGCCAGATGGCGCCCGATCAGCTCCCCCGCCTCCGCCATGACCTGGAGAGCCGCCGGATCGCCGCCATCGATCGCGGCTGCGAATTCGTCACGATTGGCCTTTGCGCCTCTCTGTCGGCCCCAGTCCTCGATCATCGCAGCCTCGGCTGTGTGAGCCTGGAGGCAGCCCCTTCTCCCGCATTCGCAAAGCCGGCCGCCTGGAACCGTGATGACGTGACCGAGCTTTCCGGCCAAGCCATGGCTTCCGTGATAGATCTCTCCTCCCATGACCAGCGATGACCCGACACCGGTACCGACGGCGATCGTTGCAAAATTGCTGTAGTTGCGGCCCTCACCGAAGAGCCGCTGTGCGACGGTGAAGGCGCTGATGTCGTCGTCGATCCAGACCGGGACATGGACCCGTTCACGCAGCAATTCGGGAAAGGCAAGATTGCGCCAGCCAAAGCGCGGGCTCTGGACGCAGATGCCGTTGACCGCATCCACCTCGCCGGGGATGGAAACGCCGACGCCCATAACGGGCGATCCGGTGCGGCCGGCATCGGCAAGAAGTTTCGGGATCGCCGCCACAATCGCCTCGACCATCGTTTCCGGCCGTGTGTCCGGCACAGGCATATCGAAGGAGGCGATCGGCATCGTGGCAAGATCGGTCAGAACACAGTCGATGCTGTCGTGGCGGAGCTTGAAACCGACAGCCAGGTGGCCATCGTAATTGATATCGACCGGCACGGGCCGCCGTCCCGTCGCACCCGTCTGTGCTTTTCCCTCGATGACGAGCCTCTCCTCGATCAATTCCGTGACTACGAAAGTCACGGCCGCGGGGCTAAGGCCCGTCACGGTGGCGATTTCGGCACGCGGCATCGCCCCCCGGTTTCTGAGCAGGTTGAGGATGAGCCGTCGATTAAGGGCTCGGGAAGTACCAGGGTTGCCGCGCACGGTGATCCTTAAATTAATTTTGTAAATTAACTATTGTCGCTTCTCGGAAGATACGGTATGCAATAGCACATGGCAATGGAGGAATGTCTGCTTGTATCAGCACAAGCGGAATTGCCGGTTTATTGCGTAATTTCTGAAGGTTAGCGGCTGCCCATATCTGTGGGCAGGCCTGGATTTGATGTGCCTAGGGAGGAAATAGATGGCATCGAAGAACGAACTTTCACTCGTCAATGCAATCAAGGCGTCTCGGCGCCAGTTCATGATCGGCACGGGGGTCGCCTTGGCGACCACGGCGCTTTATCGCCCCGCAATTGCCAATGGCGGCGAGGTGACGATCATTTCGGATATCGGCAATGCTGGACAGCGGGCCGTCCTTGACCGCATCGCGGCTGATTTTACCAAGAAGACAGGGACGAAAGTCACCATTAACAATATGGATCACGAGGCCCACAAGACGGCTATCCGTAGCTACCTCGTCGTCGGCGCTCCTGATATCTGCTTCTGGTTCTCCGGCAACCGAATGAAGGCTTTTGTCGACCGCGGACTGTTCGACGATATTTCCGACCTGTTTGCCAAGGAAGGCTACAGCGACAAGCTCGGTGCCACGATGACGGCAGTTACCGTCAACGGCAAGCAGTACGGCCTGCCGCTCGGCGGCATTCTCTGGGGTCTTTTCTATCGCAAGGACGTTTTTGCCGACAAGGGTTGGACGGCACCAAAGAACTGGGACGATTTCCTGAAATTCGGCGAAGCGGCGAAATCCGCCGGCATGACACCGATCAGCATGGGCACGAAGGAACTCTGGCCGACCGGAGGCTGGTTCGACCACATGAACCTGCGCATCAACGGTCTCAACAAGCACCTCGCCCTGATGGAGGGCAAGATTCCCTATACCGACCCGATGCTGAAGCCGGTCTTCGACAAGTGGGAAGAGCTCATCAAGGGCAATTTCTTCTCCGCAAGCGCGCCGTCATTCGGCTGGGAACAGGCGGGTGCGGCTCTCGCACAAAAGAAGGCCGCGATGATGGACCTCGGAGGCTTCATCAAGTCCGCCTTCCCGGCAAGCGACGAAGGCCAGATCGCCTTCGCTCCCTTCCCGGAAATCGTCCCTGGCGTTCAACGCTATGAGGATTTCTCGGTCAATTCCGTGCATATTCCGGCCAAAGCGAAGAACCGACAAGGTGCGCGTGATTTCCTGGCTCACTTCTATCAGCCTGACAATCTCGGCGCATTCCTCGAAGCCGAAGGCACCATTCCGCCACGCAACGATTGCCCGCCGAGCAAGGACCCACTGGTCAATATCGCCGTGGAATCGCTCAAGAGCGTGAAGGGAACGTCGCAATATTACGACCGCGATACCGATCCGGACATGGCGCAGGACGGAATAAAGGGCTTCCAGGAATTCATGGTCAAGCCGGAGCGGCGCGACCAGATCCTGGCACGGCTCGAAAAGACCCGCGCGCGCATTTTCAAATAGTCCTCCCGGACCAGGGCGCGGCGGGGCGTCGGCTTTACACGACGTCCCGTCGCGCCTCTCTTGAAGAATCGCGCTTTCAGAAATGTCCTGAATTATCGAACCAAGAAGTCTGAGCCATGTGGAAAAAACACAGGAACTGGCTGACGCCCGTCCTCTTCATTGTGCCTGGATGCATCCTGTTCGGAACGATCATCATCGCTTCTTCGGTGGAATCGATCTGGATTTCGTTCTTCGATTGGGATGGCGTCGGGCAGAAGAGCTGGGTGGGATTGGCAAACTATTCCGAACTCTTTGCCGATCAGCAATTCTACGTCTCGCTGAAGAACAACATCATCTGGCTCGTCATGTTCATGGCGGCACCGCCGCTCGGACTGGCGCTGGCATTGCTCGTCAATCAGCAGATCGCCGGCATGCGGATTTTGAAGTCGCTTTTCTTCATTCCGCTGGTGCTCGCCACGGTCACGGTCGGCGTCGTGTTCGGCTGGGTCTATGATCCGAATTACGGGCTTCTTGCCCTCATCTTCAGTCTCTTTGGAGCGACCGCGCCTGCCCTGCTTGCCGATGAGCATTTCGTGACCTTCGCCGTGGTTATCGCCGCGCTCTGGCCGCAGATCGCCTTCTGCATGGTGCTTTTTCTCGCCGGTCTTAACAATCTGAGCTCCGACATCATCGGCGCCGGGCGCGTCGACGGAGCCCGCGGCTGGAACATGCTCTGGCACGTCGTCCTGCCGCAATTGCGCCAGGTGGGTTTCATCGCCCTTGCCGTAACGGTCGTCGGCGCATTGCGATCCTTCGACATGATCGCGGTGATGACATCGGGCGGCCCCTTCGGCTCATCGGAAGTGCTGGCCTATCAGATGTACGAGCAGTCGATCTTTTCCTATCGCTTCGGCTATGGCGCAGCCATCGCCACCGTCCTCTTTGCAATCATGATCGTTTTCATCACCTGGTATCTGCGCGTCATGGTGCGCATGGAACGGGAGACACGCTGATGTATCCTCGCCCAATCCCTGAAGAAAAGCCCGCGCTTCGCGGCCTTTATGCCGGCTTCGTCGGCCTGATCCTTGTACTCTGGCTGCTGCCGCTCGTTGCCGTCATGCTGACGGCGGCCAAGACGGCCGATGAGATCATGGCCGGAAAATACTGGACCTGGCCCGAGCATTTCAATCTCGTCGAGAATTTCCAGTCGGTTTTCCAGCAGACCAACATGTGGGGCTATTTCATCAACAGCCTCATCATCACCCTGCCCTCGGTGCTGCTGGTCCTCGTATTCTCGACCCTGACGGGCTATGTGCTCGCCCGCTATAATTTCCGGGGCAACGCCCTGCTCTTCTCGCTCTTCGTCGGCGGCAACTTCCTGCCAGCCCAGATCATGATGATCCCGGTGCGCGATCTCATGGTTTCGGTCGGCCTATACGACACCTATTTCGCGCTGATCATCTTCCATGTCGCCTTCCAAACCGGTTTTGCGACCCTGTTCATGCGCAACTTCATCGCGGCCCTGCCGGACGAATTGTTCCAGGCGGCGCGCGCAGAAGGCGCCTCCCCCTGGCAGACGATGCGCCATGTCGTCATACCGCTGATGCGGCCTGCCCTTGCCGCGCTTGCGATCCTGATCTTCACCTTCGTCTGGAACGACTATTTCTGGGCGATCGTGCTGACGCAAAGCGATGTCGTCAAACCGGTGACGGCGGGCCTGAACAACCTCAGGGGCGAATGGACGTCCGCCTGGAACATCGTGGCGGCAGCAACCCTGTTCGTCGCCGTCCCGCCGGTCCTGATGTTCTTCCTGATGCAAAAGCATTTCATCGCGGGCCTGACCATGGGCGCCGTCAAGGGCTGACATGTCCCGCACCGCGCGAACAGATTTGGAGTATCATTCATGAGCCATGTACAGCTGATCGACATCGACAAACATTACGGCGGCTACCACGCCCTGCGTTCGATCAATCTTTCCGTCGACAAAGGTGAATTCATCGTCATGGTCGGCCCGTCGGGTTGCGGCAAGTCTACCACCCTGAAGACGATTGCCGGGCTCGAAAACATCAGTTCGGGCGAGATCTGGATCAACGGCCGCAATGTCACGCGCGAGGAGCCCGGCGATCGCGGCATTGCCATGGTCTTCCAGTCCTACGCGCTTTATCCGCACATGACGGTCGCCGAGAACATGGGTTTCGGCTTGAAGATGGCGAAGCGCCCGCAGATCGAAATCGACGCTGCCGTCAAGCGCGCGGCTGAAATCCTCAGAATATCCGACCAGCTCGACAAGCGCCCGAAGCAGCTTTCGGGCGGCCAGCGCCAGCGCGTCGCGATCGGCCGCGCCATCACCCGCTCGCCGGAGGTGTTCCTCTTCGACGAACCGCTCTCCAATCTCGATGCGGCATTGCGCACGCAAATGCGCGTCGAGCTTTCGACGCTGCATCAGCAGCTTGGCTCGACGATGATCTATGTGACGCATGATCAGGTCGAGGCGATGACCATGGCGAGCCGCATCGTCGTGTTCAACAAGGGGATAATCGAGCAGGAAGGCGCGCCGCTCAATCTCTATCACAATCCGGCGAACCAATTCGTCGCTGGCTTCCTCGGCGCGCCGCGGATCAATTTCATCAATGCGAAGCTCGTTTCCCTTCGTGACGGTGTAGCTGAAGTCGCACTCGAAGGCGGCAACACGACGGTCCTCGTTCCCGTAGCAGACGTCGGCGATCTTAAAGCACAGGCGAGCCTCACCCTCGGCGTTCGGCCGGAATCGCTGAAGATCGGCCCCTCCACCGAGGATGTCGCTATCTCCTTGGACGGCAAGGTCCGGTTGGTCGAACAGCTTGGCCGCGAAACTATTCTCTATGTCGATGCGGGTCCGCTCGCAACGATCGGCTCGGAAAGCGGCACGCGCAATTTCACCGTTCAGCTCGGCAACGCGACCGGCTTTTCGGCTGACGAGCAGATCAAACTGTCCGCCGCCACATCCTCCCTCTACCTCTTCGGTCCTGATGGCAGAACCCTCAGCCGACCGAAGTCCATCATTGCCTCTCTGTAAAGAAAGCTTGTGACCTCATGAAAGTTTTGGAAAGAAAGCCGCTCTCCGTCTGGCGGACGCTCAATCTCGACGGCTTCATGGTCGGTGTGCCGCATTATCCCGAACATGTCGACGAGAGCTATTGGGACCGCGATGCCGAACGAATGGCGACTGCCGGTTTCAATACCGTTCGCATGGCGGAATTCGCCTGGCATATCATGGAGCCGCATGAGGATCACTTCGATTTCTCGCTCTTCGACAAGGCGATTGCCGGCCTGGCCAAGCACGGCATCAAGACCATTCTCTGCACCCCGACGGCAACGCCGCCCCGCTGGCTGACGGCAAAATATCCGGAAGTCCTGCGCGTCGATGCAAACGGCAGAGAGGCAAGCCACGGATCGCGCCAGCATTGCGATACGACGAGCCCGGTGCTGCGGCGGCACAGCCAGCGTATTACCCACGCGATGGCCGAGCATTACCGCGACAATCCTGATGTCATCGGCTGGCAGACGGACAACGAGCTCAATACGACGACCTCCGAAAGCTATTCGCCATCCGCGCTCATCGAATTCCAGAAGTTCTGCCGCGCGAAGTATGGCACGATCGAAGCCCTGAACTTTGCCTGGGGCGGCGACTTCTGGGCGACGGCCTATCAGACCTTCGACCAGATCGTCTTCCCGCAGCCGATGAATCCGTCCTTCTCCAGCCCCGGTCACGTGCAGGACTATCATCGCTTCCTCGCCTTCGCGACAGCTCTCTTCCAGCACGATCAGGTGGAAATCCTGCGGGCGACCAATCCGGCATGGTTCATCTTCCATAATCTGGGCGGCCTTGTGGACATCGATTTCCGCGGCCAGTTCGGCCAGGATCTCGATTTCATCGGCTTCGATATCTACCCGTTCCTCTATGACGAGATGCGCCGCGGCGGCGGTCATGCGGTCACGCAGGCCTTCCATCTCGACCAATGCCGCGCCTATTCCGGCAATTTCATCGTTCCGGAACAGGCGTCCGGCCTCGGCAGTCAGCCGGGCTTCTCCTCATCCGTGCCGGAGCCCGGCGAGATGCGCCGCATGGCGATGACTTCGGTGTCGCGCGGCGCGGACGGCCTTATGTTTTTCCGCTGGCGCCCGGCGCACTTTGGCGCCGAGATCTACTGGAACGGCATTATCGACCACGATGACGTGCCGCGCCGTCGCTACGAGGAAGCCAAGCAATTCGCATCCGACATCCGCAAGATCGAGGGCAAGCTGCTTGGCACGACCGTCCACATGGATATTGCCATCGCCGGCGCGGATTTCGACAATCAGGAAGCCTACAAGACCTACGCGATCGGCCTGCCAAGCCCGATGCAGGACGCAGCCCATCTGCACCGCGCATGCTATCAGGCCGGTATTGCCTGCGGCTTCATTCATCCGGAAGATGATCTCTCGCGGGTCAAAGCGCTCTATGTTCCCCATTGGGCCATGTGGAAGGAAGAGTGGTCGGCAGCGGTGGAAAAGTTCGTCGCCAGCGGCGGCACGCTCATCCTATCGGCAATGACGGGCACCCGCGATGACAACAACCACATCATCCGCACCCAGGCGCCGGGCACCGCACTTTCCAAGCTTTCCGGCGTCAGCGTCTACGAATTCGGACCAGTCTCCGCTCCGGGGGCGGATGGGTTGTTCAGCGGTTTCCGTGAGGGCGGCATCGGCAGCCATCAGCCATCCCCGCGTCCGCCGGCATCCTCGGCCTCGCGCAAATATGCCTATACGATCGGCAATCATCAGCTCGAGGCCGGGCACCTTTACGAGAAGCTGGAAACGACCGCCGATATCGAAATCGTCGGTCGCTGGTCCGACCGCTTCCTGGAAGGCACGCCGATGCTGACGCGCCGCCGGCATGGCAACGGGCAGGTCTATTATCTCGGCACCTACCTCACCGCGCCGCTCGCAGAGGTCATCGGGGAGATTCTCGTCAGCAACGGCGTTGCCGCACCGCTGGTAGAGAACCTGCCTGCCGGCGTCGAAGTGTCGCTGCGCGAGAGCAATGACAGGAAGCTGCTGTTCGTGCTCAATACGGAGCATGAAACGAAAATCGTCGACCTGCCTGAAGGGATTGACCTACTGACCGGCAGGACGATATCGGGACGGAGCGAGCTTCAAGGCTACGGCGTGCTTGTGATCGAGCAATCCGTCTGACACGATCCGCAAAGCGCGGCGCCGGGGGGAAGCCGCGGCGCCGCGGCTCCACCTCGATCAACCCTCATCGTCACCGTTTGCCAGCGGCACGAACAATCCAAGCTTGACGTCACGTAGCACCACATTCGTATGCATGCGCCGAATCTGCGGATTCTCCGCCATGATTACGGCGGCGATATCGTCATAGTGTTCCACATCCCGCGCAGTGACGATCGCGATGAGATCGACAGCGCCCGTGACATAATAGACTTGCTGGATATGGTCCTGCTTTTCCGCCCAAAGGCGGAATTTCGCAAGCGCATCGTAGTTGTCCCGCTCGATCTCCATGCCGACGATGAACACCATCGGCGTCCCGGTGGCCTTGCGATCGACAACTGCGATTTCCGCCTTGATGATACCGTCCTCACGCAGCCGTTTCAGGCGCCGTTGCACCGCTGACGTCGAAAGCCCAACCTCCTCGGCGATCGCTTCGGCCGTGAGCTGGCAATTGCGCTGGACGATATCGAGAATATCGCGATCAAAACGATCCGGACTTTCCATTTCCCTACCCCTTTATGCGCGATGAAACCAGGCGACGACATCTCTATTCCATCATAAAAGATGCATAAGAAATACATTTTTGCTTTTTTTATGCAAATTGATCGGAAATTGCGCGCAAATTCGGCTGCCCTTCGCGATATTCTCCGCAAATTGTTTTTCATCGGAATTATATATGACAGAGCTGCCCTCCCAGGCTCTTTGTGTGGAAGATCTCCACAAGAGCTTTGGGTCACATCAGGTCCTCAAGGGTGTTTCAACCACCGCCAAACAAGGGGACGTGATTTCTATCATCGGCTCGTCCGGCTCCGGGAAAAGCACGTTCCTGCGGTGCATAAACCTGCTTGAGATGCCTGATCGCGGACGCATCGTCGTCAACGGCGAGGAAGTCGCGCTGAGGCAGGGGCGCCATGGACAGATGCAGCCGAAAAGCTGGCGCCAGATCGAACGCATGCGCAGCGGATTGGGCATGGTGTTCCAGAGCTTCAATCTCTGGGCTCACATGACCGTCCTCGAAAATATCATCGAGGCGCCGGTGCATGTCCTTAGCGTTCCTCGCCGCGAGGCGATTGAGAAGGCAGAGGCTCTTCTCAATAAAGTCGGGCTTTACGACAAGCGCGATGCCTATCCCGCCTTTCTCTCCGGGGGACAGCAGCAAAGAGCCGCGATTGCCCGCGCGCTTTGCATCGATCCGGCCGTGATGCTCTTCGACGAGCCGACATCGGCGCTCGATCCCGAACTGGTCGGCGAAGTCCTCAAGGTCATCCGCGATCTCGCCGAGGAGGGCCGAACCATGCTGCTGGTCACCCACGAGATGCGCTTTGCCCGAGACGTCTCGAACCATGTTCTCTTCCTGCATCAGGGACGGATCGAGGAGGAAGGTCCGCCCCGGCAGATCTTCGACGCCCCGATCAGCACCCGCTGCCGGGAATTTACCGGCATGCTGACGACCTGATCCACTCCAATTCGCAGACAACACATTAGGAGAATCCCATATATGAGACTGGTTTCCACATTATTCGCCGGACTGGCCTTCGCGTTTTCCTCGATGGCGGCGCAGGCCGAGGTTCGCTTCGGCATCATGAACGAATCCTACCCGCCATTCTTCGCCAAAGATGCCGCCGGCAAATGGCAGGGCTGGGAAATCGATATGATGGACGCCGTCTGCGAGCAGATGAAAGAGAAATGCTCGATCGTCGAGCTTTCCTGGGATGGTCTCATCCCGGCGCTTCAGAGCAAGAAATTCGATGTGATCTGGTCATCGATGTCGAACACGGCGGAGCGCTCGAAGATCATCGATTTCACCGACAAATATTATAATACACCCAGCACGCTGATCGGCCCCAAGGACCAAAAGACTGGCGCCACGGCAGACGACGTCAAGGGCAAGACCATCGGCATCCAGGTGTCGACCATCCAGTCGGAATATTACAAGAAGTACTTCGCCAAGGTCGCGGATGAGAAGACCTACCAGACGCTCGACGAGGCGTTTCAGGATCTCGCTGCAGGGCGCATCGACTATGTCTTCGGCGATTCCCTTGCGCTTGACGCCTTCCTGAAAAGCGAAAGCGGCAAGGATTGCTGCGCCAAGATGGGTGACGTCGCCGACGACAAGGAAGTCCTCGGAGCCGGCGTTTCCGGCGGCCTTCGCAAGGAAGACACCGAGCTGAAGGCGAAGCTCAACGCGGCAATCGCCGCGGTGCGCGCCAGCGGAAAATACGACGAAATCACCAAAAAGTATTTCAGCTTCGATATCTACGGCGCCAAATAAACGATCGCGACGATGGCGACTTCCTCACAAGGCATTCTGGACCTGCTCTCCCCCTATCCTCCGGGATGGGGTGGAGTGCTCTTGACCGGGGCTGCCTCCACGGTCGCCATCTCCGCCGGCGCTTTTCTGATAGGCCTGCTACTCGGTACGGGCGGCGCACTGGGCAAGCTTTCGGGCATAAGGCCGCTCCGGCTACTGCTCGAACTCTACACGACTACCGTCCGCGCCGTTCCGGAGCTGATCCTGATCGTCGGCCTTTATTATGCGGGCATGGATGGCCTCAATCGGCTCCTCGCCGCGCTCAATCTGCCGGCCTTCGAGCTGAACGGCTTTGCGGTCGCGGTCGCCGTACTCGGTTTCGTGCAAGGCGCCTATATGACGGAAGTGCTGCGTGGCGCGATCCTGGCGATCCCCGTCGGCCAGATCGAGGCAGCAAAGGCATTCGGCATGGGTGCACGCCTGCGCTTCCGCCGCATCATTCTGCCCGCCTTGCTGCCCAATGCACTGCCCGGCCTTGCCAATCTATGGATGTCGGTCACCAAGGATAGCGCTCTGGTCGCGGTGGTCGGCTACCAGGAACTGGCTCTCGCCACGCGTCTCGCCGGTGCGAGCACCAAGCATTACTTCATCTTTTTCCTGGCATCCGCCCTCATCTATCTCGCCCTCACACTCGTTTCCAACGCCCTGTTCAACCTGTTGGAGCGGCGTGTGCGGCGCGGCCAACCAAAGCTCGCGTGAGGAGTGTTGGCATGACCTTCTCATGGATATCCGCCTATTGGCCGCTTCTGTTGACGGGAGCCGTGCAGACGCTGTCGCTGCTTGCGATCTCCGTCGTCTTCGGCTTTGTGATCGCCATCGGCCTCGCCTTCGCCCAGGTCAGCGGCGGCCCCATCCTGCGAAGCCTTGCCCGTGGTTATTGCACCTTCTTCCGGGGCACGCCGCTGCTGATACAGCTCTGGCTGCTTTACTATGGGGTCGGCTCTCTTCTGCCGATGATTCCGGGTATCCGTCAGAGTCTGTTCTGGCCGATCCTGCGCGAAGGTTTCTTCTTCGCGGCCGTCAGTTTCACGCTCAACTATGCGGCCTATGAGGCGGAGGTTTTGCGCGGCGCATTGCTTGCCGTTCCGAAGGGCGAACTGGAAGCCGGACGCGCATTCGGCATGCGACCCTTCACGCTGACGCGGCGTATCTGGCTGCCGCGGGCCATTCGCATCGCACTGCCGACGATCGGCGGCGAAATCGTCATGCAGCTAAAGGCCACTCCGCTCGCCTTCACCGTCACCGTGATGGATCTCTACGCCGTTGCCACAAAAGTTCGCCAGGACACCCTGCTGGTCTACGAACCGCTTGTTGTCGTCACCGTCTTCTATCTCATCATCACAGCCATCATCGCGCGAAGCTTCCGTTTCCTGGAAGCGCAGGTGCCGGTGCGGCGCTAACCCACGGCACGAAGGAGAGATCAAACCTCTCCGCTGATCCGAACCATTCTGGAGATCCCATTCATGAGCAAACCCTTGATCCTCGACGGCGGCATGAGCCGCGAACTGCTGCGTCTCGGCGCGGAACTGAAGCAGCCGGAATGGTCGGCGCTCGCGCTCGTCGATTCGCCGGAGATTGTCCGGCAGGTGCATGACGAATTCATCGCCGCCGGCTCGGACGTTGTGACCACCAACAGCTACGCGCTCGTCCCCTTCCACATTGGCGAGGAGCGGTTCTGGAAGGAAGGCGCCGATCTCATCGCGCTTTCCGGACAGCTGGCTCGCGACGCCGCCGATGCCTGCAAGGATCGAAAAATCCTGGTCGCCGGCTCGCTGCCGCCCATCTTCGGCTCTTATGAGCCGCAGAATTTCGATCCGTCACGCGTTCAGGACTATCTCAAGGTTCTGGTAGAAAACCTCGATCCTTATGTCGATGTCTGGCTCGGGGAAACCCTCAGCCTGATCGCGGAGGGAGAGGCGGTTCGGGCCGCGGTCGCCGAAACCGGCAAGCCGTATTGGATCTCCTTCACACTGGCCGACGATGCCGCGCAAAGAAATGGCGCCTCGCCCAAGCTCCGATCCGGCGAAGCCGTCGAGGATGCGGCTCGCTGGGCCGCATCATCCGGTGCCGACGCGCTTCTTTTCAACTGCAGCAAACCGGAGGTCATGCGAGAGGCCGTCGATGTCGCAGCGGAGGTTTTCAAGCAGAGCGGCCATAATCTGCAGATCGGCGTCTATGCCAATGCCTTCGAAGGTGAACAAGGCGAGTTGGCCGCCAATGAAGGCCTTCACGCGACCCGGCTAGATCTGAATGACGACGCCTATTCGCGCTTCGCCTGTTCATGGGTCGATGCCGGCGCAACGATGGTAGGCGGTTGCTGCGGGATTGGCGCCGGGCATATACATCGGCTGAAGAAGGCCCTCCTTACTCAGGGCGTGTAGCAAAAGCCGCCACGAACATTGATCCGGAAGGCGATCGTTAGCCATAGGACCGAGATAGGTCTTTTAGTCATGCACCGTTGCTGCGGCCTGCGGAGCCGGGCCTGGAGTCCGGCTTTGCAGGAGTTCGCCGCGCTCCTCCAGAACGGGATAGGCGGCAGCGGCGACCAGATGGGAATTGATCTGTTTGAGATCACGTAGCAGGTCGAGGTGAAGAGAACTGGTCTCGACGGTCTCGATCCCGCCTTGCCGCAGGCGTTGGAAATGAGCCTCCGTACCCTCACGCTCCGCTTTGCGAAAGATAACCTTCTCCTCCGCCAGCATGCGAGCGGTGCTCTCGTTTTGGGTCATGAGCAAGGCCGCCGTCGTGCGCAGATTCGTCTGCAATCGATCGAACAGCCGCGCCAATTCAAGCTGGCCCTCCTTCGAGAAGTTCAGACCCCGGCGCAGACGTTTGGCCAGATGCGGCAAGAGGTTCTGATCGAGAACGTCGCCGGCGTGTTCCATATTCATCGAGAACAGCAGGATCTCGTTCAAGCGTCGTCTGTCGGCCTCGCCGAGTTCATCGGGATCGATCGAGGTGAGATAGGTCTTTACGGCCGCATTCAGACTGTCGAGGATATTGTCCAGCGACCGCAATCGCGTCAGCGCCTTTCGATCCGTATCCGATAGGGCAGTCTTGGCGCCGGCGAGCATTTCGGAGAGGACATCGACCAATCTCAATGCCTCCCGTGCTGCCGCGCCAAGCGCGACGACAGGCGTCTCCTTGGCAGCCGGGTCGAGATATCGGGGACGCGTCGGATCGGCCTCGTCAATCTTCCGCGGCAGCAATTTGGTCAGGAGATCGGCATAGGGCCGCAATAGCGGCATGAACACCATGGCCAAAACGACATTGAAGGCGGTATGAAAATTGGCGACGGCGCGGGCGCTATCGCTATCCACCAGCGCCGACAAGCGCGTGACCGGTTCGAGAAAGCCGATCAGTGCGATCACACCGACAATGCGTGTCATCATATTGCCGATGGGTAGGCGTTTCACCGATAGATCGGTCCCCGATTGCCCTTCGATGAGCGGATTGATCGCGGTTCCGAGATTGGCGCCGAGAACGAGCGCAAAAGCCTGGTCGACATCGACAAGACCCTTGCTCGCGAGAGACATGATGAGCAGAACGACGGCAACGCTGGAATGGGCTGCCCATGTCAGAATAGCGGCAAGGAGCATGCTCAGCACCGGCGTCGCGGCAATCGCACCGAGGACATACGCAAGCGCCGTCGATCCCTCATACTGAGTCATCAGGTCGAGAAGCTGATGCAGCGCCAGAAGCATGAAGCCAAGCCCGATCATGACCCGGCCAAGATCGTGCACGCGTGAATTCCCGGTTCGGCGGAACATCAGCACGCCGATCAGGATCAGCGCCGGGGAAGCCGCCGCGACATTGAAAGACAACACCTGGACGATCAGGGTCGTGCCAACATTGGCTCCCAGCATGACGGCAAGCGCCGGCACGAGATCCACCAGGCCGCCAGCCGCGAAGCCGGAAGCCATCAGGCCGGTTGCCGTGCTGCTCTGCAGGATGGCAGTGACGCCGATCCCGGCAAAAAACGCCTTGGTGCGATTGCTAAGCGCGCGGCCCAGAAAAGACCGCAGATCAGGTCCGAAGGCGCGCTGAATGCCGGTCTGGACCATACGCGTGCCCCAGAGCAGAAGGGCGATGTGGCCGGCCAGAGCAACGAGGCCGAGGATAAGCGCCATAATGGTCCTCCATAAGCCTGCGATCTCTCCCGAGACAAGCGCCGGGAATCAAGATTGCAGATTGTAGACTTTCATTAGCCGACTATGTTCTTTGTCTTTGCATTTTTTGCAAGGGCGGATTGTCGTAAAACTGTTATTGTAATATTTTTTCATTTAAAATCAGCGAGATAAACCGACACAGATACGATTGCCTCACTATGACGAATAAGCGCCTTACCGGAAAAGATCGGTCCAAAAACGACGGTTTCTATCCACGGCAACACAACCTCGCCTTTTCCCTGTAATCCAGGGTATATCTGACCAATGTACCTATACAGCCATCTCAGCCTGCGCCAGATCCCATCCGCCGGCTGAGGCGATAGCTTGGCGAGGAATTCGAGATGGCGCATTTTGTCTGTATCACATGCGGTACGCAGTTCAGCGAGAGCGACGCACCACCGCGAGCCTGCCCGATCTGCGAGGATGAGCGTCAATTCGTACCCCAATCAGGTCAGGAATGGACCGATATGGCAAGCATCGGCCAGACGCATAGCGTGATCTGGACCAAGCAAGCGGAAGGCGTTCATGGCCTGCAGATCAAGCCCGATTTCGGTATCGGCCAGCGCGCATTTCTGATCGAAGGGCCGGATGGCAACATTCTTTGGGATTGCCTGAGCCTCATCGATGAGGCCAGCAAGACGCGGATTGCTGCGATGGGCAGCCTGAGCGCGATCGCGATCTCCCATCCGCATTTCTATACGTCGATGGTCGAGTGGAGTGCCGATTGCGGCGGCGCACCGATCCATATCCATGCCGACGATAGCGAATGGGTGCGAAGGCCGGATGCCGCCTTGCATCCATGGAGAGGCGCGACGCTTTCGATCGGCGCGGCGACCATGATCCGATGCGGCGGCCATTTCGACGGCAGTTGCGTGCTCCATTGCCCCTGGCTCGAAGGCGGGCGCGGCGCCCTCTTCGTCGGCGACACGATGCAGATGACCATGGACCGTAAATTCGTGAGCTTCATGCGCAGCTACCCGAACATCGTTCCACTCGACGCCAAGGCGGTAACGAGGATATTGGAAGCGGTTCGGCCCTATCGTTTCGAAGCGATTTACGGCGCATTTCCCGGCCGAACGGTCGAGAGCGACGGAAACCAGGTGGTGGAGCGTTCGGCGGAAAGGTACCTGAAGGCGATCGCAAACTGAGAATCTTGCGCCGGAAATGCCGTAGACCTAGTTTTCCAGCGCCGCTTGTCTGTCCTTGACCAGTCGCGCCGGCAGATTGACGGTGACAGACAAACCGCCAAGGCTAGAGCGGGCGAGCGCCAGCTTGCCGTCATAGGCCTCGACCAGATCCTTGGCGATCGCCAGGCCGAAACCGGTTCCGGCGATGCTTTCATCCAGCCGCCTGCCGCGGCGAATGAAAGCCATCTCGGCATCCTCCGGCAGGCCCGGACCGTCGTCCTCGATGCACAGTTCCACGCCCTCGAGCTCGGGCAACTGCGACAGACGGACCTTCACCTTACCGGCCGTCCACTTTCTGGCGTTGTCGATCAGATTGCCGGTGATATCGGCAAAATCCGCTTCGTCGATCGCCAGCCACATCTCGGGCGGCGCCACAAGCTCGAAATCGATCTTGCGCTCGCTCGATAGCCGCCGCATCACGGAGATGATCTTCTGCAGATCGGCGCTGGCGTCCATGACGCCGACGGTATGAGCGGCCGCCAGGCTGGCCCGGGTTTGCGCAAGCGTTCGCTTGATCTGCGCCTCCATCCGGCTGACCTCCGTCTGGATGGCGGCGGCTCGCTCCGACATGCCCTCTTCCGACAGAAGGCGCGCCGTCGCCTCCAATGCCGCGAGTGGCGTCTTCAGGCCGTGCGCCAAATCGCCGGCGCGTGCACGCGCCTGCGTCAACTGCGTTTCACGCGATGCGAGCAGCCCGTTGAGATCGTCCACGAGAGGCTGGACTTCCCGCGGAAACTGACCGGTGATCTTGCGTGCCGATCGCTCCTGCACCGCCATCAGGGCTGCGCGCAGATCATTGAGAGGTCGTAGCCCGTATCGCAGAAAAGCGATGACAGCCACGATGAGGGCGGCTGAAAGCACGCCAAGGGATGGCGCCATGGCGTAGAAGAAGCGCCAGCGCGCCGGCGCAAGCTCGCTGTTGTCGAGCGCCATGACGATATCGACGATCTGGTCGCCCGTGGCCGAGGGGATCGAAATCGACCGCTCGACGGCAAGAAGACGGCTGCCGTTCGGCCCTTTCATATCCGTCGCTCGCCCGGCATCGCGAGGGCGGGCACGCAGCCAGGGCAGGTTCTGCTCCCAGAGCGATTGGGAGCGCAGCTCCACGGTGCCGTTGCGGCCGACCTGCCAATAGAAGCCACCATTCGGAATGCCGAAGCGGGGATCCGTTGGCGTGTCGTCGAGGAAGAGCTGATTGGAGGAATTTATATCGACCGCCGCCAGCAGAACGCGCAACTCCTCATCTATCTCCGAGAGGGCAAGCGCTCTGACGGCCAGTCCGGAAATGGCGTTGATGCCGACCCCGGCAAGAAAGGTTGCAACGATGATCGCCACCACGGAACCCAGCAGCAACCGCCCTCGCAGCGAGAACGGTGTCATGACGGCGGCGCCTCGCGCGGAATGATGTAGCCCTGGCCGCGCCGGGTTTCGATGACGGTGCCGTCGAACTTGCGCCTAAGACGCGCTACAACCACTTCTAGCGCGTTCGACAGCAGCTCCGTCTCTTCATCATAGATGCTGTCGGCGATCTGCGTTCGGGAAAGCACGGTGCCGGCATTGTGCATCAGATAGGCAAGAAGCCTGTATTCGAGTGCCGTCACCTGAACCGGCTGCCCGCGAAACGAAACCGTGCGCTGGCGTGTGTCGAGCTCCAGCACGCCATTGGAAAGGATCGGAGAAGATTGTCCGGCGGCGCGGCGCATCAGGGCGCGCACGCGCGCCAGAAGTTCTTCCATGCGGAAGGGTTTGGTCAGATAATCGTCGGCACCCGCATCCATGCCGTCGACCTTGTCGCGCCATCCGTCTCGCGCCGTCAATATGATGACAGGCATGCCGCGGCGTTCTGCGCGCCAGCGTCGCAGCACCGTCAGTCCATCAAGCTTCGGAAGTCCAAGATCGAGGATGACAAGATCAAAATGCTCGATATCGCCGCGATACCATGCTTCCTCGCCGTTGCTCACGGTCGAGACGACATAATGCTGATCCTCCAGGCAGCGGCGCATGTCCGCCACAATACTGGGCTCATCCTCAGCAATCAGAATGCGCATTCTCAGCGTCTCTCGATCACGGCAAGTGTTGCGCCGTCGAGCACTATATCACCACGTTTGCCATCCGGCTTCAACACACGCACGGCATAGGCCTGGCGCCCAGCCCGGCGAACCCGCTTGATTCGCAGCACCTTTCCCGGCATTTCGCGCGCAACGACCGCATAGATGTCGCGTAGCGGCCGCAAGCTGCCGGCATCTTCGACCAGGACATTGCTATGTATGCGAGCCAATGCTTCCATGCCTGGCAAGCTTAGCGGAACCGCTACCAAGAGAACGGACAGCCAGCGGGGCCAGCCGGCTCTTCGCCCGAATATGCGCAACGATATCAATCCTTCTTTCGAGATGGCACACAGGGCTCGCCCTGCAGCGAACCAAGCATAGCTTTCCCAACATTACAATTCACTGACAACGCCCGTAAGAGAGCTGCAAATTGAAGGGTGTATAAGCATGGGCAGATGGCACGCTGATTGTGCCGAGTTTCGTTCCGCAGAAGATACCATGACTATCCAGATTTCTTCGATTACCCCAAATGCCAGCCTCTCGGTCTCCTCAGGCGGCATTCGGCCTGAGTTCGTCCGCAATGAAACCCTGATGGACATCTTCAAGGCAACGGTTGCCCGCAGCCCCGACAAGACGGCACTGACCCTGATCGGAACCGACCAGGCGATGACCTATGCCGAACTGGACCGGCTTTCCGATGAGGCAGCGCGTGCGCTTAGCCGTCGCGGCATCGGTCCCGGCGATTTCGTCGGCCTTTGGTTCCAGCGCTCCCTCGAGCTACATGTCGCACTTCTGGCGATTCTCAAGGCCGGAGCCGCCTATATTCCCTTCGATGCCGCTGCCCCTGCCGACCGCGTGGGCGTGAGCCTCGCCGATTGCGGCGCGAAATGGCTGCTGACGCATGATGAAAAGGCGGCCCTCGCACCCGAATTCGACGGCCAGACCCTGATCCTCAAGGCACTTCTCGCAGAAGACGATGATGGCGTCGCGCCGCGCGCCGCCGCTCACGATGATCCGGCCTACGCCATCTATACGTCCGGCTCCACTGGCAAGCCGAAGGGCATCGTCATCACGCATCGGAACATCTGTCATTATCTGCGGGCCGGCAACGACGTCCTCGGCATGGTCGAATCGGACGTCGTTCTGCAGCAAGCTTCGGTCGCCTTCGACCTTTCTCTCGAAGAAATCTTCGTTCCCTATCTGGTCGGCGCGACGCTGAAGGTTGCGACATCTGCCGTCATGGCCGAGCTCGACAGGCTCGCGGATGTGCTGGAAGCGGAAAAGATCACGGTCATCGACACCGTACCGACCCTGCTCACCATGCTCGAGCGCGATGTCGAAAGCCTGCGCGTCATCATCGTCGGCGGCGAAGCCTGCCCTCCGGCGATCGTCAGCCGCTTTTCCAAAGCCGGCCGGCGCCTGATCAATACCTATGGCCCGACCGAGACGACGGTGGTTGCAACCTACGCCGAACTCGATCCATCCCGGCCGATCACGATCGGCTGCCCGATCGCCAACACGACCGCCTACGTCGTCGACGAAAACCTGCAGCTCGTTGCCCGCGGTGATACCGGCGAATTGCTGATCGGCGGACCGGGTGTTGCTGCCGGCTACAGAAACCTGCCGCAGCTGACCGCCGCAAAATTCGTCGCCAACCCCTTCGCAGGCCATGACCCCTTCGCAGGCCATGACGATCCGGTGCTTTACCGCAGCGGCGACGCCGTGCTGATGGACGAGGAAGGGCAGCTCCATTTCCTCGGGCGCATCGACGACCAGGTCAAGATCCGCGGCTATCGCATCGAGCTCGGCGAGATCGAAACCGTCGTGGGCGAGCTTCCCGACGTGAAGGCCGCATCCGTCGTCGTGCACCGCCCCCCGGATGGCGAGGACATGCTGGTCGCCCACATCGTTACCACGGGTAGCAGCTTCGATCGCGACAAGGCGCGCGCCGTGCTTGCAGCCAAACTGCCGCCCTACATGGTGCCGGCCGCCTGGCATAGCCATGTCTCACTGCCGCGGCTTCCTTCCGGCAAGATAGACCGCAAGACGCTGGCCGCGATCCCGCTCGTAGCCGACCAGCCGACCCAGGCACAAGAGCCGCCGCGCACATGGACGGAAGCACAGCTGCTGAAGGCCGCGACCGAGGCGCTTCGACTGCGTTCCATCGGCTTCGAAGCGGATTTCTTCACCGAACTCGGCGGCCATTCCATGCTGGCGGCCCGCTTTGTTTCCGAAGTGCGCAAGATCCCGTTGCTCGCCAGCATCGCCCTGCGCGACGTCTATGCCGGCCGAACCTTGCGCGGCATTGCCGCGATCCTGGAGCAGCGCGCCGAGAGCACTTCGGGACAGGAGCGTAAGAGTTTCGAACCGGTGCCGTTGCGCCGGCGTTTTTTCTGCGGTCTTGCTCAAGCCGTGGTATTGCCCTTCATCGTCGCGATCGCAACGCTGCAATGGATCGGCCTGCTGCTCGCCTCGATCCTGCTGATCGATGACGGTGCATCGCTCTGGAATGAAATCCTCATTCTCGGCGGCGTCTACCTCGCGCTCAATCTCGGCGAGAAGCTTGTTGTCGTCGCCCTGAAATGGCTTGTCATTGGCCGCACGCGGCCCGGCATCTATCCGCTCTGGGGTACCTATTATTTCCGCCTCTGGCTGATGCAGCGCATCGTACAGCTCACCGCTCCGAAATTCCTCAAAGGTTCGCCGCTTATCCGCGTCTATATGCGCGCACTCGGCGCCAAGGTCGGCAAGGACGCGATGATCGACGAGTTCGAAGAGGGTGCGATCGACCTCGTGCGCATCGGCGCAAGATCCAGCCTCGGCGTCAAGATCAAGCTCGCCAATGTCGAAGTCATCGGCAACGAGCTCCATGTCGGCACGATCGATATCGGCGAAGGCGTGCAGATCGGCAATGGCTCCGTCATCGGTCACAACGTCAAGATTGACGATGGTGCCGTCATCGGCGATCTGACGGCGATTGCCGCTGGCACGCATGTCGAAGCCCATACGCGCTGGGACGGCTCGCCCGCCCGCCAGACCGGGCATGCCGAGCACGAAGAGATGCCCGCCCATCCGGAGCTTGGAACCGTCGGACGCGTCTTCCAGTTCGCAGCCTATTTCGTTGCCTACAATCTCAGCCTCGTCGTCGGCCTGCTGCCGATCTTCCCGGCCTTCTATCTGTTCTCTGCCGTGCAGCAGATCTATGCGCCCGGCTCCGACGAGGCCTTGTCGTGGGGGATGATCGCCGCGCTCTCCTGGCCGGCCGCCTTCCTGCTGATCGTCGTGTCCATGGCTGTCGTCGTGGCGCTCAGATGGGTGCTGTTGCCTCGCGTCGTGCCGGGCCGCTATTCCATCTTCGGCAATCTTTATTTCCGCAAATGGGTCGTCGGCCTGACCACCGAGGCCATGCTCGAAACCCTGAATTCGCTCTACGCGACCGTCTTCATGCGTAATTGGTACCGCCTGATGGGGGCCAAGATCGGCAAGGGCACGGAGATCTCCGCAAACTTCGCCGGTCGCTACGATCTGATCGAAATGGGCCGCGACAACTTCATTGGTGACGAGACCATCTTCGGCGACGAGGAAATCCAGAACGGCTGGATGATACTCAAGCGCCTGAAGACCGGCGATCGCTGCTTCTTCGGCAACTCCTCCGTCATCTCGCAGGGTGCGGTGATCGAGAGCGATTCGCTCATCGGCATCAAGACGCGCCTGCCCGACTCCCTGCACGTCAAATCGGGTGAAACCTGGTGCGGCAGCCCCGCCTTCCAATTCCCGACGCGCGAGAGGCTGGAGGCGGCTGCGAACACCACCTATGCACCGCCGCTCCGCATGCGCCTTGTGCGCATTCTGTTCGAGGCCATGCACACATCGCTGCCGACCGCCATCCTGATCGTCATGGCACTTGCCATGTCCGACATGCTGGCCAGCGAAATCGACAATGGTGCCTGGGGCAGCCTATTCTGGACACTGATGGCCGCGGGCCTGGCGACCTCTGGCATCCTCTATCTCGTCGCTGTCGCCTTCAAATGGACGCTAATTGGCACCTACAAGCCGATGAACCGGCCGATGTGGTCCTGGTGGGCGATGCGTACTGAGGCCGTTGCGGTGTTTTACGGCGGTCTCGCCAGCAAGATGCTGCTCGACTATCTGCGCGGCACGCCTTTCCTGCCCTGGCTGCTCCGTCCCTTCGGCGCCAAGATCGGCCAGGGTGCGTGGATCAACAGCACCGATATCTGCGAATTCGATTGCACCCATATCGGCGACCATGCGGTTCTCAATATGGGATCCTGCCCGCAGACCCATCTCTATGAAGACCGTATCATGAAGGTCGGCCGCATCACGATCGGCGAAGGCGTCTCCATCGGCTCAGGCAGCACCGTGCTTTACGAGGCCAATGTCGGTGATTTCGCCGAAATCGGATTGCTGACCCTGGTCATGAAGGGTGAGGCCATTCCGCAGGGAACGTCGTGGGTCGGCGCACCCGCCCAGGCAGTTCAAGCCGAGCAGGCGCCAGCTCCGGTCGCTCACAAAGAGACCCTGCCCTCCGCCGCTGCGTGAGCGCGGTATGACGACCCCTCGATTCGAGGTCGTCCTGGCGGTCGCTGATGCGATCGCCATCCTCGTCCGCCCGATGCCCGGCGGACGAGCAGAGCGTGATCAGATCGCGCAAATGGCCTTGAGAGAAGCCACACAACGGGACGATCTTTCCATCTATCGCCGGCCCAGCGAGCGGCCGGCGCTAAGGCCTCCGTATCACGAGCTGGGCGTTTCGCTTTCGCATCGCACCGATGTGCTGCTGGCGGGCTATTCGCCTAAAAGCGCTGTCGGCGTGGATATAGAGGTTGAAGATATCAATGGTTTCGAACCGGTAGCCTTTGCCGCCGACCACTTCTCGCCAAAGGAAGCGGCCGCCGTGGCCACATTCGATAGCGCAGCGGCGCTGGAGGTCTGTTACCGACTCTGGGTCGCCAAGGAGGCTGCCTTGAAGATCAGCGGCCGCGGCATTTTTGACGGTTTGGACGAACCTGATCTGGCGGCGCAGCTGAACCTCCTCCGCACCGATGGCACAACGATCCATCTTGGCGCCGGGTCGCGGCTGCCGCCGATTGCGCTCGCAGTGACTCGATTTTCCAACGCTGCGGATCAATCCGTCTATTGTGCCCTTGCCAGGGATATGCGCTGAGCGACGATCCCTCGGCTGCGAGCAGCCCGGCTAGAAAGGCGGTGGCAGAAGGACCCGCGCCTTCCCGCAAGCGTAGATATTTCAGGGACGCGGCGGTGCGTCGGCGTCTTCGCGCGAGGCAAACCAGTTTGCCAGCGTCGCGCCGGAAATATTATGCCAGACGGAAAAGATGGCGCTGGGAACCGCGGCGATCGGCGAGAAATAGGCCGTCGCCAACGCGGCACCCAGGCCGGAATTCTGCATGCCCACTTCGATAGCCAGCGCCTTGCGCTTGTAGAAATTGAGTCCGAGCACCTTCGAGGCATAATAGCCGAAGAGATAGCCAAGACCGTTGTGCAGGATAACGACGGCGAAAATCAGCAGGCCGGACTGCACGATGGCCGCCTTCGACGCACCGACGACAGCCGCAACGATCAATACGATGCCAATGACGCTGACGAGAGGCAGAACGGGGATTGCCGCACGAACCAGACCGGGCACGGCTTTCTGGGCGACAAAACCGAGCAGAAGCGGCACAATGATGACCTGTACGATGCTGATGAACATCGACCAGGCATTGACGGGCAGATACTGGCTCGCGAACATCCACACGAGGAACGGCGTGACGATCGGCGCAGCCAGCGTCGTCACACTCGTGCATGCGACCGACAGCGCTACGTCGCCGCGCGCAAGATAGGTCATGACATTGCTCGAGGTGCCGCCCGGGCAGCAGCCGACCAGAATGACGCCGGCGGCGACTTCCGGCGGCATCGGAATGATCCGCGTCAAAAGCAGTGCCAGCGCCGGCATGATGCCGAAATGTGCGATGACGCCGATCGCGACCTCATGGGGACGACGCGCCAGCTCGCGAAAGTCGTCAACGGATATGGTCAGTCCCATGCCGAACATGATGATGCCGAGAAGCACGACGATCCAAGGGGCAAGCTGCTTGAAGACGTCGGGCAGGAAAAAACCGAGGACGGCAAACAGGATGACCCATATGGAAAAGGTCTTACCGACGAAGGCGGAAAAGGATGCCAGGAATTTCATGGAATCTCCGGGGGGAAGGAGCATAATGACATTCGGCCGGTCTAAACCCGGCGCATCGGGTGTCAAGGCTTCGAACCGCTCGATCCGTCCACTTCCATCATCGATACGGTATGAATCTGTCGACGAGCACAGCAGGTTTGTCCTGCAAGGAGCCAATACATGACCGTTACCGAGCCCGAGCCGATGTCCCGCACGAAGGCCTTATGCTACGCGATCGGACTGCCGCTGGCGCTGCTCGTACTTATCTTTCTGCCCGCCGGTCGTCTCGACTGGCCGCCTGGATGGGTCTTCATCGCGTTCCTGGTGGTGAGCTATGGAATAGCGTTTCTGATCATGCGGCGCGTAAACCCGGTCATATTCCAGGCGCGCAGCCGCTTCCAGACCGGAACAAAAGGCTGGGATCTCATCCTGGTCTCGCTGACCTTCCTGGGCATGATCGCCGAAATACCACTCGGAGCCCTGGATGCCGGCAGGATGGAATGGTCGGTGATGCCAACCTTTATCGTGATCCTCGGTTATCTTCTGCTCGCGGCAGGCATCGCGCTCGCCACGTGGGCTCAGGCGGTCAATCGCTTCTTTGAGCCCGGCGTGCGCCTCCAGCGCGAACGCGGCCAGCACGTCATCAGCGACGGTCCCTACGCCTACGTGCGTCATCCCGGCTATGTCAGCGCGATCTTGGTATTTGCGGGGCTGGCATTGGCACTGGGTTCCTGGTGGGCCTTGATCCCTGCCGCCTGGGCAAGCGCCGTGCTGATCCTGCGCACGAGCTGGGAAGATGCGCTGCTTCATAGCGAGTTGGAAGGCTATGCCGACTATTCCAAGCGCGTTCGATTCCGATTGCTGCCGGGTATCTGGTGACGCTCTGTTTCACCGGCGCTAGGTGTTGCCATGCCAAAGGGAGCGGAGGCCACCGGCCTCTCCTTTCAGCGGATCCCTTGCCGGTATGCCAAGCTCGTCGATCATCGCCTGCTGCTCGGCCGTTGGCATTTCCCGGCAGAGATCGGCCTCCTGACCTGGCGGATAACCGCCGATCACGAGCAGGTCGTTGCTCGCCTCCAGCCGGCAATGGCCGGTTCCGGCCGGCAGCAGCAGGGCATCGCCGGCTTGGACCGCGATTTCCTTACCGGCGGGTCCACCGATCATCAGCCGGGCCTGACCTGCGGCGATGCCCAATATTTCATGGGCCGTCGAATGAAAATGGTGAAAGGAATAGACGCCGTTTCGCCAGAGGCCGCCCCACCCATTGGTTCGAAAGAGCCGTTCGAAAGCCCTTGCCCTGTCGGGGCCGTCAAGCACCCGCCGATAGACGATTACCGGAAATCGCCTGTTGTTGGGAACCCAGCCGGACTGCTCGAATTGGATTGTCTGCTCCATCCGTTCTCTCCCTGTCGATTGCCACCATAACCGCCGGACCTCGCTGCGGTTCCCGCGGAAATTCGGGAACGATTGCCTGCCGCTGGGGTTTGGAAACGGGCATCCGATCAACGATACAGCGAAAGGATAGATCATGCCTTCCATCAATTCCGCACATATTCTCATTCTGGCAACGGACGGCTACGAACGTTCAGAGCTCCGCGTTCCGCTCGACGAACTCAGCAAGCGTGGCGCCGACGTCAAGATTGCCTCCGTGAAGAAGGACAGCATCAAGAGCTGGGACAAGACCGATTGGGGCGACAGCGTCGACGTCGATCTCCTGGCCAAGGATGTCGACGTGAACCAGTTCGATGCGCTGGTGCTGCCGGGCGGCCAGATCAATCCCGACAAGCTGCGCCTCGAAGGAGACGCCATGCGTGTCGTCCGCGAGTTCCTGAATTCCGGCAAGGTGGTCGCCGCCATATGCCACGCACCCTGGCTGCTCGTCGAGGCCGGCGCATTGCGAGGACGCCAGGCAACCTCCTATTGGTCCATCAAGACGGATGTCAAAAATGCCGGCGCGGACTGGAAGGACGAAAAGGTCGTGACCGATGAAGGCATCATCACGTCCAGGTCGCCCGACGATCTTCCGGCCTTCGTCGACAAGATCGTCGAGGAAGTTCAGGAGGGCCGGCACCGGCGGCGTGCAGCCTGACCGCCCGATTCCAATGAAACTTGCGAAGCCCCGGCAGCAACTGTCGGGGCTTCGCATCTTTTCCCTGCAGCAGAGCGGGAGCGGAGCCAATCCGCATATTGACTGGCCGGGCATGCTTTGATCTGTTGGCCGAACATGACAATGCCTGATGTCCGCCGGAGGTAGACGGATATCGGGGAGGAAAGCAGGGCATGACGATGGAGGCTGTGAGGGCGGTCAGCCTGAAGCAGGTGGCGATTTCCTTTGAAATAGCCGGCAGGACACGGTTCGATGCCGTGGCGGCGACCAATCTGGAGGTCGGAGCGCATGAGTTCGTGGCTATCGTCGGTCCGACGGGTTGCGGCAAATCCACCCTTCTCAATGCGACGGCGGGCCTTTTGACGCCGGCGTCCGGCACGGTCGAAGTCTTCGGCCAGCCGCTGAAATCCATCAATAAGCAGGCAGGCTATCTCTTCCAGCAGGATTCGCTGATGCCGTGGAAAACGGTTCTCGAGAATATTGCGATCGGACTTGAGATCGCGGGTGCGGATAGAGCCGAGGCAAGACGGGTTGCGCGGGATTGGCTGGGGCGCGTTGGCCTTGCCACATTCGCCGATCGTTTCCCACGCACGCTCTCAGGCGGCCAGCGCAAGCGTGTCGGCCTCGCCCAGGTGCTCATCCGCAATCCCAAACTGCTGCTGATGGACGAACCCTTCGGGCCGCTCGATGCGCAGACCCGCCTGATCATGGGCGACCTCCTGCTGAAACTCTGGTCCGAGGACCGCAAGGCGGTGATGTTCGTCACTCACGATCTCGATGAGGCGATTGCCCTTGCCGACCGCGTGGTCATCATGTCGGCCGGTCCGAAATCCCGCATCATCGGCGATTTCAAGGTCCCTCTGGAGCGACCGCGCGATATCAGCGAGATACGCCACGATCCCGTATTCAACCGGCTGCATCGTGATATCTGGCAGGCGCTGCGCGATGAGGTGATGACTGCCTATCGCCAGAGCAGCGGAGAGATCGCATGAACCGTTCTCTGCTTCTCCTGCTGCAAATCCTGGTGGCTGTGGCCCTTCTGACTATCTGGCATCTCGCAACGAATACCGGCCTTTTCGGCAACCCGAAAACCATATCCTTCTTCTTTGCCGATCCGCTCAAGGTGGCGCAGCGCGTCATTCAATGGTTTGCGACCGGATCGATTTGGTATCACCTCTGGATCACGCTATCGGAATCGATCCTGGCCTTTCTGCTCGGCGCCTTCGGCGGCATCGTCTTCGGCTTCTGGTTCGCGCGCCGACCGCTGATTGCCGCCGTCTTCGACCCTTATGTGAAGGCGGCCAATGCACTGCCCCGCGTCGTGCTCGCCCCGATCTTCGCGCTGTGGTTCGGCCTCGGTATCTGGTCGAAGGTCGCGCTCGGCATCACCCTCGTCTTCTTCATCGTCTTCTTCAACGTCTATCAGGGCGTCAAGGAGGTCAGCCAGCCGGTGCTGTCCAATGCCCGCATGCTTGGCATGAACGAGCGACAGCTGTTGCGCCATGTCTATCTGCCCTCCGCGCTTTCCTGGGTGTTTTCCAGCCTGCATACTTCGGTTGGTTTTGCCGTCGTCGGCGCCGTTGTCGGCGAATATCTGGGCTCGGCCGCCGGCCTCGGCTATCTCATCCAGCAGGCTGAAGGTGTCTTTGACGTGACAGGCGTCTTTGCGGGCATGGTGGTTCTGACCGCATTCGTCCTGCTGGTGGATTGGGTCATGACGATGGTCGAACGGCGCCTGCTCTCCTGGCGCGGCCAGTAGCGCATCGAGAATAGCGAAGTGGAGGAACAAGGACATGGAACGCAGGACATTTCTGATCGGGACGGCAAGCTTCGGGATCGGCGCATCGCTTGCCGGCATCTTGCCCGCCGCGGCACAGGATGCGAAACCGGAAAAGCCGGATCTGTTGATCGGCGTCGGCGGCAAGCCGCTGCTCTATTACCTGCCGCTGACGATCGCCGAGCGAAAAGGCTTCTTCAAGGAAGAAGGTCTCAATGTCACCATCAATGATTTCGCCGGCGGTTCGAAATCGCTCGAAGGCCTGATCGGCGGCTCCCTCGATGTCGTCGCCGGTGCCTATGAACATACGATCCGCATGCAGAACAAGGGGCAGGATATCGTCGCGATCTGCAATCTCGGGCGCTTCCCGGGCATCGTCATCGCCGTGCGCAAGGATCTCACCGGCGAGATCAAGTCGATGGCGGACATGAAGGGCCGCAAGATCGGCGTGACCGCGCCAGGCTCCTCGACGGCGCTGATGTTCCAATATGCCATGCTGAAGAGCGGGCTGAAGACCGACGATGCATCGCTGATCGGCGTCGGCGGCGGGGCCGGCGCGGTTGCCGCGGTCAAGAGCGGCCAGATCGACGGCCTTTCTCATCTCGATCCGGTTATCGCGCAATTGCAGTATGACGGCGACATCACGGTGCTTCTGGATACGCGCACCGAGGCCGGTACGCGTGCGCTTTTCGGTGGTCCGAACCCGGCTGCGACCGTCTACATCAAGCGCGAATTTGCCAAAGAGAATCCGATCACCGCGCAAAAGACGGTCAATGCCTTCATGAAGGCCCTGAAATGGATCGCGGCAGCAAGCCCCGAAGATGTCGCGGGCGTCGTTCCGGAGGAATATCTGCTCGGCAACCGCGATCTCTATATGCAGGCCTTCAAGAACTCTAAGGAGATGTATTCTCCCGACGGCATGGTCACGATGGAAGGCTATAATTCCATGATGGGCGTCCTGAAAACGCTCGATCCCGAACTCGCCAATGCCGACGTGCCCTTTGAGAAGACATTCGATCCGACCTTTGCCAAGGCCGCAAAGACCTGATCGCGCAATGGACGACAAGCGATAACCCGAGTGCCGCCGTCGTCTACGGCGTCACGTCACTTCGCAAATCAGCCCTTCTCGACCCGCAATCCTTCGAGAAAGGTGCGAAATGCGCCGACCGCCCGTTTCGAGGTCATCTCTGGATCGTCCGAATTGGCGATCCATTGCGCGGCGCAGCTGCTTGCCGCATTGATCAGGCGAGCGCCCGCTTCCGGGTCAATATCGACGATGATACCGTCTTCGTGAAGACAGCGAAGGCTTTCTGTAATCGTGGCGATGCAGCCGTTGGCGCTCGGCCATCCGGAGGGTTCGCCGAGCACGGCCGGACCGTCACGAAACATGATGCGCTGAATTTCCGGCTCCAGCGCCATCTCGACGTAACCGACATTCTCGTCGACGAACGCCTGCCAGCGCGACGGTGCTTGAGATGAGATCTGACAGAGCCTTGCGGTCATTTCGGCATCGATCTCGTTGATCACGGCCTGCAGCAGTCCCTTCTTGTCGCCGAAGTGGTGATAGAGAGCCCCTCGCGTCAGCCCCGCCGCCGCTGTAAAATCATCCATCGATGCCTCGGCATAGCCGACGCTGCCGAATGCTTTACGGGCGGCGGTCAGCAGCTTGGCTCGCGTTTCGGCAATCATTTCACTGCGAGGTTTGCGCATTGCGTCTCCGTCGGCTCTCTGCATTCACTTGCATACGCTGCGTATATTAGTTGACATACGCGACGTATGCAATTATCCATTGACATACGCCGCGTATGCGTACGCAATCTCGTTCAATTCGGGGAATGTTCCGATGTCCAATCCATATAGAGAGATTTTCCGAGCGCCCGGGGCCAAGGGCTTTTCAGCCGCCGCCTTCTTCGCACGTCTTCCGCTTGCCATGGCGCCGATCGGCATCGTTGCCATGCTGTCGCAGACGCGTGGCGAATATTGGCTGGCCGGCGCGGTTTCGGCCACCTTCGCTCTGACAAATGCTTTCGTCTCGCCGCAGATATCGCGCCTCGTCGACCGGCTCGGTCAAAGTGCCGTTGTCGTGCCGAGCACCATCGTTTCGGTCCTCTCCTTCATCATTCTGGTCGTCGCGGCAAATCAGGGCTGGCCCGCCTGGACACTGTTCGCATCGGCCTTTTTCGCGGCTGTCATGCCGAGCATACCTGCCCTGGTACGCGCGCGCTGGACGGAAATCTTTCGAGACCGGCCCGAGTTGAACACGGCCTTCGCATTCGAATCGGCAGCCGATGAGCTCGTCTACATCACCGGCGCATCCTTTTCCGTTGGACTTGCCGTCTCACTGTTCCCGGAAGCCGGGATGATCGCCAGCACCATCTTCCTCGCGATCGGATCAGCAGCCTTCCTGATGCAGCGATCGACGGAGCCCAAGGTTCGTGCAATCGATGCCGAAGCGCCGCAGCACTCGGCGATCTGGCAGCGGCCGGTCCAGATCATCACGCTCGCGCTGATCTTCGTCGGAGCCACCTTCGCTACGGCGGAAGTCAGTGCCGTGGCCATCACCAAGCAGCTCGGCGAACCGAGTGCCGCAAGCATCGTCATTGGTGTGTATGCGCTCGGCTCCTTCATCGTCGGCCTCATCATCGGAGCGCTGAACCTCAAAATGCCGCTGCAACGTCAGCTGCTGGTGGCCGCCACCGTCCTTGCCATCACCTCCCTGCCGCTTCTTGTAGCCAGCAGCTCGGTCGCACTGCTCGCTTTTGCCGTTTTCCTCAGCGGCGTCGCCATTTCACCGACCTTCATCACTGCCTTCGGATTGATCGAACGCCGCGTACCGGAGGCCATGCTGACGGAAGGAGTGACCTGGGTCATGACCGGCATCGGTATCGGCATGGCACTCGGCGCCTTCGTCTCCGGCTGGGTGGTGGATAGTTTCGGCCCCGCCAACGGCTTCTGGGTTTCAATCGCGGCAACCATCGCAGCCGTCATCGTCATAGCGCTCGGCCAGGCAAGCCTTTCCGGCACCCGGGCACCCAGCTCCGCCGCCGCTACACAGCTGGCCGAATAAGGAGACAGGAGAGCCGCCTGCAGCGGCATATTGCTCCGTGACAAATGTGCCCCGGAACACATTTGCCTATTCCCGCAACCTATGCGCGCCGAAAGACCCGTTGCCAGGTGCTGACCCAGTCGAGAAAAGTCAGCACCCCTCCCAAAATCAGAAAGGCTGCTGCCAGCAGCCCCATGTTCTGCAGGACGGCTTCAAGGCCGATATCGCGAACGTCCAGGAACGGGTATGGGTAGAAGTGAGAGATATATCCATGCGCAAGCGTATAAGCCGAATAGGCTGCGGGAAAAGCCAGCCACCAGAGCACATCGCGCCAGGAAAGCCTGCCGCGTTCACTCAGAAAAATCCAATCCAGGGCATACAGCACCGGAACACAATAATGAAGTATCTGGTCTCCGAGCAGTTGCCAGCCGCGAGGGTGCCAAACGTCCCTTAGCATCAAAACATAAACGATGCCCGCAATCCCGACGTAAATGAGAACAGCGCTTCGGATCGACGGCTTGCTCGCCCATCGGCCAATCGACGAGCGCGGCGCGATTTGCGCGCAAAGCAGTATCGCGGCGAGGAGAAGATTGGACTGAATGGTGAAATAGCTGAAAAAATTCAACGTCATGGTCAGTCGCGAAACATGCACGCCCGGTATGATAGCAAAATATGAGATCGCGATACCCGACAAAGCAAGCAGGGCAAGCAGATAGCGATAGAGGCGAATCAAGCCTGCCATGATCCCCCGCCCGCTGAATTGGCGCCAGAGCGGAGGCTGAGGGAATTCAACATCGACTCGCTCGATTTCATCGAAATTCTATAGCTCATTGAGGACAAGGCGCGCCTTGAAACTTCCGCCAATCCGCCGCCTTCCGCGGCAAGATCGACGGTATTGGAGACATATACCGTCTCGCAGAAGACTATTCGATTGCGGCAAATCAAAAGCAAGCATCGAACGGCCGAAGAAATCCTTCGGCCATGAGGTGACGACAGCTCTTGGCCAAGTCGATGTCGACATGTTGAGCCCTGAAAGCGGTTTTGCCTCTCGTGCCCTCGCAGGAGATCGTCAGATGCGCATGCGCGGCACGTCATTGGGATCGAGGCGCAGCTCGATCAGCACCGGGCGATTGCGATTCCGGATGGCGCCCAGGGCGCTTTCAAGCTCGTCGGCCGAGCTGACCGCAATACCGTGGCCGCCGAGCGCGGTCGCGACCTCGGCAAATGAGGGCCAGTTGAACAGAGTGAGGCCGGGGTCCATCTTCCGATCGCGAAACTGGATATGTTCGGCACCATAGGCGGAATCATTGCAGACGATGACGATCAGGTCCTGCCCAAGACGCACGGCCGTATTGAACTCGTTGACGCCGCTCATCATGAAACCGCCATCCCCGGTGAAAAGCACCACCGGTCGATCCGGCGCAGCAACGCTTGCGCCGATTGCTTCCTGCAACCCAAGGCCGATCGAGCCGAAATTTGCCGTCACCACGAAGCTCCTCGGGTCGCTGACGGAAATCCGGCACCAGACCTCGGTCATGAAACGCCCGCCGTCTGTCACAAGCACCCTGTTCTTCGGCAGAGCTTTTTCCAGCTCTTCGAGCGCCCAGATGTAATTCACATATCCCGTATTCGTCGTGCCGCGCTGATCGGATGGGTGGGTGGTGAGCGAGGCAATATCCAATTCGTGCGTGAAGCCGCTCGGCGGAATCTCCGCCTCGTCCAGCCAATGAACGAAATTGTCTGCCGTCAATCCTGCATCGGCTACCAGGGCTGCATCCGGATGAATGTTCTTGCCGATGGCGCGCGCATCCATATCGATCTGGACGATGCGCTTGCCCTTCAGGAGCTTGCCCCGGTCGGTGGTGAAGTCATGCAACCCCGCTCCGAAACAGATCAGGCAATCCGTCCTGGCAATCAGGTCATAGGCGGCGGGCGTGCTGAGCGTGCCGAAAATGTCCATATTATAGGGATGACCGCCGAAGAGCCCCTTTGCTTTCAAGGTCGTCGCAAGCGGAGCCTCCAGCCGATCCGCCAGCCGGATCAGCTGATCGCGCGCACCACAAGCCCCGCTCCCTGCGAGGATGAGCGGACGCTTTGCCGAAGCGATCATGCCGATGGCCCTGTCCAGCGCGTCACCCTCGGGCACATATCCGGGAGCATCAAAGACTTCGAAGACAGCCCGCTCGTGAGGCTGTTCGCACCACATGAAATCGGCCGGCATGTTCAAGACGATCGGACGCCGCTCGACCCGGGCACGGTAGAAAGCGCGGGCAACGTCCCGGGTTGCAGTTTCCGGTGAGCGCATCTGCTCGAAGCCGGCGCCGGTGGCCTTGACGACCTCGCGCTGGTCGATGCTTTGCAGATGGTGCGGGTTGACGACCGGCGTGTCGCCCGCCAGGAGCACCATGGGGATGGAACCGCGGGCGCCTTCAGTGAGTGCGGTGACGCAATTGGTCAAAGCCGGACCGTGAGTCACGCTCGCCACGCCCACCCTGCCCGCGACGTGAGCATAGGCAAGCGCCATCAGAACCGAACTACCCTCATGCGCTGCCGGCACGAAGCGGCCGCCGCATCCGCGCACATAATGGTCGATAATAAAGAGATTGGCATCTCCCATGAGACCGAACATCGTGCCGACATCGTGATCGCGAACCGCACGCGCAATCGACTGGTACACATAGATCGCATTGTCGGTCATTTTTGTACTTTCCCTCCCGCAGCCCGGCAGATCATTGATGCTCAGAATATCAGCAAGGCCATGCAAGAGGTGCGCGATTTGGAGATTAAAATCTTCTTTCTGCGCACGATAATCACTGCTTCGTCAACTAATGTGCACGATATATGCGGAGATGGATATGATGTTTCAACATGCCCCTTTTCAGGCTGATGGTGCGGTGTCATCTCAACCCTTTTTGAAGTGAAGCGGGCACGGAGATGCCACTGTTGAAGTGCAGGCAACCCGTGCGGGCTGGCCAAGAGCCCAGGCATCCACACAACGGATGGGCTCGTTTGCAACATTCATCATTGGCCTGGAAGGAATCTACTTCTATCAGGGATGATGATGCTCGCCAGCAAATGTCTGCTTGGCGTCGTCGAGCTTGTTGTAACCTGCCTGTATGATATCAATATCGCACGCGTGACCGATACCGGCCAATTTGTAGAGCACATCGCCGACGGCTATATCCACGCGTGGCTTACTCGTCGAATAGACTTTCTCAACCATCGGCTGGATAGCGTCTTCGGTGCCACCGGCCGCAAAATAAAGCTCCAGAGCTCTGTGCAGAAATGCATCCCTGCGATCATTCAAATCCATTAGAGACCCATCGCTCACAGTCGAAGCCAGCAGCTTGACTGCCTTATTTTGGTATTCACTCATACAATCCATCCAAATCTTCTGAATGATATTCGAATCGCAACTCTGCTATAGGCTCTGCACATACAGTCTTTCCCGAGACTGTATTGGTTCGGAAGATGCATAAGTCCTGCGACAATGCGTGCCGACATCAGTTTTCGCCCTATCTCAGTTGGACAAAGACCGGGCATTTTTTAAACGGCCGCCGGCGGAGAGCGGTATCTGCCTACGAAACCGGGCGCGGCCTGCCGATAAGGTGTTTCGCATTTTTCTATAAAGTCTTGTGACGGCGCACGCCGTAACGTGCAGCTCTCGTTTGGAGGAAACGAGAAACGCAAAGGTATGGAGGAGATTACCTTGGCAGCAGCAGAGGAAAATACCGCGCGCCTACCCCCCGAAGATGAAAAACTCAGCATCGGCGCCAACCTGGCCTATGGCCTTCAGCATGTTCTGACGATGTATGGCGGCATCGTCGCCGTTCCGTTGATCATCGGTCAGGCATCGGGCCTGACGCCGGCCGACGTCGGCCTGCTCGTGACCGCATCGCTGTTTGCCGGCGGTCTTGCGACCATCCTGCAGACAATCGGGATACCGTTTTTCGGCAGCCGCCTTCCCCTCGTACAGGGCGTATCCTTTTCCGGCGTCGCGACGATGATTGCCATTACCGGGCATGGTGGCATACAGGCCGTTCTCGGCGCGGTCATTGCAGCATCCTTCATCGGGCTCCTCATCACGCCGGTCTTTTCACGCGTCACGCGCTTCTTTCCGCCGATCGTCACCGGCATCGTCATCACGACTATCGGCCTCACCCTTATGCCGGTCGCAGCGGGCTGGGCCATGGGCGGCAACAGGAATGCACCGGATTTCGGCAGCCAGGCCAATGTCCTGCTCGCCGCCGCGACACTCATGATCGTGCTGCTGCTCAGCAAGCTGGGGAGTGCTGCCATATCAAGGCTCTCGATCCTGATCGCCATCATCATCGGCACGGGGATCGCCTATGCAGCCGGCATTGCCGACTTCTCCCGAGTAATGAACGGGCCATTTGTTGCTTTGCCGCAGATCTTCCATTTCGGCTATCCTGTGTTTGATGTGGCCGCGATCGTCTCGATGTGCATCGTCATCATGGTGACGCTGGTCGAAACCTCGGCGGATATTCTCGCTGTCGGCGAGATCGTCGGCACCAAGGTCGATGCGCGCCGGCTCGGCGACGGCTTGCGCGCCGATATGCTGTCCAGCATCCTCGCCCCGGTCGTCGGCTCCTTCACGCAGAGCGCCTTTGCCCAGAATGTCGGCCTTGTGGCCGTGACCGGCATCAAGAGCCGATTTGTCGTGGCGACCGGTGGCCTTTTTCTTGTCGCTCTCGGCTTGCTGCCGATCGTCGGCCGCATCGTCGCCGCCGTTCCGAGCTCCGTACTCGGCGGGGCGGGGCTCGTCCTCTTCGGGACGGTCGCGGCAAGCGGTATCCGCACACTCGCCAAGGTCGACTATGAAAACAACATGAATCTCATCATCGTGGCGACCTCAATCGGCTTCGGCATGATCCCGATCGCCTCACCGGGCTTCTACGAGCACTTTCCGGCATGGGTCATCACCATCTTCCACTCCGGTATCAGCTCGGCGGCGCTGATGGCGATCATGCTGAACCTCCTATTCAACCACCTGACGACCGGAAATTCGGATCAGCAATCGGTCTTCGTTGCGGGAACGGAACGTCTGATCCGCTATCAGGACATTGCCGGACTGCATGACGGCGATTATTTCCTGAACGGTAAGCTTTACGACGCCAATGGCACGGAAGTTCCATTGGTCCCCGCGGAAGCCCATTAAACCACAGAGGGACCTGCTTCGGCGGCTTCAAAGCATTCTGCACGGCTGAGAACCTTGTGGGCCGGACGGTCCCACAATCGCGCCGGTCTCGCAATCCAGCCATTTGACCGGGGACATCGGCTGCTGAAGTATGCCCGAGTTCGCAAGTGGCCTGCGGCCAAGTTCGGCTTCAGGCGCACTGCCGAGCGGCACTTTCGCCTCTCCACCCGCAGATCTCCGATCCTTCTGCAATCCCTCTAACTGACTTGAGTGAGATCGCATCAGGATTCGCCCTACAAGCACACCTCGGCAATTATTGTATAGTTTGTATTCTTTACTTATTACTTTTACAAAATTTCGATTAATAACATACATCTTGTACGTTTATTACGTATAGATTTCTAATATACTTCATATACATACTAAGATCGTGTGATTTTATGGTGTATTTTTGCATCTTTGACGAATTTATGACGGTAATTACTTTATCACTCCGAATTATTCTATTCCGATGCGTCAAAAGCACCGCTAGCGTGCCGATACGAAAGTCTTTCGGGCTTTCGGTTAGAGGGAACGCCTAATTGATGAACGTGGTGGAAAACCTCCGGCTACGTTCCGATCCGGCAAATCGATTGGAGAAAAAATGAATATCAAGAGCCTTCTTCTCGGCTCCGCTGCTGCGCTCGCAGCAGTATCCGGTGCTCACGCGGCTGACGCAATCGTCGCTGCTGAGCCCGAGCCGCTGGAATACGTTCGCATCTGCGACGCATACGGTGCTGGTTACTTCTTCATCCCGGGCACGGAAACCTGCCTCAAGATCGGCGGTAAGGTTCGTACCGAAGGCAAGTGGTACGACGCCTACAGCCCAGACACTCACTTTGGCACTCTCTGGCACACGCGTGCTGAGCTGCAGCTGCAGACGGCAACCGACACCGAATACGGCCCGCTGAAGACCAACACCGAGCTGCGTTGGGACTGGAATGACGGCGGCGCTACGGCTACCAACCTGCTGCACGCCAGCATCAGCCTCGGCGGCTTCACCGTTGGTAAGGAAGACTCGCAGTTCAACGTCTTCACCGGCTACGCCGGCGACGTCATCAACGACGACGTGATCGCTGATGGCCCGTACGAATTGAACCAGATCACCTACAACTACGACGCCGGCAACGGCTTCACGGCTGTGATCTCGGTTGAAGACTCGAACTCCGGTAAGGGCGCAACTGGCGCAAACGGCGAAGACAGCACGAACCACTACATCCCTGATGTTGTTGCCGGTGCTGGTTACAAGGCTGGCGGATGGTCCTTCAAGGTGGTTGGCGGTTACGACTCGATCGTCGAAGAAGGCGCCATCAAGGCCCGTGTCGATGCCGACTTCGGCGTATTCGACGCCTTCTTGATGGGCGGCTGGAACACCGACGGCAAGAAGCTCAACAAGTATGCGCCTGGCGATTCGATCGGCCAGAGCTGGGGCGACTGGGCTGTCTGGGGCGGCGTTGGCGTACCGGTCAACGAAAAGCTGAAGTGGAACCTGCAGCTCGCCTACACCGACAACAAGACCTTCTCGGCAACCACGAACGTCAAGTGGAAGCCGGTCAAGAACCTGCTCATCGAGCCGGAAGTCACCTACACCAACTGGGACTCCATCAACAAGGACCAGTGGGCTGGCATCCTCCGCTTCGAGCGCAGCTTCTGATCTGATCTGAACTAGACCTCCGATCAGAGACGGAAGAAGACCTGGTTTCCCTCCGGGTCTTCTTCCACAATTCGTTAAAGCCGTACCGGCTGCCATATCCAATCCGCATGATACGCGCCTCCCCGCTATGCGAGAGGAAGCGCACGCGTTACCGACGCGAAACTTTTCGGCCTGGTGGCCTGCGCCTACTGCGATGAAGGCGCGCCAGGAAATAACATTGCTTTCGCTCACCTCTCCGTTGCCGCACATTGCCCGCCGCGAGACCCAAGAAAGCTCCTCTGCCCTCAAAATCCGAGGACGATATCCCCGATGCACCTCGGCATGGCCAAGAAACGTTTCGCGCAGCATCTTCTACGGCATTCCAAGGTCGAATCCGGTAGGACCAGCTTCGTATTCGCGGCTGTGTAGACCGTCTTCGCACTCGCGTAACACAAATGTTTCGAGAATCTTTCCCGAAGGAAAGCATCTGTCCGGTTGCCAAAAAACCATAATTGTTCCACCTAGATTATAGATTGAACATTTAACATTGAGAATCGGGCCAAGACTTGATGCGTACGAAATATGGTTTCTTCTGCCTGTTCCTGGCATTTGCGTCATCGGCATATGCTCTGGAAGCCGGTTCACCGCCAGTTTTGACACCGCTGCCGCAGCAGGCGCAGGCCGCTCATTTGACGGCGCAATTTCTGCAGCGCTTCCACTACAAGCCCGTTCCGCTCGACGACGTTCTCTCCGCCCGGATCATGAATCGCTTCATCAAGTCCCTCGATCCGGATCGTGTCATCTTCCTGCAGAGCGATATCGACAAGTTCATGGCGGGCAGCACCAAGATCGATGACGCCATCAATCAGGAAGACTTAAACATCCCGTTTTCCATCTTCAACGTCTATGAGCAGCGCGTCGTCGATCGCATGACCTATGCGCGCAGCCTCCTCAATCAGAAGCTGGATTTCACCGCCAAGGAAGACTACGCGCTTGCGCGTGACAAGGAGCCTTGGCCACAAACCGAAGCTGAAAGCGATGATCTCTGGCGCAAACGCGTCAAGAACGACTGGCTGCGCCTGAAGCTGGCGGGCAAGGATGATGCCGCCATTCGCGATACGCTCGACAAACGCTACGAAAACTCGCTGGAGCGCGCCTATAAATACAAAAACGACGATGTCTTCCAGACGTTCATGGACGCCTATACGACGTCTGTCGATCCGCATACCGACTATTTCGGCGCGACCGCCTCGGCGGAATTCGATATTTCGATGAAACTTTCCCTGGTCGGTATCGGCGCGGTGCTACAGGAAAGGGACGACTATACGACGATCCGCGAACTGGTTGCCGGCGGCCCGGCGCAATTGTCCGGCAAGCTTGCGGTCGGTGACCGCATCATCGGTGTCGGTCAAGGCGAGAACGGCCCGATCAAGGAAGTCGTCGGCACGCGGCTCGATGAAATCGTGCAGATGATACGCGGCGCCAAGGGTTCGGTCGTGCGCCTCGACATTTTGCCTTCTGATGCCGGGCCGGACGGCAAGCATCACGTCATCAGTCTCGTCCGTGACAAGATCAGCCTCGACAAACAGGCCGCCAAGCAGACGATCCTATCCGTGAAGGACGGCAATACGACGCGCAGGATCGGCGTGATCACTCTGCCGGCTTTCTATGAGGATTTCGAAGCCCGGCGCAAGGGCGATAAGGATTACCGCAGCGCCAGCCGCGATGTCGCCAAGCTTCTCGGCGAATTGAAGCAGGAGAAGGTCGACGGCGTCCTGATCGACCTGCGTAATAATGGCGGCGGCTCGCTGTCGGAAGCGATCGACCTGACGGGGCTCTTCGTCGGCAAGGGTCCTGTCGTCCAGCAGCGCGATGCAGGCGGCGAAGTGGAGGTCGAAAGCGATGATCTTGCCGCCCCGGCCTGGACCGGCCCGGTCGGCGTGCTGATCAATCGCGGCTCGGCATCGGCCTCCGAGATCTTCGCCGCAGCGATCCAGGATTACGGGCGCGGCGTGATCATCGGCGAACCGAGCTTCGGCAAGGGCACGGTGCAAACCGTGGTCAATCTCGATCAGGTGGCCCACAATCAGAAACCGAAATTCGGCGAGCTGAAACTGACCGTCGCTCAATTCTTCCGCATCAACGGCGGTACGACGCAGTTGCGCGGCGTGACGCCGGATATCAGCCTGCCCGGAATTTCGGACCTCAAGACCTTCGGCGAATCCAGCTACGACAACGCGCTGCCTTGGACACAGGTGAAGCCTGCGAACTACAAGCCCTGGGGTGACCTCCAGGCGCTGCTGCCGCAGCTGCAAAGCCGCCATGACGCGCGAGTGAAAGACGATCCGGAATATAAGCGCTTCGTGGAAGACCTCACCACGCTGAAGGAGCAGCGCGACAAGAAGGTCATCTCTCTCAACGAAGCCGAACGTCGCAACGAGCTGACCGCCCAGGCAAACCGCATCAAGGCGCGCGGGCAGGCGAATGATGGCATCGATACCGGCGAGGATGATGGCCTGCAGGCCAATGAGCGCAGCTTGAGCGCCGATATCGCCATCGAGAAGGCCCGCAAGAACGCAAAGGATATCCTGCAGAACGAGGCGGCCTCCATCGTTGCCGATGAGGCTGACCTCCAGGCCGGCATGTCCAGGGCCGCGGCAAAGTAGTCGCAGAGTTCCATCGTGCCTCTCACGGCCGAGGAATCGACGTCGCCGACGTAACGTCGACCGCCTCGCCGGCTGCGGATGCATGAGACTTGCGGCTAAAGCAAAATGCCAAAAAGTGTGGATGGCTTTCGGGCGACCTCCCGTTCTATCGCCTTGATTTCAAGGCGAATTCGGATTTTAGATCGAAGACCATGAGATCATGGAGCTTCAGAGCCTCAGCTACGTTTCAGCTAGCCGTTGTACACTGTGTGCGTGCGAATACTTGCGCCCCCAACAAAGTTTCGCACGAGGCGCCGATAAGGCTCTCTGCTCTGCCTCATGCAAATGAGGCAGAGCTTTCCCTGCCTGGATCATGCTCAACGAGCTTCGGCTACGCCATCGAAGGCCTTGGATACTTTCCACGGCTATGCTCATCCAATTCATTTTATCTCACCGCGCGCCACCGCATGTCTTTTCGGGCGGCGGCAGCTGCCTCTTCGCAGCGTGCACGAAATTGGCTAAGAGGCCATATGTTTGAGCTTGTTTCGATCGCCACCGCCAATCAGGAAGTCAAACGAAGCCGGTTCGTTGCGACGGCAGCTCCGATCGCCGATACCGAGGCGGCAAAGGCGTTTGTCGCGCAGCACTCTGTCACAGATGCCAATCACAATTGCTGGGCCTGGCGTATCGGACAGACCTATCGCTTCAGCGATGATGGCGAGCCGAGCGGCACGGCCGGCAAGCCGATCCTCCAGGCTATCGACGGCTTCGAATTGGATATGGTCGCCGTAGTCGTAACACGCTGGTTCGGCGGCACTCTTTTGGGTGCAGGCGGACTGATCCGCGCCTATGGCGGCACTGCCGCGCAATGTCTGCAATGCGCGGAAAAAAGAGAAATACTGCCGACCATCGCGGCAACGATCGATGTGCAGTTTTCGCACCTCGCTCTCGTAAAAGCGAAACTTCATAGCGAGGCCGGCGTGCAGGTTCTGGAAGAGCGTTTCACCGAATCCGGAGCCCTGCTCAGCGTGACCATAGCCGCGTCGCTCGCCGAACAGGTTTTTGACACTATTCGGGATCTCACGAGCGGCCGCGCCACGGTAAAACTCGATTGATCGGAGCGCTCAGGGTATGCCCAAAGGATGATGCTTTCCTGGCCCCGCAATAGGGTGGAGATAGGCAATCAATCACCTGAGAACACAACGCCCTGAGGTCGCCCCGGTGTGGAAGCGGCAACCCGCACCACTCCATGAAACCCGACCCAAAGCGCAATCGACCCGAGCGCGAAGCTGCCGAGGATCATGAACATCGTGCTGTAACCAATCTCCTGCGCCAGCCAGCCGCCGATCGCCGGGCTCAGGGATGCGCCGACCCCTTGCATGGTCATGACGACGCCCTGGCCGACATTGATACGGCCGGTTCCGTTCAGGATGCGGGCGACGAGCGTCGGCACGGCAACGCTTTGCAAGCCCGCGCCGATACCATCGAGAACCTGAACGGGATAGACCCCCCAGGACGTAATCAGATGCGCCGCCACGAAGCCGCGGATCGGCAAGGAGGCGAACGAGACCAGCAGCACGAGCCATTGTCCTCTCCTTTCCGCCATATGCATCGCGATTAGAGAAGTGATGATCATCGTGCCCTGCGCCACCACCACCGTCAGCGCAACGAAGCCCGCGGGATCGGCCTGACCGGCGGAGACGACAGCCAGCCCGAACAACGGCAACATCGCGCCGTTGCCAAGATGAAATAATGCAAGCGCACCGGCCAGGATGAGCAGCGGCTTCGATTCGGCAAGCACCTTGAAGCCGCTCGGTTTTCGGTGCCTGGCAGGCTCCCCCTCTCCCGGCGGACCAACGATGGCAAGGGTCGCGCCGCGCGCTTCGTCATCGTCGATCGCATCGGCTGGGATCATCAACACGGAAATGATAGTCAGCACGCCGAAGACAGCGGACAACCAGAACACGGCCGTAAGCCCGAACATCCAGCCGAGCCATCCCGACAGTCCGGCGCCGACTAGGTTGCCGGCATGATTGAATGCCTGATTGTAGCCATTCTGCCGATTGAAGCCCGCCTGCCGGACAATGCCGAGAGTAATGCCATTAAGCGCTGGCCCGATCGCGGCGCCGGCAATAGCGGTCGCAACCTGCGACAGCGCCACGACCCAGAAGAGCTGCGACACCAATATGATCATCGAGGCAAGGACCGTGCAGATGCCAAGCACGATCACGCATGTGCGCTTATGCGTGGTCTCATCGATGAAGGCTCCGGCGGGGGCCATCATCACCATCCCCGCAATCCCGCCGATCGTCATGACGGAGCCGATCGAACCGCTTTGCCAGCCATGAGCGACGAGGAAAACGCCGAGGAAGGGTCCGATGCCCGCCTGAACATCGGCCATGAAGAAATTCAGAAATCCAAGGGGGACGAGAGCTCGGGCTTGGTGGTGGTCGTTGGGGGATGAGCGCGACAAGTGACAACCACATGGTTTCTGAAATCGTCCAATGAAAAGCGCTGGACGGCAAAAGGTTCCCACTCATTTAGATGAATGGGGTAGATGAATGGCGCCATAGATCCGCGCTCCCAGCTGCTCCGTCGTGAAGGCGATCTCTTGTCCGAAGGATAATTCAAGCGTATTGCCGTCGGGATCGGCAATATAGGTCCAGCAGCCGACCGGAGGCCCGTCGTCGCGTGGCTTGGACCGCAATATGCCCTGACGTTCGGCTTCATTCGCTTGGCGCAGTACTTCCCCGCGTGTAGCACAGGCGATGCCGATATGACCGAAAGGGCCAAGCGGCGTGTCCTGGAGACTGCGCGATGCGACGAGAACGAGCGCAAAGGGACGCAAGCCGTCCGCCATCCATGCGACCGCGTCCAGCGGTGTCTTTGCACCCCGACGATGGATCACCCGAAGACCGGCAAATTCCTCATAGAAGGCGATGCTCCTGTCGAGATCACGCACGAGCAGGGCGACATGGGATAATCCCATATCCGTGTTTGTCGATTGGTTCACGGTCAATTCTCCTTTCCTTTTCAATCTGGATCATTGAAATTGAGAATGGAAATCGGAATTCGATATCGAAATCATGCATAAAATGAATAATATTGCCGCCTCGGATTTGAACCTTCTGCTCGTCCTGGAGGCGTTGCTTGAGGAGCGTCACGTCTCGCGCGCCGCCTTGCGGCTCAATCGCTCGCAACCGGCCGTCAGCCATGCACTGGCGAGACTGAGGGATATCTTCAACGATCCACTACTCGTGAGAGGCAACGATGGGATGCAGCCGACCGCACGAGCGCTCGAGCTCGCCGAGCCGCTGGCGGAAGCCCTTGCACTCGTGCGCTCCATGGTGGAACAGCCTTCATTCGATATCAGGCAGACCGAGCGCCTTTTCCGCCTGTCGCTATCGGATTATGGCGCTGCCATTCTCTTGCCCACCCTCGTCCGGCGAATGAGGCAATGCGCGCCGCTTGTCGACCTCACCGTCGTCTCCTATGGCAGGGAGAGAGCTCTTGCTGCCCTGATGGATGGCGAGATCGACCTTGCCGTCGGTGTTTATCCAACATTGAAACAGCCGAACCTTCGCGATCTCGATAGCATGCTGCTGTTCGAGGAGAGCTTCGCGTGCCTGGTGGATGCGAAGTCCGCGCCTCTGCCCCTCGATCTCGCCGCCTATCTGTCGCGGCCGCATGTGCAGGTTTCCGTCGCGCTACAGGACAGCAGCGAGATCGACGCCGCGCTCTTGCGACTGGGTCACAAGCGCCGGATCGCCGTTCAGATTCCACATTGGTCAGCCGCGCCGGATCTCGTGCGCGGCACCGACCTCATATTGACCGCGGCACGGCGAAGCATAGAGCATCTGTCGGATCAGGATGTTCTATGTCTTGAGGTGCCTTTCACTCTGCCGATCTTCCCTTTCGTCCAGACCTGGCATCGTCGCCGTGATCGGGATGCGGCGCATCATTGGCTCCGTGGGCAAATCCGGGACTTGCTGCAGCGGGCGACATGAAACGCAGGCGGTAAACCTTTGGAAAGTCGACGGGCATGTTCGCTAGGGTCGACCTCGCCAGGATCCAGTGTTCCAGACGGAGCGCGACTATTTCCGCATCCACGGAAGGCAAAAGTCCAAGCAGCTAAAAAGAGAAGGATTCGGAGGGAAAGCCGAATCCTTCTCGTCTTGATCGGAGGTCAACCGATCGGGGTGGGCAGCCGCATCGGATTGGAACGATGGGCTGCGGCTACCGACACAGAGTGTCGGATGGCGGTCGGACTCGGAGTTTGAAAAGCGCCCCTCGCCCAAGCTTGGATTCTATATACATACATTCGGTATGTTTGACAACTGATCTCAAGGAGATTATGGCAACATTCAGAGAAAATTTATTGTTGGCGCCGGGTGTGGCCTTCATACTCCCGCAGCCCTAGTCAATTATTGGCCATGCGAATTCGACCGGCATGATGTCGGAAAGCTGAATGCGATGAATGACGAGGATACTTTAATGACCCGGCTGCTCAGGAACGATATCTGAGGAATTAGATCCATCCTCGACATGCCAACCCTAGAAATCCCGCTGAAAACGATTGTGCCGTCGCGACATCTATGAGATGGCCGTGCAACGATCTTGGCAATCGCACGGAGAACCGGATGAATCCCCTCGGAAAAGACAGTCTTGCCGGTGCCGGACAGCAGACTGCATCAATCGACAGCAGGTCATCCTCCGAATATTGGTGGGTACCCGGGAGCCTGGCGATATATTTCATCGTGCAGGCAGCCATCCGCATCGCCATATCGAGCTCGCTGCGGATCGACGAAGCGCAGCAGTTTCTCGTCGGTCAATGGCTCGCCTGGGGTTACGACGCCCAGCCGCCGCTCTACAACTGGATTCAGTACGGCATCTTCGAAATTTTCGGCACGAGTGTCGCATCGCTCGTCATCGTGAAGAATCTTCTGCTTTTCCTGGTCTATCTCGCCTATTACAAGCTTCTGCGATCGCTCTTGGCCGACAAAAGGCTGGCGGCGGTCGGAACGCTATCGCTCCTGACGATGCCACAGATGTTCTGGCAGGCGCAGAGAGACCTGACACATACCGTCGGCACACTGCTTGCGGTGCTCATGTTGATCTATTTCGTCATCGTCACCATCCGTCGTCCGACAGTCCTCTCCTACGCGCTGATCGGGCTTTGGGCCGGGCTTGGCATGCTGACGAAGTACAATTTTGCTCTGGTGATCGGCAGTGTCCTCATCGCGACCTTCTTTCATCCGGTCGGGCGAAAAAGGCTCCGGGACTGGCGCCTCCTGCTGACGCTCGCAATCGCCGTTCTCGTGTTCCTGCCGCACGCGATATGGATGGTGTCCAACATGGATCGGGTCCTGACAACGACTGTCCAAACCATGTCGGAGCAAGGCGCCGGCGGAAAGCTTTCGGATATCGGTTTCGGACTTCTGGAGCTGATTAAGACGAGCGTCGCCATCATAGCTCCCACGAGCGTGATCTTTCTGCTGTTCTTCCGTCAATCATTTCTGCGAGCCCTGCGAGCCAGAAGTGAATGGAGCGATTTCGTCGGCAGGATACTCTTAAGCACCGCCGCTATCTTGGTACTCTTGATACTGGTGATCACGCTTACGGAATTTCGCGACCGCTGGCTGCTACCCTTCCTGTTTCTGCTGCCAGCCTACTTCTGTCTGAAGCTCGATGCAGCGGGACAGCAGAGCCAGGCCGATATAAAGAAATTCCTTTACGTACCCATCGTCATGATGATCGCGCTGCCTCTGATCATAGCCGGAGGTGTCCTTTTTGCGCGGTTTTTCCATTCTTATGAGCATTTGAACGCCCCTTATGCCACCTTCGTGGACAAAGTCGTCACCCCGGAAGGAAAACAACCCTCGGCGGTCGTCACGACGACCTGGCTCAAGGCCGGCAATCTGCGTGTGAGCATGCCGCACACATCGGTCGTATCGACGGAATATCCTGCGTCGGATCTCAGCCGGCAGGTCATAGGCGATGGACCGGTCCTGTTGGTCTGGAACGAACGCGACGGGCATCAATCAACCATGCCGAACGCACTGCAGCTATGGCTCACGTCGAAATACGGAACGGCGGCAGAACTGCCGCCGCAGCAGGACATTGCCCTTCCCTATTACTACGGCAAGGAGCCGGATCGTTATCACTTTGGTTATGCTTGGTATTATCCCAAACCGAACTGACTTGAGATTGCGCAGCGGTTCGAACTCATCGATGAGATGATCAAGAAGCAGGAGACATCAATTGCCGGCTAGCGCTCCAGCGCGCCCTTCCCGGCGAGAATATGGTTGCGGAACTTCGCAATCCGCGCGGCCCGCGTTTCGGATTTCTTCACGGAGCCGAGGTTGATCACATAGCTTTTCTTTCGCCCTGGCGTCAGATCGTGAAAAGCTTCCGCCAGCTCGGGATCGGAATCCAGTGCCTCGATCAGCTCGTCCGGCAATTCAATTTCGCCCACCTCTTTTGCAGGCTTGATGCCGGCCTCCGCATATCCCATCGCCTCCTTCAGATAGGTTCGGATGACGGGCTCCATCTTCGCCACGGCGGCGTTACTCACGAAGCGGATCATATCGGGATGCTGGGTATTCTGCCCTTGTCTTTCAAGCACGCCCTCAGGGTCCTTCATCAGCGCCGCGTTGAAGAAAGTGAGGCGAAAATCGCCGCGAAAGGCGCCGATGATGACGATGTTGCGACCCGCGTGCATGTAACATGGATGGGCCCATTTCACCGTCTCGACGAGCCCCGCCTCCAGACAGATTCGGCGCAGTTCGTTCAGACCGTCAATCCACAACCTCGTCGAACAGTCCGGCGTCGCAAAGCGTTCGCAGCGTCCGCATCCCTTGGCAAAGAAGTCCTCGATATCGGTGATCATGTCCTCATCCACTTTATAGTTCGGCTATCTGAAGTATCCACGCCATCAGCCAGAACAAGACAAAGGCTTGATGAAAGCAAGTGGCCGGGCCATGCTCGCATGATTGCATCCCGGGTTTGCCAGCAATAACCTCAACTTACGTCATCTCCGCCTTGGCACCTCCATAGCCCTGTTTCTGATCCGGCCCGAAGCCGGATCATCATGTGCGAAATTCCATTTGTAGGACAGTCGACTGCTCGGGTCGATGACGAGCGCCCCACGATCCAAGATACCGCGCCAGTCGTTGCGGAAAGTTCAAGTGCCGGGGATCGGCTCCCAAGTCGAATTGCCGGCCCTTGAGAATTGCGGGATATGGGCGAGGCTCTGAATGAGATCGCAATCGGGTCCCAGCGTCTCGCGCCAATCGCGGGCTTCCGTCAGAATGACGCCAATGCCGACGACCTCGGCTCCAGCCTTGCGCACCAGTTCCAGCGAGCCCTTGAGGCTCGATCCGGAGGCGACCACGTCGTCGACGACAAGCACGCGCTTGCCGTTGAGAAGGGGGATTGCGGCACGGTCCAGCAGCAAGCGCTGCTCGCCCTTGGAGGTGATGGAGGAGATGCGTTGTTCCAGTGCATTCGCCAAATGGATTTTGGGCGACTTCTGCAGGACGACATAGTTGTTGAGGCCGAGTGCACGCGTGACCTCGATGGCGACGGGAATGCCGAGCGTCGCGGTACCGATCACGATATCGGGCTTGAGCGATGCGAATTTGGCGGCAAGCTTGGTGCCGACATGTTCACCGAACTTCACACCGAGATCGATGACCATCATCAGCGAAATGGCAAAATCCGGCTTGATCGCCACGATGGGCAGATCAACGGTATAGCCGGCAACATCGACCTTCCAGTTCTGCCCGGTTCTCGGGTCGGCGGTCTCAGAGCTCATAGGTCTTATCCTTCATGCTAAGGCGCTGCTCGACCATCAAGCCAACTTCGCGCCAGGTTGTTCGCTTGTGTTTCAGATCGTACCCGTAAAGGGTAAGCGAAAACGAGATGGCATGCGCCATGCGGATCGCCTGAACGAGCAGCGGGATGCCGCGTGCCAATGCAAAGCGCAATTTCGTCGGCAGGCCGACATCGTCAATCTCCATGCCGCGAGAACGCTGGGCATCCGCAATGCGCTCGAAATCGTCGCGCAGCATCGGAATGACGCCGAAGGTGAGCGACAGAACGAGAGTGGCAATGGAGGGTAGGCGCGCGGCGCTTGCCGCCGCCAATATTTCGCCCGGCGAGCTTGTTTCCATGACGAAATAGAAGGCGGCCGTTGTCGTCACCAGCCTGGCGGCCATCGCCGCCGCCACAGGCAGGGCCTGCGGCGTCGAAAGACCCTGCAGCCAGAGATTTATCATCCAGCTCACCATGACCATGCCCGTCAGCAAAGCAGCACCCTTGATGTAGCCGCGAAGACCGGGAACCCTCAGGCCCCACAGAAGGGCCAAGCAGACAAGCGCAAGAGGTACGCCGAACCGCCAATCCGGAGCAAACCAGGCAGCCAGCATGATGATGAAGGCAACGCCTAGCTTGATAAAGAAATTGAGCTCATGAAGCCGCGTCATGCCATGCTCCAGGCCGTCATATCATAGGGCGTCTGCCAGCCGAGAGAACGGAAGGGATCGCTTTTCCAGCCCTCTTCCGGCGTTCCCTCGAACGCGATCGTGCCATTGTCGAGGATCATCAGGCGAGTGGCCAGATCGTCGACCAGTTCCAGATCGTGCGAAATCAGCATAACGGCTCGGCCCGAGGACTGCATTGAAGAGATGAAAAGCTCCAGCATCTGCCGGCCTTTGATGTCTCTGCTTAGAAGCGGTTCATCGATGATGGCAACGAGTGCGCCGGTGGCATCGGCGCAGGCAAGCCCCAGCAGCGCCTGCTGGCGGGCCGATAAAGCAAACGGATTGGCTTCGGCCAGGTCGGAGAGTGCGTAGCGCTCCAGCGCCGCCTTGGCGCGCGCGATGACGGCCGGGTCGCTCGACGATGCGCTCGACGCGGTGATGGCAAAGATCACCTCACCGAGCACGGTCATGTTGAACAAGATATGCCGCATGTTTTGGGGGATATAGGCGATCTTACGGGCTCGCGCGGCGACCGACCAATTATCGGCCTTCATCCCGTCGAGGAGGATGGAACCCGAGGTGGTTTTCGTCAGCCCGAGGATTGATTTGAACAGCGTCGTCTTCCCGGCGCCGTTACGGCCGATAAGCGCCAGCACCTCTCCGGCCCGGACATCGAAGCTCACGTCCTTCAGCACGGGGTTTCCGCGCGAGCGCGAAAGCTGGCTCGCCAGCCCGGATACGGTCAATAGCGGACGCCCTCGCTCGGCCGTCTGCCGCGCGGGCGGGGCGCGCATCGGCGGCAGAATGCCGGCATCGATCCAGGCGGCATCCTGTCTGAGCACCATCTTCGGCGGCATGCTTGGAGAAATGCCGCCGCGACGCAACAAGGCAATGCTGTCTATTACGGAGCGAAGCGGCAAAGGGTCCTGCTCGGAAATCAGCAATGTCGGAGTGCTGTCCAGCACTTTGCGCAGGATATTGGACAACCGCACGCGCGCAGCCGGATCGAGCCCGGTCGTCGGTTCGTCCAGCACCAGAATCGATGGGCTGGAGACGATCGCCGCAGCAATGGTGACCATTCGCCGTTCGCCCCCCGAAAGGGTCAGAACCCGACGGCCGCTCAGTGCTTCCAGCCCGAACTCGGTCATCAGTTCGGTGAGCCGGTCCCGGATCGCGCTCCGCTCGACGCTCTTGTTTTCCAGCGGAAAGGCGATGACGTCCTCGACGCAGATATCCCAAAGCTGGTCTTCGCTATTTTGCGACACGAAGCTGATCGTGTCGAAGAGTTCCTTCTTTGTGAGGGAAGGCAGCGAACGGCCGGCAAGCTCCACCTGCCCGGAGAATTCGGCAACGGGAATGAGCCGCGGAATCAAACCCGCGGCAACGCCGAGCAGCGTCGACTTGCCGCTGCCGGCTTCACCACAGACGAGAAGCCGCTGCCCCTCGTCAAGCATGCAATTGGTATCGGCAAACACCGGTGCGGCGCCGCCGAAACCAATCGTCAGATTGGCAATATTGAGCACTTGTCGATCCAGATTGGTTCAGAAGCGCTTGAAACCGGCGGGATGAGCACTCTTCAGAATTTTCAGGGCCGGGATGATCAGAAGCGGCGTGCCGACGACCATCGGGACGATGTCGGACAGGCCGATATAGCCGAAGCCCCACCAGAACGGGAAAATGCCGAGATAGGCAAGGCTTGCTGACACCGCCGCCACCATGATCAGCCCGATGACAAGGCAGACCACGGCAATCTTGATCAGCGCGGCGCGATCGAAGACCGTCTTGGCAGGATCGAAGAAGAGCCCCGGCACGAGACCGGTCAGACCGACCATGATGCCATCAACAATAAGCGAATGTGCGGGTATGAACGTGCCGGCAAGAAGCGACCAGACAATGGTGCCGAGATAGCCGCAGATGAAGCCGCTGCGCCAGCCGAGCAGAATGCCGATCACTGGCGGCAGGAAGGCGAAAATGCGCCACTGAATGATCCCCGGCACGAGTTGGATCGGATTGGCATAGGCCCAAAGCACACCGGTCGCGGCTGCCGCCACGATCGAGAGGACGATGGGAAAGAGAGTATTGCCGTCAGTTTGGGACATGCTCGCTGGCTGCATGATTTTGGTTCCTTTAAAAAGTAATTTCCAAAAATTGCCGGAGAACCGGCTGAGAGGTTCTCCACGACCATTCAAGCGCAGGGACGCGCTTTATCTATAATGCATGCACTTGCTCGGATAATCGCCCATCCGATCATGAAAGGCAGTGTGAACACGCCACCTGCCAACCTCAGTTACAGTACGTCTCGAACTTCAGAGGCTTGGATGAGTTTTTGAAACGAAGATCGCGAAGCAATCGAATTGAGATAGGGATCGATTGCCGGCTCACAGAAAAACCTTTTCCAAGAATTGAATGACTATGCGTGTTTCCGTTCGTAAAAACCATTTCAGATTGCATATAAAACATCACCTAGCATAGGGGACATCGATCGGCCAATCCATTCGTGCGCATCATGGACCGGCTGCATCAAGATAGCCATGCTAGGGATCGGCGACTTGCCTACATCCCTGCTGCGCTCTTTTGGATTGCTGCGCGTCTTCGCTGGAACTGCGTCAAACTCTTGCCAGGCGAAGCCCGATCATCCGTCCAAGCGTCCTTTTCGGTGACGACATCGGGCGTCGCCACCCCATCGACAATATCGAACTGTGGAATATGTCCCAGGCTGGTCACGAGACGGGCGTCATCACCCAGCAAATTCCGCCAGGCATGACCCTCGGTCAGAATGGCGCCGGCGCCAATGATGTTTGCGCCTGCACGGCGCACCAGCCTGAGTGCAGCCGCCATGCTGGAACCGGTTGCGATAACATCGTCGACAACAAGGACGCGTCTGCCTTGAAGCAGCTTTATCGAACGTCGATCGAGCAGGAGACGCTGCGGCACTGCGGTCGTGATGGAACGGACATCCTCGACCAAGGCATCCGCAAGATGAAACTTGGGCGACTTCTGCAAGATGACATATTGATCGATACCAAGGCGCCGCGAAACCTCTATGGCGACCGGCACGCCCAAAGTGGCGCTGCCGACGACAATATCGGGTTTCGACTGCGCGAAATGACGGGCAAGGGCTTCGCCGACGAGATCTCCGAACCGGATCCCCATATCGATTACCATCAGCAATGCGATCGCACGCCGCTCGCTCAGCCGGACGATCGGCAGGCTGAAATTTTCGCCCGCAACCTGTACCCGATAGGTTTGAGAAGTCTCAAGATACATCACTGCGGCCTTTTTGGCACATTGTTTGCATTCAAATTCTCGTCTTAATAGACACCAGATCACACGATTTTTACAACCAACAAAATTCGTCTGGTATGTTTCCTTTTCTTCAACGAGGTATAGCTCCGAATGAGCAGGCTCCTGTTTTCCCGCTTCGCGCATTACCTCGACGAGATCGCCAATCACGGCTCGATCAGAAAGGCCGCCGAGAAGCTGAACGTATCGGCTTCAGCGATCAACAAACAGCTCATCAGCGCCGAGGAGGAGTTTGGCGTCACTCTCTTCGAGCGCCTGCCGCGCGGCATGCGGCTGACATCGGCGGGCGAATTGCTCGTCAATGGCTATAGGGAATGGAATAAAGACCTTTCCCGCATCAAATCCGAAATCGAGGAGCTGAAAGGACTTCGCCGCGGCGAGGTGAAAATAGCCTCGTCGCAAGAAGCGGTGCCCGATTTCCTGCCCGCAGTGATTGCGCGGTTCACGAAGGATCATCCTCGTATCCGCAATGCGATCGCAGTGGAGGATTCCGACCGTGTGCGGCAGCTGGTTAGGGATGGGGGCGCAGACTTCGGCCTTACCTTCAGCCCCCTGCCCTTGCCGGGAGTCGTCGTCACGCGTTCCGCCGACTTTCATCTCATTGCCATGCTGCCGGGAGATCCCCACCTTGAACGGCCTGACAGCATATCCATAGACGAATTCTTCAAGAAGCCGATAATTGTACCCGACACCAGCAGCCACCTGCGGGATATCGTCGATATCGCCGCTGCCCGTATGGACATCCGCTTTCAGCCAATTTTGACCACCAATAGCCTGTCGCTCATGCGTTCCATGGTCCGCGAGGGCTGCGGTTTCGGCGTGACGGCCATGCCTGCCGGCAGGCCCCTTGCCCATGAGGTTGGATTGCACTACGCCCGCATAGCGGACAACGACTTACCGCCAATGGTGCTTTCTCTGATCGTCGATCCCAAGCGCAGTCTCTCGATGACTTCAATCATTGCGCGCAGATACTTTGAGAGGTATTTTGATGAGACTTCTCTTCAAAATGGAAAAACATCGACCAATACGTTTGAATAGCCGTTCCCTATCGAGGCAAGTCACTGCTTATCCCCGCTGCCACCTGACTTCCCCTGATCATCCTCTTCCTTAAGCGGCGTACGGCGAGGCCGAGTGTCTTATGATTATCTCCGTGAAATTATTCGAACGCAGGAGATTAAGAGTCGCTCTCCCGTTGAAGAAAAGGCAACACACCGAGCGAATTTTGATGCTTGCAAAAGTTGCATAATCTCGTGCCTATAAGGCCCTGTCTCTTCCAATGCTAATTCTCGATGTGGCAAGGGAACGGTGAATGACGGATAGCTATGGCCGATCTGGATCCCAGGGGAGAGCGCGAACAAAGCTGCGACTCCTCCCTGCGCTGGAACCACGCCCTGTCGAAGAGCAAACTGAAGAAACTTCCCCGCCCGAAGCCAAGGCGTATCTTTTAAATCCGGCTGATGGAACCATTCGCACGGTGATGCTTCCCGCCGGCAACCGCACCGAGTACATCCGCAAGTTGGTGAGGGCCAGCAAGGTTGCTGTTATCGGCATCGAGGATGCGCATCTTCTCTATACCGATAACAATGGCCTTATCGACGGCCTTTCGAGCGTTACGGATTTGAAGGGGCACTCCTCCCCGCTGGCTGGTAATCTTTTGATCGTTGGCAGGGATGAAAGCGGCGCTGCCGCAAGTGTCAGCGCCGGTATCGATGATGTCGCTTCGTGGTTTACCATCATCCGTCCGGTTTTCCTGCCTGTTTTCGAGACCTTGCGCGAATCTCAAACACTCGGCACCCGTGTCATCCGCCTGGATGTCCGGATCGAACGCTCCATACCGAATGTCATACGGTGAGCGGGAGAGAACGTCGGTGCTCTCGCTATAATTCACTATAATGATGTCCCTATAGCTGCGGCTCTTTTACGCCCGGATGAAAAATGCAGAGCTGTCCCTAAACATTTGACGGCGCCGGACCAACGCTTTCGCGCCGAGTGAGCTTGCTTTCGATGACATGACGGAAGGCCGTCGCCTTATCCGGCGCGTCGATCCGCTCCATCAGCAAGCTCACGGCCATCTGGCCCATTTCCTCCACCGGCTGTTCGATGGTCGACAATGACGGCAGCGAATATTTGCAGACCGGAGCGCCGTCAAAGGATACGATGGAAAGATCTGTCGGAATTTTCCAGCCCATGCGTTGAACGCAACTCATGAAGGAAATCGCCATGTCGTCGCTCGTGGCAATGACGGCCGTGGGCTTCAAGATGAGATCGGCAAATTCCGCCGCCGCATCGACGCCGATCTGGAAACCATGCTGATAATCAAGGCTGCCGCCGGACCTGACGATCGCCGTCTCCGGCAGACCCGCGGCGGCAAGCGCTTCAACGGCACCCAGATAGCGTTCTCGGTCATGGTAATTGCCCTCCGGACCGGCAAGATAAAGGAAACGCCGGTGGCCGAGAGTAATCAATTCGGTCGTGGCATCGCGAACGGCCTGGCGATCATTGGTTACGACACTCGGCAAGGCTGCGTGGCTCATGTCGAACAAAAGAGAGACAATCGGCAGAGCGGAATCCTTCAGTGACCGACCGCCATGGACCGGCAGATCCGAGGAGAGAATGATGGCGCCACGCACCGTGCCTCCGAAAGCCAGATCGAGGATATGGCGCTCCGAAGCCTCGTCGCGATCGAGGTTGGCAATCATCAGATGATAACCATTCTGCCTCAACGACCTGTTTATTCCCTGTAGGACCAGAGGGATGACCTGCGAGACACCGTAATAGAGCGAGCCCGGCAGAATGATCATGACGACATTGGACTTGCCGACACGAAGCCCCCTCGCCATGGCATTGGGCGTATAGCCGAGCTGCTTGGCGGCAGCGTCGATCTTGGCGCGCGTCTTTTCGTTCACGCGACCGGGATTGGCGAGCGCCCGGCTCACCGTGGAGATCGCGACGCCTGCCAGCCGTGCGACATCCGCCATCAGAGGGCCGGAATGCTCTTCTGCCGGCAGATCCTTGTTATTCTTCACTTTTTGGCGTCCTTCCCAATGCCCATCGCGCGGGATGCTACGGCAATCCCAGTGGTTTAGCAAACGTTTGCCAAAAAGCACTTGCATATAAAAAGGACTTGTCTACTATCTAGGCACGGCAAACGTTTGCCAATTGCAGTGCATTGAAATCATTATCGATTATTTGCTGTGGGCCATGGTTCCACGAGCGATCTTCCATGCCTTAACAACGGATAGTCTCATGACCTCTACGGAACGGCTGCGCTTTGGTGTCGATCTCGTCACCTTTTTCCACTCCGGATTTTGGGGCGTAGAGGATTATGACGGCATCATCGCGCTATCGCGCAATGAGCCCCGCGCCTTCTGGGATAAGATACTGAATGCCGTACAAGCCTCCGGCGTCACTGGCGTGGAGTTGACCTTCTCGCCCTTCAACTGGCAGGACGCGACGAAGACCTATGGTTCGGTCGAGAAGTTTGCGGCCGAGCTTTCCAGGCGCGGATTGACGCTTGCGAGCGGTTTCTTCGCGGAGCTCGAAGCCGCCGGCGATTTCACCGAGGCATCAGCGCAGGCCGCCATCATCGACAAGGCCGAAAAATATGCCGAATTCTTGAAGGCGTGCGGCAGCGACATCATGGTCATCGGGGCGCCGCTTCGTCAGACGCTCGGCGCTCAGCCGACACACTTCTTCGATTTCGAGCAGGCGCGCAAAATTGCCGATTTCCTCAATCGCCTCGGCGCTGCTCTCTATGTCAAAGGTGTGCGTCTCGCTCTCCACACCGAGGCGCATTCGATCTTCGCGGCAGCGCGCGACGTCGATCTGCTGATGCTGCTGACCGATCCCGCCTACGTGCATATGTGCCCGGATACGGCGCATATCATCGTTGCCGGCTCCGATCCGCTGCAGCTCGTCGACCGGCACCATGAGCGCGTCATCATCGCTCACTGGAAGGATGCGCTGGGACCGATGCCGGCCGATACGGTGATCGACGAGCATATCCATGACCGCCATCGCCCGTATTTCTGCGGCTTCGGCCTTGGCCGGGTCGATTGGCCGGGCTGGGCCAGGCTGCTGCGCGACCGTAGCTATGAAGGCTGGGCCATTCTCGAGCTGGATGCAGCACCCGATCCGGTCGGCGATATCGCCAACGGCCTGACGCTCGTCAGACAGGCGCTCTTGCCGATCTATCGCTGATACCAAAAATCCGAAAACGAATGGCCCCGCCAAGAGGGCCTTTTTGAAGAGGTGGAACAATGAACAATCGAATGAAATTGCTATTGATGGGAGCCGCACTCGTCACGGCCTCCATGACTGCCCATGCAGAAGACAAGCCGCAGGCTGAGGTTATGACCTCATGGACCTCAGGCAGCGAGGCCGCGGCCCTCGGCGTCGTCAAACAGGAGTTCGAGAAGCGCGGCGGCACCTGGAAAGACTCTTCCATCGCCGGCTTCGGCGCGGCCGATGCGGCTTTCCAGAACCGTTTGGTCGCGGGCGACCCGCCGACTGCCAAGCAGGCCGTGCTCGGCCTTGCCAACACCGATTTCGTCAATCAGGGACTTATGAGCCCGATCGACAATGTGGCGAAAGCCAGCAAATGGGCCGATGTCCTGCCCAAGTCGATTTACGACCTCATCTCCTATAATGGCAAGGTCTACCTCTCTCCGACCGGCGCCCATGGCGAGAGCTGGGTGTTCTATTCCAAGGATGCCTTCGCCAAGGCTGGCCTCACTGACGAGCCGAAGAGCTGGGACGAATTCTTCTCGGCCCTCGACAAGCTGAAGGCATCAGGCATTCAGCCCGTCGCCTGGGGCGGCCAATCCTGGCAGGAATCCAAGGTCTTCAACATGATCCTGCTGACCCAGGTCGGCATTGACGGCTTCCTCAAGATCTATGTCGACAAGGACAAGGGCGACGCATCGACAGCGGGCGTAAAGAAGACGCTGGATATTCTCGGCAAGCTTCGCGCCTATGTCGATGAAGGTGCCGCGGGCCGCAACTGGAACGACGCCACCGCCATGGTCATCACTGGAAAAGCCGGCGTGCAATTTATGGGCGATTGGGCCAAGGGCGAATTCGTGGCCGCCGGCAAGGAACTGGGCAAGGACTATGGCTGCATGCTCGCGCCGCAATCGCCGGGCATGGTCTATGTCGCCGATTCCTTCTCCTTCCCGAAGATCGCCGATGCGACCGCGCAGAAGGGCCAGACCCTGCTTGCCGAGGTCGCCATGGATCCGGCCGTGCAGGTGGAGTTTTCGCTGAAGAAGGGCTCGGTGCCCATGCGGACCGACGTCGACAAGTCCAAGCTCGACATCTGCGCACAAAAAGGCCTTGAGCTGATGAGCGCCGGCAAGATCGTGCCCGATCAGGCTCTGATCCTCTCGCCGCAACAAGCCGGCGCACTCAACGACTTCGTCGACGAGTTCTGGACCAATCCGTCCGAGGATAGCGCCTCGGGGGCGGAGAAGTTCTTCGCGATCTTCGAATAGACCTTCAGCGAGCCGGTCGTCCGAGTTCCCTGTCGATCGGCTCTGCCCATCCTTTCGAGAAAGTTTGCTGATGCAAGCCAAGCGCAGACGTCCCCTTGCTGCGACCTTCGCCCTGCTGCCGACATGGATTGCCGCCATTTTCATCTATATCGGCACCATGGTCTGGTCGGTGCGCCTGTCATTCACGGATTCGACCATCTTCCCGTCGTCCAACTATGTCGGCTTTGCCCAATATGCCAAGCTGTTCCGGACATCGCGATGGCTCGCGTCCCTGGAAAATGTGCTGATCTTCGGCGTACTCTATGTTGCCGGCTGCCTAGCATTGGGCTTCGTGCTCGCCGCGGCGCTGGATCGCAAGGTTCGCTTCGAAAGCGTGTTTCGCACGATCTTTCTTTATCCCTATGCCATGTCTTTCGTGGTTACCGGCCTCATTTGGCAGTGGATGCTGAACCCGACCTTCGGCATTCAGGCGACCGTCAGGGCGCTCGGCTGGCAGGGCTTCGTCTTCGACTGGATCGTCAATCGCGACATGGCGATCTACACGGTGGTCTTTGCCGGTGTCTGGCAGGGCGCGGGCCTCGTCATGGTCATCGCACTGTCAGGCATGCGCGGGATCGGCGAGGAACAATGGAAAGCGGCTCAGATCGACGGCATTCCGGTCTGGCGCATCTATACCTCGATCATCCTGCCGCAGCTTGGGCCCGCGCTTGCCGCGTCGGGCATGCTGCTCTCCATGGGCGTGATCAAGACCTATGACCTCATCGTCGCGCAGACCGGCGGCGGTCCCGGCTACTCGACCGAAGTGCCGGCAAAATTCATCATGGACAATCTGTTCGAGCGCCAGAACCTCGGCCTCGCGAGTGCCGGCGCCACCGTGCTCGTGCTTTCGGTCGTCATGGCCGTCGCACCATTTCGCTATGCGCTCGCCATGCGCGCCAGAAGAAGAGGAGCACATTGATGGCGGCTCTTCATCCTCGCGGTCCCAAGCCATCACGGCTGACGGCCGGCCAAATTGGGCTCTATGCCTTTCTTATTCTGTCTGCACTCTTCTTCCTGCTGCCGCTCTATACGATGCTCGTCACCTCGCTGAAGACAATGGAAGAGATCCGCCAGGGCCGCGTCTTCGCCTTGCCAGATAGCATCGACTTCGGCGCCTGGAAGACCGCCTGGTCGGGCGCCTGCATGGGCACGCAATGCCTGGGCGTGCGCATCGGCTTTTGGAATTCGGTCAAGATCACCGTGCCGGCCGTGGCGATTTCCGTCTTCATCGGTGCGATCAACGGCTATGCCCTCTCCTTCTGGCGGCCGAGAGGCTCGAACCTGCTGTTCGGGCTTCTGATGGCCGGCGGCCTCATCCCCTACCAGATCTTCCTCTATCCGCTGGTGCGGCTGCTCGCCAATCTCAGCCTTTATAATTCGGTAGCGGGTGTGGTCCTCGTTCATGTTATCTTCGGCCTGCCGCTGGTGACGCTGCTGTTCCGCAACTATTTCGTCGCCATTCCCGAAGAGCTTTGTAAGGCGGCTCGCGTCGATGGCGCCGGCTTCTGGCGGATCTTCATCGAGATCATGCTGCCCATGGCTGTGCCCATGATCGTTGTCGCCTCGATCTTCCAGTTTACCGGCATCTGGAACGATTTTCTGATCGGCCTGGTCTTTGCCGGGCGCGACAATCTGCCGATGACCGTGCAGCTCAACAACATCGTCAACACCACCATGGGCGAGCGCGCCTACAATGTGAACATGGCAGCCACCATCCTGACCGCCGTCGTTCCGCTCGCCATCTATTTTTTCTCCGGCCGCTGGTTCCTGCGTGGTGTCGCCGCCGGGGCCGTCAAGGGGTAACGCCATGCAGCCTGCCGTCTCGGTCAAGGATCTCAAGATCGCCTATGGCGATCACACCGTCATCGACAAGATGTCGATCGACATCGCGCCTCGGGAATTCCTGGTTCTACTCGGCCCCTCCGGCTGCGGAAAGTCGACCCTTCTCAACTCCATCGCCGGCCTGCAGGACATTACCGACGGCGAGATCTGGATATCGGACAAGAACGTCACCTGGGCCGAGCCGAAGGATCGCGGCATCGGCATGGTCTTCCAGTCCTATGCGCTCTATCCCCGCATGTCGGTGCGCAAGAATCTCTCCTTCGGCCTGCGCGTGGCGGGTCTTCCCAAAGCCGAGATCGAGGCGCGTATCGCCCGCACGGCGTCGCTTCTGCACCTCGACAAGCTGCTTGACCGCCGTCCCTCGGAATTGTCGGGCGGCCAGCGCCAGCGCGTCGCGATCGGCCGCGCGCTGGTGCGCGAAGTGAACGTCTTCCTGTTCGACGAACCCCTGTCCAATCTCGACGCCAAGCTGCGCAACGAGTTGCGCGTCGAGATCAAGAAGCTGCATCAGAGCCTCGGAAATACGATGATCTATGTCACGCATGATCAGGTCGAGGCACTGACCCTTGCCGATCGTATCGCCATCATGAAGGACGGCGTGATCCAGCAGCTCGCCAGCCCGTCCGAAATCTACCATCGCCCCGCCAATCTCTTCGTCGCCGGTTTCATCGGCGCGCCGGCGATGAATTTCATCGAGGGCGAGATCGTCTTGAAAGGGGGCACGCCGGTCTTCGAAAGCAACGGGCTTGCCATCGATCTAGCGGGCTATCCTTTCCTCAGCGCCACCAAGGCAGGTCCCGCGACACTCGGCATCCGGCCGGAGCATATCGCCCCGAATGGCGCGGACGCGGGTTGGCCCACCATTCCCGGCACCGTCTCGGTCGTCGAACCGATGGGCGCCGATACTGTGCTGTGGTTCGATTGGGCGGGCCAAAGCCTCTCCTACCGCATCATGGGAGATGCCGCACTCCAGCCGGGTACGGCGATCACGCCGGGATTCGATATCGCCAAAGCCTCCCTTTTCGACGCCGATGGTGCGCGCCTTTAAAACCGCTTTCACAGCATACGGAAATGACTCATGTCTCAGACTATTTATGACGCGCTGGTGATCGGCTCCGGCGCCGCCGGCTCCTTCGCCGCTAAGGAATTGACCGCCCAAGGACTGTCGGTATTGCTGCTCGAAGCCGGCCCAGCCGTGACCCAGAAGGATTTCGATCCGAACCGCAAGAAGGCGCCGGCAAGCAGTATCAATATCTGGGAGCGCGCACGCGCGACGCTCAAGGGCCAGCCCATCCAGGCGCGCGCCGCCTTCTTTACCGAGCGCTTCAGCCATTTCTTCGTCAACGATCGCAAGAACCCCTATACGACGCCGAAGGATGCACCGTTCCTGTGGATACGCGGCCGTCAGGGCGGTGGCCGCCTTCATAGTTTCGGCCGCGTATTGCTGCGCTGGACCGACGATGATTTCAAGATCCGTTCGAAGACCGGCAAGGGCGTCGACTGGCCGGTTTCCTATGACGAGATCGCTCCCTACTATGCGGAGGTCGAAACCAGCCTTGGCCTTTATGGCAATGAGGATGGCGTGGAGACATTGCCCGACGGCGTCTACGCCCATCCGGCAAAGCTGACGCCTGCCGAAGAAACCTTCAAGACGGAAGTCGAAGGACGCTGGCCGCAGCGGCATGTCGTTTCCTGGCGGTATATCGCGCCCGACGCCGAGCGGACGCCGAAGCCGCTGCGCGAGGCGTTGGCGACCGGACGGCTGACTATGCGCCATGACGCCATCGTGCGCCGTATCACCACCGACGATCCCGGCGGCCGAGCGACGGGAGCTGAGTTCATCGATCGCGCGACTGGAAAGGTCGAAACCGCCCGAGCAGCCATTGTCGTGCTCTCGGCATCGCCGATCGAAAGCGTGCGGCTACTTCTCAATTCGTCCAGCGCTCGCCATCCCCATGGGCTTGGCAACAGCTCGGGCGCACTCGGGCGCTATTTCATGGATCAGCTTCCATGTCTTGCCTTCGGCTCCTTCTCCAAGGCGAAGGGATGGGCGGCCGATGATTCCGCGCCTGTCGATCCCTTCTACAATCCCTCCGGCGGCATCTTCGTGCCGCGCTTTGGAGAGGGCGATATCGGCCGCGACGATTTCGATTACCAGGGAAGCATCGGTCGGGCGCCGACACCGGATGACGAGCCTTCGCGGCTGGCCTTCTTCGGCTTCGGCCGTATGCTGCCCTATGCCGACAATCGCATCACGCTCGATGCACGACGGAAGGATGCCTGGGGGGTCCCCGTTCCTCATATCCGATGTGCCATGGGCGAGGAGGAATACACCCTGCTGCGCCGGCAGGAAGAGGTGCTGATCGAGATGATCCGTGGCGTCGGCGGCGAGCTGGAATTCATCGGTTCGCCTACCGGCCTCAGGGAAATGGGTCGCGGCGCCTTTCCCGATGCCGATCCGTTCAGCCGTTTCATGTTCCGCACATGGTTCCGCAAGACCATGTGCATGGGCGCCGCCATCCACGAAACCGGCGGTGCCCGCATGGGGACATCGAGCCAGGAATCCGTCCTCAACGCCCATAACCAGAGCTGGGACATACCCAACTTGCTCGTGACGGATGCTTCCGCCTTTCCAGGCAGCGGCATTGCCGGCACCACGCTGACCGTGATGGCCCTGACCATCCGCGCCTGCAGAAACATCGCCGATCAATATCGCGCCGGTCAGATATGATCGGCGTCCAGCCGGATTGAGTGCGCTCCGCCTTCGGTAGCCTTCCATTTTAGTTACCGGGCTCGCCGCAATCCTCCATGGCCGCTGTCTGTGTGGCCTCTACGTTTTCGCCAGGCGATGGAAATAGGTTGGCTTTGTCACCTTCCGGCTATAGATACATACATATCTTCTTGCCTGCGCCGCACGAAGCGCTGGTGCAGGACGGAGGGATGGCTTCGACCATCAAGTAACGGCTCCGAAATCGGAAGAAATTCGCGCGGAAATAGCTCGAAAATTTAGAATGTCTTTCGCGAATTGCAGGGAAATCCGGCTCTAGCGCGCAAAGCCATTAAAAGCGCACAATCCCCCCTCGCCACGAAGCGTTCAAAGACGCTTCTCGCGGCCCACATCTGGAGGAGATGCGGGCAAGCCCCATGATTTCACGAGCGTCGGGAACGCTTAGGGAGGAACAATGCTTGAACGACTTTTCAAATTGAGTGAGCACGGCACGTCCGTGCGCACCGAACTCATCGCAGGCGTGACGACGTTCCTGACGATGTCCTATATCATCTTCGTCAATCCCGACATTCTGTCGACGACTGGCATGGACCGCAATGCGGTCTTTGTCGCCACCTGTCTCGCGGCCGCGCTCGGTTCGATCGTCATGGGCCTTGTTGCCAATTGGCCGATCGGCATGGCGCCGGGCATGGGGCTCAATGCCTTCTTCGCCTTCACCGTCGTTGCCGCACTCGGCTTTACCTGGCAGCAGGCGCTCGGCGCGGTTTTCATCTCCGGTTGCATCTTCGTTCTGCTGACGGTGACCGGCGTGCGCAGTTGGCTGATCGCCGGTATCCCGCATTCGCTAAGAAGTGCGATTGCCGCAGGTATCGGTCTCTTTCTGGCGATCATCGCGCTGAAGAGCGCTGACATCGTCGTCGCCAACAAGGCGACCCTCATCGGCCTCGGCGACCTGAAGCAGACCGGCCCCCTTCTCGCAATCTTCGGCTTCTTCGTCATCGCCGTTCTCGATGCGCTGAAAATAAGAGGTTCGATCCTTATCGGCATTCTCGCCGTCACCATTCTCTCCTGGATCTTCGGCGTCAGCCAGTTTCACGGCATTGTTTCGGCGCCGCCGTCCATCATGCCGACCTTTTTGCAACTCGACATCGTCGGCGCTCTCCATGGCGGTCTGGTTCATATCATCCTCGTCTTCGTGCTGGTCGAAGTCTTCGACGCCACCGGGACGCTGATTGGTATCGCCAAACGAGCGAACCTGATCCAGGACGGAAAGCCGAACCGCTTAAGCAGGGCTCTGCTTGCCGACAGCGCCGCCATCGTCGCCGGCTCGCTGATGGGCACGAGCAGCACGACAGCTTTCGTCGAGAGCGCTTCAGGCGTTCAGGCCGGCGGCCGTACGGGCCTGACCGCGATCACCATCGCCGTCCTCTTCATCGCCGCCCTCTTCTTCTCGCCGCTCGCGGCGTCCGTGCCAGCCTATGCGACGGCTCCGGCGCTGCTCTATGTCGCAGGCCTGATGATGCGCGAACTGACCGAGATAGAATGGGATGACCTGACAGAGGCGGCACCGGCAGCAATCACCGCGCTTGCGATGCCCTTCACCTACTCGATCGCCAACGGCCTTGCCTTTGGCTTCATCACCTACGTGGCCGTGAAAGTCTTCACCGGCCGCTGGTCGATGCTGCATCCGGCAACGCAGATCGTCGCAGCCCTGTTCGTCGTGCGCTTCGCCTTCTTCGCGGATTGACGGCGGAATGCAAAAACGGGAACCACGTTGACAAATAAGGGGCGCTGCGATCGCAGCGCCCCTTATTTTTGTCTGCACCGATCGAGATCCGATCAGCGGATCAGGAACGCCTCGCCATAAAAATGTTCCTCGAGATTGACGCCCCTGCCGCCGCGATCGATGACGATGAAGTCGGAGACACCATCGAGGGGCGTCAGAATACCGTGCCAGACATTGCGCCAGATATTGACGCCCTGGCCGGGCCTGGTGCGGAACGCCACCGGCTCGCCCGGACCATTGTCCGTCTGCGGCGCTGCAACGACGAGGAATGGATTGCAGGTCAGCGGCACAAAGGCCTGGCTGCCGAGGGGATGCCGCTCGACCATCTTCAGCTCCAATGGCAGCGCATAGGGTTCGCCGCGCAGCCAGCTGATCATCGTACGTGCCTCCTCGCCGATCGCTTCGACCTTTGCGAGGTCATGGTAGCGAACGCATTTGCCGGCATTGATGGGAAAGCTGTGCGCACCCTCCATTTCGATCACATCGCCGAAAGGCGCGAATGCGGCTCTCGTCAGCGGCTGAATTTCGATCACTTTCATTCATGGTCTCCCGTTTCCATTCTCCGAAATCACCTCTTCCTCGATCGACGATATGTTCGCTTGGGTACGATGTTTGACCCGCGGTGCAGGCAGCAGAAGTCGACCGGAGCACGGCTGGCACTCCGGCAGCCGCCGTGCCGCGGCTATTTCCATGGTCGATCACTGCCGACGCTGATCGCAAAGACCGCGACATCGGTTTCCCACTAGCTGCGGCAAGGTTTTTTGCCGCCAAGCGTCTCGAACTGACGCCCATCAGGGCCAGCCGAGAATCGGCGCATTCATTACTTCCGCCATGCAGCGAGACCGGCGGAAACCTGCCTTTTCATGAAATGCATATCGCGACATCGGCACGTATTTCGACGCCTCAGTGCATGCGAAATGCGCAAGTCGAGCCCATCCGTCCCGCCGCGACATCGTATGAAACGTTCCTCCAAACGTTTTCGATACCCAATGTCTAACCGCAAATCGCGCGCGCCATTCCCCTTGGAAATTTTGAAAGTCTCGAACGTTACGGCTGCTTTTCATGGGAATGGGCCTGGCCGATAGTAGAGACAGGAGCGCCAGGTTCGGGAGAAGAATATGCAGTCTTATTCGCCAGGAGCCGGACGGCTCACGACCCATGTATTGGATACGGCGCTTGGCAAGCCCGCCCGGGGCCTGCGCATCGAACTCTACCGGATCGAGGGCGATGTACCGAATCTGCTGAAGTCGACGGAGACCAACGACGACGGTCGCTGCGATGCGCCGCTGCTGTCGGGAGAAATCATGCAGGCCGGCATCTACGAGTTGCGCTTTCATGCCGGCGACTATCTCGGTCGCGCATCGGATGGCCCAATGTTTCTAGACATCATCCCGATCCGTTTCGGTCTTGCCGACGAAGGCGCGCATTACCATGTGCCGCTCCTCCTCTCGCCCTACAGCTATTCCACCTACCGCGGGAGCTGAGCGATGACATCGACGACAATCCGCTCCGAACTTCGTTTCATTCTCAACGGTCGGGACGTCGCTCTTACCGACGTGGCACCAGACCAGACGCTGCTTGACTGGCTGCGCCTCTCCCGCTCGCTGAAGGGCACGAAGGAGGGTTGCGCCGAGGGCGACTGCGGCGCCTGCACTGTGCTTGTGGGGCGGCTGACGCCAGCGGGCGGCCTCGTTTACGAGGGCGTCAACGCCTGCATTCGCTTCCTTGGCTCACTGGACGGCTGTCACGTGGTCACCGTCGAGCATCTCGCCCCGAGCGACGAGCACCTGCATCCGGTGCAGCAAGCCATGATCGACTTTCACGGTTCGCAATGCGGCTTCTGCACGCCAGGTTTCGTCATGTCGCTCTACGGACTTTGGATGCAGACGCCGAACCCGACGGATGAGCAGATCGAAACGGCGCTCCAGGGCAATCTCTGTCGCTGCACCGGCTATGAGCCGATCCTGCGCGCTGCCCGCTCCATCTCCAGCTATGGCGGGACACAAGACGACCCACTGCTGATAGAGCGCGAAACCATGATCGCGCGCCTGCAGGCCCTTCGCGACGGCGCCCGCGTCGAAATCGGCGAGGGTCGTAATCGGCTTATTGTGCCGGCGGACCTTGATGATCTCGCATCGGTTCTGGAGGCATCGCCGACGGCAACCGTGGTGGCCGGCTCGACCGATGTCGGCCTCTGGGTCACCAAGCACATGCGCGACATCACGCCGGTCGTGTTCATTGCTGGGCTGCAGGAGTTGAAATCGATCGGGGTGAAAGACGGGCTCGTCACCATCGGCGCCGGCGTCACCTATTCGGAGGCGATCGTGACGCTGTCGCAGCATATCCCGGCGCTCGGGCCGCTGATCACCCGTATCGGCGGCCAGCAAGTGCGCAATATGGGCACGATCGGCGGCAACATCGCCAACGGTTCGCCGATCGGCGACACGCCGCCGGCGTTGATTGCACTCAACGCGTCGCTGACCTTGCGCAAGGGCGCCGTCCGGCGCACCATTGCGCTTGAAGACTTCTTCATCGCCTATGGCAAACAGGACCGTCAGCCCGGCGAATTCGTCGAAGCCGTGCATATTCCGGTTCCGGCAACAGGTGAAATGTTCGCCGTCTACAAGGTGACGAAGCGCCGGGACGAGGACATTACCGCCACGCTCGGCGCCTTCCGGCTGACACTTGGCGAAGATGGCACGGTTGCCGAAATCCGAATCGCCTATGGCGGCATGGCCGCAACGCCAAAGCGGGCTTTCGCCGTCGAAAAGGCATTGCTCGGCCAGCCCTGGAACGAGCAAACTGTAAATCTGGCTATGGAGAAATATGCCGAGGATTACGCGCCGCTGACCGACATGCGCGCCACGGCGGAATATCGTGCGCTGGCGGCAAGGAACCTTCTGCTGCGCTTCTTCCTGGAAACGACGTCCAATGAGGCACCGGTTCAGGTGTCTAGATATGAGGCGGCATAGGCCATGAACAAACACGCTTCAGACATCAAGGCCGAAACCATCGTTGGCGGGGTTCATACCAGCCCCCGTCATGACTCCGCGCACAAACATGTTTCCGGTGCCGCCGTTTATATCGACGACATTACCGAACCGACCGGAACGCTGCATGCAGGGCTTGGCCTATCCACCGTTGCGCACGGCATCCTGAAATCCGTCAATCTGACAGAAGTGCGCGCCGCGCCCGGCGTGGTCGCCGTGCTCACCCATGAGGACGTGCCTGGCGTCAACGATATCTCCCCCTCCTACATGAACGACGACCCGGTGCTTGCCGCCGGCAAGGTCGAGTTTCATGGTCAGCCGATCTTCTGCGTGATCGCCGAAACGCGTGAGCAGGCCCGCCGCGCCGCAAAGCTGGCAAAGATCGAATACGAGGAATTGCCGGCCGATATCGACATCTGGGATCTCGACGTTTCGACCCATCGGCAGGTGGTTACACCGCTTACGCTGAAGCGCGGCGATGCGGATGCCGCCCTCAACAGCGCTCCGCGCCGCGTGAAGGGCCGCATGCGGCTGGGCGGCCAGGATCACTTCTATCTTGAAGGCCAGGTCTCGCTTGCCGTGCCCGGCGAGGATGACGAGGTCGTCGTCTATTGCTCCACCCAAGGCCCGAGCGAGACGCAGCATATGGTCGCCCACGCGCTGGGCGTCTCGAGCAATGCTGTTACGATCGAGGTTCGCCGCATGGGTGGCGGCTTCGGCGGCAAGGAAACTCAGGCGAACCAATGCGCTGCGATCGCAGCCATTGCCGCCAAGAAGCTGAAGCGCGCCGTCAAGGTCCGGCTCGACCGCGACGAAGACATGGTCGCGACCGGCAAACGGCATGATTTTGCCATCGATTACGATGTCGGCTTTGACGACGAGGGCCGCATCTTGGCCGTGGACTATACGTTTGCGCTCCGGGCCGGCTTCTCGGCCGACCTTTCCGGCCCGGTCGGTGATCGTGCGCTGTTTCATTGCGACAATGCCTATTTCTTTCCCCATGTGCAGGCGAAATCGGCGCCGCTCTATACCAACACCGTCTCCAACACGGCCTTCCGCGGCTTCGGCGGCCCGCAGGGAATGGTGGGCGCCGAACGTGTCATCGACGAAGTCGCCTTCGCTGTCGGCAAGGACCCGCTCGACATCCGCAAGCTGAATTTCTACGACGCAATGGGCGTTCAAGGCGAGCGCAACCTCACACCCTATCACCAGAAGGTGGAGGACTGCGTCATCCAGCGCATCGTCGCCGAACTGGAGGAAAGCGCCGACTATGCCGGGCGCCGCAAGGCCATTTCCGAATTCAACGCCAGGAGCCGTATCGTCAAGCGCGGCATCGCGCTGACCCCGGTGAAATTCGGCATTTCCTTCACCAAGACGGAATCGAACCAGGCCGGCGCGCTGGTGCATGTTTATAGCGACGGTTCCGTACACATGAATCATGGCGGCACCGAAATGGGGCAAGGCCTGCATCTGAAGGTGGCGCAGGTCGTGGCAGAAGAGCTCCAGATCGATCTCGACCGGGTAAAAATCACCGCAACGACGACAGCCAAGGTGCCCAACACCTCGCCAACCGCGGCTTCTTCGGGCGCGGACCTAAACGGCATGGCGGCGCAAAACGCTGCACGCCAGATTAAGGACCGGCTGATCGCCTTCGCCGCCGAAAGCTATCAGGTGCTCCGCGAGCAGGTGACGTTCCTGCCCAACCGCGTGCGCATTGGCGATGTCGAAATGTCCTTCCCTGATCTCATCAAGAAGGCCTATATGGCCCGCGTCCAGCTTTCAGCCGCCGGCTTCTACAAGACACCGAAGATCCATTGGGACCGCAAGGCGGGCCGTGGCCACGCCTTCTACTACTATGCCTATGGCGCGGCGTGCTCGGAAGTATCGATCGATACGCTGACGGGGGAATATGTGGTCGAACGCACCGATATCCTCCACGATACCGGACGCTCCCTGAACAGGGCCATCGATATCGGTCAGGTCGAGGGCGGCTTCATCCAGGGCATGGGATGGCTGACGACGGAAGAGCTCTGGTGGGACGGCAAGGGGCGTCTTCGAACGCACGCGCCCTCGACTTACAAGATCCCGCTTGCATCCGACCGCCCGAAGATTTTCAATGTAGCCCTGACCGATTGGTCGGAGGCCCATGAACCGACGATCCATCGCTCGAAGGCTGTGGGCGAACCGCCGCTGCCGCTCGGGCTTTCCGTCTTGCATGCGCTTTCAGATGCCGTGGCGAGCGTCGCCGACCATAAGATCTGCCCGCGTCTCGACGCGCCGGCAACGCCCGAACGGGTGCTGATGGCGATCGAGCGCCTCAAAGCGGCGAAGAAGGAGTAAGATCATGCCTGCCGCCCGTGAAGATATCCGGGACTTCCTGCGCCGCGAACCGGCATCGATGCTCGTCGAGGTGACGGGGGTCGCGGGTTCCGCGCCGCGCGATGCGGATGCCTGGATGCTGGTATCGGAACGGGCAATCTTTGCGACGATCGGCGGCGGCGCACTGGAATATATGGCGATCGACCAGGCGCGACGGGCCCTGCGCTCCGGTCTGGCCGCCGAGCCGATGAACGTGCCGCTCGGTCCGGAGATCGGCCAGTGCTGCGGCGGCCGGGTGGGCCTGGCCTTCACCGCCCTCAGCCCCAGGCTTGCGAATGATCTCATAGCTCGGAGCGACCGCGAGATGGCCGCGCGCCCACATGTCTATGTTTTCGGCGCCGGTCATGTCGGCGATGCCCTCGCCATGGCGCTTTCGCTGGCGCCGTTACGCGTGGTGCTTGTCGATACGCGGGAAGAAGAGCTCATTGCCTCCAACCTGCCGCGCATCGAGACCTGTCTCACGGCCATGCCCGAGGCTGTCGTGCGCGATGCGCCCGCCGGCAGCAGCTTCGTGATCCTCACCCATGACCATGCGCTCGATTTCCTGATTGCCGCGGAAGCGCTCAAGCGCACAGATGCAGCCTATGTCGGCATGATCGGCTCCAAGACGAAGCGCGCCACCTTCCGCAACTGGCTGTCGCGCGAAACCGGCCAGACGGAGCTTTTCGATCGCCTCATCTGCCCGATCGGCGGAACGGCTGTGAAAGACAAACGTCCGACCGTCATCGCGACACTGGCCGCCGCCGAGATGATGACGGCGGCGCTGAACTGGACGGCTGATCACGCAAGGTTTGCGAGCAGCGTTAACCGCCCGCAGCCGTAGCGGCAGGCTCATCTTCGAGCAGCTTGCCGATCAGCCGCTGACAGCGCTCCGCCATGAAATCGATCATCAGGCGGACCTTCGGATCCTGGAAGCGCTTGTGCGGGTAGATGGCCGCAAGCTGCACCGGAGCCGGCGGGCTCTCCTTTAGGATTTCCACCAGCCGCCCTTCCCTCAGATAGGCCTTCACCTCGAACAGCGGTTTGTTGATGATGCCGCGATCTTCCAGTGCCCATTGGGTGAGCACGTCGCCGTCGTCGCTGTCATAGGGGCCTGCGACCTCGAACTTGCGATGGCCTTCCGCCGTCATCAGCGTCCAGTAATATTCCTTCGAGCCAGGATAGCGCAGCAGAAGACAGTCGTGTTTGTCGGCAATTAGAGCATCCGCGCTCGCCGGCACGCCGCGACTTGCGAGATAGGTCGGCGAAGCGCAAAGCACCCGATCGCAATTGAGGATGCCGCGCATGCGCAGGTTGGAATCCTCCAAGACGCCGAGCTTGAAGGCGACGTCGACACCCTCCGCAAGGATATCGACATTGTGGTCCGACAGGCGGACGCGCACCTCGATATCCGGATATTTGTCGTGAAACTCCGGAATGCCCGAGGCGATCAGCCTTCGGCCGATGCCGAGTGGCGCGGTGATCCTCAGCGAACCCTTGGGATTGCGTGAGAGATCGGCGATCGCGGCTTCCGCCTCGTTCACTGCCTCGATGATCTTCACCGCCTTTTCGTAGAAAACGCGGCCATGCTCGGTCGGCGAGAGCTTACGCGTGGTGCGGTTGAAGAGGCGCACGCCAAGATGGCGCTCGAGCTCCTTGATGCGATTGCTCGCGACCGCAGGCGTGACGCGCTGGTCGCGTCCCGCTGCCGAGAGAGTACCGAGTTCGACCACGCGAACGAAGACACGGACATTATCGAGATAGGACATGGCACCTTTCTACCACATCGGCACGCGGAACAAACCAGGGTTCATCTTATAGATTTTTTTGAAAGTGTTGGCGGATTAACCGGGATTTTCGGGAAAATCACGCGATGGCAAACAGTCCCGTAAAGATCGGGCCCATGAAGGCCGGGAGGAGTTCCCATGTATGAATATGCCATCGCCTGGGACTGGCTGACATTTGCCGTCCGCTGGCTGCACGTCATCACCGCCATCGCCTGGATTGGCTCGTCGTTCTATTTCGTAGCACTTGACCTCGGCCTGAAAAAACATCCGGCGCTGCCGCCGGGAGCCTACGGCGAGGAGTGGCAAGTCCACGGCGGCGGCTTTTACCATATCCAGAAATATCTGGTGGCGCCGGCCAACATGCCTGATCATCTCGTCTGGTTCAAATGGGAGAGCTACGTCACCTGGTTGTCGGGCTTCGGCATGCTCTGTCTCGTCTATTATGCCGGCGCCGACCTCTATATGATCGACCCGGCCGTGCTTGACGTTTCCAAGCCGGTGGCGATCGCCATTTCGCTCTGCTCGATTGCCGGCGGCTGGCTCCTATACGACCTGATCTGCAAGTCGCCCTTTGGCAACGACAATACGCGGCTGATGGTGGCGCTCTATTTCATTCTGGTCGCGGTGGCCTGGGGCTATACGCATCTCTTTACCGGCCGCGCCGCCTTCCTGCATCTCGGCGCCTTCACGGCGACGATCATGTCGGCCAACGTCTTCTTCATCATCATCCCGAACCAGAAGATCGTTGTCGCCGACCTGCTTGGCGGGCGTACGCCGGATGCGAAATACGGCAGGATCGCCAAGCAACGCTCCACGCATAACAACTACCTGACGCTGCCCGTGCTGTTCCTGATGCTGTCGAACCACTATCCGCTGGCTTTCGGCACGCAGTTCAACTGGATCATCGCCTCGCTCGTCTTCCTGATGGGGGTCACGATCCGCCACTGGTTCAACACCCGGCACGCCAATGCCGGTAACCCGACCTGGACCTGGCTTGCCACCGTCATCCTGTTCATCATCATCATGTGGCTCTCCACGGTGCCGAAGATCCTGGCCGGCGAACCAACAACGAAGGTCTCTGCCATCCAGCAGCCCTTCATCACGGCGCAGGATTTCCCGAAGGTCCGCGACACCGTGATGGGACGCTGCTCCATGTGCCATGCGAAGGAGCCGAGCTGGGAGGGGATCGTCGCTCCGCCAAAGGGCGTCGTCTTCGAGACCGACCGCGATATCGCCGCCCATGCGCGCGAGATCTACCTGCAGGCCGGCCGCAGCCATGCCATGCCGCCCGCCAACGCCTCGCACATAACCGATGAGGAGCGCCGGCTGCTCGTCTCCTGGTACGAAAATGCCGTCAATGGGGAGAAAACCCGATGAATGAAGTCCTGATCCGTGGCCGTGTGCTGACCTTCCTTGCCGAGCCGCAAGGCATCGACGATACCACCTCCTATCGTTACATCGAGGATGGCGCGGTTTATGTTCGCGATGGCAAGATTGTTGATATCGGTGCCTATGGCGACATTCGCAAGCTGGCAGACGCCGGTATCCGGATCGCGGACCATCGCCCGAACCTTATCCTGCCGGGCTTTATCGACACGCACCTTCATTTCCCGCAGACGCAGGTGATCGCCTCCTATGGCGCGCAACTGCTCGAATGGCTGAACACCTATATCTTCGTCGAGGAACAGAAGTTCGCCCGCGCCGCCCATGCGGCCGAAGTGGCGGACCGTTTCATGGACGAACTCCTATCCAACGGCACGACGACGGCCGTCGCCTATTGTTCGGTGCACCCGGAAAGCGTCGATGCCTATTTCGCGGCAGCCGAAGCGCGCGGCATGTGCATGATCGGCGGCAAGGTGATGATGGACCGCAACGCGCCGGATGCACTGTGCGATACGCCGCAGCGCGGCTATGACGAGACGAAGCGGTTGATTGCGAAATGGCACGGCCGCGGCCGCGCGCATTATGCCGTCAGCCCACGCTTTGCGATTACCTCGACGCCCGAGCAGATGGAAATGAGCAAGGCTCTCGTTGCCGAACACCCGGATTGCTACGTTCAGACGCATCTCTCGGAAAATCGGGACGAGATCGCCTTTGCCACCTCTCTTTATCCCGAGGCCAAGGATTATACGGATATCTATGCCCGCTACGGTCTGCTCAACGACCGCATGCTGCTCGGCCATTGCATCCACATGAGCGAACGGGAAGTCGCGGTGCTTGCGGAGACGGGCGCGGTGGGTGTCTTCTGCCCGACCTCGAACCTCTTCCTAGGCTCGGGGCTCTTCAATGCCGCTCAGTTCGACAAGGTCGGTGCACGCTGGTCCGTTGCAACCGATGTCGGCGCCGGCACCAGCTTCTCGATGCTGGAAACGATGGATGAGGCCTACAAGGTGCTGCACCTGCAGGGGCAGCGGCTGACGCCATTCAATTCCTTCTATCGCATGACACGCGGCAACGCTCTCGCACTCGGGCTCGAAAAGCAGATCGGCTCGCTGCAGGCGGGCGCGGACGCCGATATCGTCGTGCTTGATTCCCGCTCCAAGTCGGCGATGGAATTCCGCATGCGCACCGCGACCTCATTGGCCGAGGAGCTCTTTATCCTGCAGACCATGGGCGACGATCGCTGCGTCGCCGAAGTCTATGTCGCGGGTAAAGCGATGAAAACCAGAAGCAATCGAACGCCGGAAGCGGCAGTACCCGAACAACTGCAGTTCGCCTGACCCACTATGCGGCGGGCCGTCAACGCCATCGTCTCTGGAAGAGAGACGATGGCGAAGGCGTTTTTATACCCGCTTCGATTTTCCGCCCATTGCCTTCGTCAATTCTTCTGCCGCGGCCCGCACAACCGGACCGAGCGCCGCGACCCTTTCATCCGGCAGCCGCACGGCCGGACCTGAAATCGAGATTCCGGCAATAGCCTCGCTATATTCGTCGAAGATCGGCGCGGCGACGCATCGCATGCCGAGCGTGTGTTCCTCATCGTCGATCGACCAGCCGCGAGAGCGGATCTCGGCCATATCCGCAAGCAGCATAGGCAGTGTATCCCGGGTTTTGTCGGTGAAATGCTGGAGCGAACGCTCCCCGAGCAAGGCCCCGATCTGACTGTCCGCCCAGGTGGAGAGGATCGCCTTGCCGATACCGGAGGCATGGATCGGCCCACGCCGACCAGGACGGAAAAAGGCGCGCATCGGCGCATGGCTTTCCGCCTGGGAGATGAAGACAATGTCGCCATCTTCCTCGATGGCAATATTGGCGGTCTCGCCAGACGCCTCCATCAACTGCTTGAGGAAAGGCCGGCTGATGGTACCGAGCTTGCGGAAGCGCAAATAGGCCGTTCCGATCTCGAAGGCTTTCACCCCGATCGTCCAGGCGCCGGTCTCCTCGTCATGCGCCACCATGCCGTGCTGGGCGAGAGAAGTCAGTAGCCGATGGACGGTGGAGGGTGCCATGGCCGATCTATCGGCGAGATCGGTCAGAACCGCGCCATCAGCTTCGGCAACCAGCTCCAGCAGTTTCAGACTGCGATCGAGTACCTGCACGGACGAGGCCGCTGCATTCTCGGCCGGTTTCCGGCCTGGTCTGCCCCTCGTCTTTTCCCGATTTTCCGCCATGACGCTCACTTTTGACTAAAGGCGCGCCGCGCAGTTTGGCGCCGCTCGTTTTGGCTTCATGACATATCCTCTTCGCTTCGATTGTTCCAGATTTGTTGAAAATGTTTATTTCCATATGATGGGATTGATTTCCATTTTTAGATTGCACTCGTTCACCCATGCGGTACCTTCAATCCAGAAACGGAGGAAATTCCCATGGTGAAGATGCGCGCAGTCGATGCCGCAGTGCTGGTTCTGGAAAAGGAAGGCGTCAATTGCGCCTTCGGCGTTCCCGGCGCTGCGATCAATCCCTTCTATTCGGCGATGAAGGCACGCGGTTCGATCCGCCATGTACTTGCCCGCCACGTCGAGGGCGCAAGCCATATGGCCGAGGGCTACACCCGCGCCCGCGCGGGCAATATCGGCGTGTGCATCGGAACGTCTGGACCTGCCGGCACCGACATGATCACCGGTCTCTATTCGGCCTCGGCCGACTCTATCCCGATCCTCTGCATTACCGGCCAGGCGCCGCGCGCCCGTCTCGACAAGGAAGATTTCCAGGCCGTCGATATCGCCAAGATAGCAGCACCCGTCACCAAATGGGCCGTGACCGTCATGGAGCCGGCGCTCGTCCCTTACGTCTTCCAGAAGGCATTCCACACGATGCGCTCCGGTCGCCCAGGCCCGGTCCTCATCGATCTGCCCGTGGACGTCCAGCTCGCCGAGATCGAGTTCGATATCGAAACCTATGCGCCGCTCAACCCCTACAAGCCTTCCGCCACGCGGGCGCAGGCGGAAAAGGCGCTCGCCATGTTGAACGCGGCCGAACGGCCGCTGATCGTCGCAGGCGGCGGCATCATCAACGCCGATGCTTCCGACCTGCTCGTCGAATTCGCCGAGATCACAGGCGTTCCAGTCATCCCCACGCTGATGGGCTGGGGCACGATCCCGGATGATCATCCATTGATGGCCGGCATGTGCGGGCTGCAGACCTCGCATCGCTACGGCAATGCGACACTGCTTGCCTCCGATTTCGTTTTCGGGATCGGCAATCGCTGGGCCAATCGCCACACCGGCAATATCTCGACCTACACGGAAGGGCGCACCTTCGTGCATGTCGATATCGAACCGACCCAGATCGGCCGTGTCTTCGCTCCTGATTTCGGTATCGTCTCCGACGCCGGTGCTGCGTTGAAACTCTTCCTCGACGTTGCGACGGAATGGAAGACGGAAGGCAAGCTGCGCGATTGGTCGACCTGGGCGGAGGAATGCCGCGAGCGCAAGCGCACCATGCTGCGCAAGACGCATTTCGACCAGACGCCGCTGAAGCCGCAGCGCGTTTACGAGGAGATGAACAAGGCTTTCGACCGCGATACCTGCTACGTCTCGACCATCGGACTTAGCCAGATCGCCGGCGCGCAGTTCCTCCACGTCTACAAGCCACGCAACTGGATCAATTGCGGCCAGGCAGGCCCGCTCGGCTGGACGCTGCCGGCAGCGCTCGGCGTGCGCGCTGCCGATCCGGACCGCCCGATCGTCGCACTATCCGGCGATTACGACTTCCAGTTCCTCATCGAGGAGTTGGCCGTCGGGGCGCAACACAAGCTTCCGTATCTGCATGTGGTCGTGAACAATTCCTATCTCGGCCTTATTCGCCAGGCCCAGCGCGGCTTCAACATGGATTTCGAGGTCAGCCTCGCCTTCGAGAACATCAACGCATCCGGTGATGCCGAACCTGGCTATGGCGTCGACCATGTCGCGGTTGCCGAAGGGCTTGGCTGCAAGGCTATCCGGGTGCGCAGCCCGAACGAGTTCCAGGAGGCGTTTACGACAGCAAAGCAGCTGATGGCGGAGCATCAGGTTCCCGTCGTCATCGAGTTCATTCTGGAGCGCGTCACCAACATCGCCATGGGCGCGGACATCAATGCGGTCGTCGAGTTCGAGGAGCTTGCCGAACGTGGTGAGGATGCCCCGACGGCAATCCTCGCTCTGCTGGACTGAAGGAGGAATAACCATGCCGAAATTTGCGGCCAATCTGACCATGCTCTTCACTGAAGCGCCGTTTCTGGATCGCTTCGCGCTTGCCGCCAAGGCGGGCTTCGAGGGCGTCGAATATCTCTTTCCCTATGATTTTGCGAAGGAAGCGCTGCGCGCCGAACTCGATCGTCATGGCCTGACCCAGGTGCTGCACAATCTGCCCGCCGGCAATTGGGCCGGCGGCGAGCGCGGCATCGCGATCCTGCCCGATCGTATCGACGAATTCCGCCGCGGCGTTGCCTCGGCGATCGACTATGCGACGACGCTCGGCTGCAGACAGGTCAATTGCCTCTCAGGCATTATTCCGGCCGGCGTGCCCGATGAGGTGCTGCGGACCACCTTCCTCGTCAACCTCAAATATGCGGCGGAAGAGCTCGGCAAGCACGGGATACGGCTGCTAATCGAGCCAATCAACAGGTTCGACATTCCCGGCTTCTACCTCAACACGCTGGACCAAGCCGCTTCGATCATCGCCGAAGTCGGCAGCGACAACCTGTTCATTCAGTACGACCTCTATCATCAGCAGCGCACCGAGGGCGAGCTGATCGGCACCTTCAAGACCCATCAGGCGCAGATCGCCCATGTGCAGCTTGCCGACAATCCGGGCCGCAACGAACCGGGCACGGGCGAGATCGCCTACCCCTTTGTCTTCGAAACGCTCGATGCGCTCGGCTACGAGGGCTGGATCGGCTGCGAATACAAGCCGCGCACGACGACCGCGGCGGGGCTCAGCTGGTTTGCCGCGGCCGGCCGCCACGCCGAAAGTGCAGCCATTCTCAATATCAGGAGCTAACAACCATGGCACATATCGGATTTATCGGCCTCGGCATCATGGGCACCCCCATGGCGCGGCATCTGCAGGACGCCGGGCACATCGTCGTCACCTCAAAATTCTCCATCCCGCCGCGCCAGGAGCTGCTCGACAATGGCCTGCAATTCGTCGAAACGCCGAAGGCGCTCGCCGAAACCGTCGACACCATCATCCTGATGCTGCCGGATACGCCCGAGGTCAAGGACGTGCTCTTCGGCGAGAACGGCGTTGCCTACGGCTTATCCAAGGGCAAGCTCGTCATCGACATGAGCTCGATCTCGCCGATCGAGACCAAGGAATTCGCCAGGAAGGTTCGGGAAACGGGTGCCGAATATGTCGACGCGCCCGTCTCCGGTGGCGAAGTCGGTGCCAAGAACGCCTCGCTATCCATCATGGCCGGCGGCTCCGAGGCAAGCTTCGAGCGAGCGCTGCCGCTCTTCCAGCTGATGGGCAAGAACATCACGCTCGTTGGCGATTGCGGCGATGGCCAGGTCACAAAGGTCGCCAACCAGATCATCGTCGCATTGACGATCGAGGCGGTGTCCGAGGCCCTCGTCTTTGCATCGAAGGCCGGCGCCGATCCGGCCCGCGTGCGCTCGGCTCTGATGGGCGGCTTTGCCTCCTCACGCATCCTCGAAGTGCATGGCGAGCGCATGGTCAAGCGCACCTTCGAACCGGGATTCCGCATCTCCCTGCATCAGAAGGATTTGAACCTTGCCCTGCAAGGCGCCAAGGCTCTCGGCGTCTCGCTGCCGAACACTGCGGCAACGCAGGAGCTTTTCAACCAATGCGCCGCCAATGGCGATGGCGGGCTCGATCATTCCGGTCTCGTCAAGGCGCTGGAGCGCATGGCGAACCATCCCGTCGCGTAACATGTGAGAGACCCGATGCCTGACATCGCCGATCCCCGCGCCTTTCTGGAAAGGCTCTTCTATGCAGCGGTTGCGGCTGCCGATCCGGACAAGGCGCTCGCCGCCCATCTGCCGGAAAAACCGAAGGGCCGGACGGTGGTGGTCGGTGCCGGCAAGGGAGCGGCGCAGATGGCTCGGGCCTTCGAGCGTCTCTGGGATGCACCGCTCTCCGGCGTTGTTGTGACGCGTTACGGCTACGCCGTGCCGTGTGAGCGTATCGAGGTTCTCGAAGCCGCGCATCCGGTGCCGGACGAAAGTGGCCTGCACGCATCAGATCGGTTGATGGCAGCGGTGGGCGGTCTCACGGAAGACGATCTGGTCGTCGCCCTCATCTGCGGCGGCGGCTCGGCACTGCTGCCCGCGCCGGCCGGCGATCTCACGCTTGCCGATGAGATCGCTGTCAACCGGGCCTTGCTTGCCTCCGGTGCACCGATCGGCGCCATGAATGCCGTGCGCAAGCAGGTCTCGCGTATCAAAGGAGGGCGGCTGGCCGCCCTTGCCCATCCGGCAAAGGTCGTCTCCCTCGTCGTTTCAGATATTCCCGGCGACAACCCCGCCCTGGTTGCCTCCGGCCCGACTATTGCCGACGAGACGACCCGCGCCAATGCACTTGCGATCATAGAACATTATGGTCTCGATTTACCTGACGCGGTGATGCGTCATCTCGAGGATGGCACGGATGAGCCGCCGCTGCCCTCGGACCCTCATTTCGCCCGCAACGAGATAAAGCTCGTTGCTTCGGCGGCCATCGCACTGGATGCGGCTGCCGATGTCGCCCGCAAGGCCGGCGTCGAGACGATCGTGCTTTCCGATGCCATCGAGGGCGAAGCATCGGAAGTCGGTCGTCAACATGCGGCGATCGTAGCCAAGATCCTGCAGCGGGGGCTGCCATCGCAAGAGCGCTTGCTTCTTCTGTCTGGCGGGGAAACCACGGTAACGATCAAGGGCAAGGGCAAAGGCGGTCGCAACAGCGAGTTCCTCCTATCCTTCGCCTGCGCCATTTCCGGCCAAAAGGGCATTTCGGCGCTTGCCGCCGACACGGACGGTATCGACGGTTCCGAGGACAATGCCGGTGCCTTTGCCGACGGCACCACCGTTCCACGGCTTGCCGCTCGAGAGAAGAATGCAGCCGAATTCCTGGAGCACAACGACAGCTGGTCGGCCTTCGCCGCGATCGACGACCTATTCGTCACCGGACCGACCGGCACGAACGTCAACGACTTCCGTGCCATTCTTCTAGACCCGCTGGATTGAGGCCAGGCGACCCAGGCGATCGGAATCATCAAGACGCCAAATGTCACCTGGTCAACGAAATGCCGGATAAAGCTTATGGCGCCGAGGCTCATAGAGCTGCTCTGAATTAACGAGGGCCTCGGCCAGAGCTCAATTCCGCCTTCATTGACGAGAATATTATTCCAAAATGATTTCGGAACTTAGCAAATCACTATAGGGTTGATACCGACTCGGCGGTGCGTACGCTTTGAGCGAGTTCGCTTTGCCGCCGAGCAAGACAATCCTGCGAAGAAAAGCCGACATGCCCAAGAGAACCTCCCCGCTCGTCGCGTTTCAGTCCAAGACATTCCGTTCTCTCTGGTCGGCAACACTCATCTCCAATCTCGGCGGATTGGTCGAAGGTGTTGGGGCTGCCTGGCTGATGACCAGCCTCGCCACCTCCCATGGCATGGTCGCCCTGGTTCAATCCTCCACGACGCTGCCTGTCATGATCTTTTCGCTCGCTGCCGGCGCGCTTGCCGACAATTACGACCGAAGACGGATCATGCTGATCGCGCAGACGCTGATGCTCAGCGTATCGGCAACGCTGGCGATCCTGTCCTACAGCAATGCCTTGACGCCCTGGCTGCTGCTTTGCTTCACCTTCATGATCGGCTGCGGCGGCGCGCTGCATAACCCGTCATGGCAGGCATCGATGGGCGATGTCGTGCCGCGCGAGCATCTGCCGGGTGCGGTCGCGCTCAACAGCATGAGCTATAACCTCATGCGCAGCATCGGGCCGGCGATCGGCGGCGTCATCGTGGCGGCTGCAGGCGCGGCCTTCGCGTTTCTCTTCAACGTCTTCTGTTATTTTGCACTCATCTTCACCCTATGGCGCTGGAAGAAGGCTCCTGTGCGCAACACGCTGCCGCGTGAGTCTTTCGGCAGCGCAATGTCTGCCGGATTTCGCTACGTCCAGATGTCGCCGAACCTGCTCAAGGTGATGTGCCGCAGCTTCGTCTTCGGCCTGACGGCGGTCGTCATTCTGGCTTTGCTGCCTCTCGTTGCACGCGATCATGTGCATGGCACCGCAATAACCTACGGCATCATGCTCGGCTTCTTCGGCTTCGGCGCCATCTGCGGCGCGATGCTGATCGGCCGTATCCGCGATGCGCTGAGCAATGAATGGGTGATCCGTGGTGCCTTCTTCACGCTGGCCGTCAGCTGCTTCTTCCTGGCGCTTAGCGACCAGGTATGGCTAAGCTGCCTTCTGCTCATGCCGGCCGGCGTCGCATGGGTGCAGGCCTTTTCTCTCTTCAACGTCACGGTTCAGCTTTCCACGCCGCGCTGGGTCGTCGGCCGCGCTTTGTCTCTCTATCAGACCGCCACCTTCGGCGGCATGGCTGTGGGGAGCTGGCTCTGGGGCGAACTGGCCGATGCCCACGGCGTGACCGGCGCCCTTCTCATCGCAAGCGCCGCTCTCGGTATTGGCGGTCTGCTTGGCCTCCTGTTGCAGCAGCCGGACTTCGAATCCCTCAATCTGGATCCGACGAACACCTTCAGCGAGCCGCAATTGCAGCTCGACCTGCGCCCCAGAAGCGGCCCGATCCTCGTCATGGTGGACTACGACATCGAGCAAGAGGACGTAGAGGAATTCCTGGCCGTCATGGCGAAGCGCCGCCGGATGAGAATCCGCGATGGCGCGAAGCAATGGTCGCTGTTGCGCGATCTCGAAAAACCGAACACCTGGACGGAAAGCTACCATCTGCCGACATGGATCGACTATGTCCGCCACGGCCAGCGCCAGACGCATGCCGATGTCGAGGTCGCCGAACAGCTGGATAGACTGCATCGTGGCGACGGGCCGCCGGTCATTCACCACATGATCGAACGTCAGACGGTGCCCCGGCACGACGACATGCCCCTGAAGCCCTATCTGGATGCGACATGACGGAGCGGCCGCAGACCTGCTCCAGGCGACATGGTCATGTTGCTTTTCTTTTTGGCCTCGAATTACCGGTTCAAAGTGAAAACCAGCGGGCTCGACCCGTCAATTGATCTTGCGAGGCAAAAAGGTCACACGCTGCAAGCATTTGATATCACATCATCGTAAAGCCGGGGAATGCTTCACAACCATATATTGAGCTGTCAAGCAAAACGCCTATTTTCCCGCGCTGCTAATGTAGGCACCAAATCAACCCCGGGATCTGGCGAAGCACATGCTTCGCTCCTCGCCTTGCGGCTGCCTACGCAACCATTCGGAGTTTCACGGCAGACAATGACATTTCCGACGATTAAGCTTCCCCAGAGAGCCATCATGCTTGCTCGAGGGGTGATCACGACGCCGAAGGCCGTCTATTTCTCCCTGCCGATCCTGATTGCGCTTACGGGTTTCATGACGGTTTACGAAGCGCCGGGCATATTGAGGGATTGGACGATCAGCCAAAACCCCATCAATCTCGCCGATGGTGATATCCACGACGGAAAATGCTCAACGCGAAGAGGCTTCTTCACCACCTGCGAGGCGCACCTCAAATATGCCTACAATGGGCAGACCTACGACAAGGATGTCGAAATCATGTTCGTCGATATCCATGCCGGCGACTATGACACTGACCTCGTCATCTCCAGAGATCATCCAGACTTGGCGACCCTCAGCCTCGGACTGGATATGCTCTGGAACCGGATCATAACGCTTGCCGTCTTCGTCGCTCTTCTTGGCGGCGCCTGCATTGCCGCGATCTTCCAGATCCTGCGCGTCTGGCGCGCCCGCGGACAACTGCGCCGGCCTGCCCAGCTCGAGCCGGTTCCGGTGGAAATCACCGCTTTCCAGCGACGCGGCAAGCGACTGATAGTGACCTATGCCGACAAGATCGTCGGCAGAAAAACCGGACGAACAGCCCATACGATCTTCGAGCCCGGACAGGAGCCGCTGGTCGTTGGCGCAAAAGGCGACAAGGCGGTGGCGCTTGCCGTCTGGCATGGAAATACGGCCCTCCCGGTGCTTTTGGACAACCGGCTGGAACGCATCGACATCTCGGCGGAGGAGCGCGCAGGCATTCTTACGCCGCTGACAGCAGAACTTGGCGCCCATCCGCCGGAGCTCGTTGTCCAAGGAAAAAGAGGGCCGTCCGTCATGGCGCGGCTAGCCAGATTTTTTCTGGTCATACTTCTCTTCATCGGCGGCGTTTTCGGCTATTGGATCTGGTATGTGACCAGCGCCGGCTCGCAATTCACATCGCCCGCCATGGATCTCAACAATATGATGCCGGCGCCTCTCAACCGCTGGGGCTGCGATCAGTTGAAGAAGCGTTTCGGCGATCAACGCGCCCCGTTCGGCTGCGCCGCCGCCGACTTTACAAGCTGGAAGTGACATTCGATCAGCAGAAATGGACGCGGCCTCTCCAACGGGACCGCGTTCATTCGGACATTCTGCCTGATCATTCGCTGATCTCCGGCGCGCGAACCACACCGATGGGCGTGACGGCCGCACATTGCCGAAGACAGCTCGACCAGATGCGCCGCTCTAACTATATTCTCTGGATATAGATCGTCCCAGTTGCGGACGATGGATTAACGGAAGCGCGCAAACATGGACCAGCTCAACAGCACCGCCGCGACACTCCTCTCCAGCACGGATCGCGGCTGGAAGGGCCTGGAAGCGAATTTCCTTCGTATTCAGGCTGGCCGAACCCATGTGCCGGGGTCGCAGACGCATCGGCTCGGCATTCATTTCGGGCGGGCCGTAAATGCTTTTTGTGAGTGCGACGGCCGTCAATACCGCCGTCGGCAGGCGCATGGCGATATCGATATCGTTCCTGCCGGACTCGATGGCTGGTGGGAAGATGACGGGGACTGCACCATTCTACGCCTGAATATCCAGCACGAACTCCTTCAATCCGCCGCAGAAGCGCTCGGCAGAAATTCGGATGCGGTTTCTCTGGCACCAAAATTCCAGCTTCGGGATTCGCGGATTGAATCGATCGCCTGGGCGATCAAGGCCGAAATCGAGTCGCCGGTCCCGTCGGACAAAACCTATGCGGAAGCGCTGGGATTGGCGCTGTCGATCCGCCTGATAGAAGGCGGCGAACAGACTTCGGTCGGCACAGCCGCGATAGGCGCCACTTTGACAAACCGCCATCAACGACGCCTGGTGGATTTCATCGAAGCCCATATCGATCAGTCGCTGTCTCTTGGCGATCTTGCCGCGACGGTCGGTCTCAGCGTATCGCATTTGAAGCCACTCTTTCGCGCCACTTTCGGCGTGCCGGTTCATCACTATGTGCTGACGCGCCGGATCGAGCGCGCCAAATTGCTCATCCTCTCCACCGACATGCCGCTCGCCGAAATCGCTTTGGCGACAGGGTTTGCCCATCAGAGCCACATGACGCATTGGATGCGGCGCATCCTCGGCCTCACCCCCGGCATGCTGAGCCGGATGCATTCATGACTTCGATTGTCGTCCAAACCTGCAATTGACCATCCGGATCTGTGCGATCCCGCGAGCATACATGGCTAGACTGCAGGAAAATCGACAGGAGAAGATGCAATGCACGCAATTCTGGGCGCCACCGGCAAGGTTGGCCGCACGACCATCGCCGCCCTGCGCAAGGCTGGCGTTCCCGTTCGCGCAGTTCTGCGTGACGGCTCGAAAGCACAGGCCCTTTTGGATCTTGGCTGCGAGATCGCCATTGCCGATATACATGATCATCGGGCGCTGACGGCCGCATTCGAGGGGGCGAGCGCCGTCCAGATCATTTGCCCGGTCGATATTCGCGCCGCTGAAGCCTATTCCAGCATGATACGAGTGGTGGACTGCCTTGGCGAAGCGCTGTCAGCCGCCAAGCCGCGAACCATTCTTGCCATTTCCGACTATGGCGCGCAGCATAGCTCTGGCACCGGCGTCACCTTGATCTTCCACGCGCTTGAAACACGGCTGCGTCGGCTGGAGACCGAAAGGCTTATCCTGCTGCGATCGGCCGAGCACATGGAGAACTGGGCACGTCTGGCAAAGGTAGCGGCGGATAGCGGCCGATTGCCGAGCTTCTATCATCCGCTGACCAAGCTTCTTCCGACCATCTCCGCCTATGACGTGGGTTCGATCGCGGCCGAACTGCTTTTGGAAAAGCAGGACACCGCGCTAAGGATTGTTCATGCCGAAGGTCCTCGGCGTTATACGCCGAATGGCGTTGCGGCGGCCATCGGCTTGCTAGCCGGGCGCGAGATCGTTGCCAAACCGCTTCCCCAGACCGAATGGCAAGCCGCACTCATGCGGGCGGGTCTTTCCGAAGACTATGCGCGACTACTGGTCGAACTTTATACCGCCCACAATGCAGACCGAATAGATGTCGAAAAAGATGTGGGCGAGATCCGTCGAGGTACAATCGAATTGGTGGAGGTGTTGCGGCGGATTCTCAGCGCATGAGGATTCCCGAACGCCTGGAACAGGCCATTTGCTGCCCTGCGCACGATCTCAGCAGCGCGGGATTGTCAGCACAACGGTCGTGCCGCCACCCTTGCGGCTGTCGATCGTCGCGTGGCCGCCATGCGCCTCGGCGATCGCCTTGACGACGGCGAGGCCGAGGCCTGACCCGCCGCCTCTTCGCGTTCTCGCATCGTCGGCCCTCCAGAACCGCTCAAAGGCCCGTTCGCTTTCCGCAGCCGTCATGCCGGGGCCGTCATCCGAAACCATGATGACGGACAGGTTGCCGGCCTCCTGAGAGGCTACACTCAACCTCGAGCCCGGAGCGTAGCGTGCGACATTGTCGATGAGCGCAAGCATTGCCTGCCGGATGCGCGCCCGATCGGCAATCACCGGCATCTTCTGCAAGTCGGTTTCAATCCTGATGCTGAGGCTGGCAAGCGCCGGCCCAACGGAATCGATGATGTCTGCGATTTCTTCTCCAACGTCGAAACGCGATTGCTGCAGCTCCATGCGCCCGGCATTCATCAGCGAAAGCGTCCTGAGGTCGTCGACGATGCGCGTCAGAGCATCGATATGTCCGATCAATCCGCGGAATACCTCCTGGCTCGGCTCGAACACCCCATCCGCCAGCCCCTGCATGCGCCCACGCAGGATCGTCAGCGGCGTGCGCAACTCGTGCGCGATGGCCGAATTCGAATATTGGAGCTCCTTTTCCGCCCTTTGCAGCTCCTCTGCCATCCGATTGAAATCGTTGATCAGACGGTCAGCTTCGCCGAAATTGCCTTCGCCGGTCGCCCGTCCCGCGAAGTCTCCATCCGCGATAAGGCGCGCAGCCTCCGTCACGGCCGTCAGAGGCTTGACGAGACGCCGGGCAAGCCGCCATCCGACATAAGCGCCGACGGCCTGGCCAATTGCCACGTTGATGCCGAGCACGACGAAATCGCTGACGGCCCAGTCGTCCGGCGGAGCGGAGTCCTTGAACAGCCATTCGTAGACATAGCCGTAGATCAGGAAGCCGAAAAACATCACCGACAGAGCGACGAAGGCGACGATGGTCGTCGACCAGATGATTTGCCTGTTAAGGCTGTTGCTAACCGAAATCGCCAAGGCGGTAACCTACTCCCCTGACGCCATTGAGAAGTTCGCCGACACCGGCGGCATCGAGCTTGCGGCGAAGTTTGCTCATGTGGCTGTCGACGGTGCGGTCAAGTGCATCGCCTTCGGGAAGGCAGGCATCGACGATCTCGCCGCGTTCGAAGGCCCTGTTCGGAAACCCAGCCATATATTCGAGGATGCGGAATTCGGTGCGCGTCAGGTTCAACGATATGCGGCTTTCGCCGTCCTCAACGACGGCCATGTGGGCGATCGGATCGATTGCGAGCCTGCCGACCCGCAGCACCTTGTTCGCAGCACTTCCCGTCGCCCGTCTCAGAACCGCCCGCGCCCGGGCGACCACCTCGACCGGGTTGAACGGCTTGACCACATAGTCGTCGGCGCCGGAGCGCAGCCCATGCAGCTTGTCGAGATCGTCGGCAAGTGCCGTGACCATGATAACAGGCGTATCGCCTCTTTGGCGGATGGTGGCAAGCACGGTGTGACCGTCGAGTTTCGGCAGCTTGACGTCGAGGACGACGAGATCGGGCCGCAGCCGCTGGTGATGGGAAAGCCCGATCTCGCCATCCGAAGCCGTCAGCACACGAAACCCCTCGCGCTCAAAATAGCGTTCAAGAATATCGGAGATTTCCGGCTCGTCCTCGACGATCAATATCAATGCATTTTCCATCCAAGGCTCCTTTACCGGATAGAAACGTCAGACAGGGCCTGCGCGTCAACATTCCTCTGCCCTCCTCCATAAAACCTCCACAAAACGTCGACCGAAGGCCAACAATCCCAATGTTTGCTTAGCCTCGGACGAAAGTGCCATTCGCGCCCGGCGTTGAAGCGGCTCCTTTCGAATGAGTTCATGCCGTCGAGACGCGGAGCGACGATCTCCTCGCGCCACAGTCAATTGGGAATACATCTATGCGATCTGCAATCGAACTGCCTTGCGGGAAGGCGATATTGGCGGCAATGGCGATGCTTATGCTGGTTTCCAGCCAGGCTTACGCGCAGGAGAGCAGCGAAATGCCCGCTCCCACAGTCGGTGTCCTGGAAATCAAGGCGCATCCGGTGCCTGTCATGAGCGAGCTTCCAGGGCGCATCGCCGCGACCCGGGTCCGAGGTGCGTGCTCGCGTCTCGGGCATTCTCCAGGAGCGCGTCTTCGAGCAGGGCAGCCTCGTCCATAAGGGCGACGTTCTCTACCGGATCGATCCGAAGCTGTTTCAGGTGCGGGTGGCGAGCGCCAGGGCGGCCTTGCAGAAGGCGAAGGCCGTCCAGGCCAATGCGGGGCAACAGCTGGAACGCCAGCGCTCGTTGCGAGAGCGCAATGTCTCGACCGCCGTCGACTATGATACAGCCGCCGTCAATCTCGCACAGGCCGACGCCGATGTCGCGGCTCAGCAAGCCGCCCTCGACGAAGCTGAGATCAATCTGGACTACACCGAGGTAAAAGCGCCCATCACCGGCATCATCGGTGGCGCTCTCGTGACCGAGGGAACGCTTGTGACCGCGGAAGGCGCGTCCAATCTCGCGCTCATCCAGCAGATCGATCCGGTCTATGCCGATTTCACGCAATCCGCGCAGGACCTCCTGGCGCTGAAGCGGGCCGTCAGCGAAGGCAAGCTGCAGAGCCCGGCACCCGGACAGGCATCCGTCGAGCTCGTGTTCGACGGTGGAAAGAGCTATTCCAAGCCAGGCAAGCTGCTGTTTTCGAACGCGAATGTGGACCCCAACACGGGACAGGTCACATTGCGTGCGGAATTTCCCAATCCCGATGGCGATCTCCTGCCGGGCATGTATGTCCGCGTGCGCATCCAGCAGGCGGTCCAGAAGAGCGGCATCACCATTCCGCAAAGGGCGGTGATGAGGGACGCCGAGGGCAATCCGCAAATTTTCGTGATCTCCGCCGACCAAACAGCACAGGTGCGCAACATCGCCCTCGGCACGTCTCTCGGCGCCGAATGGATCGTGCTTTCCGGGCTGAAGGATGGCGAAACCATCATAGCGGACGGCGTCCCGAAGGTCACGCCCGGTGGCAAGGTCGTCACCGAACCGTGGACGCCGCCAAGCGCCGAGCCGAACACCTCAGACCAGGCCGCAAAGTAATCAAATCATGGCACAGTTCTTTATCAGGCGACCCGTCCTCGCATGGGTCTTTGCTTTCTTCATCATGATTGCGGGGATCATTACCATCCCGATATTGCCGGTCGCGCAATATCCCGCCGTCGCTCCTCCGCAGCTTTCCATTTCCGCCTCCTACCCCGGCGCCTCGCCGCAGGAAATCTATCAGGGCGTGACCCGGCTGATCGAGCAGGAGCTGAACGGCGTCCACGGCATCGCCTATTTCGAGTCGACCTCCGACAATTCCGGCTCGGTGAGCATCAACGCCACCTTCGTCTCCGGAACCGATATCGGCAAGGCGACCGTCGACGTGCAAAATGCGGTGCGGCGCATCGAGGCGCGACTGCCGCAGGCCGTTCGCACGCAAGGCATTCAGGTCGAAGAAGCCAGTGCCGGCTTCCTGCTGATCGCGGCTCTGACCTCGACCGACGGCAAGTTGGATGAGATCGCGCTCGGCGACTACATCAACCGCAATATCCTCGGAGAGCTGCGCCGCCTTCCCGGTGTTGGCCGTGCGCAGGTCTTCGCCTCGCAGCGGGCGCTGCGCGTCTGGATCGACCCGGACAAGATGGTCGGCCTCCATCTGACGGCGGCCGACATCAGCGCGGCAATCGCCGCCCAGAACGCGCAGGTCGCAGCCGGTCAGATCGGCGCGACGCCCAATCCGGTCAGCCAGGATCTGACCGCCACCGTGATCGTCGAGGGCCAGCTCAACAGCGCGAAGCAATTCGGTGACATCATCCTTCGCGCCAATCCCGACGGTTCGACCGTGCGCCTGCGCGACGTCGCCCGCGTCGAGGATGGCGCGGAAACCTACTCGACTGCAAGCCGGCTCAACGGCAATCCGAGCGCCGGCCTTGCCATCCAGCTTTCCTCGACCGGCAACGCCGTTGCCGTCTCGGGGGCCGTTAAGGCGAAGATGGACGAGCTGTCGAAGTTCTTCCCGAAAAGTGTCGAGTACTCGATCCCCTATGACACCAGCCCCTTCGTCAATGCCTCGATCGAGAAGGTCGTGCACACGCTCATCGAGGCGATCGTGCTCGTCTTCATCGTGATGTTCGTCTTCCTGCAAAACTTCCGCTACACGGTCATCCCGACGCTCGTCGTGCCCGTTGCCCTGCTCGGAACCTGCGCCATCATGTATGCGACAGGATTCTCCATCAACGTGCTGACCATGTTTGCCATGGTGCTTGCGATCGGCATCCTCGTCGATGACGCCATTGTCGTGGTCGAGAATGTCGAGCGTATCATGGCCGAAGAGGGTTTGCCGCCGAAAGCCGCGACGCAGAAGGCAATGAAGCAGATCACCGGCGCCATCCTCGGCATCACGCTGGTGCTGTCCTGCGTCTTCATTCCGATGGCATTCTTCCCGGGAGCTTCCGGCATCATCTATCGCCAGTTCTCGCTGACGATGGTCGTCTCGATCATGTTCTCCGCCTTCCTGGCGCTGTCGCTGACGCCGGCGCTCTGCGCCACCTTCCTGAAAAGCCGATCGACGGAAATCATCATGAGAAGAAGGGGCTCGGCGGGTGGTTCAATCGCAAGTTCGACGGAATGACGGCGGGCTACACCAAGACGGCTGCCGGCCTTGCGCGCCGGTCGGGACGCGTGATGGCCGTCTATCTCGCACTTGCCGTCGGTCTCGGCTACCTCTTCGTCAACCTGCCTGGTTCCTTCGTGCCGGAGGAAGACCAGGGCATTCTGATCATTGACGTCCAGGGACCGCCGGAGGCGAGCGCCAACCGCACGATCGCGTCGCTGAAGCAGATCGAGGCGATTTTCAAGGCCGAACCGGCCGTCGAAAACGTCTTTGCCGTCCAGGGTTTCAGCTTCGCCGGAAACGGGCCGAACTCGGCCATCGCCTTCGTTACGCTCAAGGACTGGGCCGTACGGCCGGCGGGCAGCTCGGTGCCGGAAATCGCAGAGCGCGTCAACGCGCAGCTCGCCGGATTGAAGGACGCCACCTCCTATGCCCTTTCGCCGCCGCCAATCGAAGGTTTCGGAACGACGAGCGGCTTCTCCTTCCGGCTCCAGGATCGCGCCGGGCGCGGACAGAAGGCGCTCAAGCAAGCTGCGGAAGAATTGATGGCAAAGGCGGCCAAGAGCAGCGTGGTGACGAACGTCCGCGTCGAGGGCATGCAGGAAGCCGCCCAGATCCTGCTGGCGATCGACCGCGAGAAGGCGAACACCTTCGGCGTCGGCTTCACCGACATCAACGATGCGATCACCGCAAGCCTCGGCTCCTCCTATATCAACGACTATCCGAATGCCGGCCGCATGCAGCAGGTCATCGTGCAGGCGGATGGCCGCAGCCGCATGCAGGTGGAAGACATGATGAAGCTGAACGTCCGCAACGCCAGCGGCGGGATGGTGCCGCTGGCATCCTTCGCGATCGCTGATTGGCGCAAGGGCGATCCGCAGATTGTCGGCTACAATGGTTATCCGACCGTCCGTATCACCGGCGAGGCAGCAGCAGGCAAGTCTTCGGGTGCCGCGATTGCCGAGATGGAACGCCTCGCATCCGAACTTCCTGACGGTTTCGGCTACGAGTGGTCCGGTCAGTCGCGCGAGGAAATCGCCTCCGGCAGCCAGGCGCCGATCCTCTTCGCCTTCAGCATCCTCTTCGTCTTCCTGCTGCTGGCGGGCCTCTATGAGAGCTGGTCGATCCCGCTGTCGGTCATGCTTGTCGTACCACTCGGCATTGTCGGCTGCGTATTGGCGGCGATCCTCCGCGACATGCCGAACGACCTCTATTTCAAGGTCGGGCTCATCGCGATCATCGGCCTGTCGGCGAAGAACGCCATCCTGATCGTCGAGTTCGCAAGGGATTATTACGCACAAGGCAAGTCCCTGTTGGATTCAGCGGCCGAGGCTGCTCGCGTCCGCTTCCGCCCGATCGTGATGACCTCGCTTGCCTTCACGCTTGGCGTCGTGCCGCTGGCGATCGCAACGGGTCCCAGTGCCGCCAGCCAGAATGCGATCGGCACGGGCGTCCTTGGCGGCATGATCTCCGCAACGGTCCTTGCCGTCTTCTTCGTCCCGGTCTTTTTCGTCTTTGTGCTGTCCCTCCTCCGGACCAAGAGACCGGCCGAAGAGAAGGGTGCGGGCGCCGACGTCCCGCCCGCACCCACAGTCGATCTCCGATCTCGATGAGAAGGAAAATGACCTTCCAAGACCGCCTTATGCCGACCGCATCATGCCGGTGATTTCGAGAACCTGCAGCTGATTGCCGCTTTTTCCGTCACCTATTCATGACGAAATGAATTGTTAGGCATCGGCTGCGGCAATCTCGGAGAACCGGCAAAGGCCGCTTTCTTCCGGGATTGGTTGGCCGCAGACTTATTCCAAATAAAACACAAAAGCTTAGCGGGCGAAATGCTGAGCACGGCTAACCAGGATTCCTTATGGCATCGGTATTGCATGCACGGTTTTTTGCAGATCATGCCGTCAGGATTGTGCCCATGCCAAACGCATGCCATTACCGTTAGCCTGAAGGACGATTTCGTGACTCCAATGGCCGAGTATCGGTCGAAAGCCGCCCCGTCGCTCCACGCCAAACCGCATCGCTACCGGAAGCATCGCTGAAATCTACCCATGAGCCCTTCTGCTAAAGAGACCCCGCAAACGAATTCGCCGTCTTCCAGCGCAATGATCGCGACACCGCATTGGCTGGCCAGCCAAGCTGGCGCGAAAGTGTTGAAGCGCGGCGGCAATGCGATCGAAGCGCTTGTTGCCGCCGGCGCTGCCTTGTCGGTTACCTATCCTCATTTCTGCGGTCTCGGCGGCGATGCCGTCTGGCTGGTGTCAGACGAGAAAGGCAATGCGCGGACTTTCCTCGGCATCGGACAGGCCGCGGCAGCCATGCCGCGGGGAGAGATACCTCTGCGGGGGCCGGCCTCTACGCTCACGACAGCATGTCTCGTCGACAGCTGGGAGAAGGCGCTGGCCTACTCCGCTGCCGAATGGGCAGGCACCGAACAATTGCCGGCCCTTCTCGACGACGCCATTGCGCTCGCCGACGGCGGATTTCAGGTCAGTCAGTCGCAGGCTTTCTGGTACGAATTCCGGCGCGATGAACTGAACGACTGGCCGGGCTTCGCCGGGCTCTTCCGATCTGGCGGCCTCCAGCACCAGCCCGCTTTGGCCCGGACGCTCGAGGCTATAGCTCGTCACGGCACCCGCGAATTCTACGAGGGCGCGCTGGCCCGGCGAATTGCGAGCGGGCTTGCCGAGGTCGGTTCTCCGCTCTCCGCCGCCGATCTCGCCGCCACGCAAACCGATATTGTCGCTCCCCTCCGGCAGGTATATCGCGACACGATACTTCTTGCTCCGCCACCGCCGACCCAAGGCATAACCACCCTCGGCATCATGGGTGTGCTCGGCCACCTGCCGATGGCAGATTTCCAGCCCGACAGCCCGGCCTATTATCATGCACTGGTCGAGGCCGTGAAACAGGCATTCCTCGATCGGCACGCCATCGCCGATCCTCGCTACGCCGCAGATGTCGCGAAACACCTTCTCGATCCGGATCGCCTTGTGGCCAAGGCTGCTGCGATCGATCCGGCATGGGCCTTGCCATGGCCGCAAGACTATCGACACGGCGATACGGCGCTGCTTGCCGCCGTGGATGCCAATGGGAGATGCGCATCACTATTGCAAAGCCTGTATTTCGATTGGGGCAGCGGCGTGGTAATCGGCGACACCGGCCTCCTCTGGCAAAACAGGGGAGCCGCCTTCAGCACCGATCCGGCAAGCCCCAATCATATCCAGCCTGGAAAGCGTCCTTTCTATACGCTCAATCCAGGTCTTGCGCTGAAGAACGGGCGACCGCATCTGGTCTATGGGACGCAAGGGGCGGACGGCCAGCCACAGACGCTGTCGCTGCTGCTCAGCCTGCTGATCGATCACGGCCTTGATCCCGCTGCCGCCCTTGCACGCCCGCGCTTTTTGCTCGGCCGCACATTCTCGGACAGCCGCGACAGCCTGAAGATCGAGGAAAATATTGGCGCCGAATTGGTGTCGGCCCTTGCCGCCATGGGGCATGAGATCTCGACAATCGAGGCTTTCAGTCCGCTTGGCGGCCAAGCCGGTGTCATCCGCATCGGAAACGACGGATCGATCGACGGCGCGCATGATCCGCGCAGCGATGGAGGCGCGATCCTACTTTGAGCGCCAGCGATCAACAATTCGATCTCATCATCCGTAACGTTCGCATCGCGGAGGACGGCGATTTCGTCGACATCGCAGTTCGGGGCGACCGGATCGCAGCCATAGAACCCCGCATTCGATGCGACGCGGTATCGCACGTCGACGGCGAGGGAAGCTTCGCCTTCGGCGGATTTGTCGATACCCATATCCATCTCGACAAGGCCTGCATTCTCGACCGCTGCGCAATTTGCGAGGGTACGTTGAGCGAGGCCGTGCAGGAAGTCGCCAAAGCCAAGGTAAGCTTTAAAGAAGCCGATGTTTATTCGCGCGCTGCACGTGTTGTCGAGAAGGCGATTTCCCACGGCACCACGAGGATGCGAACCTTCGTCGAGATCGATCCGCGCGCAGGCTTCCGCTCCTTTGAAGCGATCAAGCGTATCCGTGGGGATTATGCTTTCGCGATCGACATCGAAATCTGCGCCTTTGCTCAAGACGGGCTCACGAATGAGCCGCAAACATACGACATGCTCGACGCCGCACTTGCGGATGGTGCAGATCTGGTGGGAGGCTGTCCTTATACGGATCCCTCTCCCGGCCGGCATGTGGACATGATTTTCGCATTGGCATCAAAGCACAATGTTGCGGTCGACTTTCATCTCGATTTCAGTCTCGATCCGGGTCGAACCGATCTGCCCAAGGTGATCGACGCGACGCTCCGTCATGGCTGGCAGGGTCGCGTATCGATTGGCCACGTCACCAATCTGTCGGCTATGCCACAGGCACAGCTGCTTGCCATCGCCGATCGCCTTGCACGGGCCGGGATCGCTCTATCCGTGCTACCGGCAACCGATCTGTTCCTCATGGGCCGGGGCCAAGACCGCCTGGTTCCACGTGGTGTAGCGCCGGCCCATCTGCTCGCCGAAAGAGGGGTCGCCACGTCGATTGCGACCAACAATATTCTTAATCCCTTCACGCCCTATGGCGACGCTTCGCTAATTCGCATGGCTAATCTTTACGCCAATGTGGCCCAGCTTTCGCGTGACGAAGATATGGCCTTGGTTTTCGACATGGTGAGCGGAATGGCAGCGGGCCAACTCGACGGCAGCACGCGTCTCCAGGCCGGCGGCGAAGCGACGATCGTTCTCCTCGACAGCGCCGGCCCCAGTGCGGCCGTGCGCGAGATTGCTCGTGTGATTGCCGGCTGGAAAAAGGGGCGCAAGAGCTTCGACAATGGTCGCCCTATGCTTCACAAACCGATCTAGAACGACCGCGCCATTCCATCGGGGACCGAAGTCGTCCACGATGGAAGAAGCGAGGCGGGCAGCGCAATTGGATACCCCGTTAAGGCCGAAAGATCAGTCATACCGCTCCAGGAACTCCGAGACCGTCTTCAGGCAAAGATCCTTCTCTTCGACATGCGGCATATGGCTCGAATTTTCAAAGAGCACCCACTCGCAGCCCCTCACACGATCGACATAGGGCTTGACCACCAGAGGCGTCGCCTCGTCATATTTGCCTGAGATCAGCAAGGTCGGCGCCTCGATGAGCGGAAGCCTGTCTTCGATCGTCCAGTCCTTCATCGTGCCGATGACGTGAAACTCGGTCGGGCCATTCATGTTGCGGTAGACGGTATTGTCCTCGTCCATGGTGGCGAAGGTGCGGGCAACCTCCTCCGGCCAGGGCACGACGCGGCAGACATGGCGATCATAGAAGACGCGGGAGGCAGTGATATATTCCGGATCGGTGATCGTGCCGGCGCGTTCGTGCTTCAATAATGTGTCCTGCACCTCTTGCGGCAGCTCCTCGCGAAGGCGATTCGCTTCTGCGACCCAAGTATGCATGTTGGCCGGCGAATTGGCGATCACCAATGCCTTCAGCCCCTTCGGTCGACGCACCGCATGTTCGGCACCCAGCATGCCGCCCCAGGACTGTCCGAGAAAGGCATAGCGATTCTGAATGCCGAGGTGCCTCAGCAGCGTGTCCAGCTCATCGAGGAAAAGCGCCGGTGTCCAGAAATCAGGGCCTTTCTCTGGCAGGCGCGTGGATTTGCCGTTGCCGAGTTGATCGTAGTGAATGACGGCGCGGCCATCGATTTCGGCAATGCCCTTGAAGCTGTCGACATAATCATGAGTGCAGCCAGGCCCTCCATGGGCGACGACGAGCGGCAGCCTGCCGGAATCGAGCGAACCGGTGATGCGGTACCATGTCCGGTATTCGCGAAAGGGCAGAAAGGCTTTCTGCGTCGGGATTGCGGCCACGTGTCTCTCCATCTCCAGGCTACGATGGAGCAGACCATAACGCGACCGAAACGGCTGCGGCAGCTATCAGAAGTTATAGGATGGCTGCACGTCCAGCAGCCGATAATGCGTGGCGCGGACGACCGCCTGCGTGCGGTTCTTGGCGCCGAGCTTCTTTGCCGCGGCGTTCAAATGCATGACGACAGTCGGCACCGAGCGATCGATAATGCGGGAAATCTCCTTGGCGGAATAGCCCTCGGCGGAATAGCGCAGGCATTCCCTCTCGCGCTCAGTCAGCCGGATCTTGCCGACACTTAGCGCTGCGGTGTCGAAGAGCGAATAGGCCGTCTCGTGGAAGACATGCGCAAGCAGGTTGAAATCGGCGATATAACGCAGGGCGTCGCGCTCGAACTCCTTGTTGGCACCAAAGCGAATTCCCGTGACCGTCGCGTAATCACCGCGCGGCATGTGCACCGGCACCGTGACACCCGTCGACATGTCGCGCTCGCTCAGGTAGCGCGCAACGGGAACCGTGGCCTCGCTCATGAAGCGCTTGATCAGCGTATCGGCGTCGGGATCATAATTCCAGAAGAAGGGCGCCGAGGTTCGTAGCGCCACCTGCTGCACCGGATCGATGCGGAAATAGCCGCGATCGAACCAGTATTCATACATGTCGTCGGAGATGTTCCTGAGCTTTAAAAGCGATGGGATCATGATCTTGCCGTCGAGGTCGTAGGGAACCGGCGAATAATCGTAGATCAAAGCCTCGAAGCCGATTGCCTTCATACCCTCGAAGATATGGTCGATGCGGCCGTCCAGCGTCTGATGCGCCGTGAACTGGCGCCTGATGGTTCCGATTTGATCGAACATGCAGCGGTTCCAATCTGTGCCTGCGACCTCCCAACCTATCACTTCTTATAGCTGGTGCCGAGCGCGGTTTAAGGTAAAAATTTAGCCATGCTCAAATATTGAGCAAGCAGAATCTTTCGCCGGAGTTGTCAATGTGGCGTGAAATTGAGCCGGAGGCGCGGCATGTCGTCGAGGTCGATGGCTACAAGGTGGTTGCCTATAGCTTTGGCAGCGGCCCTGAGACGGTCTTCTGCCTGAACGGCGGCCCCGGCCTGCCCTGCGACTATCTGCGCGAGGCTCATTCCTGCCTGATCGACAAGGGGTACAGGGTCGTTGCCTTCGACCAGCTCGGCACCGGCGCCTCAGACCGCCCGACCGACAAGGGTCTATGGAGCATTGGCCGCTACGTGGAGGAGACCGAGACCGTCCGCAAGGCGCTCGGTCTCGGCAAGGTCCATATGCTCGGCCACTCCTGGGGCGGCTGGCTGGCGATCGACTATGCGCTGACCTATCCCGAGAACTTGCAGACGCTGATCCTCGAAGATACTGTCGCGGACATGCCGCATCTAATTTCGGAGCTGGAGCGGCTGCGCGCGGTACTCGGCCCGGAAACGGTCGCGATGATGCAGAAGCACGAGGCGCAAGGCACCTATAACCACCCCGAATATCTCGCCGCCGTCACCATCCTCAACTATCGCCATGTCTGCCGCCTGCCGGAATGGCCGGCACCTGTCCGCCGCTCGCTCGACGATTGGAACATGGGTCCCTACGAGACGATGCAGGGACCGAACGAATTTCTCTATATCGGCAATCTCAAGGACTGGAACCGCATTCCGGACCTTCCGCAACTTGCCATGCCGGTGCTGATCACGGCGGGCGAACATGACGAGCTGACGCCGGCCTGCGCACTCAGGATGAAGCTTGCCTTGAAGGATGCCGAACTCAAGGTCTTCGCTAATGCTAGCCACATGCCCTTCTATGAGAACCCGTGGGATTACTATCCGGCGCTCCTCGATTTCCTGTCACGGCATAGGGCAAGCTGATGCAAGTTAAGGTGATCCAATCCCGCCGACGACAAGGGGGCGATCGCCGCCATGCATCGCTATAGATTCGTACTGACACGGCCGCTGCAATTCCTGCCCGTCCTCTTCGGCATCAGCGTCATCACCTTCGTTCTGGTCCGCCTCATTCCCGGCGATCCCGCGCGCAATATCCTCGGTACGCGCGCCACGCCTGCCGCACTTGCCAGCATTCGCGCGCAATATGGCCTCGATCAGCCGATGTGGCTGCAATATTTCTATTTCATCAAAAACCTCGGCAATGGCGAGATGGGCAAATCGATCCTCTACAAGATCGACGTGCTGCCGCTGATTTCGACCCGGATCGAGCCGACGATCGCACTGGTCGTCTCGAGCGTCATCCTGTCGATCCTGATTGCCGTGCCGATGTCGGCGATCGCCGCGCGCAATGTTGGGCGCGCACCGGATCATATCGTGCGCGTCGTCTCGACCTTCGGCATCGGCTTTCCGCCCTTTTGGCTGGGGCTGATGATGATCATCCTCTTCAGCGTCCAGCTCGGCGTCCTGCCGGTCTCGGGCTACGGCTCGACGATCGGCGAGAAGATCGCCCATCTCATCCTGCCGGCCCTGACGGTTGCGCTATCGCTTTCGACGGTGCTGACCCGCAGCCTGCGGGCGGCGATGATCGAATCTCTTAAATCGGATGTTGCGACTGCGGCCCGCGCCCGCGGCATGCCGGAGGGTATCGTCTTCTGGCGGCATGTCGTGCCGAACTCGCTGGTGCCATCAATCAACCTGCTCGCCGTCAACATCGGCTGGCTGATCGGCGGCACGGTCGTCGTCGAAAGCGTCTTTGCCCTGCCCGGCATGGGACAGCTGCTGGTGCGCGCCATCTTCTCGCGCGACTACATGGTCGTCCAGGGTGTTGCGATGGTCTTTGCCTGCGCCACGGTGCTGGTCAACTTCCTCGCCGATATCGTCACGGTCGCCGCCGATCCGCGGGTGAAGCTATGAGCATCGACACGGCGGCGACCACTTCCCCCGGCTGGAACAGGTTTTTTGGGAAACACCTGACGCTGACGCTCGGCGGCGGCATCCTTCTGTTCTTCCTCCTTCTGGCGATTTCAGCGCCAATTGTCGCGCCCTATGACCCAATCTTCCAGAATGCCGATATGCGCCTGCAGGCGCCGTCGTTCCTGCATCCGTTCGGCGCGGACAATTTCGGACGCGACATTCTTTCCCGCGTTATCTGGGGTGCGCGCATCGATCTGCAGATCGCCGTCATTGGCGTGCTCTTCCCGTTTCTGATCGGCACCACGGTCGGCACCATCGCCGGCTTTTTCGGCGGCCTTATTGACGCGATCTTCATGCGCATCGTCGATATTATCTTGGCCTTCCCCTTCCTGGTGCTGATGCTGTCGATCATCGCCATTCTGGGACCGGGACTGAGCAGCTTCTATATTGCCATGGCCCTGGTCGGCTGGGTCTCCTATGCCCGCCTCATCCGCGCGCAGATGCTGATGCTGAAGGGCAGCGATTATGCCGTTGCTGCCGTCAGTCTCGGCTTCAGCCGGCCTAGGATCATGTTCCGCCACCTGCTGCCGAACGCCATTGCCGGCTCGATCGTCTTTTCCATGTCGGATGCCGTTCTGGTGCTCCTGAGCGGCGCGGCCGTCAGCTATCTCGGCCTCGGGGTTCAGCCGCCACTTGCCGAATGGGGTGTCATGGTGGCGGAAGGCCAGAGCTTCATCACCACGGCCTGGTGGATCACGCTGTTTCCCGGCCTGTCCATCGTCTGCCTCGCCTTCGGCTTCAGCATGCTGGGCGATGCACTCGGCGAGCTGCTGGGGTTGCATGAATGAGCGACTCCCTGCTCTCCGTTCGAGACCTCGTGGTCAAGGCAAGACTCGATGGTGGCACCCGCACGCTGATCGACAGCGTTTCGCTCGATCTCGGCAAGGGCGAGATTCTCGGCCTTGTCGGCGAGAGCGGCTCGGGCAAGAGCCTCTTGTGCCGCTCGCTGGTGCGGCTGCTACCCTCGTCGCTTCTGAAGATCGAAAGCGGCTCCATTCGCCTCGAACGGCGAGAGCTCACAGAAATCAGTGATGCCGAGATGCTTAAGGTGCGTGGCGGCGAGATCGGCATGATCTTCCAGAATCCGACGAGCCATCTCGATCCTGTCATGCGCATCGGCGACCAGATCGCCGAAGGCATCCGCTACCATCAGGGGCTCAAAACGCGCGAGGCGCGCGCAGCCGCAACCGAGATCCTTGCGCAGGTCGGCTTTCCTGATCCCAAAAGACAGTATGACAGCTATCCGCACGAGTTTTCCGGCGGAATGCGGCAGCGTGCCATGATCGGCGTCGCGCTCTCCTGTAACCCTAAGGTCCTCATCGCCGATGAGCCGACGACGGCGCTCGACGTCACCATCCAGGCGCAGATCCTGCGGCTGCTGATCGACATTCGCGACAAGCGCGGGCTTTCGATCATCCTCATCACCCACGATCTCGGCATCGTCGCCCAGACCTGCGACAGGATCGCCGTCATGCGCAGCGGCCGGCTGCTTGAACAGGGTCCCAAAAGGACGATCCTCAGCCGGCCTGAAAATCCCTATACGATCGATCTGATCAACAGCCACCCTTCCCTGCCCGACGAAGTGGCGATGGCGCAGCCGGAACCCACAAGGCCGGCGAGGTCAGCCAAGCCGCTTCTCGAAATCGATGACCTGCGTGTCGACTTCAGGGTCGGCGGCGGTTTCTTAAAGGGCAGCGGGGCAAAGACGGTCAGCGCCGTTTCCGGCGTCAGCCTGCAGGTCATGCCGGGCGAAACCATCGGCATCGTCGGCGAATCCGGCAGCGGCAAGAGCACGCTTGCGCGCGCCGTCCTCGGCCTTACCCCGATCTCCTCCGGTCATGTGACTTTCGACGGTATCGATCTGACCCAGCAGAAGAGCGCCGGCCTGGCAAGGCTCCGGCGCGAAACGGCCATGGTCTTCCAAGACCCGTTCAACGCACTCAACCCGCGCCTGACGATCGGCCAGACGCTTGCCGAGGTGCTGAAAGTCCAGGGCAAGGTCGCAAAGGCTGAGATCCCCGCACGCATCGGCGAATTGCTCGATCTCGTCGGGCTGGAGCGCGAATTCGCCGATCGCAAGCCGCGCAGCATGAGCGGCGGCCAATGCCAGCGCGCCGGCATTGCAAGGGCACTTGCGGTCAACCCGAAGCTCATCATCGCCGACGAATGCGTGGCTGCCCTCGATGTCACCATCCAGGCGCAGATCATCGATCTCTTCCGTGAGCTGACGCGCAGGATGAACCTGACCTTGATCTTCATCGCCCACGACCTCGCCATCGTGCGCAATCTCTGTGAGCGGACCGTCGTGATGTATCGCGGCGAGATCGTCGAGGAAGGCCGCTCGCAGGAAATCTTCTCCCACCCGAAACATGCCTATACCGCGGCGCTCATTGCAGCCATTCCCGATATCGATCCGGACAAGCCCTTACATGGCAAACGCGACGCGGCACCGGCCGGGCAGATCCAATCAGCCAAACGCATGCGATAACAACGAAGGGAACGAATTCATGATGAATAAGTGGAAGACAATTGGGCTTGCCGCAATTCTCGTCGCCTTGACATTGAGCGCGAGCTATGCAGAAGCCGCCGGTGTGCTGACCATCGGCCGCCGCGAGGATTCGACGACGTTCGATCCAATCAAGACGGCGCAGAATATCGACAACTGGGTGTTCTCCAACGTCTACGACGTGCTGGTGCGCGTCGACAAGACGGGCACGAAGCTGGAACCGGGTCTAGCGGAAAGCTGGACGACCTCGGATGAAGGATTGACCTACGTCTTCAAGATCCGCGATGCGAAATTTTCCGATGGCTCGCCGCTGACGGCTGATGATGCGGCCTTCAGCCTTCTGCGCATCCGCGACGATCCGGCGTCGCTCTGGAGCGATTCCTACAAGGTTATCGATACCGCCGTCGCGACTGATCCACACACGCTGACGATCAAGCTCAAGCACGCATCGGCCCCCTTCCTGTCGACGCTTGCGCTTCCAAATGCCTCAGTCATCTCGAAGGCCGGCATGCAATCCTTAGGCGCTGATGCTTATGCGGAAAAGCCGATCGCCTCCGGCGCCTTTTCCGTCGAGGAATGGCGCCGCGGCGATCGTATCATCCTGAAGAAGAACCCGAATTTCTGGCAGGCCGACCGCGTCAAGCTCGACGGCGTCGAATGGATCTCTGTACCGGACGACAACACGCGGATGCTGAACGTGCAGGCCGGCCAGCTCGATACCGCCATTTTCGTTCCGTTCTCGCGCGTGGAAGAACTGAAAAAGGACCCAAACCTCAACGTGCTGATCGATCCGTCCACGCGTGAGGATCACCTGCTGATCAATCACGCCCATGGCGACCTCGGCAAGAAGGAAGTCCGCCAGGCCCTCGACATGGCGATCGACAAGAAGGCGATCGTCGACGCCGTTACCTTCCATCAGGGCACGGTCGCCAATTCCTATATTCCAAAGGGTGCCTTGTATTACTATGCGGATAATCCGCAACGCCCCTACGATCCGGAGAAGGCCAAGCAGATGCTTTCGGCGGCAGGCGTCTCCAATCTCACTGTGAAGTACCTCATTCGCGCCGGCGATGAAGTGGATGAGCAGACGGCCGTCCTGGTGCAGCAGCAGCTTGCCAAGGCCGGCATTACCGCCAACCTGCAGAAGGTCGATCCGAGCCAGGAATGGGACATGACCGTTGCCGGTGATTACGACATCTCAGTCAACTACTGGACCAACGATATCCTTGATCCGGACCAGAAGACGACCTTCGTGCTCGGTCACGATTCCAACAACAACTATTCAACCAACTACAAGAATGAGGCCGTGAAGGAGCTGGTTGCCAAGGCCCGCCTGGAGCTCGATCCCAAGAAGCGCGAAGAGATGTATGTCGATCTGCAGAAGATGGCGAAGGACGACGTCAACTGGATCGACCTTTACTACAGCCCCTACATCAACGTCGCGCGCAAGAACGTCGATAAGTTCCATCAAAACCCGCTCGGCCGCTTCTTCCTGGAAGATACAGTCAAGAATTGACATGGCCCATGCTCCGCTGTCCACAGGGGCGGCGGAGCATTGCTTTGTAAGATGCCCCTTTCGCAAACCCACGAAGCGGTTATTCTGTCATCTTGATGCGAGGCAAGGATCATTGGCGAATGCACGTGCCGCAAGGTGAATTTCGGGAGCGCATGACGATACTGGGCGACCTTAACGCAGCCTCATTCGTCCCCTGGATCCAGCGTCACGCCAACAAGCTCGGGCTTTCGCAGACATTCTTCCATTCTGATGCGGACCGGATCGAACTTGAGGTCACCGGGCCTGTGGAACTAATCGACATGCTGGAAATGGGCTGCTCACTCGGTCCGATCGACGTCTGGGTAGATGAGATTCAGCGCAGGGTCATGAATGACCCGCAGCCATCGCATCTTAGAAATTCCTGATCTATTGCCTTTTATTTAATCATTGTTGCCAATGCGAATTATTTATGCAAAATCTTTGAACGCTACGGGGATGCAGGCATCAGTGCCTGCCTATGACCAGCGGCGCTAAGCCATTGGTGAAATTAGAGAGTTGAGACCATGCCATTTGATGGGGCCGGATCCTGGGCGCCAGTCGCCCTTTCCTCTGATCTGCCGCCAGGAACCGTCATACCGGCCTGGACATCGGTTGGCCCGATTGCCCTGTGGCGCAGTCAGTCGGGCCGCGCAACTGCATCTTCCGATCGCTGTCCGCATCGCGGAATGAGATTGTCGCATGGTTTCGTCCGCGGCGAAGCGCTGTCCTGCATCTATCACGGTTGGAGCTATGCGGTGTCAGGCGGATGTATTCGCATTCCCGCCCATCCGGATCTGGTTCCCCCGGAAACCATTCGTGTCGCCGTCCAGCAAATCGAAGAAGCGGGCGGCATCTTATGGGCAGCCGTCGGACAGCCGGCAACGCAGCCTCCACAGCTCGACGAACTTGTCCCATTACGCTCTCTGAGCGTGGAAGGGGATGTCGCGGCAATCGAGGCTGCGGCAGGGGCGAAGATCGATGCGAGGGGACTGATCCGCCTGCCGGAATTTCCCTGGATTGGGTTGCTTCTGGCGCCACAGGAAAAGCATACGCTCCTACTTCTCATGATCGACAGGGATCGCGGCCCGGCAGACCGCATTGCGGCGTCTCGGATTGTTGAATCCATCCGCCGTGCGGCGGAAGAGCGCCATAGGGAGATCGCGGAATGAAAGGCGGCGCCATGATGGATGAATGGTATCCTGTCGGCCTCTTCAGCCAACTCAGCGAGAAGGGAAGCAAGACCTGGCTAATGGGCGAGGCGATCGAGGTCGCGCGCGATCGGCATGGCAATGCGCAGGTGATAACTGCCGAGGGAAGAGCCCTCCCCATCCGGGTGCGGTATGGCCATGTCTGGTCTTCCCTCGGGAACCCGGAGAAGGAGCTTTTCGCCATTCCGGAGGCTGATCAGCCGGGCCGGCGCTTCGTCGATGTCGGCGTGGTCCGTGTGCGCTGCTCGCCGCTTCGCGCCGTAGAGAACTTTCTCGACATCGCGCATTTTCCCTTTGTCCACACCGACATCCTCGGTGCGGAACCGCATACGGAAGTCGAAAACTATAAGGTCGAGATCCGCGAGGGTGTCGATGAAGTCTGGGCAACGCAAGTAAAATTCTACCAGCCGCAGGCTGCAAAATCCGCGACCGGCGGCATTACCACCGAATACATGTACCGCGTGCCAGCCCCGACCTGTTCCGTCCTCTACAAGACATGCCCTCCGCGCCCCAGCGAATGGGACGTCATAACCCTGTTCGTCCAGCCTCTTGCTGAAGACCTATGCGACGTATGGCCGTGGATGGCGCTCTTCGATGGTGAAACGCCGATGACGGACCTCATCCACTTTCAGCAGACGATCTTCCTGCAGGACCGCTCGATCCTCGAGAACCAGATACCCGCGCTTCTTCCGCTCGATCCCGGCATGGAAATTCCGACAAGGGCCGACCTCACCTCGGTCGCCTACCGGCGATGGCTCAAGCGCCATAATTATACCTACGGCGCACAGTTGGTCGCACAATGAAGCTCTACGATTATGTTCTATCGCCGAGTTGCTACAAGATCCGGCTGATGGCCGCGATCCTCGGCATCAAGCTCGACATCCGGCCCGTCGACTTCCATCCCGGCGCGGAGCATCGCGGGCCGGAGCTTATGGCGCTAAATCCGGCAGGCTCCATCCCGATCCTCGAAGATGGCGATCTTGTGCTCACCGAATCCTCGGCGATGCTTGCCTATCTCGCGGCCAATTCTGCGCCGGAATGGCTGGGGCAGGATTCGCCGCAGGAGACGGCGCGCGTGCAGCAGTGGCTCTCCTTTTCGCATCGTCTGACAGCCAATCTTGGTGGCGCGCGGCTCCACGAAATGCTCCTGCGACCAGGAGATATCAAGACATTGCAGGCGCAAGGGGTTGCTGCCCTGCGCGAGCTCGAAGCTGGCCTCTTCGAACAGGGCGAGCGCGGCATGCAATTCCTTGCAGCAAGCCGGGCGACGATCGCCGATATCGCCTGCTTTCCCTATGTCGCGCTTGCGCCCGACGGCGGCATCTCGCTTGACCCCTACCCGTTGATCCGGCTCTGGATGCGCGCCATCCGCAGCCTGCCCGGTTTCATCGAAATGCCCGGCATTCACCGCCTGCATGAGCTGAAACCCGATCCGCACCAGGTGGCGCAGAGGTGATGGAATGACCGGCTATCTTCTGAAAAATTGCACGGCTGTGATCGTCGATGAGGGCAAGGGACCGAGCGTACGCCGAAACGTCGACCTGCTCACCAACGGCCCGGCGATCCAGGCGATCGGCGAAAACCTGTCGCTGAATGCCCTGCCCGAGGGCACGATCGCCCAGGACGCATCCGGTTGGTTCGTCTATCCGGGGCTCGTCAACACCCATCACCACTTCTTTCAGTGCTTCGTGCGCAACCGGGCCGACCTCGACTGGACGAAACTTTCCGTCATCGAATGGCTCGACCGCATCTATCCGATCTTCTCGCGGCTGACGGAGGACTGTTTCTATCATTCCTCGGTCACCGCTATGGCCGAGATGATCAAGCACGGATGCACCACCGCCTTCGATCATCAATATTGCTTCCCTCGCCACGCGGGAAAACGCCTGATCGATCGCCAGTTCGAAGCGGCAGAATTGCTCGGAATGCGCTTTCACGCAGGCCGCGGCGGCAACACCCTGCCGAAGTCCGAGGGGTCGACGATCCCGGATGCCATGCTCGAGACCACGGATGAATTCATCGCTGATTGCGCGCGGCTGATCGACAGCTATCACGATGCCGGCCCCTTCAGCATGCGCCAGGTGGTGGTCGCACCTTGCCAGCCGGTCAATTGCTATCGCGAAACCTTCGTCGAGTCGGTTGCGCTCGCGCGCGATCGCGGCGTGCAGATGCACACACATGTCGGCGAAGGCGAAAGCCCGGTCATCAAGGCGCGGCATGGCATGCGCACGGTCGATTACTGCACCGAATTGGGCTTTGCCGGCCCTGATGCATTCTACGCCCATTGCTGGGAACTGACGCATGACGAGCTGCGCAAGATGGCGGCAAGCGGCACCGGCGTCTCCCATTGTCCGGAGCCGGTCTACCTCGTCGGCGCCGAAGTGACCGATATTCCGGCGATGCAGGCCTTCGGCTTGCGCATCGGCCTCGGCTGCGATGGAGCGGCATCGAACGACAACTCGAACCTCATGCACTGCATCCATTCCGCCTACATGCTGCAGTGCCTGACGGCCTCGACGCGTCAGCACTCGGTCCCCGCCCCGCTCGATTTTCTGCGCTATGCGACAAGCGGAGGCGCAAGCCTGCTCGGGCGCACCGATATCGGCCGTCTCGCCCCCGGCATGGCCGCCGACCTCTTCGCCATCGATACGCGACGGATGGACTATGTCGGGACTCGGCATGACCCGCTGAGCCTGATTGCCAAGGTCGGGATCGGCATGCCCACCGATCTGACCATGATCAACGGACGCATCGTCTGGCAGGGCGGTGAATTTACCGGACTGGACGAGGCTGCGCTGTTTGCCGCGGCCGAGGCAGCACTTGCAACAGTAGAATTCTGAAAAACCAAAAGGGGAACTGGGATGCAGAAGAATCTGACCCGCAGAACATTGATGAAGAGCGCGGCTGTTGCAGGCCTCGCAACGGCCTTTACCGGCCGCTCTGCCTTTGCCGCAAACGAACCGCTCGGCATCACGCTCGTCGTGCCCTCGCCGATCGGCGATGTCGGCTGGGGCCATGCGCTGGCCGCGGGCCTTGATCCGATCAAGGCCGCCTATGGCGACAAGGTCAAGGTAACGGTGATCGAAAACATCGCCGAAGGTCCGGATGCGGACCGCATCATGAACAAGACGGTCGCCGATGGAAACCATTTCCTGATCGCCGGCTCGTTCGGCTATCAGAACGGCGCGCTTCAGGTTGCCCGCCGCAATCCGAAGGTCAGCGTCCTGCATGCCTCCGGCTTCCAGGTCGCGCCGAATTTCTCCCCCTTCGCCGCCAAGTATTTTCAAGGAACTTACCTGCTTGGCATGGCGGCAGCGGCTGTCTCCAAGACGGGCAAGCTCGGTTCGGTCTCCGCCTTCGCCATTCCTGAACTGATCACGTCGGTAAACGCCTTCACGCTCGGCGCACAGGCGGTAAAGCCCGACATCGAAGTATCGGTCGTCTGGGTCAACTCCTGGTTCGATCCGGCCAAGGAACAGGAAGCGGCCAAGGCCTTGATCTCGCAAGGCTGCGACGTGATCTTCTCGAACGCGCAGGATACGCCCTCGGTCATATCGGCCTGCGAGGAAGCCGGTATCTACGCCTTCAACCTGAACTCCTCGATGAAGAAATATGCGCCGAAAACCTACCTCGGCTGCGTCTCCACGGATTGGTCGCCGTTCTTCAAGGCATCGGTCGATGCCCATCTCGCCGGCACGTTCAAAGGCGCCAACGCGTTTCTCGGCGTCGCGGAGAAGGTCGTCCAGGTCGTCGACTGGAGCACGGCAATCCCGGCCGATACCATGGCGAAGATCAAAGAAACCGAAGGCAAGATCGCAAGCGGCAGCTTCTCGCCGTTTACCGGCCCGATCACCAAGGCTGACGGCAGCGAGGGAGCTGCTTCGGGCGCGACATTGACGGATGCCCAGATCGTCGCGATGGACTGGCATGTCAAAGGTGTGAAGACGCCTTTGCCGAAGTAATCACGTCATGACCATTCCGCTGCTGTCGCTGCGCGGCATCTCCAAAAGCTACGGCCAGGTCCATGCTAACAAGCATATCGACCTGGACGTGGCCAAGGGCTCGATCCATGCCATCCTCGGAGAAAACGGCGCCGGCAAATCGACCCTAATGAAGCTAATCTACGGCGTCGAACAACCGGACGAAGGGACTATCGCCTGGCATGGGCAGCCTCTCAGCCTTGCCTCCCCTGCGGAGGCGAGGCGTACCGGCATCGGGATGGTCTTTCAGCATTTCTCGCTGTTTGAGAACCTGACGGTCGTCGAGAATATTCGCTTGATCGTGGCCGGCCGCAGGGCCGAACTTGCGCAGCGCATCCGCACATTGGGGAATGAATTCGGTCTCGAAGTCGATCCGCTCGCCCATGTGCACGAACTGTCTGTTGGCGAGCGGCAGCGGGTGGAAATCATCCGATGCCTGATGACCGATCCGAAGCTGCTGATCCTCGACGAGCCGACATCGGTGCTGCCGCCGCAGGCCGTCGGGAAGCTGTTCGAGACGCTGCGCCGGCTGCGAGACGGCGGCGTCTCGATCCTCTTCATCTCGCACAAACTGGAGGAGATCCAGTCCCTGTGTGACCGCGCCACCATCCTGCGCGCCGGACATGTGACCGGGCATGTGGATCCGCGCGAGCATGACGCCCATGATCTCGCCCGCATGATGATCGGCCGCGACATGCCGGAAGCGATCCCTGCATTGCCTATGGCCGAAGGCGAAAAGCGCCTGGAACTCATTGGCCTCGATTACCTACCCGACGATCCTTTTGGCATGCCGCTCTCCGCCATCAGCCTGACGGTGCGCAGCGGCGAGATTCTGGGCCTTGCCGGCATTTCCGGCAATGGACAAAAGGAACTGGCAGCCCTGATTTCGGGGGAAACGACCCTGCCGCGGGACAAGCGCGACCAGATCTTCATGATGGGGCACGACGTAGGTAGCCTCGATGCGGCGAGCCGCCGGAAGCTCGGCTTTGCTTTTGTCCCGGAAGACCGGCTGGGCCATGGCGCCGTCCCCGAAATGTCGCTGACGCTCAATGGTCTGCTAACGGCTCATCCCTTGAGGCTCGTGAGACATGGCCTCTTCGACAGCGGCAAGGCGACCGCATTCGCAACCGAATGTATCCGGAACTACGACGTGCGCACGCCCGGCCCGGATGCGGAAGCAGGCTCACTTTCCGGCGGAAACCTGCAGAAGTTCATTGTCGGGCGCGAAATCATGCTGGCGCCGAAACTGCTGTTTCTCGCGCAACCAACCTGGGGCGTCGATGTGGGCGCGGCCTCCGCCATTCGCAAGCGGCTGATTGAGCTGCGCAATCAGGGCATGGCCATTCTCGTCATATCGGAAGAACTCGAGGAGCTGTTCGAACTCAGCGATTTTATCCAGGTCCTTTATCACGGCAGGTTGAGCCCGCCGCTCGTCACGCGCGACACCCACCCGGAAGAGATCGGTCGATACATGATGGGCGTACAGTCCCAACGCGAGAAAGCGCCCGCATGAGCAGTTCCTTCTCCGCCATCCTGCCCACCCTGGTTCGACGGGAACGAGCCTCGCTGACTGCGAAATTGCTCGCGCCACCGATTGCCCTCATCGTGACAATCGCCCTCAATCTTGGCCTCTACATTGCGATGGGTCGCGACCCGGCAGCGGTGATCTACGCCATGCTGATCGAGCCGTTCGTCTCGTGGGCATCATTCTCGGAGGTATTGCTGAAGACCGGTCCGCTGCTTCTGATCGCACAGGGTCTGGCGATCGGCTTTCGAACGAAGATTTTCAACATCGGTGCCGAGGGCCAGTTCATTCTCGGGGCAATCTTCGCCTCCGCCATACCCATCTGGATGCCGCAGGCAACGGGCCAATGGATCTGGCCGGCGATGCTGTTGCTCGGCACCCTCGGCGGCGCGCTCTGGGCGTCTGTCACCGCCTTTTGGCGTGTCAGGCTCAATGCCAATGAGATCCTCGTCTCGCTGATGCTGAGCTTCGTCGCCGCGCAATTGCTCAATTATCTGCTTCTCGGGCCATGGAAAGATCCGAACGGCTTCAACTTCCCGCAGTCGGTCATGTTCCAATACGATGCCATGGTGCCTATCCTGTTTGAGGGAACGCGCGTCAATGTTTCGTTCGTGTTTGCCCTTGCTCTGTCGATTGCCGCATGGATCTTCATGCAGAAGAGCTTTGCCGGCTATAAATTGCAGGTCGGCGGACTGGCGCCCCGCGCGGCGAGCTATGCCGGCTTCAAGGAGAGTTGGGCAATCTGGCTCTCGCTGATCATTGGCGGAGCGGCGGCCGGTCTTGCCGGTGCTGCCGAAGTTGCCGGCCCGCTTGGCCAGCTGCAGCGTTCGATCTCTACCGGATATGGCTACGCCGCAATCATCGTCGCTTACCTCGGCGGTCTCAATCCCATCGGCATCGTCATTTCCTCGATCGTCATGGCAGCGCTCTACATCGGCGGCGACAATGCCATGGTTTCCGCCAATCTGCCGATTGCTGCGGTCCGCGTATTCCAAGGCAGCCTGCTCCTCATCTATCTGATCGCCATGGCCTTCGTGCGCTATCGTATCGTATGGCGTCCCACATCCGCACGGAGCACATCATGAGTGCTGTCGAGTTCATTCTTGCGGGCATGCTGGCAGCTGCAACACCGTTTCTGCTGGCAGCCCTGGGCGAGCTTGTCGCAGAGCGTGCCGGTGTCCTCAACCTCGGTGTCGAGGGGCTGATGGCGCTTGGCGCAGCCATCGCCTTCATTGTCGTCTATCACGGCGGCGGCCATTTTCTCGCCTTCCTCGCCGCGGGTCTCGGAAGCGCTCTCCTTTCGATGATCTTTGCCGGGATCATCCTTGGTTTCAACGCGAACCAGGTTGCGGCCGGCCTTGCTCTCGGGATTTTCGGCCAGGGCCTCTCGGCGCTGTTCGGCAAGAGCTATGAGAGCCTGACCATCACCACGCTGCCGAAGATCGCGATCCCCGGGCTGTCGGACATCCCGGTTATCGGCAGTCTCTTCAACCAGGATATCGTTGTCTGGATCTCGCTTGTCGTGACGATCGCCATATGGGCGCTGTTTGCCTACGGCAAGGTTGGCCTGGTGCTGCGCGCGGTCGGTGAAAACCCGAAAGCCGCGCATGCGATCGGCTATCCCATTATTGCGATCCGTTTCGCCGCGGTTGCATTCGGCGGCATGATGGCAGGCTTCGCCGGCGCTTACGCGTCCACGATCTATACACCGCTCTGGGCGGACGGCATGATCGCCGGGCGCGGCTGGATTGCCATTGCTCTCGTCGTATTCGGAACCTGGCTGACGGGGAGGATCTTCCTGGGCGCCTGCCTGTTTGGTGCGGTATCGCTTATGGGACTTGCCGCCCAGGCGACCGGATTTGCCGTCCCCTCCCAACTCTTGGCGTGCCTACCTTACCTCGTGACGATTATCGTCCTCGGCATTATCTCGGCCGACCGCCGCCTGCTCAAGCTTAACGGTATCGCTTCCCTCGGCGAGCCATTTGAGCGTTAAAGCAATTCCAGAAAAAATGCGCACCGGCTTTCCGGCCGGATGCGCATAAAACCAAAGAGCGTTCACGCAATTCGAAGAAATGCGTGAACGCTCCGACTATCTTTGCGCAATCAGGTGGTACGTTCTGCCGCGCGGGGACGCCACTTGATCAGACGAGCCTCGACGAAATCCAGGACGAGATCGATCAGCAGGACGAACACTGCCAGGATGAAGATCCCCGCAAAGACGCCGACGGCATCGAAGTTCCCTTCAGCCTGCGCAATGAGGTAACCCAGACCGGCCGATGCACCCAGATATTCGCCGATGATGGCACCAACAACCGCAAAACCGACGGATGTCCGAAGCGATGAAAGGATCCAGCTCGCCGCAGCCGGGAAATAGACATGGCGCAGCAGTTCGGATTTCTTCGCGCCGAGAATGCGCGCATTGGACAGCACCACCGGGTTGACTTCCCGCACGCCCTGCATCGCGTTGAAAAAGGTTACAAAGAACACGAGCGTGACGGCAAGGGCCACCTTAGACCACAGGCCCAAGCCGAGCCACAGGACAAAGATCGGGGCAAGGACCACACGCGGAATGGCGTTCAGGCCTTTGATGAACGGATCGAGGATTCGGGCAGCGGAGCGGGACAGTCCGAGCCATACGCCTGCCGCAACGCCAAGAGCCGTGCCGATGACGTAGCCGAGCACCGTTTCTGTCAGGGTGATGGTCACATGCTTGAAGAAGCCTGGATCGGTCACCCACGTGAATACCTGTTTCAGAATATCGACAGGCGAGGGAAAGAAGAAGACATCGATCACGCCCAGGTTCACGCCGATCTCCCAACCGCCGACAATGACCAGCAGCAATGCCAGTTGGGTAAGTCTCTCAGTCATGGCGTTCATAGCTTTTCTCCACTTCACCGCGCAGGGAAGCCCAGATATTGCGATAGAGTTCGGTAAAGCGGGGATCGAGCTTGATCTCCGCGACGTCGCGAGGGCGCTCCAGATCGACTGGGAAACTGTCGATGACACGCGACCGGGGACCCGAGGCCAGAACCACAACGCGATCCCCCAGAGCAATCGCTTCCTCAAGATCATGGGTAATCAGAACCACGGCCCGCTGCTCTTCCTGCCATAGCCGAAGCAGCTCATTCTGCATCAAATGCCGGGTATGAATGTCGAGCGCGGAGAAAGGTTCGTCCATGAGGATAACCTTCGGCCCGGTTATCAGCGCCTGCGCCATCTGCACACGCTTGCGCTGGCCGCCCGAAAGCTGGTGCGGATAGCGATCCTCGAAGCCTTTAAGCCCGACCTTCGCCAGCCATTTGAGGGCTCGCTCCCGGCGCTCGCCCGCGCCGACGCCTTGGAACATCGGCCCCAGCTCCACATTTTCGATCGCGGTTTTCCAGGGAAGCAGAGCATCCTGCTGAAACAGATAGCCGATATTATTCTGGATGCCGGAGACTACGCTGCCATCGATGGAGACCGAGCCCTTTGCCGGCTTCAAAAGACCTGCGATCGCATTCAGGATCGTACTTTTGCCACAGCCCGTCGGCCCGACGATAGCAACGAATTCGCCATCGGCCACCGCCAGATTCACATCCTGGACCGCGACGAAGGAGCCAAAGGCCATAGTGACATTTTCGATTGCCACCATCGCTTTGGGTGACGCCGCCGCATGCGGTGTCTGTGCTGCCGGCTTTAAGGCTGTCACGGACATCTTAACCTCCCTCAGTTCGATGCCGTCGCCGGCACCTTAGCTACAAATTCGTTGGTATAGGTCTTGGAAAGGTCGATCTTGGCAGCCTTGACCTTGTCGTTGAACGACGTCAGGACATCGAGAGGCGTCTTGATATCTTGTTCGTCCAGCAGCCCATCCGTGGAAAAGATCTGCCGGGCGTTTTCAACTGCCTTGATATATGTCTCCTTGTCGCCCGAAATGAATTCAGGCGGGAGCTTCTCGACAATCTCTGTGGCGCTGTGCGTCTTCATCCATTGAAGCGCTTTTACCGTTGCATTGGTGACCTTCTGAATGGTCTCCGGATTTTTGGAAATGTAGTCCTGCGTGGCGTAGAGCACCGATGTCGGATAGATGCCGCCATAGATTTCCTTGGCACCATCGTCGTTGCGAGCATCGATCAGGATCTTTCCGACACCCTTCTCGACCACAAACGTTGCCGCAGGATCGTAATTTACGAGCAGATCGATCTTGCCTTGCTGAAGCGCTGCCACCGCCGCGGCGCCCGATCCGACACCGACGATCGAAACGTCGTTCGCGGAAAGCTTATGCCGCTGAAGATAGTAGCGAATGAAGAAGTCCGAGGACGATCCCGGAGCGGTGATTCCGATCTTGGCGCCCTTAATGGTCTCCGGATTTTTCGGGTCGAATTTCGCGTCTTTGCCGCCGGCCAGCACGAGGCCGGAATTGCGCCCGAGCTCTACGAAGGCGACAACATGCTTGTTCTGCGACTGCATCTGAATCGTATGGTCGTAAAAGCCGACAGCAACATCCGTCGAGCCGGCGACCAGCGCCTGCAGGGTCTTCGATCCGCCCGACGCGAAGTTTTCGACGGTGACCTCCAGGCCCTCTTTCTCATAAAAACCCAGCCCCTGCGCGACCGGGAAAGGCAGGTTGTTGAGGTTGTAGGAACCAACGCTGATGCGCACAGGTTCCGCGAAAGCCGTTCCGGATAGCGCGACCGCCGCAGCGAGTGCGAGAATAAGCTTTTTCATTCGATCTCCTCCATTTTGGCACCCTCCCGGCACCATAGGTTGATTGATTATGCTGCACAAACCAGCGCTTTGGCGGGTTTCGCAAAGACATGGCCTTCGAACAGCCGGCGTGCCGTGCGAAGAATTCCGGCGACGAGCTTCCCATCTCGCAACTGCAGCTTCACGTCCAGATGGCCGCTCGGATGTTCAATGGAAAGCACAATGGGCGGTGTTTGAACGCCAATAAGGCGGGATGCCACAGTGTTTTCGCTTACGCAGGCCGTTGCAATCCCGACAGCACCTGTTGTCGCCAGTGACGGATGGCATTCACTCGGCATGAAGTAGCGAACGTTCAATGCGCCGCCTTGTCTGGCGGGAGAGATGAGAACCGGTTTCGGAGTGACCTGACTGCGAACATCGCCCATTCCCATTTTCTCGCCGGCAAGGATACGAAAATCTTCCAGCCGCTCGATCAGCGAATGATTGCCGTTCAGTTCAGCAGCGCTCTCGTATCCGGTCACACCAAGCGAGGCCGCTTCAATCAGGAGCATCGGCATCGCGCAATCGATACAGGTCACGTCGATGCCGTCGATCGTCTCTATCGATTTGCCGCTCGGGAAGAGCTGGCCCGTTCGGGCACCTGCCGCATCCTTGAACGTAAGCGCGATCGGAGCGGCCTGGCCGGGTACGCCATCGATCTTCGCGTCGCCGAGATAGGCTACCGCGCCGTTCGGTGTCGGAACCTCGGCTTCAATCATCTTGCCGGTATTGACGTTGAAGATTTTGACGAGGGTGGTCTCTCCGGCGACCGGCACAAGCCCCGCCTCTATCGCGAACGGCCCGACAGCCGCCAGCATGTTCCCACAATTGGGTGAGGTATCGACGATCTGCCTGTCGACGCGAACCTGCGCAAACAGATAGTCCACGTCGGCGCCAGGCACCGTCCCAGGACCGCAGATGGCAACTTTGCTGGTGACCGGATTTCCCCCTCCGATGCCATCGATCTGAAGCGGGTGCCCAGAACCCATCACCGACAAAAGCACTTGATCCCGCTCGGCAGGGTCCTGCGGCAAATCCGACGTCAGAAAGAACGGGCCCTTCGAGGTGCCGCCCCGCATCAGCACGCACGGTATGGAGAGCAAATCATTCATGCGTTTTTCTCGCCGTATAATGTGATTGGCGTATCAATCAGCCTTGTTATTGCTATTATGAAATTAATGATTGATATGTGAAATGCTAAAATCGAGGGCATTGATACAGAATGAACATCAATTGCGAAATCCTTGACCTCAGAGCCTTCCTTGCCGTGGTCGAACTGCAGGGCTTTCATCGCGCGGCCGATCAGCTGAACATGTCGCAACCGGCGCTGAGCCGGCGCATCCAGAAGCTGGAGCAGGCAATCGGCGCGCCTCTGCTGGAAAGAACGACGCGCCATGTCGCGGCCACAGCTCTCGGAACCGAGCTCGTGCCTCTTGTGCAGCGTATGCTCGAAGAGTTCGACGGTTCGCTGTTTTCGATGCGGGAATTGGGAACCAAGCGTGGAGGCCTGGTAACAATTGCATGCCTGCCGACGGCAGCCTTTTATTTCCTGCCGTCCGTCATTCGCCAGTTCAACCAGGAATATCCGAATATTCGGCTTCGGATTCTCGATCTGACCGCGACTGACGCACTGCAGGCGGTGGCACGCGGCGAGGTCGAATTCGGAATCAATATCATGGGGAGCTCCGACAGCGATCTGATCTTCGAGAGGCTGGCCGAGGATCCGTTTGTCCTGGCGGCCAAGCGCGACCATCCGCTAGCGGAAAAGAAAGAGGTCCGATGGCAGGATCTTGAACCCTACCCGCTGATCACGGTTCATCGCTCCAGCGCAAACAGGACATTGCTCGACGCTGCTCTGGCCAGATCGAACATCAAGCTCAACTGGTTTTACGAAGTGACCCATCTGTCCACATCGCTCGGTCTGGTGGAGGCAGGGCTCGGGATTTCCGTGCTGCCGAAAATGGCAACTCCGCAGGGAGAGCATCCCTTCCTGATCACACGTCCGATCCGAAACCCCGAAATCTCGCGCACTATCGGCGTTGTCCGCCGCCGGGGAGGAACGCTGTCGCCCGCTGCCGAGCATTTCATGCGCATGCTGATCGGGGCGTGGACATAAAACTAATCGGCAGGCACAGCCGACAGCACGCTCTGACAGGCAGCGCCAGCTCAAAATCGTTCGGAGCGCTCAATTAACTGAGCGGGGATCCGCAAGATGGCAGACCGCCTTTCGGCAAACCGCTATCAGCCGCCCGATGCGGCGGTGAAAACCGCCAACTGCGCGTCGAAAGCACGCTTGAAGGCAGGCCGCGCTTCACCGCGACTGACATAGGCGTGAAGGTTCGGGTATTCGTTCAGAATTCCCGATGCGTGCAACCTGCGCAGCACCGACACCATCATCAGGTCGCCGGCACTGAATGCGCCCTCGAGCCAGTCGGCATCGCCGAGGCATGCTGAAAGGTCACCCAGTCGATTGCGGATACCTTCTTCGACGAGCGGGCGGCGCTGCTCGTACCAGGGTTCGTGGATGCCGCGGTTGATGATCGGCGGTTCCACCGTGTTAAGCGCAGAGAACATCCAGGCGATCGCGCGGGCACGGGCGTTTGGGTCATCCGGGAGCAGGCGCCGGTAATGCTCTGCGATATGAAACACGATCGCCCCCGACTCGAAGAGAACGAGATCGCCTCGCTCATAGGTCGGGATTTGCCCGAAGGGCTGACGCGCGCGATGTGCGGGCTCCTTCATCGCTTCGAACGACACAAGGCGGACCTCGTAAGGCTCTCCCACTTCTTCGAGCGCCCAGCGAACCGGCATGTCCCGCGCCAGTCCCCGACCGCGGTCGGGCGATCGTTCAAAGACGGTAATGATGGTCGATATCTTGTTGCTCATCGTCCTCTCCATTTATGGCGTGTTATCTTAGGGACGATTGAAACGGGGGCCGCCCGACAATGGCTGGCAGGATTTTTCCACCGCAGACGTGAGCACAACTTCCCGGGACGTAGCCGAGCCACGTCCGTATGGAAGAGGCTGACGGACGGTCAATGCGAGAATTCGCGATCCGTAGGTAGAAAATGACCGGGAAAACCAACCGGATTGAACATGCACAGTCGATCTTCACGCCGCCACGCCAAGAGCCGGTCACGCAGTAAGCGGCCGCCTGCCCACGGGAGCCAGCAGCCGTTTACGCCTTGAGAACTGGTGCCGATATCAGGCCGCCTGAGCCAACGCGAGCCGCAGCGCAACCCATGCGACGCGCTCGCCGTAAGCGCGGGCTGTTTCCAGATCGCCGACCGACATTTCGCTCGGGGCTGCATCGGCGTCGGACTGAGCCATGGGCGCGATGTACGATCCCATCCTGTTGGCATCGTCACGCTTCGATGCCTTCACGTTTGCTGGCTTCATACCCAGGCTGACCCACAGACCGCCATGCTGTCCCGCCAGAAGAACGAAATATTCGAGGGTGTTAAGCTTGTCACCGTTCAGGCTGGCGCTGTTGGTAAAGCCTCCGAAGACCTTGTCCCGCCATTTGTTGGCAAACCAGGCCTTCGAGGACGTGTCGGCAAATTTTTTAAACTGCCAGCTCGGACCACCCATGTAGGTCGGCGATCCGAAGATGATGGCGTCAGCGGCATCCAATGCGGCCCAGGCCTCGTCTGAAAGGTTGCCGTCAGCGTCAATGGCGTAGAGTGTACCACCCGCCCCTTCCGCGACGGCTTCCGCCATTCGCTGAGTGTGACCGTAGCCGGAATGATAGACGACGGCTGTATTGGTTTTGCGATGTGACATGATGATCTGGCCTCCTTGGGGCCGTGGCTTTGCGCAGTCCGGAGGCAATTTCGCTCCGTACGGTGCCTTCTTTCAAAAGAGTTTGATGGGGGCGGATGACGTCCAACGTCTGGCGATGGATAGTTTTAGTCAGCCGGTTACGCGGAGGTTCTCAGGGTGATGAACTTATGTGCCGCGAGATGCTCAAGCATGACCGCTGACACCGGCCAGCATCAGCAACAGCAGGAACAGCATTGGCGGCGGTAGCTCGCGATAGTTCCGGATACGGACAATGGCCGCGATCGCTGCGAGCATGATGCAGGTGCCCAAGGCGACCCCGATATATCGGCTGCCGGCTGTAACCAGCAGCACTGCGGTTAGGAGTTCGAGTGCGCCCGTGATCCAGCACCACCAGAACGGAAATCCGAGCTGCACGAAGCCCGCGCGGACTTTTGAATGGCCGCTCATGTTGACCATGGCCCCGACGAGAAACGCGGCTGAGGACAGCCAAACGAGGACGGTATTGAGCACCGTTGTGCCCGTGAAAATTTGAACTGAATCCATTGCTATCTCTTCTCCGATACGCCGCGTCGCGACCAGCTCTTATAGCGTCATCATATATTCTAGCAGTGCTAGTTTGTCAATCGACGTTCTTTTTGATAGCTTCAGGATAAGGGAATTCGTGCGAATGAAGACGGGAGCCAAGGTGGGTATCAGCGAACGCAAAGCCCGGGAAAGGAAGGAACGAGGCCGCAGGATCGTTGTCGCTGCGAGGACGATCGCGGAACGCGACGGCTGGGCCTCGGTCACCATCCGGCGTCTCGCCGACGAGATCGAATACAGCCAGCCCGTTCTCTACTCGCATTTCCAAAATCGCGATGAAATCGTCGGCGCAGTCGCACTCGAAGGATTCGGCGAGCTGGCCGGGATACTCCGCGCCGCGATCCGGCCATCGTCCACGCCCGAGGAGGCAATAGAAGGCGTGGCGACCGCCTATCTCGATTTCGCCTTTGCCCGACCGGCAATGTACGAGGCGATGTTTATCCTTCCCACCGGTCTGCGCTTCGCCAGATCCGATACACCAACGCAGCTCCGGGAGGGCTTCGGGGCCATGGCGACGGTGATCGCGCCCTTCGCCCAGGATGTGGATACCGCAACAGAAACTTTCTGGGCAGCGCTCCACGGATTGGCGGAGCTTGAGCGCCACGGCAGAATAAGGCCCGCTTTCCGGTCCCACCGGATCACACTCATCATGCAGATGGTGTCGGGCCAGCTCCAACGATAAATGTTGCGATTGATGGGATGCCGCAGCAGGGGAGCAGGAGTTGGGCGAAGGGTCTCGATCTTCGGAATTTGTTCACTGCCGATAGGGGCACGATTTACTGAAATTCCGCGACTTTCCCTTGGGCGTATCGATATCTAAATCGAAGACGGATAGCTGGTCATTCCTGCGATCGCCGCGGTCGGATCAGCGCTGCCACGGCAATAGCCGTGGCGATGATGCCACCCGCCGCGCAAAGCCAAAAGGCGAGACGAACACCGCTCGCCAGGTCGCTGGCAGATACCTTGCCTCCTGCAAAACCGGCATAAGCATTGGCAAAACCAACAAGGACAGCAAGACCAACGGCGTTGCCGATGTTCATCGTGGTCGACGCCATCCCCGATGCAACGCCCTGTTCGCGATCCGGCACTCCGGAACCGGCAATGATCCACATTGCGGTCCACACAACACCCTGACCGATCCCCGAGACGAGCAGACCCGGAACGATGGCCGCATAACTGCTTTCGGGCCACGCCCCGGCCACCATGATAACGGTGCCCGCCGCCCCTACCAGCATTCCCGCGATCAATGTCGATCGCGCCGAAAAGCGTGACGCGTAACGCTCACCGATTTGAGTACCGGCAGCAATGGCAAGCGAGGGAACGAGGAAGGCAAGACCCGTCTCAGAGGCCGTGAAGTGATGGATATCCTGAAACAGCACCGTCAGAAAATACGGCAAGGCTCCAAACGTACCCATGTAGAGAAAGGTGATGGCCATGCTCGTCACGAGCATGCGGTTGCCGAACAGTCTCAGAGGCATCAATGGATCGCGGCTTTGCGATTCGATGATCATGAACGCGAGCAGTAGAAGCACCGCTAGACCGAAGGCCCAGAGAATCGGTGCGGCACCCCACCCGAACACCGGCCCCTGGACGAGTGCGAACACCAGCAGAGTGGCGCCTCCCGTAACCGTCAGCGCTCCCGACAAGTCGAAGGAGCGGCCGCGGGGCACGCGAGGATCTCGCGGGATGACGAAAAAGGCTGCGACGATTGCAATCAAGACGAGGAAGACATTGACGAAAAACACCGATGGCCAGCCAAAAGCGCTCGTTAGAAAACCGCCGGCAAGCGATCCGATCGTGAGACCGCTAGCACCTGCTCCTCCCCAGACTGCCAGAGCGCGGTTGCGCGCTGACCCCTCCGCAAACAAACGGTTGACGAGCGAAAGCGTGGCCGGAAATAGAAAAGCGCCGCCGATGCCTTGGACGGCTCGCGCTGCGATGATGACTGCGGGCTCCCAGGCCAATCCCCCCACCAGTGAGGATATCGCATAGAGCCCCAGCGCCGTGATGAACAATCGGCGTTGGCCGATGAGGTCCGCCGCACGCCCGCCGAAGAGCAGAAAACCGCCGCAAAAGACCGTGTAGGCGCTGACGACCCATTGCAGCGTCTGACCGGAAAAGTTGAGACCCTCGCCGATTTTGGGCAAGGCGACGAAGACGATGTTGATATCGAGCGAGATGATCAACTGTGCAAATGCGAGGAGCGCCAGCGCAGCCGTCCGGTTGAAATTCGCCGCACCTGCCCCGACTGATGGTCTTTCTGCAATGTGGTCCATTTATCCTCTCCGTCAATTCTTTGTCGATCAACAAATAATGTGAAGCTTGCGTAGCCGAGTCAAGGTGATTATTTGTTGAATGACAAAGATTGAGGTTAAGCATGGCAGGACGGCCGCGGGAATTTGATCGTGATGAGGCGCTGGCCAAAGCCCGCGACCTCTTCTGGGAGCGAGGCTATGAAGGCGTCTCGATGTCCGACCTCGTCGACGCCATGGGCATAGCGTCGGCGCGCATCTATGCCGCTTTCGAATCGAAAGAGGCGCTGTTCCAGGAAGCGGTCATGCTGTACGCCTCCGGCGAGGGCGGATTTGCCACTCGAGCACTGGCTGAAGAATCGACTATTCTCGATGCCTTCGAGCGACTTCTGCGGGATGCGGTCCTGCTCTATACGCGCCCCAATCACCCACACGGCTGCATGATCGTGATGGCGGCCACCAACTATACGATCAATAACCAGGCCGTTCGCACGCGGCTCGGCCGATACAGGCGGGACCGCGCTGCCTCCCTACACGAGCGTCTGAAAATGGCATCGGAGGCCGGCGAGTTGAAACCTGATGCCGACCCGCGCGCGCTGGCGGAATTCTACGCCGCTTTTCTTCACGGTCTATCAGTGCAGGCGGCCGACGGAGTGCCAAGAGACATGCTTCTGTCTACATTGTCTCCCGCGCTATCGCCGTTGAAGAACGCGTTATTGGCCAAGGCTGACGATCTCTGAACCGATTGCCGCCGGCGTTGCACATTCTCGCGATGGTGAGAGCTTCAATCCACAGGGAGCGAATTCGTTTCAGCTCCGCTGCCCTTGCGGAACTGGCTCGGTGGCGCACCGATAATGCGCTTGAAGGCACGGCTGAACGATGCTTCGGCGTCGTAGCCCAATCTCTGCGCGACTACGGACACGCGCATTCCATTGCGCAGCCATTGAAGAGCTTGATACATGCGCACCCTCGCCACGTAGCGCGCCGGCGTTTCACCCACGACCTTCAGGAATCGCTCCGCAAAGCCCGAGCGTGAGATGCCCATCAGGTTCGCAAGCGCCGCCAAGCTCCAGTCACGATCCGGCTCGAGGTGAATTGCAGCCAGCACCCGGCCGATTTCGGGGTTGCGCACCGCGGCAATCCAGCCGGTGGTATCGCCGCAGCCATGTTCGACCCATGTGCGGATCAACGTCGCGGTCAGCACATCCGCGAGCCTTGCCAATATACCTCCCGCGCCGACACGATCCATCTGCACTTCACGCGTCATGGCGTCGAGCAAATGCGGAATCGCCGGCTCGTTCTTGGCCAGATCGCTGGTGAGCATGGTGTCGGGCATCAACCGCAGCAGCGGATGAAGGTTGTCGATATTGAAGCGCATCGCCGCGGTCAAAGCCACCGTTCCCCCACACGCATCCTGGCACTGGAGATCGAAGACATCCCGGCAGACTTCCTTGCGGTCAAATTGCTCGAAAGGCACCGGCGGGATGCCTGGCTCGCTTGCAATCATATGCGCATCGCCACGCGGCAGAAGCGCAGCATCGCCGGGTCCCAACGGAAGCCAATCGCCTGACGGCGCCTGAAGCCAGGCGGAGCCGGACGAAATGAAATGCAATCTCGCCGACGACTGCGGCGCAAAATAGGTCGCCCACGGCTCCGAGAGCCGACAGCGCCCATATTCAACGCCATCAAGCCGCAAGCCCCTCAGCATCTCGCTTAGGGCATCATGAGTCTCGCCGACATTATCTTTGGACGAATAGTCAAGCATCTCGGATTTCCTAGCATGGAAAGTACAGACTGTCACCACTACCTTTTGCTCAATGGCATCAACCGTACGCCAAGACATCTTAATATAGGACCGCCCGCCATGGCAGACAGCGATTTCAGGCCAATTTCATCTCCTCACAATCAGCCGACGGCAGAGACATCCCACCGACCAAGATGGGATGCCGTCGTCGCCCTGGCTCTCGGCGTGTTCGGTCTCGTTACGGCGGAATTTCTGCCTGCCAGTCTGCTCACCCCAATCTCTTCCGATCTTGGTCTCTCTGCCGGGGAGACCGGCCAAACGGTGACTGTAACGGCTGTCGTCGCTGCATTTGCAGGCCCCGGTATCGTCATAGCCACGCGAAATTTCGATCGGCGCCGCGTGCTGTTCGGTCTGACTGCTCTTTTGATCCTTTCCTGCGCCCTGGCGGCAACCGCCAACAATTTGATTTCACTCCTCGTATCACGAGTTCTGCTTGGTGTCGGGCTCGGCGGTTTCTGGGCAATGGCCGGCGCGCTTGCAATGCGGCTGGTCCCGATTGAACATCTCCCCCGAGCAATGGCGATGATCTTTACCGGCGTCTCCCTCGCCACCGTCACGGCAGCACCGCTTGGCTCTTATGTGGGGTCGACCCTTGGATGGAGAGCTTCCTTCGTCCTGGCCGGAGCCGTCGGCGTGCTTGCATTTATTGCCCAGGCTGTCACCGTGCCGTCGTTGCCACCAGCCGGTCACGCAGGTTTGTCAACGCTCGGCGCCGTTCTGACGCGCCCCAAGATCCGGGTGGGTCTGATCACCACACTTCTCATCGTTGCAGGCCATTTTGCCGGCTTCACTTATATTCGCCCGTATCTGGAAGGTATCGCCCACCTCAAGGTCGAGATGGTGTCGCTGGTGCTCCTCGCCTACGGCGTCAGTGGTTTCTTCGGCAATATTGTCGGTGGCATGATCGCGGAGCGCAGTGCTGCTGTTGGCACCGTCTTCTCGTCGAGCCTGATCGCCGTTGCCGGCGCTATCTTCGTAACCGTAGGCGCGTCCGAGCTCGCGGCGATTGTCGGAGTTGCTATTTGGGGTTTCGCCTTCGGCGCATTTCCCGTCTCCATCCAGAGCTACATCACGCGTGCTGCTCCCGACGAAGCTGAAAGCGCAGGAGCATTGCTTCTGACCGCTTTCCAGGTCGCTATTTCGAGCGGAGCGGTCCTGGGCGGCGTATTGATCGATCTGCAGGGGCCGCTGGGCGTCATGTCGTTCCTTGGCGCCGCATGCCTTGCGGGAACCATCGTGATGGCAGCACGCGGCGGCAAACAGACCGCGCTCGCTCAAAGCTGACGGGCGAGATGACAGCGTCTGCTCCGATTATCGAGGGTAGCTTTGAAGCTGCAGATACGGCAGTGATCGGAAGCGCCCTCGGTTTCCAAAGTAGGGAGCAATCGAAGCATTCGTTCGCGCTGCAGCGATCGAGATAGCTCCAGTCTGGACCAACGGCCTTTCACCCGGCGTTATCGGCGCTCAGCCAGACAGACATCGGGCCACGCTCCCACTTTATGGTTCGGCTACGCCGTCATTCCATATAGGCCGCAAGCTCCTCGGGCGCTCCCCGAGGAAAAGCCTCCTTAAGATAATCCAGAAATGCAGACACGCGGGCGCTGAGCAGCCGCCGCGTCGGGTATAGCGCCCAAAGGGCAGTCTGAAATCCTTCCACCTCACCCCAACTCACCAGCCTGCCAGTGGCCAGATCCGGAATAGCGAGCGATAGGGGTAGACGCGCCGCGCCCACGCCGGCGCGGACGGCGTCACGAACCATGACGAAGGAGGAGACGCTCAGAACCGGCCTTGCCACGAGGCGGAATTTTCCCGCTGAAGTCGTGACCTCCCACGATTCAGCCTGGTTCATCGCTCCACGGCTGACGGCGGGAACGGCATTGCGGCCTGCTGGACGCGGCAGGTCGGGACTTGCCACGACAACAAGCCGATCATACAGGAAGACGCGGCCGACAAGACTTTCATCCGGCTCCGGATTCACGCGAATGACCACATCATAAGCTTCCTCGATCATGTCGACGGCCCGGTCTTCCGTCGTGATCTCGAGCTGAACTTCGGGATATTTCCGGACGAATCCTGCTGCAAGCTTTCCCAACGCCGTCTGCGAGAACAGCAAGGGCGCGCTGATCCTCAACCGGCCGCGGGGACTATGTCCGCCCGATGCGATCGCCTTCGCCGTTTCGTCAAGTTCTGTCAGCAGCGCGCCCGTTCGCTCGAAGAGCGCACGCCCCTCCTCCGTCAGCTTCAGCATCCGTGCACCGCGCTCGAACAGGCGCAGGTCGAGACTTGCCTCCAGCTCAGCCACGCGCCGTGACAAGGTTGCCTTCGGACGACCGGTTGCACGAGCGGCCCTTCCGAACCCGCCGTGGCGGGCGACCAGATTGAAATCGGCGAGAGCGAGCAGATCCATGTGTTTCACCAGTGAGACAGCGAGTCCAAAAGTGGCGTCTATCGGGATCAATGTGGATCATTAAATTGATGACTGTCAACTGAACACCCAACCGGAGTAACCACAATGACCATTCTCGTTACAGGCGCCACCGGCCGTGTCGGCCACCACGTCGTCGATCAACTCGTCAAGCGCAGCGCAAAGGTCCGCGTGCTGACCCGCGACCCCTCGAAGGCCAATGTCCCGGCCGGCGTCGAAGTTGCCCAAGGCGACCTGCTCGACATCGATGCCCTGCGCAGCGCCTTCCATGGCGTCAGCACGCTCTTCCTGCTGAATGCCGTTACCGGCGATGAATTCGTCCAGGCAATCATTACGCTCAACATCGCCCGCGAGGCAGGCGTCCAACGCGTCGTCTATCTCTCTGTCTTCGAAGCCGATCGCGCGGTGAACGTGCCGCATTTCGCCGTCAAGTTCGGCGCCGAGCGCATGCTCGTGCAGATGGGCTTCAGCGCCGCCATCCTGCGCGCGACCTACTTCATCGACAATGAACTGATGATCAAGGACGTGATCCTCAATCACGGCGTCTATCCGATGCCGATCGGCAGCAAGGGTGTCGCCATGGTGGACGCCCGCGATATCGCCGAAGTCGCCGCCATCGAGCTGATCCGCCGCGACCAGGCTCCTGACAAGCTGCCGATCGAAACGATCAACCTTGTCGGCCCCGACACGCTGACCGGCCCGGATGTGGCCAAGATTTGGTCGGATCTGCTCGGCCGCCCGGTTGTTTACGGCGGCGATGATCCGAGCGGGTTCGAGCAGAACATGGCGAGCTTCATGCCGAAGTGGACCGCTTATGAGATGCGCCTGATGGCGGAACGCTATGTCAGCGACGGCATGATTCCCGAGACCGGCGACATCGAACGGCTGACCAGCATCCTCGGCCGCCCGCTGCACAGCTATCGTGACTTCGCAGCAGCGATTGCGAACGCAGCATAGCCCTGGCTGCTCACCTCAACTTCGCCTGACGATCCCTCATGATTATTCAGCTGCTGCTGTGCTGGTGAATTTCTCGGCGAAATCGTGCTGAAAGCAATGGCCCGGTAAGCCGCAACGACCGCTTTCAAACGATTGTGTAAAAAATGCCGCCGCCGCGCCAAGATCGAAGCTCCTGGCGCGGCGGCGGCATGAGATCAACTTACCTGGAGATCGTGCGACGCCTATTGCTGTGCGGGCTCGGCTTTCTGGATCTTGTCCTGGACTTTCTTTACAAGCGTCGGATCACTCTTTGCGGCCGTCAGAATTGCGTTGTATTCGTTCACCGACATGCCCGGCGAGGTCTGGACGGCCTGCACCATCTGCTTGCTTGCCTCGGTCTGGAGCTGTTGCTTCGCGGTTGGATCCTGCGTTGCGCCGATCTTGGCCGAGTATTCCTGCCTGATCTTGTCCACCTGGAGATAGGCGACGGCAAAGGCCTCTATCTTCTGGTCGCTGACGGGTGCAGCCGCAGCATTGCTGTCGGGCTGCTGCGCTTGCGCAGGTGGCTGCCCTTGTGTTGCTTGCTGCGCAAAGGCCTGGTTGCCGAGAACCATCAAGCTCAAGATTGCAGCGGTCAGCGATGCAGCGGGGATATGACGAACAATCATCTCAATTCCTCTTCAATCGTGTGGGGGAACACCTCTTTGACGGCGTAGAGCTAGGGGTGACATATCGTTTCGATATCACCGCCGGTTAGGTTTCAGGAACGATCCGGCGGCAATGTGGCCCTCAAACGGTTTCTATGGGGTCATAGCGCGGCGACGTGTTGACGATAGAACGGCAGCTTTATGGCAGCAGCTCCGCTTCGGCGCGGGTTTCTTGCCAAGGTGACAAGCATCGTTACGGGATGTGAAAGCCTGTGAAGTTCACGATGGTGACTGAGCCTTGGCCCTAGTTATTGTGTGACCATCTCGCCGGCGAGGGCGACGGAATAACGATCGAACGGCCCGGAGCGTAGTGTTCGCCCGGGGGATGCAGCTCACCGAAATTCTGAACCGCTCTCTCTTTTCCCGCAATTGTCGACGGAAAACCGCTGCGCACTTTTCCTGGAATTGCGCTATCGGTTCAAGCTACCTTGGCCATCTCGATAATCTTGGCGAGTGCTGACAGCTCCTCCGGCGTCAGATCAGTCAATGGTGGCCGCACCGGGCCGGGATCTTTGCCGAGAACGTGCAAGCCGGCCTTGATGATCGAGACTGCATAGCCTTTCTTCCGATTGCGCAGGGCGACGAAGGGGAAGAAGAAGCCCGTGAGGATTTCGTCCACCGTTGCCTGGTCTGCGCTCCGCAACGCACTGTAAAAACGCTGGGCCAGCGCGGGGATGAAATTGAAGACGGCGGAGGAATAGGTCGTGACACCGGCAGCGAAATAGGCCTGAGCATAGACTTCATGGGTCGGCATGCCACCGACATAGACGAGACGGTCCTTGAGGGTCGTGGTGATCTCGATCACCTTGTCGACATCGCCGACTCCGTCCTTGCAGCCGATGAGGTTGGGGCACTCGTCGGCAAGCCGCGCGATGCTGTCGGCGCTAAGCACCGCATTGTCCCGATTGTAGATGATGACCCCGATCCCCACGGATTGGCAGACCGCCTTGACATGGGCGATCAGGCCGGCCTGCTCCGAAGACATGAGGTAAGGCGGCAAAAGCAGCACCCCATCGGCTCCGGCCTTTTCGGCCGACTTGGCGATCTCGACGGCGAGCGACGTGCCGTAGCCTGCTCCGGAGATGATCGGCGTATTGCCGGCGGATGCCTTCGCGGCACGGACAACCTGCGGAATTTCGGCAGGATTGAGGGAGAAGAATTCACCTGTTCCGCCGGCTGCAAAAAGGGCTGCAGCATCATAGCCTGCCAGCCATTCGACATGGCGGCGGTATTTCGCCTCGTCGAATTTGAGATCGCTGTCGAAATGGGTGACGGGGAAGGACAGCAGACCGCTGCCAACCGCCTTTTTCAGTTCAATCGGGTCCATCTTGGAATCCTATCGTCGATTGGTATGACAACGGTTCTCAGGCGCCTTCGAGCGACTGAACGAGGGCGGCGATGTAGCCGTAGCAGAAGGCGAAAGCGACGCCGGTCGGATCCCGGCCACTGATGGTCGGCACATGATCGGGCATCAGCATGTATCGATAGCCGACTTCCTTGTAGACCTTCGCGGAACGAACCATGTCCATGTCGCCCTCATCCGGAAAGGTCTCCATGAAGGAGAGCTTGCCGCCGCGAATATTGCGGAAATGGACGTTGAAAAGCTTGCCGCGCGTGCCGAACCAGCGAATGATGTCGTCGATCTCCTCCCTCGGATTGTCGAGCATCTCGCCGACCGATCCCTGGCAGAAATTCAGCCCATGATAAGGGCTTTCGCGCATCAGCACGAATTTCTTCAAGCCTTCGACGGAGCCAAGGACGCGAGTAACGCCGCGGTAGCCCGGCGGTGTATAGGGATCGTGCGGATGGCAGGCGAGACGGACGCGATTGCTCTCCGCCACCGGGACGACGCGCTCCAGGAAATAATCGATGCGCTCCCAATTCTCGTCCTCCGACAGGACGCCGGCAAGGCCCGGGGCAGCCTGGTGGTCCGCCTTATTCCAGCGGAAACTCGCATTCATCGAACCACCACGGCCAGGTTCTTGCGGCGTGCGTGGAATGCCGATAAGATTGAGATTATATTTCGCCGCGGGAATGCCGGCGGCCGCCACATCTTCGATGAGCTTGCAGATCGCATCGATCTGTCGATCACGATTCCGTCCGGCAAGCAGAATATCGGGATAGGTCGCCTTCTCAATCGGCTGGGACGGCAAGGGAAGCTGGATCATGTCCAGAATCAGCCCGAAACTCTCGACCTTGTCGCGCAGGCGCTCAAGATCGGAAAGGGTCCAGCTTTCCGGCTTTCCCGGCGGGTCCGCGCAAATATGTTTCACCCCCAATTGAGCGAAAACGCGATAGTCGTCATCATCCCGCGCCTCGACCTGCGTTCCTGCATACACGGAGCATCTCTTCCATATGAGATTGACCTACATCATATGACATAATATGAATTCTGTGACGTGTCGAGCATTAATACTCAGTTCGGCCAGAAGGTGTGGCAGAGGCGCTGGCTTCCGCCTTGTATGCATTGTTTGGCGCATAAAAGGTCGCCTGAATGGCGAATATGCTCTATCGGTAGCCTGCAGTGCGCCTAGCGACTTTTGTCGTGGGTCTGGTCTCTTTGTTCGCACCAAAGCCGTCTCAAGGACTTTCAAATGTCGCGGATTCCCGAAGTCATAATATGATGTCAGCGCGCACTCCAAGTGCGCTATGAAAATCAGGGAGGTTGAACTTGGTCTTATGCCCCAATGCTCCTTGACATATGGCCTAGTTACCTAGTTTCCCCATGGCTCAAGGGCTCATAGGTTTGCATTCATCATACGATCCTGTAATCGAAAATAGATGATGAACAAATTTCCTAGTCTTCTTTTGATCGGCCTTACCCTTTGCGCCTGCGAGCAACGCGGCACGGAGGCTGTGGATTGCCCGAACCAAAATCCCAACCTGGTCGCGCAAGGCCCCAACGGACCCTACGAATTCCGGGAGGATTGCGAGCCGGGTGCGTTGACCTGCATAGACCCTAACAAAAAAGCCCAAACGGGGAATGCCACCGTGATATGCCGGATCAGGAAGCAATAGAGGACTATCCGCTCTGCGACGATAGCCGTCCTTTGATGCCCTCTTCTCAGGCGCTCGCGCCCAGCATGCGGAGGAAATCCACATCGTCGCCGATAAGGGCATCGACCAGCCGATCCCGAATGCAGCTGCGGATCATGGGAAGCAGGTCGCGGCCACCCTGCCAGAACAGGGCAAGCTTTTCCGGCAGCGGCAGGCTCAGACGCACGGCAATGCCGGACTCCTGCAGCGCTTCAGCGTCAGTGCGATGAAAACGGTTCAGTTCCAGCGAAACGCCGTCAATGCCGCCGGCGCGCATCGAGGCGACGATGTCTACTGGGCGATGGTGGAGGATCGCTTCCGTCTGCAGGCGCGGCTCGAGCTCCTTCACGCGCAACAGATCGATATGATCAAAGGAGGATATGGCGACATGGTCGAACGCGTCGAGCTCCCGCAGCGTGCCGACCATGAGATCGATGAGGCGCTCAGCGCGCTCGGGCTCCTTCATCTCGATTGCGAGACGGGTATCCGTTTGCTTGGCCCACAGAAGCGTGTCAGCAAGCGTCGGCACGCGGGTTCCGGCGAAACGGGGATCGAATTTCGCGCCGGCATCAAGGGAAAGAATGTGCTGGAGATCGTGATCGGCAACAAAGCCGAAGCCGTTGGTCGTGCGATCAAGGGTTCTGTCGTGCATCACGACGATCTGATCGTCGCGCGTCAGCATAAGATCGATTTCGCACTCGTTGGCGCCTGCGTTCACACCCGCCTGGAAGGCGAGAATAGTGTTTTCCGGGAAGCGTCGGCTGAAGCCGCGATGAGCGGCAATGCGGAGCGAGCCATGACGAGCAGCGTGAAGGGGCAAAGGCAATGCAAGTCTCCTTGGAGTCGGTTCTTTACGGGGCAACCTAGTGAAGTGTGGGGTCGAGAACGTCGCGCAGATAATCGCCGATCAAGCTGATCGACAGTGACAGGATGAAGATCACGATGCCCGGCAGGATCGCGATCCACCATTCTGTCATCACATAATCGCGGCCGGCGCCGACCATGCTGCCGAGGCTGACGAGGGGCGGCTGGATGCCGAGGCCGAGAAAGCTCAGCGCCGATTCCTGCAGCAGGATTTCCGGCAGGAGGATCGTCAGATTGACGAGGACGACGGAGAGGATATTGGGCAGCACGTGCAGGAAGGCGATGCGCGCTGTTCCTGCACCATTTCGCCTCAGCGCCGCGACATAGCCCCGCTCCAACTCCAGCCCTGCCATGGCCCGCACCAGCCGCGCGTAGCGCTCCCAGCCGTAGAGGCCGAGCAATGCCATGAACAGCCAGAGATTGTCGCCAAAGAAGGCGAGGACGGCGAGCGCGATGATGAGGAACGGCATCGACGCCTGGAAATCGACGGCGACACGGATCAGCATATCGGCAAATCCACGGCCGAAAGCGGCAAGCAGCCCAAGCACGGTGCCGAGCGCCAGGCTGATCGCCGACGCGCCGAGCGCGATCAGCAGGCTGGTGCGCAAGCCATAGAAGATGCGGCTCAGAATATCGCGACCAAGCTCGTCGGTGCCGAGAATATGCTTGAAGGAGCCTCCAAACAGGATCGGCGGCGCCTTGCGGGCATGAAGATCGATCTGTGCAAACCCATGAGGCGCAAGCACATTGGCAAAGATCGCGACCACGATGAAGGTCACGAGCACAATGACGCAAATGGCCGTCATCAAATCGAACCGGAGGCGGGGCAGAAACGCTCGCTCCGATCTTTTCTTGGGGAGAGCATCGGCACCCGTCGCTGCGTTCGCCATGGCTTTTACCTTTCGAGCGGCCAATCAGGCCGATGCGCGATGCCGCAGACGCGGATCGGCGAGAATGTAGAGACAATCGATCATGAGATTGGCCGTCACCATCGTCGCCGTGATGAGCAGCACGATGGTCTGCACGATGTTCAGATCGCGCTGCGCGACGGAGGAGACGAGAAAGCGTCCGACACCTGGCCAGGCATAGACGCTCTCGACCACGGCAGCGCCGCCGATCATGCCTCCGACGAGAAAACCCAGCATGGTCAGAAGCGGCAGGGCTGCGTTCGGCATGATGTGGCGCCAGAGAAGAGCGCTTTCGCCGATGCGCTTGGCGCGCGCTGCCAATATGAAGCGCTGGCCCAGCACTTCCAGCACGCTCGAGCGGACGAAGCGGGCGATGATGCCGGCATTGTAAAGACCAATGACCAGAACGGGCATGACGAGATGCGCCATCGTCGATCCCCCGCCGCTCGGCAAGATCCGCAAGGAGACGGCGAAAAGCTGAATGAGGAGGATGGCGATCAGAAAATTCGGCAGCGAATGCATCAGCACCGCAAGCGCCATGACAAAGCGGTCGATCAGGCCGCCGCGGTTGCGTGCAGCCAGAATGCCGAACGGCACACCGGCGCCGAACGCCAATATCAGCGCGGCTCCCATCAACTCCAGCGTGGCCGGGACTTTCGACAGAACCAGCGTCAGGGCATCCTGCCCATTCAGCAGCGACGTGCCGAAATCGCCGCGCAGCAGGTGGCCGAGATAGGCGAAATACTGGATGTAGAGCGGCTGATCGAGACCCCATTGCTGCCGCATCAGCGCCACCACTTCCGGCGGCGTCTCGATGGGCAACAGGGAATGCAGCGGGTCGCCGCTGACGCGCAAGATGACGAAGGTGAAGGTCATCGCCAGGAATAGCGTCACGAGCGCCCTTAGAAACGCCCGCAGGATGGATTGAAGCATTGCCTGTTCCTTCAGAGCGTTTCGAGTATCGCCGCTGCCTGCCGCACTCTGCTCCGCCGTCCGCGGGGGACGGCGGAGAGGAGTTTTGCGGTATAAGGATGGGCCGGTTTTGCGAAGACGTCCTCCGTGGGACCGGTTTCGACGATCTGTCCCGCTTCCATGATCGCGACGCGGTGCGAGACATGCCGAACCACCCGCACATCATGGCTGATGAAAAGCAGCGACAGGCCGCGTGCGCGTTGCAGCTCGAGCAGAAGGTTGAGCACCTGCGCCTGCACCGAGACGTCGAGCGCCGAGACCGGCTCGTCGCACAGCAGAATTTTGGGTTCGACCACGAGGGCACGGGCAATGGCGACGCGCTGGCGCTGGCCGCCGGAGAGCTGATGCGGAAATTTCTGCAAGGCGGAAACCGGCAGGCTAACAGCCTTGAAAACTTCTGCCGCGCGATCGAGCCGGCTTGCCGGATAGCCTATGCGGTGAATCGTGAGCGTCTCCACCATCTGATGACCGACGCTCCGGCGCGGATCGAGCGCGCCCATCGTATCCTGCGAAATGACCTGCAGATGTTTTGCCAGACCACGCCGGTTCGGCTTCATCAGACTCTTGAAAGACTGGCCGAACAGCGTGATTTCGCCTGATGTTGGCATACGATCGCCGCAGAGCAGCGAGGCAAGCGTGGACTTGCCGCAACCGGACTCACCGACAAGACCGAGCGTCTCGCCGGGCTTCAATTCCAGGCTCACATCCTTGATCGCATGAAATCCCTTCGCGCGTCCCGGCCAAAGGGAAAAGCCGGGCGCATAGGAAAATTGCAGATCATGGGCCGCGAGTGCGACACCGGTCTCCTTTGCATCGGAGGCGATTTGCTTCTCAGGCATCATGGGAACTCCACGGATTGAAGCAGGCAAGCGCTGCCGCACCCGCAATCAACGGCGGGACCATTGTCGCGCAATTCGGCTCTGCACGCGGACAACGGGGTGCAAAGGCGCAGGCCTGCGGCGGGTCGTCATGCAGCTTCAGCTCGCCGGGAATGTCCGCAAGCCTTTCCAGCGGTCTGCCGCGTCCGGGCATGGCCTCCAGCAGCAGCCTTGTATAGGGATGGCGCGGATTATCGTAGAGATCGTCAGTGCGATTGATCTCGACCAGCGACCCCGCGTACATGACTGCGATGCGGTCGCAGACTTCGGCGACGAGATCGAGATCGTGGCTGATGAAGATCATTGGAATCCCGCGCTCTCGCACCGCCTTGACCAGAAGAGCGACGACCTGCGCCTGCACGGTCACGTCAAGCGCCGTGGTCGGCTCGTCGGCAATGATCAATCGCGGCTGCATGGCAAGCGCCGTGGCAATCATAACGCGTTGGCACATGCCGCCGGAAAACTGCGCGGGATAGGCATTGTAGCGCGCCTCGGGTTGCGGAATGGCGACCTCCGCCAGAAGCCGGAGCGCTTCGTCCCTGGCTTCCCTTGCGGACATGCCGGCGCTGACAGCCGCCTCGGCTATCTGTGAGCCGATCGTGCGGACCGGATCGAGGCAGGAGACGGGCTCCTGAAAGATCAGCCCGATGGGCGGCAGCTTTACCCGCGACCGCGGGCCGCGCTCGGCTGCGTCATACATCGCATCCTGAAAGGAGATATAGCCCGTGGCGCTGGCGCTCGGCCCGAGAAGACCGGCAAGCGCCAGGCAGGTGAGGCTCTTTCCCGATCCGCTCTCGCCGACGATGCCGAGGATTTCGCCCTGGGCAAGGTCGAAAGACACGTTGTTGACCGGATGAAACCGCCCGGTGCCCGTTCTGAACGAGACACTCAGATTGTCGACGGAAAGAACGGGCGTCGCCATGACGAGCAGCTCAGCTCTTCTGCTCTTCGAAGGCAAGGCTGCCGGCGCCGAGATCCATCTGGAAGGCCGGCAGAGGCTGCCACTTAATGCCCTTGCGAATGCCGAAGAAGACAGCGTTCTGATGGAGGACCGTCTCGCCCGGATCTTCCCACTCGATCAGATGCAGCATGTCGCGGAATATCTTGGCGCGGTCGGTCGGATCGACGGCCTGTTCCATCTTGGCGCCGAGGGCATCGAAATCGGCATTCTGCCAGATCTTGAACGAGCTCAGATTACCTGCCGAGCTGAACTGCGTGAAGAAGGAGATATAGGGGTCCGGTACCTGGCCAGTGCTCGACCAGTTGCCGGTCGCGCGGGTCGACGAGGCCTCAAACAGTTTGCCTGATTCCACGAACTTCATCTTGGCATTGACGCCGATCGCCTGCCACATGGCAACAACGGCCTGCGTGACCGGGTTTTCCGCTGTGTAATAATTGTTCTGCGAGCGGATCTCGATTTCCTCGCCATTATAGCCGGCATCCTTCAGGAGCTGCATGGCCTGGTCCGGATCATATTTGTAGGCAGGATAATCCTTGAGATAGACCGGACCGTAGAGCTCGAACTGCAGGCCGTTCGGCACCCTGGTGCGACCGTTCCAGATCGTGTCGACGATCGCCTGGCGATCGATGGCGAGAATGAGTGCCTGGCGAACGCGCGGGTCCTTCAGCGCCGGATTGTTCTTGTCGAAGAACAGGATGCGGTTGTTCGGCACCGGGCCGCCGACGATTTCGTGATCGGTGCTCGCGGTGACGACCGAGAGCTGGTCCGGCGGCAGATCCGTCGCAATGTCGTAGTCGCCGGCCAGCAGACCGGCAATGCGCGAGGAAACCTCGGGCACGATGCGCAAGGTCACGCGCTTGGCGGCCGGCTTGCCGCGATAGGCCTGATCGTGCGCGGCGAGAACGACGCTCTCATTGGCCGTATAGCTTTCGACCTTGTAGGGGCCGGCGCCGACCGGCTTCTGCCGCCAGGTCGTCCAATTACCGCCATTCTTCTGCCAGGCGTCCTTGCTGATGACCACGGCCGCGTAAGATGCAAGGCGCTGCAGGAAGATCGGATCCTGGAATTTGGTGACGAAGCGGACCGTCAGCGGATCGACCACTTCGACATGGTCGAGGCTGGTGAAATTGGTGCGATAGGTCGGATAACCCGGTGCGTCCTTGTTCAGGAGCCGCTCAGGCCCGAAGGAGAAGGCGACGTCCTCGGCGGTCATCTCGCGGCCATCATGGAAGATCACGCCGGGGCGCAGCTTCATTTCGAGCACGGTCGGCGAAATCCAGGTCCAGGACGTCGCGAGATTGGGCTTCACCGAGAAGTCGCCGCGCATGTCGAGCGCAAGCACTGTCTCGTGGATGGAAAAGTTGTTGCGGAAGGCGACGTTGCTGGCGGCATCGACGGGCTCCTGCGACACCGGATTCATCTGAACGGCGATGCGCAGTTCAGGCCTCTTGTCGGTGCCGGCATCGGCCGAGGCCGACAACGCTGGGACAAAAGCGCTGAGGCCGGCCGCGGCTCCCATCAGAAGGGTTGTGCGGCGGGTAACCGGGCTGTTGAAGCCGCTGGGCAGGTAATCGGACATCGGCACACTTTCCTGTTAAAGCAATTTATAAATCGCTGCACAAACGTTTGCGCATATGAAATACGACCACTTGCGTTCAAGATCGTCTTTTCTTTTACGCAAGGGAAAGTGGCCGCAAGCTAGGCGAGCTCGATGACGCACGTATGACAAGTTCGGGGGTGACGAACCGCATCGGACGCTTTGCAACGCGTGCGTCCATCGGAAGGTTCGAAAGCTCAACCAGAAGATCGAGCGAGGCTTCGCATAGCGCATCCGTCGGCTGCGCGACCGTCGTCAGCGGCGGAGCCCAATAGGCGGTGTCGGGCACGTTGTCATAGCCGACGACGGAAATATCTGCGGGGATCTGCAGGCCGAGATCGCGCAGGAAGGCGACAACCTCGATGGCAAGCCCGTCACTGCCGCAGATCAGAGCCGTCGGGCGTTCCGACGATGCCAGGAGATCGGCAAGAAGCTTGCGGTCGTGCTCGCCCCTCTCAAAGGAGATGACATCACCGGCGATCAAGCCAGCACTGCCGGCAATCGCATCCTGGAAAATCGACATCCGATCGCGAAGCGCGCTACGGCTGATGCGGTAGACGAAGGAAATGCGGCGGTGGCCGAGCTTCACAAGGTGATCAAGCAGCAGTCTAATGCCAAGCCGATCATCGGTTAGAACCGCAGGAAGCGGACCCGTCAGCCCCGCACCGAGCGTCACATGCGCCTTACCTATGAGATCAAGGTGATCGCAGAGCGCCTGCTGGCCCGGAAGGTCGCTCACCATGATGACGCCGTCGAAGAAATCCTGTTGAAACAAGCGCAGCTGGCCGGCGATTTCGCCGGCCTCCGTCTTGGCTTGCGCGACCAGGAGTTCCACGCCCCGACGTTGGGCCACGATTTGCAGGCGGCTTGTCAGATGCGGCTGATAGTGGCCCGACAGGCTGTTGACGATCGCCCCGAAGACACCGGTTCTGTGTGTTCTGAGCGATGTTGCGAGACGGTTGACAACGTAGCCGAGGCTGCTCGCCGCCTCCCTGACACGATCCTGTGTCTCCAGGCGGATGCGGCTGTCGACCTGACCATTCAGGACGCGCGATACGGTCGTAGCCGACACGCCGGCCAACCGGGCGACGTCCAGAATGCCGATTCTTTTGGGTGCTTTCATACAGTCTGCCGAAATTTTTCGCGCCGCGCCGCGCCGGCGCAAGGGGGTCCCAGAAGTCTTGCCACACTTGCTTCGAGACGCAAGATCACATTTCGACTCGAGTGGAATTTTCATAGGCGACTATGGATCGCGAATTTCACAGCTGCTCCAAAGACTGCTAAATCAGGATGGCATTGCGCCGTCCTTAAGATGCCCAGAGCAATTCATGAGACCGTCACGGCCGTGACGCAAAGTAGGATAGAGCCACTCAACCGGCCAAACCACCAGACGCGCCCGATTAAGGCTTCGCGGTCAGGTATCGGCGCAAATCCGATACGCCGCAGTAAGAGGAACAGAAGCAACCATCCAGGGAGAGGGATAATGAACATAAATCTGATCGTGCATCCCGGTGTCGATAGTGCTCTTATCGCCTGGCGCAGCGACTTCATCGACCAGTGCCGTGGCTTTGCCCTGCGGCGGAAGATCAAGCGGGCGGCTGGAAGCCCGCAAAGCCCCAACACGGTCTCCGATGTCGACGCCGATGGCTATCATGAGGAGATCGTTGCCAGCTGGGTCGGCTTCGCCGACGGGCCTCCCGTCGAGGAAGGCACGCGCAAGCCGACCACGGAATGGCCGATTCAGAAATATCTCTGGTCCGATTTCGCCGTCAATCCGGGCGATATCGTCGCCTACCGGGTCTCCGCCATGATCGGACCCGAGACGGCGTTGCAGGAATCGGTCGATCACGTATCGGACTGGAGCGAGGCCATGCAGATCGGGGCCGAAACCAGCGGCCATGTCAGCTGCTATTTCAATCGCGGCATCGTCGCCAGCCAGTGGCTTGCACGCCTATTGCCCGAAGAGGCTCCCACCACCAAGCTCAAGAAGGCGATCGCCAACCCCGAGGACCCGATCCGCCAGTTCCTTGCAGGGCCGATCCGCGACAAGCTTGTATCGCTCCTCAATGATGCTCGGGCGAGCGGCGAGCATATCTATGCGGCCCTGTTCGAGCTGGATGATCCGGAGCTTATTCCCCTGCTGCAGGGCTTCAAGAAACGCGCTCATATCGTGCTTGGCAATGGCAGCGTCAAGAAAAAGGGCGAGGACGAAAACGAAGACGCCCGATCCGACCTGTCTTCCTGCGATGTCAGGGATCGCATGAGCGCGCCGCGGGCGCTGGCGCACAATAAATTCCTGGTCATCTGCGACGCCGACAAATCGCCGCAGGCCGTATGGACCGGCAGCACGAACTGGACGATGACCGGCCTTTGCACGCAGGCCAACAATGCGCTTCTGATCGACAATCCGGCCATCGCACAATTCTACCTGGATCAGTGGAAGACGCTTGCCGCCGACGGCAATGATTCGCCGCCCGCCCTCTATCAAAGCAATGCCGAGCCCAGAACAACGCCCAAGGCCAAGAATACGACGGTCTGGTTCACGCCCATGCGCGAAGGGCTTGATCTCGAACAGGCAAGCGAGCTGATCCGCGGTGCACAGCAGGGCATCCTGTTCGCCATGTTCAATCCCGGGCCTCGCGGCACGCTTCTCAACGACATCATCGAGCTTGCCTCGCCGTCGAGCCCTTCGTTCAAACCCGATCTCTACATTCAGGGCGTGGTCAACCAGAATCCCGGCACAGCAAAGAACCCTGTCGTGCTGTTCAACAGAGGCGAGAGGATCGATGCCAATGCGGACGTCGTGCTGCCCGCCGCTATCCCCGGCCGGTTTGCCTATTGGCAGAAGGAAGTTCTGAAGCTGCCAACGGCCCATGCCATGGTCCACAGCAAGGTGGTCATCGTCGATCCATATGGTCCCAATCCCGTCGTCATGACCGGCTCCCACAATATGGGTCCGAAGGCGAGCGGCGTGAACGACGAGAACCTGGTAATCATCACCGGCAACGGCGATCTTGCCAGCCAATATGCCGGCAAGATCATGGAAATCTATGCCCAGTACCGCTGGCGGCAATCCGTCCAAAAACAGGGCGGCGCGCCCAAGTGGACCGGTCTTGCCAATGATGACAGCTGGCAGATCAAATCGCCGGAGCAGCCCTATGACAAACGCCGCATACGCGAACTCGACTTCTGGTTCGGCAAGAATGACACCGCCTGATGCCCGGCCTGACATCGCGTAGAGGCTAATCCGGGATCGCAACCGATTGCTTCGGGATGAATGAGTTGCGATCCCCTTGCCCCTGTGGCTCGGTCCGGTCGAGCATTTGTAATGCCGACGCAATCTTCGGCTTCTAGTGGCTTGGCAACAATCTGGATTCCCCAATGTTGCTCCGCTATGCTTTTCCCGTTCCTATTTTTATCGGCGCTTTGGCACTCACGGGGTGGGCTTTCCCTATTCTCAAAAGCCATACCGTCCGGCCAGACGAGATGGCCACGCCATATCCCGGGGCGTTTGCCGACATGCGTCATCTCACATCCGAACGACAGGATCCTGCAGGGTATAGGATTGCCGGCGATGCCGTACCGACTGGTTCCGGCGGCGAGGCTCGTCAGGCTCCATCGCGTGGTGACAGTAACGCGCCTTCGCCACCCGGCTATTTCGAACGGGCCAGGATGCTTCTATACCTTCTGCGGACGCGCCACCGGCGAAAATAGGCCGGCCATGAGGCTACGCAAACGAATACGAGGCATGAATGATCCCGCCGCTGCAGCATCAGTTGCCGGACCCTCCCCGCCCACCGAAGCCTCCAGCCATCCATTCGGGCAGGTTAAATAAACCTCTGGTAGCTGATATGATATTCACTATCGGCTTGGATGCCACCCCCGAGCCGACTACCGCAGCGTCCGACGAGACTGCATGCCCTCGCAGTGTCGTCGGACACCCCTCCCCTAAAACCGCGCCCATTTCGACCGGCTTATGCCGCCCGCCCCGCATTGCGGCCGGAAAAGATGCATCCTCCCAGGAATGTGCCCTCCAACGCATTGTTGCCGTGATATCCGCCGCCGCCGAAGCCTGCGGCCTCGCCGCAGACATACAATCCCGGGATGAGTGCGCCGCTCCGCCCGAGCGCCTGGCTATTCAGATCGGTTTCGAGACCGCCAAGAGATTTCCGCGTCAGAATATGGAGGCGCACGGCGATCAATGGACCTGCCTTCGCATCCAATATGCGATGCGGAGGGGCCGTGCGCATGAAGCGATCACCGAGATAGCCGCGCGCCTGTCGCAAGGCTACGATCTGGGCATCCTTGGCAAAGGGGTTATCCAATTCGCGGTCGCGGGCTTCGATCTGCCTGCGCAGATGGGCAAGATCGAGCGGACGATCGCCGATACGGTTCATGCCGGCCACCAGCTCTTCCAGCGTTTCGGCAACGACGAAATCCCTGCCCTTCGCCTTGAAGGCTTCCACCGGCGGAGGAGCCGATCGCCCAAGGCGGCTGCGCAGAAGAAGCCCGATATCGCGTCCGGTAAGATCCGGGTTCTGCTCGGAGCCTGAAAGGGCAAATTCCTTCTTGACGATTTTCTGCGTGGTTACGAACCAGCTGTAGCTATGCCCGAGCCTGCAGATGTGCTGCAGCGTCGAAAGGCTGTCGAAACCCGGCAGGCAAGGTGCTGGCATGCGATTGCCATTGGCGTCGAACCAGAGCGAGGACGGGCCTGGCAGGATGCGGATGCCGTGGTTCGGCCAGATCGGGTCCCAGTTGGCAATGCCTTCGGTATAATGCCACATCCGGTCGCCGTTGATCGGCCGCGCGCCGGCTGCCTCGGCATGACTGATCATCAAGCCATCCACGTGATGGGGCACGCCGCTCAGCATCCGCTCCGGGGGTGCGCCAAGGCGTTCGACGGGCCAGGCGCGGCGAACCAGTTCCGGATTGCCGCCGATGCCGCCGCTTGCCACGATCACAGCACCCTCGATGCGGAAGTCACCGACAACATCACGGTTCGATTGCTGACCGCGGCGGATGTTGTCCTCTGCGAGGATCTCGCCCTCCACGCCGAAAATGCCGTCTTCATCACCGACCAATCGTGTCACGCGCCGCCGGAACAAGAGCTCGATCTTGCCGTCCTTCTCCGCCGCCAAAACCCTTTTTACGAATGGATCGAGAACGCCAGGACCCGTACCCCAGGTGACATGGAAGCGCGGCACGGAATTGCCGTGCCCGTCGGCAAGGCCACCGCCGCGCTCCGCCCAGCCGACAACGGGAAACCAGCGCATGCCGAGCCCATGCAGCCAGCTGCGCATCTCGCCGGCGGCGAAATTGAGATAGGCCTCTGCCCAGGCACGCGGCCAGAAGTCCTCCGGTCGGTCGAAGGCCGCAGCGCCCAACCAATCCTGACGGGCGAGATCGAGACTGTCGCGAATGCGCATCCGCCGTTGTTCCGGCGTATCGATCATGAACAGCCCGCCAAGCGACCAGAAGGCCTGTCCGCCGAGACTTGCCCGAGGCTCCTGATCGATAAGGATCACCCGTTTCCCACGCTCTAGCAGCTCGCAAGCCGCAACAAAGCCTGACAGGCCTGTTCCAACGATCACCACATCAGCATGACTGCTCATTCGTTTCCCCCTCCGCGAATAGCATATCAATTAGAGAGCTTAATGAAGCTTACGTAAAAGTAAAACGAATGTCAGAGCTGACGACCATCCAGAATCGATCCACCAAGCCTGCATTTCGTCTCCACGAAACCTGCACGATGTTCATGTTGTCTTTCGACACTGACAGCGATCAATCGCCCTTTTTGTTGATGCGGTTACCGCTGTCGACACGAAAGGAACCCCTCAGCAGGCATGGGCTTCCGAGCGAACGGAGATAGTGACGAACGACATCGGCAGCCCCTCAAGGGAAGCATCATGTATAAACAGAAGACGCCCACGCTTATCGATTGGCTTTTCATGTTGGCGCGTCTGGCGCCGATCATCATGGTTTACCTGTGGCCGACATTCCTTCGTTTCATTCTAGGCACTGTCTTTTTTGTTGCGCTCGCCGCGCTGATGTATCATTTGGTTGACGTGGAACCGAACTTTTCGGTGCATGACTCTTCTCCACAAGTGGCTCCACTCACTCGCGAGCGGTAATCTTTTCCTTGGGAGGTCGAACCAAATGGCGCCCCTTCGGCATAACGAAAGCCTCGTCCCCGCAATTGACTGGCGGAGGGAAATCACGACAGAGTATATGCCCACACGGCCTTCTCCACCGCATCGGCTTGCCTGACATCGGAAAAGGCATACCCGATTGCTTAACAGGAGAGGAGCAGCAGCCATGGGCAAGCTTCCCGACATGACGAAACATCGCGGCTTTCCTTCCGGCATGCCGGGTACAGGCGTGCAATTCACCATTCGCCGCGCAAACCCCAAGGGCGTGACGCCGATCAAGAAACTGCCACGCCGCGCGCGGCCGGGAACGCAGGAACACCGGATCGACGCGGCGTTCCTGCATGCGCTCTGGCACTATTTCGGCGCAGAACCTTTCGAGCGCGGCAATCTCGACGCTGCTCGGCTCAACCTGCTCTTCGGGCGCGAGGTGCTACCCGCAGACAAGGATTTCGATCCGCTCTCCTATGAAGCCATGCTGGTCATCAACGAGAAAGTGGCGCGCGAAAGCTTCCCCGAAGCATTCGAAGATGTGATGGAGATCTGACGCCACGCGCAAGCGCGCAGCCCTCCCGAACGGGCGGCAACGAAAGTGCCGCGCCGCGGAGCCATGTCGATAAGGATGGCATGCGGCTCTATGCCGGTTGCCTCTGGACTGGAGCGCGCTAACTTATGGTAGTCGACACTCTTCATTTAGGCTGACATGCCCGACGATGTGGATGGCCTAAAGGCAAAGCTCGTCACGCATCACGATTACGTCCGGCGACACGGCGAGGATATGCCGGAAGTTCGCGACTGGCGGTGGAAACGATAGAACTGGCTTGACGTCGACAACAAGCCGGGAACACCGCCGTGCAGCGGCCAAACCTTACGATTTGGACGCGTGTTCCGGCTTTCCCTTTTGCTTGGTGGAGGCCATGTCGCGAAGCTCCTTCTCGCTCATGGAGTCAACCATGCTCTTCGACGCACCCTTCAGTTCGCTCTTCTTTCTTTCGCCGCGTTTGGCGGCGAGTGCCGCACCGGCAGCCATTTGCTGTGATTTCGACTTTGCGGGCATGATAACATCTCCTTTGGATTAGGTTGAAATTTGCCGCCGACGATCGTGTCCGCTTGCAAGGCGCGACTTACGCTTGGTAGCTGCCGATAAGGCTTGCTTCTGCAAGCGTGTGTTTCTTCACCTTCTGCCACATGGCTTCCGCGCCGGCGGCCTCGGGAAGGGTCACCCTCGGTACATCAAGCGCGGCAAGCCGGAAAATATACCGATGGGGCGGATCGCCCGCAGGCGGTTGTGGACCATCGTAGCGGGCATTGCCGAAATCGTTCCTGTAGAAACGCAGCGCCTGTTCCTGCATCGTGTCTAGACTTTCAACCAGGCCAGTCCATTGCGCGGGGATATTGGCGATACCACAGTGACGGAATGTTCCGCTCGGCGCATCCGGATCCTCGACGATCAGCGCGAAGCTTTGGGTTTTCTCCGGCGCGCCGCCCCAGGCAAGAGGCGGAAATATATTTTCCCCTTCCAGGGCATATTTGCGCGGTATGGGCGTACCCTCGGCAAAGGCCTTGCTGATCAATGTCAAAGCCATTCGATCCTCCTTTTATCATCGCAGATTCATGAGCCTGTGAACCTCTGAATCTAAGGTGGAACACATCAGAATCACTATTGTTCCCCCATGGAACCATCGCTCGCCTCAGTTGTTTAGAACATCCACGAAGGAGGAAAAGATGGCGGATGAACGGTTCGAGTGGATCAGCAGACGGGCCTATGCGATTTGGGAAGCGGCTGGACGCCCCTGGGGCTGCAGCCAGCATCATTGGGAGCAGGCAGCGAAGGAACGCGAGATCATGGAAAGAACGCGCGCATCGGCAGATGGCGAAGAAATACTCGCAAGATTCAGAAAAGCCCCCGCGAAGCACCAGCCCGATAACGCCGGTCAGGAACCCGAGGAAAAAACGCAGTCCGGCGCCCGGCGCGCCGGATAATAGACATCCGCTTTTTGCTGGATAAGGCCAACAATCAGATGCGCCAGGAGCTAACCTGTCGACGGACTCATTGATCCTGCGATTTCATCCGCAATTCAAAAGCCCCTAATTCTGCGTTCCGTCACGGTTCGGCTGGGCCGGCGTGCTCTTCGTGCCCTGCTGATTGTTTTCCGTGCGATCGGTAGGCGCTGGCTGGGCCGTTTGGCCGGCTGGCGGCGTGTTGTCTACCGTGCCCGCCTTCGGCTGTCCGCTGGAGGAGCTAGTCGTCGGCGACGCATTCTGAGGTTTGCCTGGTTCGATGTAACGACCCCAGATTTCCACGCCAACCCATACGATTGCCGCCAGAACCAGCGCTGTCACCAGCACGGTGAACAGATGTGTTCCCCGCACGCCCTGCCGGGCTTCAGTCGCGGATAGTGGTTTCGTCTGTTCCCGGGGCTTCTTCTGTTCGTCGAACGTCATAGCAAGCCTCTATCTATTGCAAATTTTACATCGACCTAACCAAAACACCCGGCGATGGTTCCAGAGGGGCGCCAAGGAATTGGGTCGAAGCGGAACAACAGGGAAAGCCCAGCGTTAGCCCAATAAGGTTGCAGATCGTGCCAAGTGGACGCGATGGTGCTGAAGAATATGGAGATTTTTCCGCTTTCTCTCCATAGCCAACGAAACGGCAGTCGAGTTTCCTATCCATCCGATCTGCAGCCCCTCCAACATTTAAGGAGGGTGAACAATGCCCATGAATACCGTCAACGCGGTGACGCTGCAGAAATTGTCGACCCTGTCGGCGCGCGCTCGCCTGAGGGCTGGTCGACCGCGCCAGTGGAACGGTTGGGACCTGACTGAAAGCGGCCGCCTGCTGTTGATTGCGACGATAACGGCTGCCATGTCCTGGAATTTTGCCGCCGCGCAGCAATCGAACGATGATCGCTGCAAAGCGGAAGAAACCAACCGGCAGACTGATGGCCAGCAGGCGCAAGGCGAACAGACGCCGCCGGCTAGGAATAATCCCAGCCGGAAACTGTCCGACTGTGGCGGTGTGCTGAAACCGCCGTCAGTCGGCGATAGCAAGATGGAAAAGCCCGCGCCGCAGGTGGGCAACACTCCCGTCATCAAGCCTGGCAACACAGAACAGCAGAACAATCAACAGCCGGGCAAATGAGACTGATCCGTCAGGGTTTGGGTTCGGGCTGCTCGATGGGGCCGTTCTTAACGGCGCCGCCATCTCGGCCGTCGCTTGACGTAAACGGCTTGATGACGAGAATCGCCAGAACGGACGCGACCATGAGGCCGAAGATGACGAGCAATAGCATCCGCATCTGAAAGCCTTACGCCCGTTGCGATTTGCGGACGGCGAGGTTGCTGTCGTGCCCGATAATGCCGCCAGCCTGCCGGGATATCGCTTCCGCACGCTGCTTGGCCTCGTGATTTTCAACGGAACCGTCAATAACGACGCGCCCGTGACTGACGGTCACGAAGATACTGGTCTCGTCGAGCAGTTGATCGGCTTTAAGCCCGCTCTCGATTTCCGTTCGTATTTCAACGTCTGTTCTCTCCGGCGTCGATGCGTAAGGGGGTTCGGATCGTGTATCTTCGCTGGCCTCTTCTGATTCGGAAGCTGCCCTCACTTCCGAGATTTTGCCGGAAACTTCATCAGCCATCTGCCTGCGCAATAGATCATGCGTAGCCGAATCTTCGCAGCGCGCATCGTCGGTTCCATTTTCGGGCCATAGCTCTATTGGCGAGGCTTCTCCTGCCCGCTGTTCGGACTCGATATCCCCGGACCCACCGGCTGCCTGGTCGAGTGCCTGCACGGTGCGCGTATCGCCACGACGCGGGGAACCCCTTGCGTTTGTCCTATCGCTGATTTTGGTCATGGTTTTCTCCCTGTCCGATGAGGGCTTAACCTTTGCCGCTCCAGAATGTTCCGGTCTCAGGGCTTGCGTCAGGCCCCTGTCGTCAGCATTTCGAAGGATACCACCTTGTAATGTTCCTCAAGGGACGCAAGCAATTGCGCACCACCGCCATCCGGTCCCGCCTCCCGCCATCGCACCTCGTAGGAAATATGCGTTGTCGCGTCGCTCGGCCCTGTCCTGCAGCCAATAAAAGAGAAAGCATATCCAAGCGGTTCCAGCGCTGCTTGCGCATCGGCGACCGCAACGCCTGCATCGCGAGGCAACTCGATCACGAGGCGCGCCTTTTGCTTGCGTGGCATCAGCCTGTCGAACTGTTTGAAAGGCGATAGCACGATGAAGGCGATAATGGCCCCGGCGGAACCCACGATCACTTGACCGCCGCCGATGCACAGGCCGACTGCCGTCATGATCCACAAGGTCGCCGCCGTCGTTACGCCGGTGATCAGGTCACCCCGCTTGAGAATGGCGCCGCCACCGATGAAGCCGACACCCGTCAGCACGCCGAGCGGAAAGCGCAGCACATCCATCGAAGCGAATGATTGCGACGTCTTGCCCAGAGTGGATAGAAGCAGATTGGCCTGGATCATCGACAGGCATGCGGCGAGCCCGACCAGGATCGTCGTGCGAAACCCGGCGGCATGACCACCCATTTCCCGATTGATACCGATCAGCCCTCCGGCTGCGACGACCAGCAGCAGACGGAGGGCGATATCCAGCCAGTCCGCGTCTATTGGCATAGTGTCGGTCAGGTCAGGCACGATGTCCTCCCAAGGAAGCGTCACCAGCAAATTTCAGTGGGGAACATCGCAAACGACATTTCGTTCCATCTTCGATGGAAGGTGCGCGTGAAAAACATAATAGAAGCAGTACGATGCTCTACCGCTTCATTGTCACCTCGGGAAAAGCGCTTGAGCCCGTGGGCCGCCTGCCGGATTGCGCCGCGAGCCGCCTCTCGCGCGTCAGGCCTCTGCTTTTTCCAGCCGCATCGCGAAATATATCACATTGCTCTTGAGGACAGGCGAGCGGCACGCTGTCTTCGGTTGGCATCCAGCGCCCGTCGAAAATCGAGGTCGGTTCTCGCATGGTGACGGAGGTCGTCGAGAAAACGAGAGATATCTTCGAGCGTATCGACGACGACATATCGCAGACCACCGCCGGCATCGATCAGATCGTGGCCGATGCTGACGCCGAAGCCGCTGGCTACCTTGCGAAACCATGCCGAGCGCCAGCGCTTGAAACCATCGGGGTCCGACTGAAGCTCTGCGAGCAGCATCTTTTGCTGATCAAGCCGCGCAAGGAATGTTTCAACCACATCCTGTGAGCCGGCCTTCGGCCTTTCCGCCTTCCTTGCCAGCCATTTTTCAAGAAGCCGAGAGCTGGGCTGCGGCGCTATCGCTTCATCGCGCTCCATCAGAGCCGCGGAATCAATATCCAGGCGCTCCGCGCCCTCCTTGTGCTGGGCCTCATCCACGGGCGAACCTGCTTGTATCTCCTGCTGCAAAGCCAAGGTCTGCTTGAGGTCGGCGGCAAGCTCTCCCCAGATGGATCTCGATGATTCAGTCGATCTTGCTTTCATCCGGCGGGAGGTTTTGACTTCGATGATAAAGGGCTTTGTCTGTTTAACCATGATGCTTCGATATGTGCCCGATGATGGAGCGCAGTTGATGGACAATCACTATGAATAAGAGGCTGGCATTCTCTGGGAGCAACACCGCAGCAGGGCGATCGTCCGCGGATATTGAAGGTCTAGGCCCTACACCAAACCGCTTGATGAGGCAATCTCCGCCGCCGCCTCATCCCAAATGGGCATCAATGCATTGCGACCTGATCTGCGTCACGGGCGTATGGCATAAGTCGGGACGATCATCGGGGAGGCCGCTTTGACCGCACTCATGTCTGCGAATCAACGATCTTGTAATCGGACCATTCGATACGCACCACAACCACTGCAATGCCTCTACCGCGACAATACAATCTCAGTGCATTCAAAATGAAACAAACGAGGTCGTGGCAGTCAGTTTAAACTGCATATGTCTTAGCAATCATTGCTAAATATGAAGGTCTCGTAATATATTCGCTTAAAGCGGCTGCCGCCTTCTGGTAAGTTATCACTTGCGCGCGTACGCTCGATGAGATTGCGATCATTGATAGGCGTGCTCCGATGCGAACGGACCAGTTCAAACTGCACAATGCCCGGATTTTGCGCGGCCGGCTTGGGAGGACGAGGCCATATGCCCGAGAACCGAGTGGATCGGTCGCAGCAAACTCTCTACGGGTCCGAATCCGACAACGGTTTAGAGGCGACGGTCTCGCTTTGGGATCTGGATTTCAAACTGCTCGATTGCTCGAAGCGATTCAGAGAGCATATCGGTCTTGCGCCCCGGAGCGATGTATCCTTGTGGGAAGCCTATCCCGCGCTTGCGAATCCGACGCTTGCCGAGCTTATTCATAAGGTCATAGACACAGGCGAACCTTGCACGATCCAGTTCGACGATCCGACGCTGGGAAAGCGCCGCTTGCTCGCCTCCCGTATTCGAGTGGGGCTTCTGATCGTTGAAACCAATAGAGCACATGAAAGCCCATCGTCCGAAGACAATGAAAAAGCACAGCTCATCCATCAGGCAACGCACGATGTCCTGACCGGATTGCCTAATCGCCGCCAATTCAGCGCGGCTCTGACGCAACTGCTTCCGGTTACCGGCAAGGTCGGGCCGGCGCTGATGCAGCTCGACCTCGATGATTTCAAGCCCGTCAACGACACACTTGGCCACGGAGCCGGCGATATCGTACTGAAACTCGCCGCCGAGAGGATTACGAAAGCACTCGGCCGCGGCGGAACGGCCTACCGTCTCGCTGGCGATGAATTCGCCATCATCCAGATCGGTCCGCAGCGGGCCCTGGAGGCGGAACGGTTGGCAGACGCGCTGGTGGCCGAATTCAAAAAGCCGTTCACGGTCAACGGCATCTCACTTTTCGTCGGCGTCAGCGTGGGGATCGCAATCGCGCCGCGCGACGGCAACGAGGGAGAACAGCTGATGAAGGCTGCCGATGTCGCCCTTTATGCCGCTAAGAAGGAAGGGCGGCGGCGGGCGCGGACGTTCGATCCGGCCATGCTGATCGTGGTCGAACAAAGGGAGCTGCTACGGCGCAGCCTGCGCGTGGCACTACAGCGCGATGAGTTCTTCATCGAATATCAGCCGCTGGTGGAGCCTCCGTCCAATGTGGTCGGATTCGAGGCGCTCCTACGCTGGCGGCACCCGACCCTCGGGGTCATTCCGCCGGCAGCTTTCATTCCAATGGCCGAAGCCGATGGTCTCATGCGTGAAATCGGCCAGTGGATGCTGGAGGAAGCCTGCCGCGAGGCCTTGGCATGGCCGGATCACTATACGCTTGCCGTCAATCTTTCTCCCGCGGAGTTCCTGACGCCGGGCCTCACCGATCGCGTTTCTCAAACGCTGGATATCGTCGGATTTCCAGCCGAACGCCTGGAACTGGAAATCACCGAAGGTGTGCTTCTGGAGCGGACCATCAACAATCTCGACACGCTGAACACGCTTAACGTGCTCGGCATTCAGATTTCCCTCGATGATTTCGGCACCGAATATTCCTCGCTCAGCTACCTCAAGAATTTCCCCTTCGATACGATCAAGATCGATCGCTATTTCATCAGGGATCTTTTGCAGGACGGCAAAAGCCAGGCCATTGTGCGCTCCGTCATCGGCCTTGCACATGGCCTGGGCATGCGGGTGACGGCGGAGGGTGTCGAGACGCGGCAACAGGCGGCCTGGCTCCAGCAGGAGGGCTGCGACCGCCTGCAAGGCTATAGCATCAGCCCTCCGCTGAGCGCCGACAAGCTTGATGATTTCATAAGGCAGGGTGCACGCGATCAGTCGGCCGCGACATTCGACGAATTTCACGCAAGTCCGTGAGTTTTTGAAGCGCATTTCATTCGGGAATTTTTCGAGAGGATACCATGCGGGTGCAAGTGGACGCGGCTTTCGAGCCATTGCTTGAACTGGAAATGGAGATGGCGACCCTTGTGGCAGACTGGTCGAATTGCGATCAATGTGCCGCTTACGTGGCTCGCATGGTCAGCCACGATCGGCACGATCCCATCCGTCATGCGAACCTGCTTTCGGCAGCCCTGAACGAGCTTTTCGAAATGTCGTTCCACACCAGAGAAAGCACCGGTACCCTTACCTTTCGCGTCTACCGGAATGGCTCGATCGAGCGGATCGAACTGGCCTTTCCCTGCTCGGCCGAGCAGCGCAATTTGTATGAAACCATCGTCCAGCGCATTAGAAGCGGTCACGCGCTCGCAAACTATCTCGATGTCATCACCGACGACACCGCGCGTGCCGAGCAGGCGATCCTCCTCGGCCTTGCCGTCAATTACGATGCCAACATCGAGCTGTCCATTCGGGATAAGGGAGCAACGACTTTCGTGGTAGACCTCGCGCTCGAAAGGCTACTCAATTGAACAACCGCTCCTCTGGCCGTTTCACAGCGCAATTCGATGCCAACAATCAAGAATTCTCTCTATCCGGAGTTCTGAGACCACATTCAGTTGCCGAGCTTGCCGATGATCTCGCCCTGCTGCGCAACGGCATCGAAACGGTGAACGGCGTCTGCTACGTCAATCTGAAACGCGTCATCCACATGAACAATACGGCGTTCCGTGCCCTGACGCGTGTCCTGCTCGATGCCACGCGATCGAGGCCGGATCTCAAACTGACGGTCGTAGCTTCCAGTGTCGTTGCATGGGCATCGCGACTGTTTCGCCATTTGAGCGATCTGTCACCCAACATTATCGTCGAGATCTATGATTCCGCCTTCTATCCCGGGCAGACATTCGTGGAGAATCAGAGCTTCATCCCGATCCTGCGAACCCAGACGAAGATGACCTGGCGCCACGAGCGCGAGATATTGCCGCGGCACGGCCTTCGCGAGGGTTTGCATATCGCCGACATCTGCTGCGGCATCGGCGATTTCGCCATGCTGCTGCGGAAGGATTTCAAACCCGCGCGGATCGTTGCCCTCGACCATTCAATCCCCAGCCTGGAATATGCCCGCAAGGTGGCGGAGGACTTCAATGTCCACGACATCGAATATACCTATGGCGATGCATCCCAGATGCTGTTCGAGAGCGACCAGTTCGATTTCGTGACCTGCAGGCACTCGTTGCAGATCTTCGACCGCCCGGATGTTCTGCTTCGCGAACTCTATCGCATATGCAAGCCAGGCGGCAGGGTCTACATCACCAACGAGAAGAACTCCCATTGTCTTGGTGAGCCCAGAGCCGAAAGCATTCAATGGACCTATAATGAGGTCGCGAAACTGTTCGCGCATTTCGATATGGATGTCGAGATGGGTCCCAAGGGGCGCCGCATGCTACTGGATGCCGGCTTCAAGGATGTGCGCATGGAAAGCTTCATGGTCACGAATCTCGATGGCGATCCCCAGGATTTCGCAGACATCATCACGGCATGGCAGAATGTCTATGCCGATGAAATGGCGGTCAGAAGAGGGGATTCGGCCGCATTTATCGAGCGATTCAAGCAAGGTTTCGCCGATCATATTTTTGCCGCGCTCCACCCAAGAGGCTATGCGGGCTGGCCGATCTGGGCTTCTTCGGGACAGAAACCGCTATGACGGACGCGCCAATCGCCAAGCAACGGCTCGGACTGCGCTCATTTCGCGCCAAGTTTCTCCTCGTCGTCGGGGGAGCCGTTCTCTTCGACCTGCTCGTCAGCGGCGGCCTTGCTTTATGGAACGTCCAGCGCCTATCGCGCAACGCCACGATGGAAGTGGGACAAGGCCTCGAGAAAGCGAGCCAGGATTATATCGGCTCCTATGCGGATTCGACCGCCGCAGAGGTCGGTTTGCTGATCGACCAGGTCCATTCCGATGTGAAGGGGCTGGCGGGCGTGCTGCAGGGACAGATCGATAATCCGGCGCGGAGTCTCGATGTCGGTGCTGCCATGAGCAGAGCGTCTCCAGGCGCGGTAACAGTGACCTACGACCAAGCTGGCCAGTGGTCACAAAACCTGCCCGGCACACCCTCGGTCGTCAGCGTCTGGGGTTACCTGCTTGATAAGGATCACCATCCCCTGCCTCAGGTGCAGGCAGACATAGAATGGAGCGCGGTGCTCGATCTGGTTGCTCCTTCCTTGCTGCACAACGGCGCGTCGAAGCTGCAGATGTATTATATCGGCCCGAGGGAGCGTCCGATTTTCCGGACTGCTCCCTATACGACGCAAGCGCAGACCTTTGACCGGCTCTATCCCGGCCACAACAGCTCCGATTTTTGGACATTCTTCTTTCCAGGCCTATATGAATCCTGGCAGCAATGGGCCTCCAGCCCCTCATCCCGCCCCGTTGCCGACTACATCACCCAGACGGCTCCCTATACCGACGCTATCACCGGCAAGCTGATCGTCAGCTTTTTCCATCCGCTCTGGACGCCCGATAGGCATCAGGTGGCCGGTGCGGCCGGCGCAGATATTACACTCACACAGCTTGCCGAGATCGTCGAACATGTGAAAGTCGCTCAAACCGGCTTCGGCTTTCTCGCCATGTCGAATGGGAATGTGGTCGCAATCAATCCTGTAGGCGAAAAGGTCATCGGCTTGCGCGCCGCCAACGATGCCGCCGCCAAGGGGGTTACCGGCCTCGACCGATCCTTACGCAACAGCACGCAAACGGCCATTACCAAGCTGCCGCTCGACGCCGACGGCGTGATCCAGCACATCAGCCTCCGCGAACAGGGAGAGGACGTTCCCTATCTCGCGGTCGTCAAGCAATTGCGCCCGACCAATCTCTGGGTGGACGGACCGGTCAAGAGCGAAGTCATGTCGCTCGGGATCGTGGTGCCCGAGCGCGAGATCTACGCCTCGCTCATCGCCGCCAAGGATGAAATCTCGCGGGCGACCAACCGCATTCTGCTCTATCAGATCATGGCCGTTCTCGTGTCTCTGATGATCGTCACGGCGGCGGTCTTTGCGGCCTCGAAACGCGTCACCAGCGGCATCAGCGCGCTGGCGAGCGCCGCAAAGCGCATACAGGCGAAGGATTATTCGGTTAGGGTCGATATTTCGACCAGGGACGAAGTTGGGGATGCCGGTATCGCTTTCAATAGGATGGCGGAGGATATCAGCTTCCACACCGAAAACCTCGAAAAGCTCGTTTCGGATCGGACCAGCGAGATCGAGGCGGCCAAGGAAGAGATCTCAACCCTCAATAACCAACTCAAGAACGAAAACCTGCGGCTGGGTGCGGAACTCAACGTCGCCAGGCAGATCCAGCTCATGGTCTTGCCGCGGGCCAAGGAACTGACGGCAATCAACAATCTGGAGATCGCCGCCTACATGCGCCCGGCAGATGAAGTCGGCGGCGACTACTATGATGTTCTGCAGAACGGAAAGAACCTGAAAATCGGCATCGGTGACGTGACCGGCCATGGGCTGGAAAGCGGGGTGCTGATGCTGATGGTCCAGTCGATTGCCCGCGCCCTGCAGGAGGCGGGTGAGATGGACCCGGCAAAATTCCTGACCGATCTCAATCGGACGATCTTCAAGAACATCGAACGGACCCGGACCGACAAGCATATTACCTTGTCGTTCCTCGATTACGACGGCGAGAGATTGACGATATCCGGTCAGCACGAAGACATGATCATCATTCGCCAGGATGGCAAGGTGGAGCGGATAGATACGGGCGATCTCGGCCTTCCGGTCGGTCTTGAGCCTGATATCGCTCCCTTTATCGATACGCGGCAAGTGCCCTTCGAGAAGGGCGACATGGTTGTGCTGCATACCGATGGCGTCACGGAAGCGGAGAATTCGAAAGGAGAGCTGTTTGGCTTCGACAGGCTTTTGGAGGACGCCCGCCGCCTGCATGGCGGGACTGCGCAGGAAGTCGTCGCAGGCATACTCGACGACTTGATGGCTTATATCGGGACCCACAAGATCCATGACGATATTACCCTTGTGGTGATGCGGCACAGGTGAGGAAATGACGACAGCAATTTTCGGCGAGGAACGCCTGGCTTCGTTCGATGCCACCAATGCTCTTCGCATACGACTATTCGACGGGCCGCTGCATCTGGCATGGCGCCATTCGGCCATGACATCCGACTTTATCGCGGAGACGATAGCGCTCGGTTTCCGCTCTTCCGAGCGACAATATAAGTCGGTGCGGCACGACATTGGTTATGTGACCAACGAACTCATCGAAAATTCGATCAAATTCCGCGCCTCGGGCGAGATCCTTATCGAGGCATTGAGGGATGGCCATTGTTTCCGGATGCGGATTATGAACTTGATCGACCGCGAAGCGATGGCGCGCTTCCAACAATTATTATTGAGGGTTACCACTGGCGATCCTGGCGATCTCCTCATAGAACAGATTGAAACAAGTTTTCTTGCCGGCGGCAACGCGTCGGGGCTAGGACTTTTGACATTGATGAGCGACTACCAGGTTCAGTTGGCCTGGCATTTCGACGAGGATGGTCCGCACAAGCGGGTCAAACTCCAAACCTATGCCGCCATGGCGATATCATCGGCGTGAACCCGTGAGAGGCCCTTTATGGAAATCAAAGAAGAAGCATTTCGCATCTGGTCCGAAGGCAGTACCTTATATTTTGACGGCACCATGCGCCTGGCCGGTCCCGATGCCTATGCACCTGTCTATGAGCTGGCCAGGTCAGTCCTTCATGGAAGTGGAGGCAAAGCGACTTTCGATCTGACAGGTCTGCAATTCTTGAATTCTTCGGGCATCAACCTGCTTGCCAAACTGACGATAGAGGCACGCAAGCATCCGGATATTCACCTCACAGTATGTGGCTCCTCGCAAATTCCCTGGCAGATGAAATCATTACCAAACCTGAAGAAGCTGCATCCGCGCCTGGATCTGCGACTGACCTGAACCAGGTCGCGCAAGTGGGCAGCGGTTTTGCGATCACGACATGCGTTAAATCAAAGCCCCAAGCGCGGAAGGCCGGTCTGAAAGATCGCGACGATCCTTAGCAATCGAACAGCCACCCCTCTTATTTAGGTGCGCCATCGCCACTGTCGAAAGCTCGATGCCGAGCCGCGTCGCGAAACAAGCTGCTGTCTGCGTCTGTCTGGAGCAATCTCGGTTAGCTACTACTTACGCTTATTGATTTCTTGATTTGGCTAGTTAAAAACACCGACCTACCGGCATCATGGGCCTATATTACAGCAAACCTTAGTTAAAATAGTAAAATATGCGTTAGTCTTGCCACATATTACTTGAGCCTATTATTTTTGTTCCATGTGATAAAAATGGACAGAATGTAAAGCTTCCGCATTCCCTGATAACGACAGAATTATTAATTTTTTGTAAAAGATAACCAGAAATTGCAGCAATAATTACTTGTTGTAAAAAGTCTTTCACAGGACAGAGGAAAGTTCTCCTCTCCCTGAATACTGGGTCGCGTCTAATTATCGGGAGGGTTTGATGGGCATAGCGTTCAAATCTACAAATATAACACTCAACAACACCAAAAGACGTACAATTCTCGTTGCAGGAGGTGCGGGCTTCCTTGGCTCACATCTTTGCGATCGACTTTTGCAGGATGGTCATGAAGTCATATGCGCGGATGATTTTTCAACCGGGCGGATGGACAATCTATGGCATCTGCTTCGTTACGAGACGTTCAGCTTCATCCGCCACGACGTCATCGCATCACTCGATCTACCTGTCGACGAAATCTACAATCTGGCCTGCCCGGCATCTCCGCCACACTATCAGGCTGATCCGGTCCGTACGATGAAAACATGCGTTTTCGGCGCGCTCAACTTGCTGGAGCTTGCCACATATCATCAAGCGCGAATTTTTCAGGCCTCGACGTCGGAGATCTATGGCGATCCCCACGTGCATCCGCAGCCGGAAAGCTACTGGGGCAATGTCAACTCCTTCGGCCCCCGCTCCTGCTACGATGAAGGCAAGCGCTCCGCCGAAACGCTTTTCCGTGACTTTCACGCCCGTCATGGCGTCGACATCAGGATTGCGCGCATCTTCAACACCTATGGACCGCGCATGCGTCCCGACGATGGCCGCGTTGTTTCCAATTTCATCGTACAGGCGCTCAAGGGTGAGGATATCACCGTCTATGGCGATGGCTCCCAGACGCGCTCCTTCTGCTATGTCGCCGACCTGATCGAGGGCTTCATTCGCCTGATGGCCGATCAAACGACCATCCATACGCCTGTCAATCTCGGCAATCCGGCGGAATTTACCGTGAGCGATCTCGCCGAACAGGTCATTGCGATCACCGGCTCCAAGTCGAAGATAGTCTATAAGCCCTTGCCAATCGACGACCCCCGCCAGCGGCGGCCCGATATCACCGTGGCGAAGCGCGAGTTGGGATGGGAACCGTCCATCGCGCTGGCGGATGGATTGAAGTCCACCATCGCGTATTTCGAACGTCAGTTGGTACGTGCGAGCAGCGAGCTTTTCGAGGTTGCGTGATGGGCAAGCAAAAAATACTGGTCGTGGGTGGCGCCGGTTTCATCGGCAGCCACACCGCGAAGCTCCTGCATCGACAAGGCTTCGAGCCGGTCGTCTATGACAACCTCTCGACGGGCCACCTGACCTCCGTGCGCTGGGGACCGTTTGTGGAGGGAGATATTCTCGACACATCCCATCTTGCCGAGACAATCGAGGAGCACGGGCCTGCGGCAATCATCCATTTCGCAGCCTCGGCATATGTCGGGGAGTCCGTTGAAAACCCCGCAAAATACTATGCCAACAATGTGAGTGGCACGCTGTCGGTTCTGGAGGCGTGCCGTCGCACGGGCTCGGACAAACTGATCTTTTCATCGAGCTGCGCGATCTACGGAATTCCCGCGCATCTGCCGATCCGCGAATGCGAGGCGCCTCAGCCAATAAATCCCTATGGCAGAACCAAGCTGATTGCCGAACATATGCTTGCCGACTATTCGGCGGCCTATGGGCTTTCCTATGTGGCGCTGCGTTACTTCAACGCCTCCGGCGCCGATCCGGAACAAGAACTCGGAGAGTGGCATAATCCCGAAACGCATCTCATTCCCCGTGCATTGCAAGCAGCGGCCGGCACGACCGAGACCTTGGAAGTCTATGGGGACGATTACGACACGGCGGATGGCACCTGCGTGCGCGACTATATCCATGTGCTCGACCTCGCCAAGGCGCATGTTCTGGCGGTCGAATATCTGCTGGCGGGCGGAAGCAATCTTGCCGTCAATCTGGGAAGCGGCCGCGGCACGTCGATCAAGGAAATCGTCGGCGCGATCGAGCGCGTTTGCGGTCGCCAAGTTCCTGTCACCATGCATAGCCGCCGGCCGGGCGATCCGCCTGCTCTTTATGCCGCTTCGGATCTTGCTGCCGAGAAGCTCGGCTTCCGCGCTCTGCATTCGGATATCGACACGATCATCCGGACCGCAGCTCCCTTCTTCGGGCTGGAGATGCGAGGATGACATCGATCCGAACACGAGCTCAAGCGATGAAGGACCGGGCGTTGATGACACCGGTGCTGCAAGGTCGCAAGCGCGCGGAATATATGGTTTGCGCCGCGCTTTGGCTTGCGGCACTCGGCTATTTCTGGAGCTGGTGGTTCGCGCCCGCACACCATGTCGACCTCATGGGGTCGATCCTCGTGACCTTGGTGCTCGCCTGGGTGACGATCATTCCGGCCTATTTCATCATCGTCTTCTTCCGGGCCGAAAAGCCGACGGGGGAATTGCGGCTTCCCGCCGGCAGTCGCATCGCCATGGTGGTAACCAAAGCACCATCGGAGCCCTTTTCAGTTGTCGCCCGGACATTGGATGCGATGCTGGCGCAGGCGGTGACGCACGACACCTGGCTTGCAGATGAAGATCCGTCACCCGCGACACTGGATTGGTGCCGCAAACATGGCGTCCAGATTTCCACCCGGAAAGGGCGGGAAGATTATCACCGCAAGACATGGCCGCGGCGCACACGCTGCAAGGAAGGCAATCTTGCCTTCTTCTACGATCACTACGGCTATGAAGGCTACGATTTCGTCGTGCAGCTCGATGCCGACCATGTGCCCGAACAAGGCTATCTTCTCCAGATGCTTCGGCCCTTTGCTGACCCGGCAGTCGGCTATGTATCAGCACCCAGCATTTGCGACCAAAATGCTCATGAGAGCTGGGCGGCTCGCGGCCGCCTCTATGCGGAAGCCAGCATGCATGGATCGCTTCAGACCGGGTTCAATCATGGGCTGTCGCCACTTTGCATCGGCTCGCACTATGCCGTCCGCACCAAGGCCCTCAAGAGCATTGGCGGGCTGGGACCTGAACTGGCGGAGGACCACTCCACCACGCTAATGATGAATGCCTATGGCTGGCGTGGCACTCACGCGCTCGATGCCATTGCTCATGGCGACGGTCCACGCACTTTCGCCGATCTCGTCACCCAGGAGTTTCAATGGTCGCGCAGCCTGATGATGATCCTGCTGCAATATTCGCCAAGCTTGATCAAACGGCTGCCGCCACGCCTCAAAATGCAGTTCCTGTTTTCGCAGCTCTGGTATTCCCTCTTTTCTCTCTTCATGGCGCTGATGTTCGTCATGCCGATCATCGCGCTTACTAGAGGAAAGACCTTTGTCGATGTGTCATATCCTGACTTTTTGCTGCATTTCGTGCCGCAGTCCATTCTGCTGATCCTGTTCGCCTATCGCTGGCGCAGTACGCATACATTCAGACCAGTCGATGCGAGTATTCTGAGCTGGGAAATGACGTTGTTCCTGTTTGCTCGCTGGCCATGGGCGCTTATGGGTTCTCTCGCTGCCATTCGCGATTGGACGACTGGAACATTCGTGGATTTCCGCGTCACTCCGAAGGGTACATCGGACGTCGATCCTCTGCCATTCAGAGTTCTTGCACCCTATGCCATGCTCTCTTTTGTCTCGATCCTGCCGGTTCTATTTGTCAGTGCTGCGGAAGAGAGCAGCGGCTTCTATATCTTCGCGACGATGAATGCCACCATCTACACTTTACTGCTGCTGGTCATCATCGTTCAGCATGCGCGTGAAAATACGCTCAGCGCGAGCAGGCGCTTTTACCGGCCGGCGCTCGCTAGCGGTCTGATTGCTCTGACTGCCCTGCCATTTTTCGGCATCATGGAGCACGGCCGCGCCGGAGCACAATCATTGATTTGGGACACCGACGGCTACGTATTGTTCGATACTCGCTTTTCGGTGGCAGGTGCTGGAATTGGCGGTCGCGGACTGCACAGAATGGTGCTCAATCCGCACTGGCACGTGAGCGACACGGACAATTGAGTTTCATAGGGACACTATGGCGGAACGCAGATGAAAATGGCTGTTATGGAAACCGAGCAGGATCTCAGCGCGCTGGCGGAACGAAGCCATGCCCGTCGGACCGGCGCTCGCATCTGCGCCATAGGTAAGTCGGCAAGCACGCAGGGTAACCTGCGAGACATTGCCAGGCGGCGAGACCTGCAGCGAGCCTTGAGGGCAGACGCGCCAAGGCTCGCCAATCACGAACACGGGAGAAATAATATGAAACCATCAAGGAAACAGGCCTCCATCCTCGCCGCAGCATCGCTGGCATGCGCGATCGTTCTTGGGCTTACGACGGCGAGCAATGCGACCGTAGCCGCGACCACCACCAAGGTGCCGGATGCCGCGAGGCCCATGACGGCAGCCGAACTTTACATGCTCTATCACGACAAAAGCTGGCGCTGGCCCGATGGCGCCGGCCGAATGCAGAATACCGACCGTAGGTTCTCAGCCTGGGTCGACGGAACCGGCGGGCAATCCTGGGCGGAGGGCCGCTGGGCTATAACAGACACCGGCCGGCTGTGTCTGGAGGCAACCTGGCATGCCGCAAACGGCCAGTTTCCGGCCAAGACCTGCTTCGTCCATCGCATCTTCGATGGAACGATCTATCAGAAACGCGAGACTGGCGGAGCATGGATTGTGTTTCGCCATCCCACTACCGAGAAAACCGATGAGGCGACAAACCTCATCGCCGATGATCTGGTCTCACAACGACTGGAGGCCTTGAAGACCTCTTTGACCGTCCACAAGACCGAATAGAGGAAGGAGGCAATGCGATGAAAACTCTATCGAAACTAACGACGGCTTTGCTTGCGGCTGCCGCCCTCTGCGGGGGCGTATATGCTGCTAGCAACGGCTTGGATGCAAGGGCCGAGACCCGGCCGCTCTTCAATGACAAGAGGCCTATTATCACTCCCCAATCGCTACCGGGGGGTGCCTATGATCCCAACGGGGATTTTTCCAATGACCCCAATCCAAAGATCGAGCACCTCTTCCTGCCTTGGGAAGATGTCGATCTGTCGACGCTGAGCACGGCAGACGAATATGCCCGCAAGCGCGGGCGCTCGCTGCTGATCACGGTCGAGCCCTGGTCATGGGCCCGCAACTGGCGGGTCACACCAGCCGATCTCCTCAGTGGAATTCTGGCGGGTCACTACGATTCCAACATGACGGCGATCTGCTCCGCGGCCGCCAAACTCAATACGCCCGTCACCATTCGCTGGGCTCAGGAAATGGACGAGAAGAACGGACAGTTCACCTGGGCCTATTGGAAGGCGGACGACTACGTGAAAGCCTATAAGCACGCGGTCACCGTCTGCCGCAAGAGCCTTCCCACGGCAAAGTACATGTGGTCGCCGATGGGCAAGGATGGGCTCGAAGCCTATTATCCTGGTGATTCATTCGTCGACGTCGTCGGATTGTCGGTGTTCGGTTACCAACCGTTCGATCTACGCAAGCTCGGGCGGGATTCGACCTTCGTGGAAGCGACCAAACCCGGCTATGACCGTGTGAAGCGCTTCAAGAAGCCGATCGTGATCGCGGAATTGGGCTATCAGGGCAACGAGGCCTATGTTCATGGATGGGCCGAGGAAGCCAACAAGCCGCACTCCGAATTCCCCAACCTGCAGGCGGTAGTTTATTTCAACGATCGTGAAGTCTACCCCTGGCCGGACGGCCTGGGCAGGCCGGACTGGCGGGTCGCCACACCGCCCCTGCTGAACTGACCGCGATGAAAGGTGGAGGATAAGTATATGTCCTGGTTCCGTTTCATCATCCTGAATACCATGTTCGCGATGCTGCTGGCCGGCACCGCGAACGCGGCGACGCATCGTCATATCGATCGAATGACGGCGCATGCGGCCCACCAAGCCATGCCGATGAGTGCGAGGGAGCTCAAAAAGCTCTACGCGGGACGCTCCTGGATATGGAAAGACGGGGCCGGCTTCTTCTCACGCCATCACCGCCGATTTACGGCCTGGTCGCACGCGGGCGCTCGAAAATCCTATGCAAAGGGCACCTGGTATGCGACCGATCGCGGTAGCCTCTGCATGAGCGCGGTCTGGCACAGCAAGAAAAGTGCAGCATCCAATGTGTCCTGCTTCCTGCATCGCGAGAAAGCTGGGACCATCTATCAGAAACGAGCATCAGGCGGAAAATGGTATGTGTTCCGTCATAATCCGATCAAACATGATGACGAAGTTCTGAAACTGCGACCGGGCGATTATGTTCGCAGGCATCTGCCCGGTTGAAGTCGAATACTCACATAGGGGTTTTTCTTGGATAGCGGGCGGCACGCGTCCCCACTTGTTCCGTCGAACCGACATCCGGGAAAGCCCCTATTCTTTGCCGCGCACATGGCCCGGCAGCGATTGGCTCGCCTTAGAACACACCGCGATTGTAGCAATGCGACGTTTTTCCAAATCCGCTTGGCGTACAGATATAGGGAGAGCCCTTAAAGTAGTCCTCGGCGGAAATCGAAGTGGTGTTGGCAAGCGATCTTCCACTGTAGAAGACGACGTCGTTCTTTTGATACTTCTTCATATACAGCTGAATCGTCTTATTTTTTACATGCAGGTTCTCGGCCGCATTAGCGTTTGCAGCCATTCCTGCCGAAAATACAATCGCAAGTATTACAGGCACGGAAATAGCAATTTTTCGATTGCCAGTAGTCAGATTATAAGAGCTCTTCCAAAAACTCATAAGTTTACTCTCCTTTGCAAGTTTCACTCGTGTATTTCAGCTGAAAATATTTAAGCAATTTCTATAAATATCTTGAAAATATTAACGAAATCTGCTTAATTTCCCTACAGCCTTCCGGCGGGGAACTGCAACAATGCTGCCTGCGATGAATATAGCTTGGCGCGATATTCGATGGATGCACAGAGCCTTGACTCAGACATCCACAGACTTCTTTGGTTCGCTGGCCAAGGCGCATCGCAGGGCAGAATCATTTTCTCAAGACGTGATCCAATCACGTCCCTTTAGTCAGTCCGCCAACCGGCGGACGCTCGGATGGACTGAAATTCGGGCTGTTTTGCGACGACCGGGGAAGATCTTGGATATGCAAGATCTATACTATCCACGCGCGATCTATTTTGACCGTCCATCACTCCTTTTCATCCGCCCGTTGCCAGAACAACGCGGGAACCGCCAATCGAGTTGGAATGCTTCGTCGAAAGGCTATTACGATGATGTGGGATAAAACGGAGACTAGCTCCGAACAACCGACCCTTGTCGAAAGGCGCCGCTGGCCCCGCATTTCCGATGCTCCCCTTTGCGGCAACGCCACAGACCTGCCGGTACTGGTGTCGCTGCCATTTTCCACGTCCAATGAGGCTCCCAACCAGCAATTCCCGGCTTGGCGGAAGCATATGGCGCCTTTGATCGATGCTTATCTTCCCGAGAGCGCCGAGGCCGCCGATGGCTTTGCTGCGAGCCAAACCGTATGGAATCTGGAAGGGGCACTTCTCGTTCAGCAGCAAACGCCGGCTTTCCGTTATGAGCGCCCTGCAGAAAAAGTACGCTTCAGCGCCATAGATCATTGGCAGATCACCTTTCTGCGCACGGGCAGAACATGGACCAGCGTCAACGGACATGTGGTCGAAAACGAGCCTGGCATGATGGAAATCCGGGCACTTGGCTGCCCGTTTTACGGCCGCACCATAAGCGCGCAATCTGTCTCCCTTATCCTGCCTTGCGATCTGTTTGCCGATCACGGCGGACTGCCTGGAGCAAGCAACAACATCGTCCTGGGGGGTGAGCGCGTCAAGTTGCTGGCTGACTACATTGCTTTTCTTGAAGCAAACCTCGACCGTTTGACAAAAGACGACCTGCACAGTGTACGCAACCAACTGCAGGAAATGATATTTCATAGTGTCGCACCGCTGGTGAACGGCCACACGACCGGCGATCGCAGCTCCGAGATCGGCCTTATGACGAAAGCTCGTCGCTTTATTCAGAACAATCTCGGATCGGCGGATCTAACCGCTGAAGCATTGAGCCGTGAATTGGCAATCTCCCGAACCCGGCTTTATGGACTGTTCCAGACATCGGGTGGTGTGTTGAACTATGTGAGAAGACGAAGACTTCTGGCTGCACGCGCAGCACTTGCCGACCTGAGCAACGGTCAGAAAATCGCAGATATAGCAGGTAATCTCGGCTTTGAATCAGCAGCTAACTTCAGCCGGGCCTTCACACACGAATTCGGCTATAGCCCAAGCGAAGTCCGCAGGCATACAGGCGAATGCAAGGTCGATCATCTACCGCAGATGACGGAGACATCCACCTTCGGCGACTGGCTTAACACGCTCGGTATTTGAGCGGTATAAAGCTACATATCGGCATGGCAGTTCCAACGGCAGTAGTTCAGATATTGCTACAGATAAATGCGGCGAGTAATATATGCAGTCGATATGCGGTGTAGCGCCTGCTAGGTCACCGACATCGCCCGCTTTCAATCCGGCTGCGGTGAAGAGGTTGTTTCCCCCTCGGAAATCGCGCAGGGCAACAAGAGTGGTTTGCCGAGCTCGGGGGCACCCTGCTTGCTCAATAAAACAGCGACCGCTGCCGCCGCTATGTCCTGAATTGGCTGCTTGACGGTGGTCAGGCGTGGGATTGTCATGCTTGCAAGCGGAATACCGTCAAAGCCGACGATGGAAAGGGCAGCCGGGATTGGAATTCCCAAATCATGAGCTGCCCTCATGCAGCCGATCGCCTGTTGGTCGGAACTTGCGAATATCGCGGTTGGGCGCTCGTGGCGAGCGCGCGCTAGAAGATAGTTTCCGGCAGACCGGCCGCTTTCATAGTCGAAGGCGGCTTCGGCGATCAGTGGCGCCGCATTCTGCTTGCCCTCTCTGATCAGCTCCATCGCATCGATATAGCCCTTGAGACGATCATTCGCAGGAACTGAGTCTTTTGGACCGGAAATGAAGCCGATACGGCGATGGCCCAGCTTCACAAGATGCTCGACACCGAGGCGCACGCCGCTTCGATGATCGGCGGCAATGCCGGAATATCCCGGAAGGAGGCGATCGACGATGACGATCGGCAACCCCTTCGGCGGCTTGAGCGTATGGAAATCATTGCTGGGAACAAGGATGATGCCATCCACCTTTCGGCTTGTCAGCTGGCCGATCCGATCCGCCTCCTTGGCTGCTTGATCAAAGGAGGTCATGACGATGATGTTATAGCCATGCCTTGCCGCCGCCTGCTCTGCGGATTGCACAAGTTCCGAAAAGAAGGGGTTGGTAAGATCGGGAATGACGATGCCGATGAGACGGCTGACCTTGCCGCGCATGCTTCTGGCAGATGGGTCTGGCATATAGCCGAGCTGCTCGATAATGCCTCTGACCCGCACTCTCAATTCGCCGGTCACGGAAGGATGATCATTCAAAACCCGCGAAACGGTCCCGGTGGAAACTCCTGCCAGCTTGGCAACGTCACGAATTCCGACCTTTGGCATATGGATACCAATATCCCTTCATCTCACCCTTCCGGCGCGCCCTGATCCGGGCTCTCAGCTAATGGTCTCTGCAATCTTAGTCAAAGGCTTCATGTCAAGCTGATCTTCCATTGCTTTCACATAAACGCTCCGCACAATGGAAACGGTTCATCATACCTCTCTTCCAGCATTGGTAAAGTTGAAATTTAAGCCAGATTTCAGCCGAAATTTATAGCGCCTTGACAATTCTTGGCGGCATGCTACCCAATATACGTGGAAACGGTTCATTGTCGCAGACAACTCAGTTGGAGCTGAGCTCAGGATCGTTCGGGAGGAAAGAAATGTCCAATTCTACAAAGCGTGAATCCGTCTTGATCAACGCACCCCGGCGCGCGGCGCTGAAGCTCGGACTTGCCGGCACTCTGGTGCTTGCGCTGTCGTGCGGCGTGTCGCCCGCCTTTGCTGCCGGCAAGCCCAAGGTCGGGCTGATCATGAAATCTCTGTCCAACGAGTTCTTCAAGCAGATGAAGGCCGGCGCGGACAAGTATGCGGCTGAAAACAAGGACAAGTTCGACTTCAAGGCCGTCGGCATGAAGGACGAACGTGACTTTGCCTCGCAGGTCGACGCCGTCGAGAATTTCGTGACGCAGAAATACGACATCATCGTCGTCGCACCGGCCGATTCCAAGGCCATGGCAACGCCGCTTGCCAAGGCAGTGAAGGCCGGCGTGAAAGTCATCAATATCGATGTGCCGCTTGACGCCGACGCCAAGAAGGCAGCCGGTATCGATCTCGCCTTCTTCGGCCCTGACAACGCTGCCGGCGCCAAGCTTGCCGGTGATGCGCTCGCCAAGGATCTTGGACCCGGCGCAAAGGTCGTGATCCTGGAAGGCAATCCCGAGGCCGACAACGCCAAGGAGCGCAAGGCTGGCTTCATGGATTCCATCAAGAACGGCAAGCTCGAGCTTCTCGACAGCAAGACCGCACATTGGGAAACCGAAGAAGCCAATACCGTCATGACGAATTTCCTGACGAAATATAAGGATATTCAAGGCGTCATGGCTGCAAACGATTCCATGGCCCTCGGTGTCGTCAAGGCGCTCGATGCATCCGGCCAGGCAGGCAAGATCAAGGTTGTCGGCTTCGACAACATCCCGTCGGTCAAGCCGTTGATCAAGGACGGCAAGATGCTTGCCACCGTCGAGCAGTATGGCGCGGAAATGGCGGCCATGGGCATCAAGTACGGCCTTCGCGAATATGCCGGCGAAAAATTCACCGGCTGGGTGAAGACCGACGTGACGCTCGTCACCGCCAAGGACCTCAAATAGCCGATAAACCCGCCTTGCGGGCAGGGATGCGTCGGCATTCGCCGGCGCATCCGCTTTTCGATCGATCTTCTGACCGGCCGTTTAGCGTGAGGCGTTGGCCCCAGTGGAAGGCGCCGCGAGGAAGATCGTTATCTCCAATTCGAAATGGAAACGCTGAGGAGGTGGACGTGCCTGAGACAGTAGATGATGCCATCCTGAAGCTGGAAGGAATAGGCAAGCGCTTCCCGGGCGTCGTGGCGCTGAAGGATGTCTCAATAGAGATCGGTCGCGGCAAGGGCCACATTCTTCTTGGTGAAAACGGTGCCGGCAAATCGACCTTGATCAATCTGCTTGGCGGCGTCTTCAAGCCGGACGATGGCCGCATCCTGTTTGACGGCAAAGCCTATCATCCGTCCTCTCCGCTCGAGGCGTTCAAGGCGGGCATCCGGGTCATTCACCAGGAGCTGCATCCGCTTTCCAATCTTACCGTCGCCGAAAACTTACTTTTTGAGCATCTGCCGCGCCGATACGGCTTGGTAAACTACAGGCAAATGAACGCCAGGGCGGCGGAGCTGCTGGCGGAAGTCGGCCTCGACGTGGCGCCGACGACGCTTGCCAGCAGCTTGAGCGTCGCTCAGCTTCAGCTTCTCGAGATCGCCAAGGCGCTCTCCAACGAAAGCAAGCTTCTGGTTCTCGATGAACCGACGGCAACCCTGACCTCCAAGGAAGTTGATCGGCTTTTTGAGATTCTCAAGCGGCTGAAGGCGCGGGGCGTTACCACGCTCTATATATCGCATAGGCTCGAAGAGATCTTCGAGGTGGGCGATGACGTCACCATCCTGCGCGACGGGCAGCATGTGATTACGCGGCCGCTCGAAGGACTCGGAATTCCGAAAATCGTCGAACTCATGGTCGGGCGCGAACTTGCGCAGCACGACGCCTTCCGCGGCGACAGCACCATCTCCGGCGAGGCGCTTGGCATCTCCGGTCTCAAAGTGACGAGCCACAGCCCGGAATTGTCATTTTCCGTTGCCAAGGGAGAAATCGTCGGCATTGCCGGACTTGTCGGCAGCGGCCGCACCGAGGCGGTCCGGGCCATATTCGGCGCCGACACCAAGGCTGCAGGCGAAATCCGCATAGATGGCGAACCGGTCGAGATTGCCTCGCCCAAGCACGCCGTAACCGCCGGACTGTGCCTGGCGACCGAGGATCGCAAGATACAAGGGCTCATGCTCGACATGAGCTGTGCGCAAAACACCACCATCACCAATCTCGCCAAAGTCTCCCGCAAGGGGTTGATCATCCGCAAAGTCGAAGACGAGTCCTCGCAGCGCCTTGTGCGTGAATTGCGGATAAAGACACCGTCCATCCATCAGGCCGTCAGGACATTCTCCGGCGGCAACCAGCAAAAAGTCGTCATCGCTAAATGGCTGTTTCGCGGCCCCAAGGTGCTGATCTTCGACGAGCCGACGCGCGGCATCGATGTCGGTGCCAAGGCGGAAATCTACGAGCTTCTGGGGAAATTTGCCGCCGAGGGAAAAGGCGTCCTCGTCGTGTCTTCGGATCTGCCGGAACTCATGAGCATTTGCCATCGCATCATCGTCTTCTCGGACGGCAAGATAGCCGGGGAAATCCCTCGAGCCCAATTTGACGAGAGCAGGATCCTCTCGCTCGCTTACAAGGAGTACAGTCGTGTCCGGAAACATTGAAAAGGCGACCGAGGCAAAAGAAGCCAGCGTCTGGGACAAGCTCATCCGGATCTCGATGAAAGAGGCCGGTGTCGCCATCGCCCTCGTCCTGATTTTGATCTTCTTCTCGCTGACTGCGCCCTATTTCGCGACGCCGGAGAACTTCCTGAAGATCTTCGTGCAGATCGCCATCAATACGGTGCTTGCCGCCGGCATGACCTTCGTCATTCTCACCGGCGGCATCGATCTTTCCGTCGGATCGCTGCTGGCGCTTTGTACGGTCATCGGCGCAACGATCATGATCGACCCGAGATTTTCTCCCTGGCAGGCGATCGCTCTTGCATCGCTCGCCTCGATGGGGGCCGGCGCGATTCTGGGTGCCATCAACGGATGGATCTGCGAGAAGTGGAAACTTCCATCCTTCATCGTCACCCTTGGCATGCTTAACGTCGCAAGCGGCCTCGCCCGCGTCGTCAGTGACAACTCCACCATTACCGGCCTGCCGCAGCCCTTCGTCGACTTCGGCAATCTGATTTTCTGGGGCGTCCTCCCGTCGATCTTCCTGATCGCGATCGTCGTCGTCCTCATCGGCTGGTTCGTGCTGCGCTACACGGTGTTCGGGCGTTTCGTCTTCGCAATCGGGACGAATGAGGAGGCCGTCCGCCTCTCAGGTCATGAGCCGAAGAAGTACAAGATCGCGGTCTTCACCATTTCCGGGTTAACCGCTGGCATCGCCGCCATGGTCTACCTGCTCCGTCTCAATGTCGGCAGCCCGGTTGCCGGCATCGGCTATGAGTTGAACGCCATTGCGGCCGTCATCATTGGCGGCACCAGTCTCTCCGGCGGCAAGGGCTCGATCATCGGAACGCTTGTTGGAGCCTGCATTCTGCAGGTGCTGTCCACGGGGCTGCAGCTCCTGGGTGCCGACGACAACATCAAACCGATCGTTATCGGCGCCGTCATCGTGCTCGCCGTCATTCTCGACAGCTATCGCGGCCGGCTGATGCGGATATTGGAGAGCCGCTGACGAGGCGGCTCTCCGGAGCAAAGGCTATGGCTCGACAAAATCGAGCTTTGCCGTCAGGTCCGCTGCAATTTCCAGGTCCGGATTTCAAACGGCATGATGTCGGCAGGGCCGGTGCGTTCGATCGGCTCCTCCAGGATGTTCAGCGGCCCCGAAGCCTGCCATCCTGACGGCAGGGTCAGCGACAAGCGGCCGCGCCGACCGGCCGGTTCGTACAGCCGCAGGATAAGTCCCTCCCCTTCCTCGGCCGGCTTCAGGCCGGAGAAGGCGACAGGTATGCCTTCGATACCAAGCGGCGATAAGGTGCCGGCCGCAAGACCGCTTGCCTCCATGCTGAGCAGCGGCTGGTTGAGATCGATCGCCTCAGCTAGAACGCCAGCGTCATACCAGGCGCCTTCATGCGGCATCAGCGCATAGGTAAAGCTCTGCTCGCCTTCGTCGGCCAGTGGATCGGGATAGATCGGCGAGCGCACGAGGCTCATGCCGATGACATTGCCGCGGGCGCTGTGGCCGTATTTGGCGTTGTTGAGCAGGGCGACGCCGAAGCCAGGTTCGCTGAGATCGACGAAGCGATGCGCAGCCGCCTCGAACATCGCCTGTTCCCAGGAGGTGTTGGTATGCGTCTGCCGCTCGACGACACCGAAGGCGCATTCGAAAGTCGCGGTGCGCGACCGCACGGCAACCGGGTTCAGCGTCCGAAGCAGGGTGCGCCGGTCGTGCCAATCGATCGTCGTCTCGATATCCAGCCTGCGGGCATTGGCCGTCAGAACATAAAGCTGGGTCACGGTCGAGCTGCGGTATCGATTGATGACACGGATCGCGGCGCGATGCGGTCCCTCCTCGACCAGAGTGATGCTCTCCGGCCGATCGAGCCGGATGCCTTTCTCGGCATAGTCGGCGTCGACATCCCAGGCATCCCAGTTGCGCGGCTTGTCGACTGGATAGACCCAGAGCTGATTGGCTACCCCCTCAATCGCTTCCCGTCCCGTCGCCTTGTGAATAAGGCTCGATACGGCGCCATCCTCGCCGATGGTAACGGACAGATGCTGGTTTTCGAGATGATGGGTATCTGCCTTGAGCCCAGCTGCGGGCTTCAGTGCGTTGCGATCGAAGACCGCGACGGAAAGAGGCGCGATGGGATCGGTAGATGCAAGGACCGTTCCGTCCGATAGGGTTGCGGTCAGCGGGCGCGGCGAAAGGGATGGGTTGACCACAACAAGCGCATCCGTGACCTCGCCAACCGGAAGATGGGCCGACAGCGTTGTCAGAGACCTGACCTGCTCCGCCTTGGCATTGTCGATCACGCCGTCAAGCTCGCGCTCGGCATCGGCATAGACCTCGCGAATGCTCGATCCAGGCAGGATATCGTGAAACTCGTTCTTCAGAACGACGCGCCAATCAGCCTCCAGGCTCAGAGGTTTGGCAGCGCCCAGCATATGGGCAAGCGAGGCCAGCGTCTCCGCCGTGATCAGGGCGCGTTCGGCCTGGCGATGCTTGCGCTTGACCCCGCTTTGCGATGTCAGCGTCGCGCGATGCAGCTCGAGGTAGATTTCCCCGTCCCAGACCGGAAGCTCCTTTTCCTTAGCGGTGCGGTGCGCCTTTTCGTAATAGCCCTTCACGGTGCCCCAGCGTGCCTTCGGGATCGCCGGGAAGTCGCGGAGCTGTACCTCGCGCTCGACCATTTCCGGCGTGACGCCGCCGCCGCCATCGCCATAGCCGACGGCCATCAGCGAGGTGTCATGCTGTGTCTTGCCGCGGAAATTCTTCCAGGTCGGCACGAAGCAATCCGGCTGCACGAAGCCGTTGTAACCTTGCATGGGGTTATCGAACGTATGGGTCAACACCTTGCTGCCATCGAGCCCCTTCCACCAGAAGAGGTCGGACGGAATGTGATTACTTTCGCTCCAGTTCACCTTGATCGTGAAGAAGCTGTCGATGCCTCCAAGCCGCAGGATCTGCGGCAGGGCACCGGAAAAGCCGAAACAATCAGGCAGCCAGCAGACGCTGTGACGCAGGCCAAAATGCTTTTCGAAATAACGCTGGCCATAAAGCACCTGGCGTACGAGGCTCTCGCCTGTGGGCATGTTGGTATCAGGCTCGACCCACATGCCGCCGACGGTTTCCCATTTTCCTTCGGTAACCTTCTTCTTGATCCGCTGGAGCAATTCCGGATCATCCTCTTCCATCTGCGCATAGTATTGCGCGGTCGATTGATTGAAGCGGAAGTCGTCGGAGTGTTCCATCAGCGAAAGCGCGGTGTTGAAGGTGCGGCGCATCTTGCGGCGCGTTTCGTCATAGGGCCAAAGCCATGCCAGGTCGATATGGGCATGACCGGTCAGCAGCAGTTCGCCATTCTGTGGGAAGCGCTTTTGAAGCTCCTTCAGTTGCGCAAGCAATTCATCATAGGCAGCAGCTGCCGAAGCACTCTGCGCTTCGCTGAGACCGGCCGGATTGTCCTGAAGTTCCGGCAGTTCCCAGATCTTCTGCTGCATCGCCGCGCCCGAGGTGCGCGAGATATAGGCTGATGTGTCGGAGGGCCAATCGAGGCTGCGCAGCGCCCGTTCGGCGGCATCGATCAGATGCGGCACGACTTCGTGGCCGTCGAGAATATCGGCAGCCTCGCCGATCTGTTGCAACAGGAGATGCAGCCGGTGGACCGGTTCATCCAACCAGATCAATCGCGCCTTGTTGAGTTTCGGCGCCCTATTCGGCTCCCCGAACGGAAAACGCGCAACGCTCTCGGTGGCGATCTGGAAGTCGCGCCCCTTGATCGGAAATTCCTGGTGATAGGGGTCGAGGCCGAAAGTTTCCGCGTCGCCATCAGGATAACGCAGCGTCAGCAGGCTCTCGCCGCCAAGGTCGAGCTGTAGGCGGATCTGCTCGAGCGGCCAGTCCTGCGGCGCCGTTGCCTTGGCAGCGAAGCGAACCGTCCCATTGCGATGCGGCCAATCCTGATGATGCGCTATCGGCTCTCCATCGAAGGTCCAACCATCGATCTCGAGGCTTTGTCTGTCACGCCAATGCGCTAGCTCTGCGGTGCGGACTTTCAGGCGATCAAGGCGTTGAGCAATAGTAAGAGACATGGCGGATCCTATCGGAAAATCGGCAACTGACGGCAGAGGAGAGAACACGTGAACGCGAACAGGTCGCGGGCCTCGCGCCCATCTCCTCCCAGCAGATCGCACAGCCGGAATTTAGATTAAGTAACTTTGTTTTGGCGTCAAGGCGCACAGAAATAAGTTGCGAGAGTTTTGTCCGTGATACACAAGCATCAGGATACGCAAGGAAATCGAACATGCGATATCTTCGATCCGGGCCACGGCGCTATCAGCCGCAGGATGCGGACGTTACGCGGGGTAAGACACTCGGTCTGCGGTCTGGAGAAATCGCCGATAGAAATATTCGCGTCATTCTGGAGGCGATCCGCCGCCACGGCCCTTTGACCCGCATGGAGCTTGGAAAACATTCGGGACTGACCGGACCGGGAATCACCAACATTCTGCGCCGGCTTGGCGATGAAGGGCTGGTGACATCGCATAGGCGCAAAGGTGCCGGTGGCGGCGCGACATCAACGGAATTTGCCCTGCGGCCCGAAGGGGCCTTCTCGATCGGCATCCGTGCTCGTCAAAATCGCGGCGAGGCCGTGCTTGTCGATCTCAGCGGCCAGGTTCACGACCGCGTTTATTTTCCTCTTACGCAGAGAAGCAGGGTCACATCGATCCAATCGGCGATCGAGGGCATGATTGGCCGTCACGCCGACCTGCCGATCATCGGTCTGGGTATCGGCTCGAACGACTGGAGCGCGGAAGAGCGCGAGCAACTGGATGCCACATCGAAACTGCCGCGCAGCTATGTCGAGAGCGAATGCACGGCAAGCCTGCTCGCCGAGCGCACGATCGGCACGCCGCCCCTGAAAGGTGGTCTCGCGATGATCATCATCGACGAGGATGTGCAGGCCGGCTTCCTCGTTCGCGGTGTTCCCTATTCGGGCGTTCACGGCCGTGCGGGCAATATCGGCGATATGCGAACTGGTCCCGACAATGTTCCCTTGAACACGGTCGTCGGATTTGGCGCACTGCGCAAATTTCTCAGCGGCGACGAATTCAGCCGCCTGATAGACGGACAAGAGCCGCCATCACCATTGCTCGCGGAATGGATCCGCGAGGCGGCAAGCCACCTGCTTGATCCGATCATCGCGATGGCCGGCTTCATAGCGCCGAGCGTCATCATGATCGGCGGCGACCTGCCGCGAGGCGTCTTCGACGCGCTGATCCATCAGCTGTCCGTCGAGCGCCGTGATACGTCGAAGCGCCCCTTCCTCACGCCTTGGATCTCACCGATGAAGCCGGCAAGCTTCAGCGGCGGCGGCGTGGCACTGGGAGCGGCACTCCTGCCTTTTCTGAATACCCTGCTGCCGCCAGTCTCCGGCTGAACCTCACGGCGGATTCAGGCAAGCGCCACGTCCTTATGACTGATATCCGAGGCGAGCGCTTTGTCGAGAACCTTCTGAATGTTGGCCGCGCGGCGGAACGAAGGCTCCTGTGTCCTGCCCATTCTGACCGCCTGGACAAACCGCTGATAATTGGTTTCCACTTCGTCGAACGGGATATCGCGCCATGTTGCCGTATGAACGTCTTCGGCGAGGCAGGCGCGAAGCGTCGACTTTCCTGTGTCATAGATGATCTCGATCGAGCCCGTCTCGCCGTAAATCCGGAGGCGCAGTTGGTCCATCTGCCCGGCAGCGGTGCGCGTCGCCTGGATCGTGCCGATCGCTCCCGTCGTGAAATCGACATTCATGGTGAAGCTGTCATTCGCATCGAGATCGTATTCGCCGATCTTGTGGCCAGGCGCCTTGTCGAAAGTCTTCAGCCGCGCGAAAACATGAGCGATATCGAGACCGGAACCATAGGAAGCGAAGTCCACGATATGGATACCGATATCGCCGAGCGCACCGTTCGAGCCATGCTTCTTGCTGAGACGCCACAGCCATTTGCTCTCGGATTTCCAGTCGCCCCAATGCTTCCCCACCAGCCAGCTTTGCAAATGCGAAGCTTCGATATGCCTCACCTTGCCGATTTCGCCGGCGAGCACCATCTGCCGCCCCTTCTGCAGGGCAGGTGAATTGCGATAGGTGAAATTCACCATGCCGACCTTGCCGGCCTTCTCGATAGCCTCGGTCATTTCCATCGCCTTGGTTGCGTCGGTCGCAAGCGGCTTTTCGCAGAAGACATGCTTGCCGGCCGCAATCGCCTGCAGCGTCGTCGGGTGGTGAACAGCGTCAGGCGTCACATTGGCCACGGCATCGAACTCGCCCCAGGCCAAGGCCTCTTCCAGCGAGGCAAAACGATTGGGAATACCGTGTTCCGAGCAAAAGGCGGCCAGCCGCTCGGGCACGACATCGACGCCGCCCACGACGCTGACGCCTTCGATCTCCTTGAAACTTGCCGCGTGCTTGTTGGCCATTCCGCCGGTGCCGAGAATGAGCAGGCGCATCTGATCCTCCATGGATAATTTGGCCGTTTCGATAGCCAGAGTAAAACTTCGCCGTCCATCGCGGATGGCCGCGATGGCTCGACTGTTATGGGATCGGAAATGCGGGTTGAGGCCGCTAGCTACTGCTGAATGTCGCCAACATCTCAATCCTCCCGAGCCGCGACTTGACATCAAACCAAAGTAACTTAATCTAATTAATGCAGCATGGAAATGAGGAGAGGTCAACTGACCGCCAGGCTGTATCCGTTCAAAATGGGGAGGAGACCCATCATGAAGAGAGCGTTCGTCAGCGCCTTGGCGCTGAGCACGATGTTGTTTTCATTGCCTGCCGCATTAGCCCAGGAACTGGCGACGAAGGACAGGATCGGCCTTGCCGATGCGCCGAAAACCCTCACTATCCGGCTCACGAACGACAGCCCCAACAACGCCGATCCGGCGATTGCCCAGGGCTACCAAAAGCTCTTCGTCGATTTCATCAAGAAGCATCCCGACTGGAAGCTGCAGATGCAGTTCATGTCGGCGGATATCGGTACCGAACAGGCAAAAATGCTCGAACAGGCGAAGGCCGGCAACGCTCCCGACTGCGCCGCTGTCGACTCCTTCGTCCTCTCACAGTTCATGGTCAATCATGTGCTCGCCGACTTCACCCCCTATTTCTCGAAGGATGAGGTTGCCGATCTCTTTCCCTTCATCCGCAACGGCATTACCGACAAGGATCAGACCATCCGCGCCTGGTGGTGGGATACCGATCTTCGCGTTCTCTACCGCAACAAGTCCATCGTCCCCGATGCACCACAGACCTGGGACGACCTGAAGAAGGCCGGCATCGCCTCCGTCAAGGAAGGCATGGAGGGCATTCTTTTCAACGCCGGCCGCTATGAGGGTTCGACCTTCGACTGGCTCGCCAATTACTGGGCGCTCGGCGGCAAGCTCGTCGACGATAGCGGCAAACCTGTTTTCGGCGAGGGCGAAAACAAGGAGAAATTCCTCAAGGCGCTGACCTATTACAAGGATCTCGTCGATTCCGGCGCCGCACCCAAGCGTGTGACCACGATCGGCAACTATGATGATCTGAACGCGGCCGCGGCTGCCGGAACGACGGCGCTCTTCATCGGCGGCAACTGGCAGCTTGCCCAATTGAAGGCAACACTGGATGCAGACGAGTTCGCCAACTGGACTTTCTCGCCCATCCCAGGCCCGACTGCCGATCAGCGCTCGACCGGTACCGGCGGCTGGACGATTGCCTCGTTCAGCAAGGATAAGGACAAGGTCGAGATGTGCGCCAACCTTGCCCGCGACATCTACATGGGGCCGGGCAATGCGCTTCAGCAGCAATTGCCGACCCGCAAATCGCTCTTCGACAAATATGAAGTCTTCGCGACTGAAGCCAACAAGACCTTTGCCGAAGCTCTCGCCAACGGCCAGGCCCGCCCCGGCGCCCCGATCTATCCGGAAATCTCAAATCAGATCCAGATCATGATGGGCGACGTCCTGTCGGGTACCAAACAGCCGGAAGAGGCCCTTAACGCGGCTTTCAAGGCGACTATGGAGGCTTACAAGCGTCTCTAACGATTGCGATCACGGCAGCGCCCTTAGGGGCGCCGCCGGCAGTATCAAACCCGGACAGAGAAGCCCAATGACCCCAATCGCCATCGAGGCTGCCAGCCGACCCCACAGCAGATCGTTCATGCGCCGCTTTGCAGGTGCGCCTCTACCCTGGATCATGCCCGTGATCATCGTCATCGGCATCTTCTATCTCTATCCGATGATCGACGTGTTCCGTCTGTCTTTCACCAATGCGACGCTGATCGGTGACAATCAGGATTATACACTCGCTTCCATTGCGAACATGCTGAGTTCGCCGCAGCTTCCCGACATCCTCTGGGCTACCCTCGTCTTCGTCGGCGGCAGCGTCATCGGCCAGCAGATCCTCGGCCTTGCCGTCGCCGTCGTCGTCGTTCGCGGAGAAAAGCGCGGCCTGTTCGGCACGACAATCCTCAGAACCACGGCGCTGATCGCCTGGGTCGTGCCGGGCATTGCCGGCGGCATCATCTGGCAGATGCTGTTTTCAGAGGCGCCCTATGGCGCGCTGAACAGCATCCTGCGGCTCATGCACCTGCCGACGGTCGCCTGGCTTTCCGATCCCGCCATCGCGCCTTGGTCGGCCCTGATCTCGAACATCTGGCGCGGAACGGCCTTCTCGATGGTTGTCATGTATGCGGCGTTGAAGGCAATCGATCCGTCACTCTACGAAGCGGCGGAAGTGGATGGCGCGACGGGCTCGCAGCAGTTCTTCTTCATCACCATACCGCAGCTGCGCACGGCCATCCTCGTCAACATGATCCTGATTACGATCATGACGCTCAACACCTTCGACGCGATCATCACGCTGACGGGCGGCGGGCCTGGCCGCGCCACCGAGGTCATATCGCTCTATGTCTTCAACATCGTCTTCCGCAACTACGATCTGTCCGGCGGCAGCGTGCTTTCCGTGCTGATGCTGATTATCAGCCTCGGACTGGCCGTTGTTTATGCGTCATTCCTACCGAAGGAGGATGAACGATGAGCAGGCGCACCGGCACGCGCTTCGGCGATTTTCTGAGCTATCTCTTCATGCTGGCGATGTTCGTCTTCTTCGCCGGCCCGCTCACCTACCTTCTATCGATGGCGCTACGCGACAAGCGGGAGATTTATCGCGGCGTGGCGCGCTATATCCCGCACAATCCCACCATCGACAATTTCATCACCGTGCTCAACAACAGCTACTTCCCGCTCTATCTGTGGAACGGCCTGAAGCTTGCGGCTCTGAGCGGCTTCGGCGTTTTGATCGTCGCCATGCCCGCGGCCTACGCCTTCTCGCGCTTTCAGTTCCGGGGCAAGGGCCTTTCGATGATGGGGCTTCTGCTCTTTCAAATGATCTCGCCGCTGGTCATCATGGTGCCGCTCTACCGCTATATGAACCGTCTCGGCCTGCTCGATACGCATTTCGCCGTGACGATGGTCTATATCGCGCTTGGCGTGCCGCTTGCGACATGGCTCCTGAAGAGCACCATCGACGGAATTCCACGCAGCCTTGATGAAGCGGCGATGATCGACGGATGCAACCGCTTCTCCGTTTTCTGGCGGATCGTCCTGCCACTGTCGGCACCGGGCATCGCCTCCGTCTTCATCATCACGGTCATTGCCGGCTGGTCGCAATTCCTCGTACCTTTTCTGCTGCTCACGCAAAACAATTTGATGCCGATCGGCGTCGGGATCTTTAACTTCCGTGGCATGCAAACCGACTCATCCATCCAGCTGCTGGCGGCCGCCTGCCTCATCTCCGTCGTACCGGCGATCGTCGCGTTCCTGTCGCTGCAGCGGCTGATCCTTGGCTCCATGACCAGTGGCTCGGTAAAGGGATGAGGCCGGTTTGCGCGCCCCAGACTGATAAAGGATCCCGATGATGAACCAAACGACCGGTGTCAAACCGTCTCCCGACCTGACGGGAGCCAATGTCGAGGATGCGGGCGAGCATAATCGAGCCGTCGTTCTGCGTTGCATCCACAGGCAAGCACCGATTTCGCGTGCGGAAATCGCCCGGCAGACCGGCTTCACCAAGCCGGCGATCGCCCGCATCGTCGATCGCCTGCTCGATGAAGGCCTGATCATCGAAGCCCGCCGGCGCCATGGCCTGAGGGGGCAGCCGGCGATCGAACTTGAGATCAACCCCGACGCCTTCTTTGCGATCGGCATCAACATCGATCGTGACCATCTGACGATCCTCGCCGTCGATGCCGTCGGCAACGTGCGCGCCCGCGTCCACCATGAGAAGCGCTACATTCTGCCGGGCGAATTCATGCAGCTGACCGCCGATGCGATCTCGCATTTCCAGCGAAGCCGTCTGATCGACGACGCGCATCTGGCCGGTATCGGGCTTGCGATGCCGGACTGGCTCGGCGAGATCGCCTTCCTGGGCAAGCCCGACGATTACGGAGAGTGGATGGATTTCGATGTCCGGACCGCATTGGAAAACCTGACACAGCATCCCGTCTTCATCGAGAACGAAACCAATGCGGCAGCGCTTGCCGAGCTTGACTACGGGCTTGGCGCCGAAAGCCGCAGCTTCTTCTACATTTCGCTCAATGCCTGCCCCGGTGGCGGCCTTGTGCTCGACGGCGCCGGCCATCGCGGCGCCATGGGCCTGAGCGGCGAGATCGGCTGGCTGCCAATCGTCGATCCCCGCCACAGGGGAGGCCAGAAAGTCGAGCTTCTCGGCGAAATATTCTCGCTCTTCTTCCTCTACAAGTTCCTGGGCGAGCATGGCATCGAGGCAAACGTGCCCTCGGACCTCCTCACGCTGGATGCCCGTGGAAGGAAGCTGGTCTCGCAATGGCTGAAGACGATGAGCGCGCATCTCGCCGTCGCGGTCAAGCACATCGGCATGATCGTCGATCCCGACGCCATCATCCTTGGCGGCCGCCTGCCTATCCGCATGATCGATGAGCTGCTGCGCTATGTCCACGACCACCTTGATATGGAGGATACGGCGCTGCCATCGATCCATCGTGCCTCGCTCGGCGAGGACGCCTGCGCGATCGGCGCCGCGGCAATGCCGATGGCGGCAGCCCTCATGCTCGCCTCGGCCGATGAGGTCCAGCGCACGCGTTCACCGCTCAAATTCATGGACCGCCTGAACACCTGAACAATTGAATTGGCGGCTGCGGCCACAGGGAGGATTTTAATGAGGATCGGTTTTTATACGTCGACGTTCAACGACAGGCCATTCGAAGAGGTGGTGGACTTCGCCGCTTCCGCCGGCTTCGACGCGATCGAAATCGATGTCCGCGGCCATATCAAGACACCGGACAAGGTGCGGGCGGCGGTCGCCCTTGCCCGCGACCGCAACCTCTTCGTCTCCTCGATCGCCTTTTTCGGCAATCAGCTCGATACCGATCGCGCCAAACGCGGCGAGCTTCGAGCCATCACCGAGGAATTCGCCGACGCGATCGGCGAAGCGGACGTGCCGATCTTCGTAATCTTTCCCGGCCGAAACGACAGCGCCGACGAGGACGCCAATTATGACGATTTCGCCGACTTCGCCAACCGACTGATCGCCCGGACGACATCGAGCGGGTTGATCTTCGCGATCGAGAACTGGCCCGGCCCGAAGGACAATTTCATCGGCACCACGCCGAAAGGCTGGCAGGAGCTCTTCAAACGAATTCCCGACAAGCGCTTCGGCCTTGAATTCGACCCTTCCCATCTCATCCGCATCGGCGTCGATCCCTATGTCGCCATGGATGCGGTCAAGGATCGCATCGCCATCCTTCATGCCAAGGACACGGCAATCGATACTGCCGTACAGCAAGCCGTCGGCTATCACGGCAAGGGGTGGTGGCAGTACAAGCTGCCGGGCCATGGCCTTCTCGATTGGCCGCGTTTCCTGCGTCAGGCGCGCGCCAACGGCTTCGACGGGACGCTTTCGATCGAACACGAGGATGCAGCTTTCGGTTGGCCGGGTAAGGACCTCGCCCAACGAAAGGAAGGCGAGCGCCTCGGCCTTGCCTATCTCCGAAAGGTCTTGAACGGGCTTTGAAGCTATCCGGGAGGAGGGAAAATGGCACATGTCAGAGTGAACAACGCGCGTAAGGACTATGGCGCATTCAAAGCCATCAAAGGCGTGTCGGTTGATATCCGCGACGGCGAGTTCGTCGTGCTCGTCGGCCCCTCTGGTTGCGGCAAATCCACGCTGCTCAGAATGATCGCCGGCCTGGAGGGGATCACCTCAGGCGATATCCAGATCGGCAAGCATATCGTCAACGATCTCGCGCCGAAGGATCGAGACATCGCGATGGTGTTCCAGAACTATGCGCTCTATCCGCATATGACGGTCGCCAAGAACATGGGCTTCTCCCTGCGGCTGAAGCGGATGCCGAAGGCGGAAATCGATCAGCGGGTTGGCAATGCCGCAAAGATCCTCGGGCTCGAAAACCTTCTTGAGCGCTATCCGAAGCAGCTATCCGGCGGCCAGAGGCAACGTGTCGCCATGGGTCGCGCGATCGTACGCGATCCCGCTGTCTTCCTCTTCGACGAACCCCTGTCGAACCTCGATGCGAAGCTTCGCGTCCAGATGCGCTCCGAGATCAAGGAAATGCACCAGCGGCTGCAGACCACGACAATCTATGTCACGCATGACCAGATCGAAGCGATGACGATGGCGGACAAGATCGTCGTCATGAAGGACGGCCTGATCGAGCAATCCGGATCGCCGCTTGAGCTCTATGACCAGCCGGCCAATCTCTTCGTTGCGGGCTTCATCGGCTCTCCCGCGATGAATTTCATTAAGGGCAGCATGACGAACGCCGGTTTCCGTACCACCGACGGGATCGTGCTGCCGAGCGGTCAGCATCCGGCGGCGGCCGTTACCTATGGCATTCGCCCCGAAGATATCAGGCTCGTCCAGAATGGCATTGCGGTGGAAACCGTCGTCGTCGAACCGACGGGATCCGAGACTATGGTCATCGTCCGCCTTGGTACGCAAACGGTCACCTGCGTTTTTCGCGAACGGATCAGAGCCGCACCGGGCGATGTGCTGCACATCGCACCTGCCGATGAGGCAGTTCATCTATTTGACAAAAGTGGAGAGCGCATCGCGCGCGCACGCTCGGAATTCAATTGAGGAGAGATGTTTATTACCTGTGTGATGCCGCACGCAGCGATGGAGCAGAAGCCGTCTTGCGAATGGTAATTTCAATACCGCCCATGGACTTGCCGTCATCGGTCACATCCGGTACGCGAATGTAAAGGACCTCGGAATAGTTGCGGAACGTGCCGCCGATCAACTCATATATTGCAAGTGCAGTGTTCTCGGGAAGCTCTTCGACCGATACGCTTTTACGTTGCTGCATGGGATGCTCTTCCAAAAGTCGGGCCGCCTTCAAGAGATTGGGCAACTGCCGACACTTTAGTCCTGATTTGTCGCAAAGATATCCCGGGAATCATGAAAGCTGTCACAAATGCGTGAGGTTCATTTCCAGGAAAACGGTGCGGCGGCACGATGTCGTGATTGGCGACCGAGTGGCGGGCTTACTCTATAGAGCAGCCTCGCATCGGGACCATGAAGATGGAGCGATCCGGAAGCCGTTCTTTCCCGACGATTTCACTTCATACAAACCACGATCCGCTTTGGCGAATATGTCCTTGGAAGAATGACCGGGCACGATTATCGCCGCGCCGACGGAGGTCGCGATGCGAATGGTCTTCGTCGGCGTGGAGACGGTCCAGTTCAACTCTCTGACAACGCGATCGGCGATTTTTGCGAGATCCTCGGTCGAAAGGCATTCGTGAATGACGGCGAACTCGTCGCCGCCAATGCGCGCCACCATATTGGCCTTGGGGACCGCGCGTGCAAGCCTGCGCCCTGCCACTTTGAGACAATCATCCCCAGCCTGATGTCCGAGAGTATCGTTCACGGATTTGAAGCCGTCGAGATCCACGAGAAGGAGCGCTCTGCCGGTTCGGCCCTCGGCTGCGCATATTTCATTGAAAAACGCTTCGAATCTGGTGCGGGACGTCAACCCGGTGAGCATGTCGTACTCGGCCAATTGACGAAGCTGCTCGACCATCGTCTTCTCGGCGGTAACATCCTGCTTCATCCCGAAAATTCTGGTCGCAGCTCCGTTCGCGAATTCGACGCAGGCGGTTATTCTGATCCATCGCCGATTGCCTCTTGCGGTAATGATCTCAGCATCCAGGCTGAAGCCCTCGCCCGTGCGAATTGCCTTCTCGCGCACCTCATCGAGACGCTTTCGAACCTCGGGAGTATAGAGTTTAAGGATCTCATCCCTCGTCAGCGGCGTTTGCGGCGCAAGATCAAAGAGCTCGTAGACCATATCCGTCCAGCTGAGCGTCTGGTCGGGAAGACTGCATTCCCATACCCCGATACGAGCGGCCTTGAACGATCGATCAAACAATTCACGCAAATGCATGAACTCGCGCGAGGCGATTGCCTGAGGATCGAGTATTCCATTTCCATCGCAGGACACTGGGGGCCTCACCAGCTGATCAAAAGGACCTCACCAGCTTTATCGCCGGTAATCTTTCCCAGTGGAATGATTACATGGATTGTTTGCATATTGGTTTCCAAATGCAAGAGCGCCGCGATGATCATCGACATCAATAACCCTATTTTGAGGGCGGCCTCCATGAAACAGAGGATTTCAGGCGTTTGTGAAAATGAGTCCCAAGGGCAAGAAGGATGTCTGCCCCAAACCGGATACTGAACCACGCCGGCTCACATCTGGCCGACACCGCTCAAGCCGATCAATGCGCCAACGCCGAGAACGATGAGCGGATGGACGCGCGTTGTCGCAAGAACAAGTGCGGCCGCTGCGGCAATCGCCGCGAGAATCCACCCCTGGGTTGATGCCTCCGTGATGACAGCCGCGCTGGCGGTGACAAGCCCGGCGGTCATCGGCACCAATCCCGCCTGCACGATCCGTCGCCATGGCCTGTCCTTGAAGCGGTTCCAGAGATGGAGCACCAGATAGGTCAGGACCGAAGAAGGCCCGAACTTTGCCGCGGAAGTAACCAACACACCCGCCCATCCGGCAACGTGCCAGCCGACCAGAGGCACGACCATCAAGTTCGGACCGGGAGCCGCCTGCGCCAATGCGAACAGCGCACCGAATTGCTGCGCCGTCATCCAATGCTGCACGTCGACGACCTGCCGATGCATCTCCGGAAGAATGGAATTGCCACCGCCGAAGGCCAGCAGCGAAAGCTGAGTGAAAATGATTGCAAGAGAAATGAGGGTCGTGATCATGCTTCGAGCTTCCAGGTGGCGAGGATGCTGAGCGGCGCCAGAACCAGCATGGTCGGCAGCAAGGGTAGCCCGGCAATGGCGATGGCAGCAAAGCAAATGGCGGCAATGACCAGGGTGACTGGCCTGCGGCGCAGCGGCAGGACGATCTTGACGGCCATCGAGATGAGCAGACCGGCCGCGGCTGCAGCAAGGCCTGCAAACATGTGCTGGATGCGCGGATCGCTATTGAACTGATCGTAAACGACACCGAGGCCGATCACGATTGCCGTCGGCGCGACAATCAGGCCAAGAAGAGCCGAAAAAGCACCCACCACGCCCTGAAACTTCGAGCCGATCGCAACCGCCATATTGATGATATTGCCGCCGGGCAGGAACTGACACAGCCCGAGCAGTTCTGTGAACTCCTCCCCCGTCAACCATTTGCGATCCTCAACCACCATGCGGCGTGCGAGCGGCAGAACCCCGCCAAACCCGATGAGGCCGAGTTTGAAAAAGCCGAAAAAGAGCTCCACGACCGTTGGTCCTTCGCGTTGAGCAGCATTGGAATGAGAAATGGCATCCATATCGTGGCCTGTATGTTTATGTCGGACAGACCGTCAAAATAGGCTTTTACCGATCATGCGTCCAATATATGGATAGAACATCATCCATATGTTTGAGATATGCCATGATCGAACTTCGACATCTCCGTTATGCCATGACCGTTGCCGATGAGGGCCATATGACCCGCGCTGCCGAAAGGCTCGGCATCCAGCAACCACCGCTCAGTCAGCAGATAGCTAAGCTGGAGGCCATCGTCGGTGCGTCGCTCTTCAAACGGCTGCCCAGAGGCGTCGAGCTGACGGATGCGGGGCGGACATTTGTGGAGAGGGCAAGGACCATTCTCCACGATGTCGATCTTGCGATAGAGGCGACGAGGCGCAATGCCCGCGGAGAGGAGGGAAGCCTTGCGATCGGCTTTACCAGTTCGGCCGCCTTTCATCCGCTGGTCAGCGCAGCCGTCCGCTCGCTCGGCGAGACATCGCCGGATGTCGCACTCAAGCTTGAGGAAGCCAGTACGCCCGATCTGATCGCCATGCTGCATTCCGGCCTTCTCGACGTCGCGCTCGTGCGCTCTCCCGTTGCACAGTCGAGCGGCCTTGTGATTTCCCGAATTCTCGATGAAGAAATGCTGGTCGCTCTTCCCGATCGCCATCCTCTTGTGATGGCGAAAGGAGAGAAGTCTCGCCACGTTCGATTGTCGGAACTCGCAGACGAAGCCTTCATACTTTACCGCCGTCCCTCCGGGCCGGGGCTATACGACAGTATCATAGCGGCTTGCCTTGCCGCGGGTTTCAGCCCGAAAATACGGCATGAAGCTCCCCGGTTGCTGTCGACGCTCAGTCTGGTCGCCGCGGGACTCGGAATCTCCATCATTCCAGGATCGATCGCTCGGCTGGAGACGAACGGCATCGCATATCTAAGGCTCGACCCGGGTGCCAATCTCGTGGCGCCGCTTTATTTCGCGCGAAAAGATGAGCAGCCAAGCGGCGCGCTGCAACTATTTGCCCACATCGTTCAGCACGAGAAAGCCTTACTGAAATAAGCCGGCTATCTTTCTAGCCGCGAAGATCAAGCGACCTGAGACTGATCCTCATGCCGCTCCATTCGATCACCGCCGCAGCCTAGAAGCTCAAAGTCGTATCCGTCCAAAGCCGAAATCCTCCGAGAAACGCATTTTCGTTCCCGCCGATACGGCAGGCGGATGGCAGTTCCTTGAGCTTCTCGGCATTGCCGCCGCCGATAACGATTTCATGCGGCAGCAGTGCCGCCCTCAATCTCTCAACGATCTCCTCGACCGACTGGCGCCACTTCTTCTTGCCGTATTTTTCAAGGCCACGCTCGCCGATGAAGTCTTCGAAGGTGCCCCGCTTCTTGTAGGGCAGATGGGCGAGCTCCATGGGCAGACAAACGTGATTGGCAATCATTGCCGAACCCAATCCGGTGCCGAGGCCGAGAAACAGCATATTGCCATCTTTGTAGTTGCCGATTGCCTGCATCACGGCGTCGTTGACAAGCTTCACTGGCTTGCCGAAAGCGGCGGAAAAGTCGAAATCCTGCCAGCCGCTTCCCAGATTGTGCGGTTCCATAGCTGGCCTGTTGTTCGAAACGGGCCCGGGATATCCCATACCGATAACGTCGTATCGCCAATCACTCGTCAGATCCTTGACGGTCTGGACCATCTCTTTTGCCGACATTGTAGGCCCGGAGACGGCCGCCCGGCGCTCACCGCCGGAGCTGAGACGCATTTTTACATGCGAACCGCCGAGATCGATTGCCAAGACGACAAGCTCTTCTGTCGCAGCCGGCGCCACGGCTTTCTTCAGTTTTACGTTTGTTTTGCGGCTCTCTGTTACCTGGCTCATATTCGTCCACACTTTCTATCCACGACGGGCACAAATCGCACTATGGCGCCTCAACGACGGAGACGGAGAAATCCTCTCCCTCCCAGCGGTCGGTGTCAGGCCAGTAAAAGGTAAAGGCAATCGAACCGCCTTTGGGGAGGCGCTCGCATGACAGCTCCGCGACATGTATCCCGAAGCCGTTCTGGCTCGTTTCGGTATCGCTGGCGCTGGCCCAACCGTCGACACTCCAGCGAATGATGGCCCGCGCCATGACCTCGATCCGCAGGCGCTTGCCGACGGAAAGCTGCGACAGCTTGTTGTTGAAACGCCACGGCACGAAGGGTGCCGTCACCTTGTTTTTTAGATAGCGCTCGACACCTTGCGGCGGCATGTCGAAAACCGCTCCGTCTCTCAGCGAACGCAGGAGCTTGATATGCTCGGCATGAGCCCAGACGAGTGGCATGGCGCTGCCGGAAGGTTTCCCGAGGGCAAGGCCCAGCTCCGGAATATCGGGCTGGTCCCACACCTGTTCCGGCAGCAATCCGCCCTGCCCGGCAGACTGCTCGAGTGTCTTGAGCAAACCAAGAGCCGCTTCCGGCCGGCCGGCCGCGAGCTCATAATGGGCGCGCTCGCCCGCAAGTAAGGGCCATGGACGCCCGATGCCCGTGCCGTCGAACGGGCCGCCGTCTTCATGCTCGCCATAGCCGTCACCGGTATAACGATACCATAGAGACCCTTGCGGCAGGTCGCATTTGAGCTGTGCGTCGATCACCTTCACGGTGTCGAGGATGCGAGGATCGTCGGCAGCTCGCAATCCGAACCGTACCAGCGCCAAGGCATCGGGACTGACGACTCGCGCGGTCGGCAGGAACGATTCAGCGGGCGGCCTGTTCTTGATCGGCACGAAACCATCGGCGGGCGAGCTTCCGTCGGCGATCTCAGGCGGCGCAATACGGACATAATAGCCCTTGACCCCGAGAGCGGCGCTCTCCGCATCGCTGCTGACATAGGTCCAGCGCTCGATCTGGTCGTTCCAGGCATCCGCGGTCTGCCGCAGATAGTCCGCATTGTGCATCTGACCGGCAATTTCCAGAATATCAGCCGCCGCCAGCAGCGCAGCGATTTCAACCGCCAGCGTGAAGGGAGAAAAGCCGCCATCCTCCTCCCAGCGGTCCTCACCCGTGACAGGCCCGTTGACGACGACGTAGCGTGCTGCGCTTTCGACCATCGGCACGTAGGACAATAGCAGATCGCCCGTAAGGACTCCCTCGCGGCGCAGCGCATCGGCAAGCAGGATCGGGAAAGCGCATTCGTCCATTTGGATCCCGCTCCAATAAGGCTCGCCATCCAGCCAGCAATTCTGCGGCCAATGCCCATCCTCTTCCTGGATAACGCGCAGATAGGCCAGAATGCGCAGCGCATCCTGCGAAGCGCCCGCAGCTAAGAAGCCGCCTGCTGTCTCGACCAGATCGCGCGGCCAGACCAGATGATAGCCACCGAGGTCTTCGTCGCCCTTGGCAAAACCCCACGGAATGGAGAGAGAAGCAACGGCCGGCCCTTCGAAAGAAAGAGGCCGGTGCGTTGCCAGAACGGCTGTCGAGATCCGATAACGATTGACTTCGGGCGGCGGTGCTCTCGGTTCGTCGAGGGCCAGCAATCCGTCTTGCCAGACCCGCCAGTCGGCAACATAGCTGCGCTCGGCATTCTCATAACCGGCTTGCAAGCTGGCAAGGGCATTGTAGCCGGCCTCTTTGGAATGGCTTCCAAAGCCGAGCGATACGGTGACGGTGTCGCTGCCGCCGATCAGATCGATCTCCCCGGTCAGGGCGACGTTGCCGTCGACGGCACGCGCGACGGCCGGGTCCAACCGGGCCTCTTTCTGCAATTGCTGCCATCCGTCGGAAATACCGACATAGCCGGCAGATGCCGTCCGCCAGCCGCCGCTTACGGCAAGAGCCATCGAGACGCCGCCTGTGCCCGTCGCGAAAAGCATCGGCGTGCCCTTATAGTCTTCCACCCACCCCGTATTGCCGTAACCGGCATTGACCAGATGCGGAGCGGCAAGCAGATACAGACGATAATCGTGGATCGTTCCCTCAAGCGGCTCGAACGATATCTGCTGGAGCAAGCTACTGCGCATCGGGTCGACGATGATGCGCTTGATGATCCTGTAACGACCATCGATTGCAGTATTGATCAACCGATAGGCCGGAACGCCATCCTCGACCGTGGTGACGACGCTCTCCGTATCGCGCTTTTCCTCCGAAAAATAACCATCGGGACCTGTGACGATCAATCCGATGTCGCGGGTACAGGCGCTATCGACGCGGGGATAATAGATTTCGTTCAAGATGCCGTGACTGAGAGTGAACCAGATGCGGCAGGCCGGCGAAAGCGCCGTGCCAACTCCGCTCTTTGCACTGGACGTCCAACGAGGTTCGATACCGTTCACGTTGGGGCCGGAAGCATCGTAAGGCGCCATGCACTATCTCCTCTATCGCTGCAATCTGCTCCGACCAAACTGTTTCGGCAAGACGGAACCTTTGCGCATTCAAGCCGATACGCCCTTGTTTTCACCACCATTGACAGCCCCCGTCCGTTCTGTATTCTGTTATAAAATCTTATATAACATAATTGTGGAACATAATTGGGAGAATTTCGATGAAGTTAAGACTCGGATTCCTGATTGCGGCTGCCTTGGTTGCAGCGCCCTCACTGTTGATGGCTCAGGAAAAAGGTGGCGTCATCAATGTCGCGACGATCGGCGAGCCGCCGACGCTCGATCCAATGACTTCCACCGCAGATCTCGTCGGTATCGTCACCCAACATATCTTCGAAACGCTCTACACCTTTGACAAGGGGTGGAACGTCACGCCGCTGCTTGCCGAGAGCCTGCCTGAGATCAGTGCCGACGGCAAAACCTACACGATCAAACTCAGGACCGGCATCAAGTTCCACGACAGCAGCGTCATGACTTCCAAGGATGTGGTCGCCTCGCTCAACCGCTGGATCAAGCTGGCGTCGCGCGGCAAGCAGGCAGGCGGCTTCGTCGAATCGATCACCGCCCAGGATCCGGGGACCGTCGTCATCAAGCTGAAGCAGCCCTACGCGCCTCTCACCTCACTGCTTGCCTTCAACAACTCCGCCGCCATCATCATTCCAGCCGGCAAGCAGGCCGATACGATGACCGATTTCATCGGCACCGGCCCCTATATGCTGAAGGAGCGCAAGCCCGACCAGTATATCCAGCTGGTGCGCTTCGACGGCTACAAGCCGCGCGATGGCGAAAGCAATGGTTACGGCGGCGCCCGGCATCAATATCTCGACGAAATCCGCTTCGTCCCGGTGCCCGACGCCAATACTCGCGTGGAGGCGGCCATTTCCGGCCAGTATGACTACATCGACAGTCTTCCAGTCGAATCCTTCGACAAGCTGAAATCCGCTTCGGCGACCCAGCCGCTGCTCCTGAAGCCGTTCGGCTATCCGGTCTTCGTCTTCAATACCGCCGACGGCATCACGAAGAATGTCGCGATCCGCAGGGCGATCCGTCAGGCGCTCAGCATGGAAGATATGATGGCGGCAGCCTTCGGCAGCACAAATTTCTATACGGTTGACGGCAACATGTACCCCGCCCCGTTTACCTGGAGCACGGATGCCGGCGTCAAGGGCAACTACAACCTCGCCGATCCGGAAGGTGCCGCAACTACCGCCAAGGCGGCAGGCTACAAGGGCGAACCGGTCCGCATCCTGACCAGCCGACAGTACGAGTTCCATTACAAGATGGCGCAGGTCGCGGCCGAATATCTGAAACAGGCAGGCTTCACGGTAGACCTTCAGGTGGTCGACTGGGCTACGCTGACCCAGCGCCGTGCGGACAAGGCGCTATGGGATATCTACATCAGCCACAGCCCCTTCCTGCCGGAACCGGCGCTCATCGGCACGCTTTCGCCAAGCTCGCCCGGCTGGTGGACGACGCCGACGAGCAAAGCCGCGATCGACGCGTTCAACACAGAGGTCGATCCGAAGAAGCGCGTCGGCCTCTGGGCGAACGTTCAAAAGACCATCTATGACGAAGCCCCCATGATGAAGATCGGCGATTTCAACGCCGTTGCGGCGATCTCCACCAAGCTTCAGGGCGTCGCCCCCGCACCGTGGCCCTACTTCTGGAACGCATCGATCAAGAAATAAGCCTCCCAAGGCGCTCGGGCGCCGGTCACGGCCGGCGCCCGTTCCGAATCCCGTCCGTTTGCGGACTTAGAGCAATTCCAGGAAAAGCCCGCAGCGGTTTTCCGTTCGGAATTGCGAGAGAGCAGAGAAATAGAGTGGTTCCGCGATTCGAAGAAAAGCGGAACCACTCTGGGAACCGACCCAATGATACGCTACATCCTTCAACGTCTTGCGGGCATGATCGTCGTGATGTTTCTCGTCGTCACGATCGTCTTCGTGATCGTGCGCGTGACCCCCGGCGATCCGGCCGCCGTCATGCTCGGCCCGGATGCGACCGCGCAGGATATTGCCGAGCTCCGCACCCGGCTTGGCCTCGACCAGTCAATCTTCGTCCAGTACCTGTTCTATGTCGGGCAGTTGCTGAAGGGCGATCTCGGCCAGTCGATCTTCCTCAATATTCCGGTTTCCTCTGCGCTTCTCGGACGTGCCGAGCCGACCTTTTTCCTGACACTGTTCTCGCTCCTCATCGCTGGCGTCATCGCGCTGCCGATCGGCATCTATGCCGCCTATCGGCGCGGATCGCTCGTCGACCAGGCTTCGATGGCGATCGGCATGCTGGCCGCGAGCATACCGAGCTTCTGGCTTGGCCTTATCCTGATGCAGATCTTCGCGGTGCGCCTGGGAATGTTCCCGGTTTCCGGCTATGGCGGACCGGGCACAAGCTTCCTAGATCGCATGTATCATTTGACGCTGCCGGCCGTCGCACTGGGTCTCGTCTCCTCGGCCTTGATCCTGCGCTTCACCCGCGCATCGATGCTCGACGTGCTTGGAGACGACTATATCCGCACCGCCCGCGCCAAAGGGCTGATCGAACGCCGCGTCGTCCTCAAACATGCGCTGAAGAACGCACTCATTCCAATTCTGACCGTTCTGGGGCTGACGGCTGCCGTGCTGATTTCCGGCGCTGTCGTCACCGAGACGGTCTTCGGCCTGCCGGGTGTCGGAAGCCTCGTCGTCTCCGCGGTGCTGCGCCGCGACTATCCGGTGATCCAGGGGGCCTTGCTCGTCATCGCCGGCCTCTACGTCCTCATCAATTTTGCGATCGACATGCTCTATCTGCTGGTTGATCCGAGGGTACGCTACTGATGGCCGACATCGCAACCGAGACACCCAAACAGGCGCAAAGCGAGCGACGCAAGTTCCTTCGTCGGCTGCTGAAGCGCAAGACCGTTGCCATCGGACTGATTGTGCTGACGATCTTCGTGCTGCTCGCCGCCCTCGCGCCATGGATCGCACCCTATTCGCCCTCGAAGCTCTCGATCGTCAACCGACTGAAGCCGCCAAGCGGGGTCTACTGGTTCGGCACCGACGAGTTCGGCCGCGATATATTCTCCCGGACCATCTATGCCGGACGGCTGTCGCTGCTCGTCGGAGCCGCCGTCGTGGCGCTATCGGCTGTGATCGGCGTCACGCTGGGCCTGCTCGCCGGTTTCTTCCAAAGGCTCGACACGCCGATCGCCCGCCTGATCGATGCGATGATGGCGTTTCCCGACATTTTGCTCGCCATTGCGCTGGTCGCAGCCCTCGGCCCGTCGCTGACGACGGTCATCGTCGCACTGTCGATCGTCTACGCACCGCGGCTGGCCCGCATCGTCCGCGCCTCGACCCTTGTCATTCGTGAACTCCCTTACGTGGAGGCTGCCAAGGCTCTCGGCATCTCGACATTCCACATCATGACGCGGCATGTGCTTAGAAACCTCCTGTCGCCGATCCTGGTGCAGGGCTCGTTTCTCTTTGCCAGCGCCATGCTGGCCGAAGCCGGGCTCTCGTTTCTCGGCCTCGGCGTCAGCCCCGAAATCCCGACCTGGGGAACCATGATCGCCGCCGGCCGCCAATATATCGGCCAGGCCGACTGGATGACCTATTTCCCGGGCTTTGCCATCATTCTCTCCGTGCTCTCGTTGCAAATGGTCGGCGACGGCTTGCGGGACATGCTCGATCCAAGACTTCGAAAGGACCTGTAAATGACCGGTGAAAAAGCGGGCAAACCGCTCCTCCTCACCAATGTGAAGCCCATGGCATTCGGCGGTACTAAGGTCGCTGGCGTCATGGACATTCTCGTCGACGCTGACGGCAGGATCGCCGCTTTCGGCCCGCAGCTTGCCGCTCCCGGCGACGTCGAGCGCATCGACGGCAAGGGCGCCTGGATTTCGCCCGGCTGGATCGACCTGCATGTCCATATCTGGCATGGCGGCACCGATATCTCGATCCGTCCGTCCGAATGCGGCGCCGAGCACGGCGTCACGACGCTGGTCGATGCAGGTTCGGCTGGCGAAGCCAATTTTCATGGGTTCCGCGAATACATCATCGAACCGTCCAGGGAACGCATCAAGGCCTTCCTCAATCTCGGCTCGATCGGCCTCGTTGCCTGCAATCGCGTCCCCGAATTGCGCGATATCAAGGATATCGATCTCGACCGCATCCTCGAATGCTATGCCGAGAACAGCGAGCATATCGTCGGCATCAAGGTACGCGCCAGTCACGTCATCACCGGCTCCTGGGGTGTCACACCCGTCAAGCTCGGCAAGAAGATCGCCAAGATCCTGAAGGTGCCGATGATGGTGCATGTCGGCGAGCCGCCGGCGCTATACGACGAAGTGCTCGAAATCCTCGGGCCGGGCGATGTCGTCACGCACTGCTTCAACGGCAAGGCCGGATCCAGCATCATGGAGGACGAGGACCTCTACAATCTCGCCGAACGTTGCGCCGGCGAAGGCATCCGGCTCGATATCGGCCATGGCGGAGCGTCCTTCTCCTTCAAGGTCGCGGAAGCGGCGATCAAGCGTGGCCTGCTGCCCTACTCGATCTCGACCGACCTGCATGGGCATTCGATGAACTTCCCGGTATGGGATCTCGCGACCACTATGTCCAAGCTGCTCTCGGTCGGCATGCCGTTCGACAAGGTCGTGGACGCCGTCACCCATGCACCGGCCTCGGTCATCAAGCTTTCGATGGACAGCCGGCTGTCGGTCGGCGAACGAGCAGACTTCACCATTTTCGACCTGGTGGATGCGGATCTCGAAGCGACCGATTCCAACGGCGACGTCTCGCGCCTGCAGAAGCTGTTCGAACCACGTTACGCGGTCATCGGCGCGGAGGCGATCACCGCCAGCCGCTACGTGCCACGCGCTCGCAAACTCGTCCGCCACAGCCACGGCTATTCGTGGCGCTAATCAAACACCAGGCTCGCATAGCAGGAGCATACGTGAACACGTCCCCAACACAGGCCGCTTCAGCAGCGCAAACACCTTACCAGCGACTGGCGGCGCTCGGCATCGAGCTTCCACCGCCGCCGCCGCCGATCGCCAATTTCGTCACCCATGTCCGCGAAGGCAACGTGCTGTACCTTTCGGGTCAAGGGCCGCGGGAGCTGGACGGCCACCTCCATTCCGGCAAGGTGGGCGGTGACGTCGGCGTTGACCGGGCCTATCAACATGCGCGGCTGACGGGCATCAATCTTCTTGCCGTCATGCATGGTGCGCTCGGCGACCTTTCCAGGGTGAAGCGGGTGGTGAAACTACTCGGCATGGTCAATGCCGTGCCGCATTTCGAAGACCATCCGAGCGTCATCAACGGCTGCTCTGATCTCTTCATCGAGGTCTTCGGCGAGGCGGGCCAGCATGCCCGTTCGGCCGTCGGCTTCGGCTCGCTTCCCGGCAATATCACGGTCGAGATCGAAGCGATCATCTCGCTCAATGATTAGTTTTTGCGCAATTCCGGACGCAAAACCGCGTCACACTTTTGCTGGAATTGCTCTAAGAGGGACGAATTCAGTGGTTGCGCCAGCCCATCAGCTTTTCGATCCGCTCGGCAGCCGCTCGCACCTGCTCGCCATAATGGTTGCCGTCGGAAACGGCTTTCTGTTCGGGAAGCACGATCGAAATGGTCGCGACACATTGACCATCCCGGTCAACGACCGGCGAGGCGATACAGGCGACCGCATAATCGGACTCCGCCACCTGGATCGACAAGCGCTCCTCAAATGCTTTGCTCGCGGCATCGGAGAGCACGCCGGCATCGACCTCGGCCCGACCGGTCGGCGAGGTGCGGGCACAGCGCTTGAAAAGCTCGATCCTTTCCTCTTCGGGCAAATGCCCGACCAACAGCCGGCCGGAGGCCGTCCAGTTGAGCGGCACGCGGGTTCCGACGCGGGAGGCGACCTGGAAATGGCTTGGCCCATCCGCCATCGCCAGTACCAGCATGGAATCGCCGTCGCGCCCGCAGACTTGTACCGTCTCGCTCGCCTGCCGGCAGAGATCGTGCATCTCGCGCGTGGCGACGCTCATGAAATCCAGCGACCGGGCATAGGCGAGGCCATAGTGGTAAAGGCGCGCCCCGAGCCAGACGGACCCGTCGGCATTGCGGCCGAGCATGTTCTTTTCGACCAGGTCGTCGATGATCACGTAGACGGTCGAAAGAGGCGCCTTGATCGCCTTGGCAATCGCGTAAGCGCCAGCGGGCGCGCCGGTTTCATAGAGATAATCGATCACCTGCAGCGCGCGGTCGATGCCGCTCACGCGCGAACGGCGCGCGCCTTTCGTTTCCGCTTCCCCGATCGAATCGGCGTCTTCAGGGCGTGCGGTGGGTAGGGTCTTGGCGTCCAAATCAACGCTCCTCGTGAGATTTCGAGAAGCTATTACATTACTATGGTATAGCTGTCGATGACAATCGGCAGTCATCACTTTGGAGAGATAGAATGTCCGATGATATCCGCAGCAAGATCGGCCTGAGGCCCGTCATCAATGTATCAGGCACCATGACCAGCCTCGGCGCATCGATCGTCGTGCCCGAAGCCATCGCGGCAATGGCGGCGATCCTGCCGCAATTCGTCGAGATCAACGACCTCCAGCGCAAGGCCAGCGCGGTCATCGCGCGGCTGGCGGGTAGCGAGGCCGGCTTCGTCACGGCATCCTGCTCCTCGGGCATTAGCCTCGCCGTCGCCGGCGCCATTACCGGCAACAACCTCCTTGCCGTAGAGAAACTGCCTGATACCGCACCAGACAAGAACGAAGTCATCGTGCAAATGGGCCATGTGGTGAGCTACGGCGCTCCGGTGGATCAGGCAATCCGCCTTGCGGGCGGCAAGGTCGTGCTGATCGGTCAGGCAACATCGACGCACCGCTTCCACATGGAAAACGCCATAAGCGAAAAGACGGCGGCTGCCGTCTATGTCATATCCCATCACGTGGTCGATTACGGCCTGCTGCATCTGACCGAATTCGTCGAGATTGCGCATTCCAAAGGCGTGCCAGTTATCGTCGATGCCGCGTCGGAATATGACCTCAAGCTCTTCCTGGCACAGGGTGCCGACATCGTGCTCTATTCCGGCCACAAGTTTCTCGGCGGCCCGACCTCCGGCATCGTTGCCGGCAGGAAGGAGCTGGTGCGCAACGCCTTCCTGCAGAACATGGGCATCGGCCGGGGCATGAAGGTCGGCAAGGAAAGCATCTATGGCACTATGGCGGCGCTGGAAGCCTGGGAGAAGCGCGACCATGCCGGCATCCGCGAACGCGAGACCGGTTATCTGAACCTATGGAAGCGAACTCTCGACGGCCGCCCCGGTGTCACCGCCCTGATCGAACCCGATCCCACCAACAACCCGCTCGACCGCATGCGTGTCATCATCTCGGCGCCCGAGGCGCATATCACCGCCTGGGATCTTGCGGCGGCGCTGGCCCGCGGCAACCCGCCTGTCATTGTGCGGGACCACGAGGTGGAGCATCACTATTTCTATCTCGATCCATGCAACCTGCATCCCGGCCAGGAGACGATCGTCGCGACCCGGCTTGCCGAGGAGCTCGACAATGCCCGCGCCTCCAACGAGATCATCGCGACGCCGATCGAGAACCGCAGCCGGCACCGCTTCGACGGCATGTTGAACTGGCCGGATTGAGCTGTGGCACGGATCGCAAGAAGGAAACGAGCATGAGCATGTCGCAGGCAAAGGCCGCAGGGGCTGCCGAACCCATCCTCTCCGTGGAGAACCTCACCGCCTCGTTCCTGGTGGACGGCGTATGGAAGCCCGTCGTGCGCGACGTTTCCTTCTCGGTCGCACCAGGCGAGACGGTGGCGATCGTCGGCGAGAGCGGTTCTGGCAAGAGCGTCACCTCGCTATCAATCATGCGGCTGCTGCAGAGCGATTCAAGCCGCATCGAGGGCACAATCATGCTGGGTGGCCGCGACCTGCTTTCGCTTCCCGAGCATGAGATGCGCAAGGTGCGCGGCAACGACGTGTCGATGATCTTCCAGGAGCCGATGACATCACTCAATCCGCTCTTCACCATCGGCGACCAGATTTCCGAGGCCTTGCTCTGCCACAAGGATATGTCGGCGGCGGATGCCAAGGCCGAGACGATCCGGCTTTTGGAAAAGGTCCGCATTCCCTCAGCCGCCTCGCGCTTCGACGAATATCCGCACCGCTTTTCCGGCGGCATGCGCCAGCGCGTCATGATCGCCATGGCGCTCGCCTCGAAGCCAAAACTGTTGATCGCCGACGAGCCGACCACCGCCCTCGACGTCACGATCCAGGGCCAGATCCTCGATCTCATCAAGATGCTGCAGGAGGAGGAAGGAACCTCCGTCTTGTTCATCACGCATGACATGGGTGTGGTCGCAGAAATCGCCGATCGCACCGTCGTTATGTATCGCGGCGAGCAGGTGGAGACGGGCGCGACGGCGGACATCTTCCATCGTGGCCAGCATCCCTATACCCGCGCGCTGCTGTCGGCCGTGCCGGTGCTCGGTTCGATGCAATCCTATGAACAGCCGCTGCGCTTTCCCGTCGTCAATGCGGCAACGGGAGAGTCCGACACGCCTGCCGAGATGCCCGATACGGTGGCAAGAGAAAAACCAGTTCTGCAGGTGAAGAACCTCACCAAGCGCTTCGACATTCATTCGGGCCTCTTCGGAAAGCTCAAAGGTCGCGTGCATGCGGTCGAAAACGTCTCATTCGATCTCTTTGCCGGCGAAACATTGTCGCTTGTCGGTGAATCCGGATGCGGCAAGTCAACGACAGGGCGCGCCATCATGCGGCTGATCGCGCCGCAATCCGGCTCCGTCATCGTCGATGGCCGCGACGTACTCTCGCTTGGCAAGCGCGACATGCGAGAGATGCGCAAATCCGTGCAGATGATCTTCCAGGATCCCTTCGCCTCGCTCAATCCGCGCATGACGGTCGGGCAAGCGATCGCCGAACCCTATCTCGAACACAGGATGGGAACGGCAAGGGAGGCGAAAGAGATCGTCGCCGATATGCTGCACAAGGTCGGGCTGACGCCTGACATGGCCAGCCGCTACCCGCATGAATTCTCCGGCGGCCAGCGCCAGCGCATCTGCATCGCCCGTGCCCTGGCATTGCAGCCGAAGGTGATCGTCGCCGACGAAAGCGTGTCGGCGCTCGACGTGTCGATCAAGGCCCAGGTCATCAACCTGATGCTCGATCTGCAGCAGAGCCTCAACCTTTCCTTCCTGTTCATCTCCCACGATATGGCCGTGGTCGAACGCGTCAGCCATCGTGTCGCCGTTATGTATCTCGGCGAAATCGTCGAGATCGGCCCCCGTGCCGCCGTCTTCGGCAATCCGCAGCACGACTACACGAAGAAGCTGATGGCCGCCGTTCCGGTGCCAGATCCCGACCGGCGGCGCGAGAAGCGCGCAGGTGCCAATGACGAGTTGAAGAGCCCGATCCGGGCCGTCGATTACCTGGTCAAGCCGCGCGAGTATCGAGCTGTTTCACCGGGCCATCTGGTTGCCGTCTGAAGCTTCAATTCAGATAGGCTGAACGCCATACATCATCCGCAACGGCAGCAGGCGCCGACATTGCAGGAGCCTCCTCTTTCCCTCAGCAACAGGAGCTCTTGCAAAAGCGCGCCGCGTTGATTAATCGTTTAATCACGGAAATCGGAACGAACTCCTGGATGAGCCAGACACGCCCTTCTTCGATTCGGGAAATCGCGACCAAGCTGGGTGTCTCCACGGCAACGGTCTCGAATGCCCTGCGTGGCACGGGGCGAGTGTCTTCAGCCCTTGCGGCACAAATCCGTCTGGAAGCGGACAGGCTCGGCTATGTGCCTGACCATGCGGCCCGCGCTCTGCGCACCGGCAAGAGCAATACGATCGGCCTGCTGGTCCCGAATATCGGCCAACCATTGTTTCCCGCCTTTGCCCAGGCCGTCGAACGCGCCGCGAAACGACGCGGTCTCGTCGTTCTGATCGGCGACAGTCAGGGCGATCCGCGGCAGCAGGATTTCGAAATCAGGACCATGGTCGCCCGCGGCGTCGACGCGTTGATCGTGATACCGACACGCGGCACGACCATTGTGCCCACGGATGTCCCGGTGCCGGTCGCCGTCATCGACAGCGCCGCCACGGTCGGCAATGTCGCCGCCAGCGATCATCGCGAGGGTGGACGTCTCATCGCCCGCCATCTGCTCGAGCTCGGTCATAACCGGCTTCTCATCCTCGCCGGCCCGGAAAATTCGCTGGTGGCACGCGAGCGCGTCGAGGGAATGTGCGACATCTTCCGCCAGGCCGGCGTCAAACCGGCATTGCGACATAGCGAGGCGACTTTCGAAGCCGGCAGCGTCCTCGGACGCGAACTCGATCTCCGCCATTTTACAGCCTGCGCCGCCGCCTATGACGCTCTCGCCATCGGCTTTGCCATCGCCGTCAAAGATAGAGGCTGCAGCATTCCGGAAGACATGTCGCTCACCGGCTTTGATGATCTGATGTGGGCTCAAATCGTCTCCCCGCCGCTCACGACAGTTCGACAGGATCTGGAAACGGTGGCGAACCACGCGCTTGCCTTCGTTGCCGGAGAAACTGATACCAGCCGAATATTTCCAACGGAACTTGTCTTACGGCAATCCACCGCGCACCCATCCGCCTTTGCCAAGGGAGGCAGACATGCCGAATGAACCCTACGACCTCCATTCGTCCGAGCTGCGCGATCGTGCCGTGCGGGCGGCGTTGGGGCTTGAGCCGTTCGATGTGCTGATTACCGGCGGAACGCTCGTCGATGTCGCGACCTCGGAAATGAGACCGGCCGATATCGGGCTTGTTGGCCCCTTGATCGCAAGCGTCCACGCCTTGGGGACAAGGAGGGACGCAAAGCAGACCATCGACGCTTCGGAACGATTCATCACGCCCGGATTTATCGACACGCATATGCACGTCGAAAGCTCGATGGTGACGCCGAGGCGATATGCCGAAACGGTCGTTCCCCAGGGCACGACGACGGTCTGCTGGGACCCGCATGAAATCGGCAACGTCGCTGGCCTTGATGGTATTCGCTGGGCGCTTGAGGAGACACGGCAATTGCCGCTGCGCTTCCTGACACTGGCGCCGTCCTGCGTGCCTTCGGCGCCCGGCCTGGAACTTGCCGGCGCGGAGTTCCGCTCGGGCGAAATGTCGACCATGCTGAGCTGGCCGGAGATTTCCGGCGTCGCCGAAGTAATGAACATGCGCGGCGTCCTTGAGCGAAGCGAGCCGATGCGCAGTATCGTCGAAGCCGGACTTGCGAGCGGCAAGCGCGTCTGCGGTCATGCCCGCGGCCTCGAAGGCGCGGAATTGCAGGCCTTTATTGCCGCAGGCATCCAATCCGATCACGAACTCACCTCAGGCGAGGACTTGCTGGCGAAATTGCGGGCGGGCCTTACCGTCGAGCTACGCGGTTCCCACGACTATGTCCTGCCCGGCGTGATCGAGGCTCTGAAAAAGCTGCCTCATCTGCCGCAAACGCTGACAATCTGCACCGATGACGTCTTCCCCGACGATCTCGTGAATGACGGCGCGATGTCATCGGTTCTGAGGCGCCTCATAGGCTACGGCATGAAGCCGGTCGATGCCGTCCGCGCCGCCACGCTTAACGCCGCCATGTGGTTGAACCGTTATGATCTGGGGTTGGTCGCGCCCGGCCGCCGCGCCGACATCGTCATCCTCTCCGATCTGGAAAGGATCGTGGTCGACCGCGTCTATGCATCGGGGCGTGAAGTTGCCAGAGACGGCAATCTTATTGGAAGCGGCAAGGGCGTGTCCTCGGATGCCTATCGCGACACCGTAAAACTCGGAAGGCTTTCTGCCGCCGACTTCACCATCACTCTGCCTGGTATGACCGAAGCTCGTGTCAACACCGTCGTCAGCCCGCGGTTTACAAAATGGGGAGAGGCAGCCGTCAAGGTCGAAGACGGCAAGCTTGTTCTGTCTGATAACATGCTTCTGATGGCGGCCATCCACCGCCATGGAAGAAAGGACCCGACGCCCGTGATCGGCATCCTGGAAGACTGGGGCCATTGGCGCGGCGCGCTTGCGACGACGATATCGCATGACAGCCATAATCTTACCGTCTTCGGCCGCGACCCCGCGGACATGGCTGCGGCAGCCAATGCCGTCATCGAGGCTGGCGGCGGCATGGCAACGGCCGCCGGTGGCAGGGTTACAGCCGTTCTGCCCCTGCCCGTCTGCGGCTTGCTGTCGGATGCGCCCGCAAAGGACGTGGCCGATGATTTCGCCAAGCTGCGCGCGGCAGCCGATGCGATCGCTGACTGGATGCCGCCCATTCGCACCTTCAAGGCAGTCGTCGGAGCAAGCCTTGCCTGCAATCCCGGCCCGCATGTCACCGATCTCGGGCTGACCGACGGAACTACCCGGGACATCAGACCGCTTCTGGCTAAAAGCCGAAACTGAGGTCACCGGCCAAACGGTAATATTGCCGATTTAGGAGAACATCCGAACCGCAGTGGACGTCCTCTATTCTGTCACATCCATGTCATGAAATACGCCGACACCTCATGCCAAATCAGGAGCGGGTACCCAGATGGATTATTTCAGACGTTTCAACTTTCTGTTCGCGACGCCAACCTTTGACAATGAGGATCTGGAGGGTGCCCGCTACAATCAGATCGTCGAGGAGATCGAACGCTCCGGTTTCGAGGTGGTGCGCGCGCGCAATCTCGAAGACGCCGAGATCGCCGTACAGACCGATGCTGCCATCGGCTGCATGCTGGTCGACTGGGGCAAGAAGGGCTTGGAAGGCAAGACGGCTTCGCTTATTAACCTCATGCGCCGGCGCGGCCTCGAATTTCCCATTATCCTTCTGATCCGGCGCAAGCGCTTCGAGGATGTGCCGGTCGAAGTCCTCGATTTTATCGACGGCTACGTCTTCCTGTCGGAAGAAACGCCCGCCTTCATCGCAAAGAGCCTCATCAGCCGGCTCAAGCAATATGCCGAAACGCTGAAGACGCCTTTCTTCGGTGCGCTGGTCGATTATGCCGAGGAAGGCAATCACCTCTGGACCTGCCCCGGTCACAACGGCGGCATCTTCTACAGCCGCAGCCCCATCGGCCGCGTCTTCATGGAGCATCTGGGCGAGGCGGTCTTCCGCGACGACCTCGACAATTCCGTGCTCGACCTCGGCGACCTCCTAACCCACGAAGGGCCGGCGCTTGCCGCGCAAAAGGAAGCGGCCAAGATTTTCGGCGCCGAGAAGACCTATTTCGTGTTGAACGGCACCTCTACGTCCAACAAGGTCGCGCTCTCAGCGCTCGTCACCGATGGCGACCTCGTGCTGTTCGATCGCAACAATCACAAGGCCGCCCATCACGGCGCCCTGATGATCTCGGGCGGCATTCCGGTCTATCTGCCGACCAGACGCAATCCCTATGGCCTGATCGGTCCCATGGATTTCGCTGAAATGGACGAGGACGCGCTGCGCGAGCGCATCCGCACCCATCCGCTGGTGAAAGATCCGGAGGCCTACAAGAAGCCTCGCCCGTTCCGCGTCGCGGTCGTGGAGCAATGCACCTATGACGGCACCATCCACAATGCCGAAATGATCCTCAAGCGGATCGGACATCTCTGCGACTACATCCTCTTTGACGAGGCCTGGGCGGGCTTCATGAAATTTCACCCGCTCTATGCCGGGCGCTTTGCCATGGGTCTTTCCGACCTCGGCCCGGATGCGCCGGGCATCATCGCCACGCAATCCACCCATAAGCAGCTGGCAAGCTTCTCACAGGCTTCCCAGATCCACATGAAGGACAGGCACATCACTGGCCAGAAGCGCCGCGTGGAGCACCGACGCTTCAACGAAAGCTTCATGCAGCACGCCTCGACATCGCCCTTCTATCCGCTCTTCGCCTCGCTCGACGTGGGCGCGCAGATGATGAAGGGGCGCTCGGGCGAAGTGCTTTGGGACGACACGATCCGCCTCGGCATCGAGCTGCGCAAGAAAATCCGCGCCGTGCGTCGCGAATTCGAGGAGAAGGAGCATCGTCCCGAACGCCGTTGGTTCTTCGAGCCTTTCGTGCCAGACCGCGTTGCGATCCCGGATGTGGCGAGCCCAGGCGCCGTGCATGACGTGCCGTGGGAAAGCGTCGCGACCGACCAGCTCGCCACCAATCCCGCCTTCTGGCACCTGACGCCCGATGCGGCATGGCACGGCTTTTCCGGCATGGAACCGGGTTTTGCCATGACGGACCCGAACAAGCTTACCCTGCTGACACCGGGCTTTGATCGCCGAACGGGGAAATACACAGAACACGGCATACCGGCGCCGGTGGTTGCGCAATATCTGCGTGAAAACCGTATCGTCGCGGAAAAGAACGATCTCAATTCGCTGCTCTTCCTCCTTACCCCCGGTGTCGAAGCCAGCAAGGCCGGCACTTTGATTAGCGGCCTTGTCGCCTTCAAGAAGCTTCATGACGACAATGCGCTACTGGAAGAAGCAATTCCGGAATTCTATCGCCGCCGTCCGGGCCGTTATGCGGGCGTGCGCCTGCGCGATCTCTGCGCTGAGATGCATAATTTCTTCCGCCAGGCCGATGTGAGCGCGCTGCAGACGAAGCAGTTTTCCGCCGAACACCTGCCGCCGATCGCCATGTCGCCGCATGATGCTGCACGTTGCCTTGTTCGCAACGATGTCGACTATCTGCCGATCGACGCCATTGCCGGCCGCATCGCAACGACGCCCTTCGTCGTCTATCCTCCGGGTATCGCGACCATCGTGCCGGGCGAGCGCCTGACGGAGCAGGCAAAGCCCATGATCGACTATCTCAAGATGTTTGAAACCTGCTTCAACACCTTCCCCGGTTTCGAGGTGGAAATTCAAGGCCTCTATCGCGAGATTGATGCAGCCGGCAAAATCCGGCTCTATACCTACGTCGTCGCGGAATAGGCTTGGAATTCAGGTTCGGACATGAAGCAGGATAAAACAATCATCGTTCGCCCGTCCCGGGAGAGCGACGTCGATGCCATGCTGGCAATCTATCGCCGCCATATTCACCGCGGCGTCGAGGCTGGAGTTGATGATAGCGATACGCCGCAGCCGGACGATCTGCGCGAACGGCGCAAGAATTTGAAGGACAAACGCTTCCCGCATGTCGTTGCGATCGAGGGTGAGAAGGTCGTCGGCTATGCCTATGTGGTGCTGTTCCGCAAGCGTCCGGCCTATCGCTATACCGTCAAGCATTCGATCTATGTGCATCACGACCATGTTGGCCAAGGCGTCGGGAGCCTGCTCATGCGCGGACTGATCGACGCCTGTGCCGCGGCCGGTTTCCGGCAGATGATCGGCTATATCGATGCCGACAACGCGGCGTCGCTGGCCTTGCACGAGCGCTTCGGCTTCGTTCGCGTCGGCCTGCTGCCGGCGGTTGCCTATCGTTACGGCCGCTGGGCCGACACCGTGATGGTCCAGCGCTCGCTCGGTCCCGGCTCAACCACGCAGCCGCCTCCGCCGCCGCTCTCCACCCGCTGAAGCAGAAGGGGTTGTTGCCGGCCGGCAAAGCCGCTGGCTTATACGGGCTGCTGCATTGGAGCCGGCATGAAGCCCAAAACAAAGTCTATGACCTTCGACGAGGACATTTCGCAGGGCTTGAGGACGAGGCTTGCTTCGGAGAGCACATAGAGATTGAAGCTGACGATATCGGCCCCGCCAAGCTCCTCGCCATAGAGCCAAACTCGCTTCTCGTCAGGCGATCGCTTTACCGTCACACCCCAGGGGCGATCTTGAAAGCGCCCCTCCGAATAGCCGTCAGACAGCTTCGCAAGCGCATGTTCGAAGTCCGACAATTCGGACGCCAGCAGCGCGTCGTTCGTCATGGCGCCAGGCATTCGTCACATATGCCGCAGCCGTCCTCATCCATCTTCCGTGCCGATCGGTGCCTTCGGCAGCATAGGCACGCGGTTCCGCTAGATCGAGATTCCTCGTCATGCTCGGGCGGAAGGATTTCCATCGGCAGGTCGGAAAGGGGTTCGGTTGCGTTTTGGCCCATCTTGAGGCTCCGTATTGGGGGATGGACAACAGATAAGAAGCCTCGAAGGCATCTCAAGGTGGCACTTGCGAATGACTGTCACAGAGCGATTTTCCCGCGTCTCTCCGGTACGACAACGGAGCCGGTTTGATATCGTGATCAGGGATGATATGTTCTGTATTTGTTTCAGATTCTATAATTGAAGAGTCCATGCTTGAACCTGCAGCATGATGACCGAGATCGTCATGAACGACACCAACACAAACCCTGTTCGGAAGATCATCCATGTCGATATGGATGCATTCTATGCGTCGGTCGAACAGCGAGACAATCCCGAGCTGCGCGGCAAGCCGCTTGCGGTCGGCGGGTCTGCGGCACGCGGCGTGGTCGCGGCCGCAAGCTACGAGGCCCGCGCCTTCGGGGTTCACTCGGCGATGCCTTCGATCACGGCGAAGCGCAAATGCCCGGACCTGATTTTCGTGCCGCCGCGCTTCGACGTCTACAGGGCAGTGTCGCAGCAGATCCGCGAAATCTTCGCCGAATATACTTCGATGATCGAGCCGCTCTCGCTCGACGAGGCCTATCTCGACGTCACCCAGAACCACAAGGGCATGGAGATCGCCACCGAGATCGCGCTGGAGATCCGGACCAAGATCAAGCAGGTCACTGGTCTCAATGCTTCTGCCGGCATTTCCTACAACAAGTTCCTCGCCAAGATGGCAAGTGACCTCAATAAGCCCAATGGTCAGGCTGTCATTACGCCGAAGAACGGGCCGGCCTTCGTCGAAACGCTTCCCGTCAAGAAATTCCATGGCGTCGGACCAGCGACCGCCGAGCGGATGCACAAACTCGGCATCGAAACAGGGCTAGACCTGAAGTCGAAATCCCTCGCCTTCCTGCAGGAGCATTTCGGAAAGGCAGGCCCATATTTCTACGGTATCGCCCGCGGCATCGACGAGCGCCAGGTAAAGCCCGACCGGATCCGCAAATCCATTGGCGCGGAAGATACGTTCGCCGAGGATATCGACGATCTCGAGCTGGCGACGGCAGAGTTGCGGCCCTTAGCACAGAAGGTCTGGCGCTACTGCGAAATAAGCGGTTTCAGCGCCAAGACGGTGACCGTGAAGATCAAATATTCGGACTTTACCCAGGCGACACGCAGTCGGACAAGCTCCTTGCCGGTCGCAGACGGCGGCGCCGTTCTTGAGACAGCCTCGGCGCTTCTGGCAACCGTTCACCCGTTTGCCCGGCCGATCCGGCTGCTTGGCATCACGCTTTCTTCCTTGACAAACGAAGAGGCCGACGATGGGAGATCACAGCCTCAGCTCGATCTTGGCATCTGAAGGAGGCCACCGCTCAGCAAGACCGCTTGCGCTTCATCATCGCGTTCAGCTTCTCCACCCCGGCTTCGTCGACGGGTGTATAGACGATCATGCGGTCGTCATTGCTGGGGCTTGCCCACCAATTGTTGGATTGCAGCGGCAGGATCGTGCCATCCGCCAGCCGAAAACGCTTCACGGTATTCTCGATGCCCTTGAGCTGATAGCGATCCCAGACGATGCGGAACTGATCGGAAGCGCTCATATAGCGTTCCAATTGCCGCTCCCAGCTCGGATCATCGAGATGCTCGGCCATAGAGGCACGAAACAGCGCTGCCATATTGGCCAGCATCTCGTCGGGATCGGCCTGGCTTGCGCGCCAGACAGGATTGACGAGGGATAGATAGATGCAGTTCCGGTCCTCGGGCGGAAGGGCATCCAGATCGACGCCGACAAGACGGCGATAGGCCTCGTTGAAACCGCGTATATTATAGCGCTTCGTCTGGATAAGAGCCGGATAGGGACAGAGATGATCGAGAATGCGCTGGCTTGCCTCGGTGAGCGGCTCGCAGACGCGAGGATTTTCAAGGCGAGGCGGAACCGGCAGATTGGCCAGTCTGAACAGGTGCTCCGTCTCGACTTCGTTGAATTCCAAAGCATGCGCGACGGAGAGAAGCACGCGCGGCGACACGCGGATCGGCCGGCCCTGTTCCAGCTTGGTATACCAGGTAATGCCGATGTCGGCGCGCGAGGCTACTTCCTCCCGCCGCAATCCGGGTGTACGAATCCGTCCTGCTCGACCGAGTCCCAATCTTTGCGGGTCGAGGGATTCCCGCCGCCTTCGCAACATCTCACCGAGTTCCTGTGCCCGCGACAGCATCTGATTGGGGACGATATCGAGCGTGCCGTGCATTTCCATTCTCCAGCCTGACACTTTTTATACCAGTCTAAACAGGTATCTTGTACCAGTTTAACATGGGTGTAAAACGCTGTGGACTCAGTTTTGAAAATACTTTGAGGTCCCCCATGTCTTCCGCACCAATCCGGCTTGGCCAATTCGGCCTGCTGATCCTGCTGGCCGGGCAATTGCTGCTGCAACTCGATTTTTCCATCATCAATGTCGGCCTTGCCGCCATCTCGGCCTCGCTGCACGCCGGCGAGACCGAACTTGAGCTTTTCGTCGCCGCCTATGGCGTCGCCTTTGCCGTCTGCCTGGCGATGGGTGCGCGCCTCGGCGACAATTTCGGCCGCAGGCGCATGTTCGGCCTCGCCGTCCTGTTGTTCTGCCTCGCCTCCCTGCTATGCGGGGTGGCGACATCAGTCACCTTCCTCATCGTTGCGCGCGCGCTGCAGGGAATTGCAGCAGCACTCATGGTGCCGCAGGTGCTGGCGACGATCCATGTCAGCCTGACCGGACGCGATCACGCCCGCGCCGTTTCGCTTTACAGCGCAATTGGCGGCATCGCCTTCATCGTCGGCCAGGTTCTCGGCGGCTTCCTGATCTCTGCCAATATTGCCGGCTCCGGATGGCGCAGTATCTTCCTCATCAACCTGCCGGTCTGCATCCTGATCCTGATCAGCGTGTGGCGCCATGTCCCCGAAACGCGTGGCCAAGGCAGAGTTCCGGTCGACTGGTCGGGCATGATTACGCTGGCGCTGCTGACTTTGTCGGTCCTGCTGCCGACTGCGCTCGGCCCGTCGCTACACTGGAACTGGCTTTGCCTGCTCGGCTTCGTGCCGATCCTGCCGCTGGTGGCACTTCTTTGGCGTATCCAGCGCTCCAAGGAGGCGCGTGGCGCCTTCCCGATCCTGCCGCCGTCGCTCACGCGCATCTCCAGCATGCGATTCGGCGGGCTGATCGCCATACTCTTCTTCACCTGCTGGAGCGGCTTCATGTTCGTCTTCGCGCTGACGCTGCAGGCAGGTGCCGGGCTGACCCCGCTGCAATCGGGCAATGCCTTGATTGCACTTGGCGGCTCCTATTTTGTCTCGGCCGCTTTCGTCACGCCTCGTCTTGCAAACATACGGCGTGAACTCATGTTGGCGATGGGCTGCGTGATCCAGATGAGCGGGCTTGCTCTGCTCATCGTGACGCTCGAAACGGTCTGGCCGCGACCTGGCGTCATCAACCTCATTCCGTCCACAGTCCTGATCGGTTTCGGCCAGGCGCTGATCGTCAACAGCTTCTACCGGCTGGGGCTAGCGGACGTGCCGCATGAACATGCCGGCGCCGGCAGCGCCATGCTCGCAACCATGCAGCAGGTGTCGCTGGGTCTCGGGCCGGCAATTCTGGGGGCCGTATTTGCCCAGGTGCTGCAATATTCCAGCGCCTATCTCTCCGCGGGGGTGACGGCGATCGCCGTCGAACTCGGGCTGATGGCCATCCTGCTGGTGGCCACGCTTCTACGGCTGGCGCGACAGCGCAGCCGGCCTGAAGAAACCGAGATCGGCGACGCCCTCATCGTCGCACCCGAATGATCGGACGATCAGCGTTAAAAGCATTGATCCCATAACAAAGTCCGGCCTGTCGCCAGGCCGGACTTGCAAGCATAGGCCTCGTCTTCGACCAGATGCGGCTACGCCGGCAGCTGGAAGACCCAATTGGCAATCAGCACGATGGCAAGGCCGCCGGCAAGCGCCAGATAGGGCAGAATACCCGCCTTCTTGACACCCAGATCCTGGCCGACCAGACCAAGATCATCCATGGCACCGGCCGGGAACTTGCCGCCATCGCGAACATAATGCCTGTAAGCAAAGACCGGCAGGATGAGGGCCGCAAAGGCAAAACCGATCCAGAGCGCATTGGCATAGCCCCAAACCTTGGCTCCCGCGCCAAGGAAGAGCGCATTGACGAAAGCAAGGACGGTGTTAAGGCCGATGAGCCACGACGGCGCTTTCCACGGGCGCTCGACATGACCGGAGTCCATGCGGTGTATCCAGCCGGAATTGAGGTTCAGGAAGTTGAAGATGATGTATCCGACGTTAGAGACGGCAAGCACGAAGAAATAGCCGCTCGTGTCGGAGGCAATGGCGAGAAGAAAGAGATTGAAGGCGAAGTCCGTCCACATCGCTCTCGTCGGCGCACCGTTCTCGTTCACATGATCGAGATATTTCGGCAGCCAGCCGTCCTTCGAGCCCTGATAGAGGGTGCGCGAGGAACCCGCCATTGCCGTCATGATCGCAAGAAACAGTGCCAGGATCATCAGGATGACGAGCAATTGCGTAACGATCCGGCCGGCGCCGATCAGACCGCCGAGCGCTTCGGCAACGCCGGTACCGTCGACGATGCCGGGCGCCAGCATGCCGGTATGACCGAGCACGCCTTGGAAAGCGAAGGGCACCAGGAAGAAGAAGACGCAGCAGGCAAGGCCCGAGTAGAAGATTGCCTTGAACGTATCCGTCCTCGGGTTCTTCAGCTCACGCGTGTAGCAGACCGCCGTCTCGAAGCCATAGGTCGACCAGGCGGCGATATAGAGGCCACCGAGGAAAAGCGTCCAGCCGCCATTGCTCCAGGTGCCGTCAGTCGCAGCGTAGGCCGCTGTCGGCGGTAGCAGGCCGGTCACGTTGGCGGAGAGGATTTGGCCGCTGACGATCGGATAGACGCCGATGATCAGAAGCGGCACGAGGACGATGATGGCGAGCCATTTCTGTACGCTCGCCGTCTCGGAGATGCCGCGATGCTGGATCGCAAAGATGATCAGCATCAGGACACCGCCGATGAAGAAGGTGGCGTTGATATTGGCGGTCGCGAGGAAAGGAATGTTGAAGCTGACGAGAGACCAGTTGCGGATGGGCGGCGTAAAAGCTGCAACGCCATCGGCGCTGAGCAGCGCTTTTACCGCATCGTCGGGCGATGTACCGGCATGGGCCGCGATGTATTCGGCAACACGCGGGCTATCGGCGGCGATCGACGTCGCATGGGCGCTGATCCAGCTGAGCACGGCCTGTGAGTCCGCCGCGGGGATCGGGAAGAAGGCATTGAGGATATAGCCTGCCGCAATGGCGCAGCCGAGGGACAGCACCGGCGACCAGGCAAACCAATTGCACCAGACCGAAAGCGGCGCGATGAATTTCGAGTAACGCAGCCAGGCCGTCGCGCCATAGACCGAGGCGCCGCCGGACTTGTTGCCGAACATGCCGGCAATTTCGGCATAGGTGAAAGACTGCAGGAAGCCCATGATCATCGAGATGATCCACACGACGAAGGCAAGCTTGCCCGTCGTGCCGGCGATGCCGCCGATGGAGAAGAGAACAAGCGGCGGCACGCCCGCAGCCACCCAGAACGCGCCCTTCCAGTCAAGCGCGCGTATAAGCTTACCTTCGGTGCCGGCGGAAGCGCCGGCGTCCACGATATCCGTCATTGGTGATATTCCCCATTTTGTTCCGGACGTATCTCTCGTACGTCTCCCTGAACGTGCCTCCCATGGCATTGCGGGGCTTGCTGGAAGTTTTCGTAAGCCGAGTCTGCGCGCGGATTTCCAGATGCATGCCCTTTATACATAGTGAAGATATTTTCTTTTTAGTCAATATCCCTTTACTTTCGGACGGCATTTTGTCAGCATGATTCCGGTGTCCGACACGCCTCATTTCCCGAGAGGGCTCTATGCGAGATCTCCATCCATCAGCAGCCGGAATACGGCCCGTCTCGGCGAGCATTGTCCGCTATCCGGGCATTCCAGCGCTGCCGCCGGACACTGAGCGCTATCGCTGCAAGGGCGGTGGGTCGCTGGTCGTCCGCGTCGAACCCGGCGATCGGATTTCGGTGGCGGATAGCGAAGGCGGGCAGGTCTGCGAGCTGACCTTCCTTGACGAGAAGGGCCGCTTTCAATCCGCTGGCCTAGGGTCGGCATTCACCGGCGAGGCGACAGGTCTCAAAGCCATTCTTTCCTCGGGGAATGAAAGTGCGGTTCGCGTCAGGACAGCGCTGGAGCGGCGTGGGGCCGATCTGGCCTCTGCGGCAGCGCTTCGCCTCTTCGGCGCCTCTTCGCCGGCAGGCAGTACCGCGGAATTCACGATCGCGACCAAAGGCCTGCTTGTCGCCTGTGCGCCAGGAATGGCCATGTCGCCGGAAACGCAGGATACCGCAACACCAATCGAGGTCAGGATCCGCCGTACGACGATCCTGCGAGACTATGCCTCCGCATTGCCCGAACCGCTCGCCGAGCCGATCGAGGATATTCGCATCAAGGCGGCGACCGCTTCGGCCTATTTTGTCAGGGCCGGCGAGTATATCCAGATCATCGATGTCTATGGCCGGCAATGCACCGACTTCCAGGCCTTTTCCGCCCGCAAGGTCGATAAGGGGCTTGATCTTGCGCTCGACTCCACCGTGACCCGCACTCTGCTCGGCCGGAGCTATCCAGCGCCCGGGCTGCCGTCCAAAGCCTTCGACCGCGATTTCGAGCCGCTGGTGGAAATCGTGCAGGATACGGTCGGCCGCCACGACGCCTTCGCCACCGCCTGCAATTCGCGCTACTACGACGACATGGGCTATCCCGGCCATGTGAACTGCACGGACAATTTCAATGCGGCACTTGCGCCCTACGGCATTGCCGGCCGAAAGGGCTGGGAGGCGCTCAACTACTTCTACAACACCAATGTCGATCACAATAACCAGCTCTATCTCGACGAACCTTGGTCGAGACCGGGCGATTACGTCCTGATGCGCGCACTGACGGATCTCATCTGCGTCTCCTCCTCCTGCCCCGATGACATCGATGCGGCCAATGGCTGGGACCCGACCGATATCCATGTCCGCACCTTTTCAGGCAAAGAAAAATTCACACGAGCGGTGGCCTATCGCATGACCCCTGATGCCGACCCAGAACTGACGCGGGAGACCGCGTTTCACCCGCGCCTCTCCGCCCTGACGCGCGACTACACCGAATATCGTGGCTTCTGGCTGCCGAACCGCTTCTCCTCGGAAGGACCGGTCGAGGAATACTGGGCCTGTCGCGAACGCGCCGTGGTGATGGATCTCTCGCCGCTGCGCAAGTTCGAGGTGACGGGACCGGATGCGGAGGAATTGCTGCAATATTGCCTGACGCGCGATGTGCGCAAGCTATCGACCGGTCAGGTGGTCTATTCCGCCATGTGCTACGAACACGGCGGCATGATCGACGACGGCACGTTGTTTCGCCTCGGCGACAAGAACTTCCGCTGGATCGGCGGCGATGACTATAGCGGCATCTGGCTGCGCGAGCAGGCGGAGAAGAAGGGCTTCAAGGCCTGGGTGCGCTCCTCCACCGACCAGATGCACAATATCGCCCTGCAAGGCCCGAAGAGCCGCGACATCCTCAAGGAGATCATCTGGACGGCGCCGCGCCAGCCGACGATTGGCGAGCTCGAATGGTTCCGTTTCGCGGTCGGCCGCATCGGCCACTTCGAGGGAGCGCCGGTCGTCGTATCGCGGACCGGCTATACCGGCGAACTCGGCTACGAAATCTTCTGCCATCCGAAAGATGCTGCAATTGTCTTTGATGCGGTATGGAAAGCCGGTGAACCCTATGGGCTGAAACCGATGGGCCTGGAGGCACTGGATATGGTGCGTATCGAGGCGGGCCTGGTCTTTGCCCATCACGAATTCGACGATCAAACCGATCCTTTCGAGGCCGGTATCGGCTTCACTGTCCCGTTGAAATACAAGCAGGACGATTTCATCGGTCGCGAGGCGTTGATACGGCGAAAGGAAAATCCGCGCCACCTGATGGTCGGTCTAGACATCGAGGCCAACGAAGCCGTGGGACATGGCGATTGCATCCATATCGGCCGCGCGCAGGTCGGCGTGATCACCAGCGCGACACGGTCGCCGATCCTCGGCAAAACCATTGCGCTTGCCCGGGTCGATGTCACGCATGCGGGGGTCGGCACCAAGGTTGAGATTGGCAAACTCGATGGCCAACAGAAGCGGCTTCCGGCTGTCATCGTGCCGCTCTCTCACTACGATCCGCAGAAGACGCGCCCGCGATCCTAATCCGCTTTCCTCTGCGCGCTCGAAATCGCGCGCGCAGCTTCTTCCGAAGAGTTTGCAAGCGAACGCATTTCGGCCGCCAGAACAGCGAAGCCCGATCCCGCCGTCCCCGCTCTTGCAGCCTCGATGCCGGCATTGACGGCAAGAAGCTTCAGATAGCGCAGGGACTGCAGGATCTCATTGGTCTTGGACGCGGTAACCCGCATGCCGGCGGTCTGCTCGTCGATACGCTGGTAGAGCGATTCAATATTCAGGATGCTGCCTTCGAGATAAAGAAGCTCCCCGGCCTCATCCCATACGCCGCCGCCGGTCTCCGTTACCCAGAGGAAATGGCCGTCGCGATGACGGATGCGATACTCCATCGTCCAGTCCGTGCGGCTTTCCAGCGCCTTGCCGACAAGCTCATCCATGAGCGGGATATCCTCTTCGCACATGATCGAAGTAAAGGTTCGCGCGCGGTTGCCGATGATCTCGTCAGCGGGATAGCCGAAAATGCGCTCGATGCCGTCGGTCATCTCAAGCATCGTATAGTTTTCGTCTGCCCGGCAGCGATAAAGAAAACCCGCCATACGGCCGAGAACGCTTGTCTGAAAATCCATGAAGCCATGCCCGAAGAGAAGGTTGCGGATGAACTCGTTTCGTCTCAACGCACAAAAGAGCCGACAAGGGCTGCTCTTCGCCTCCCTTGCCGGTTAGGTGGGGAAGTGATCCCTGATCAATTGCGCAGATATTCCTCCATCGAATCGTCAAGCGCATCGACCCAGGGCGTATGATGCGTCGGCGACATGTTGCCGGTCATCAGCGAGCGGTAGGCGTGGTCGCGGAAGCCCATGATGTTCTCAGCCTTGTGGTGCTCCCACTCCATGAAGGTCTTATTCGTGCCTTCGATGTCGAAGCTCGGATAATCCGTCTCGGCGAGCAGTTCCTTCACATAGTCGCCCTGGTACCAGATCATCTGTTCGGCATCCTCGAGCGTTTCCTCGCGGGCACGCCATTTGTCGAAGTTCGCCTGCAGTTCCGCTTCCGGCGGCAGCTTGATGCGGCCCATCATGACATCGCGCGCCCACCAGGCCTGCACGTCGAACATGTTGAAGGTATAGAACTGATCCTGCATGCCGATGTAGAAGAGCTGCGGATTCTTGTCGAAGATCACGCCCTTGTAGAGATGGTCGGCCCAGAGGCGGTTTGCCGTCTTCAAACGCAGATCATCCGGCAGGAAGGGGAAATGATGCTGATAGCCGGTGCAGAGGATAAGCGCGTCGACCTCCTTCGATGAGCCGTCGAGGAAATAGGCCGTCTTGTTCTCAAGACGCGTCAACAGCGGCCGCTCCTCGAAATTCTCGGGCCATTTGAAGCCCATCGGCTTGGAGCGATAGCTCGTCGTCACGGACTTCGCCCCGTATTTCCAGCATTGCGAACCGATATCCTCGGCCGAATAGCTGCGGCCGACGAGGAGCACGTCCTTGCCCTTGAACTCCAGCGCGTCACGGAAATCGTGCGCGTGCAGCACGCGGCCGTTGAAGGTCTTTACCCCTTCGAAATAGGGCACGTTCGGCGTCGAGAAGTGACCTGAGGCGACGACGACATAATCGAACTCCTCGTCATACATCCGGTCCTGAGGGCGATCATGCGCGGTCACCGTGAACTTCTTCGTCTCTTCATCGAAGCGCACCATGCGCACCGGCGTGCTGAAGCGCACCCATTTGCGCACATCGGCCTTTTCGACGCGGCCCTTGATATAGTCCCAGAGTACGGCGCGCGGCGGATAGGAGGCAATCGGCTTGCCGAAATGCTCTTCAAAGGAATAATCGGCGAATTCCAGGCATTCCTTCGGGCCGTTCGACCAGAGATAACGATACATGCTGCCATGCACCGGTTCGCCATATTCATCGAGGCCTGTGCGCCAGGTATAATTCCAGAGGCCGCCCCAATCCGCCTGTTTTTCGAAGCAGACGACTTCCGGGATATCAGCACCCTTCTTTGCAGCCGATTGAAAGGCCCTTAGCTGGGCAAGGCCCGAAGGGCCGGCACCGATAACGGCAACTCGTGTCATGTGGCATTCCCCTTCTCGATTCTATCGAAATTCTTATGGCATGCAGAAGTTCGGCGTGGCGTTCGGCATCAATCCGGGAAGATGCCAGGGCTGGTCGGCGCGCCGTCGTCATATCGCGAAAGCCAGTCGATCGTGGTCTGGCGGAAGCGCGTCAGGCCCTTGTAGTCGATGAGCTCGGGCGGCAGCGTCTTCAGCACGCGCGGAAAACGGCGCGCCCATTTCGGCACGGTCACCAGCTCATTCATGTTCATCAAATAGCAGCGGATGACGAAGAGTATGGCGTTGGAGCGCGGCAGGCGCCACAGGCTCTGCAGCTCGACGCGCAGATGCACCTTCTCGCCGACATTCTCGGGCGTCACCGTGGTGCGATCCGGACCCCATTTCGGATAGTTTTCAGGACTGGTATCGAGGCGCGGATTGATCGTCATCGTCCAATTGAACCGGCGCGTCGGCTTGCCCAGCTGCAGGTTCAAAAGGAATTTTAGCGCACGGTCGAAGACGCCGATCTGGTGGGCAAGCGGCACCGGCCCGTGCCACTCCATGAAATTCATGCCGATATCGAAATCGAGCGACCAATCGGCCTGGGTCGTCACCATGCCGGCATCCATCCAGAGATTGCCGTCGCGCTGGTCGACGATGCAGAAATCGCCCTGCGCCTGGCGCGAGATGTATTCGAAGGGTTCGTAAGGCAGAGTGGACGCATCGCCGAAGGTGAAGGTGTCGTCTATGCCAAGGGGACGATTGATCCAGCGCCACTGGTCGCCGTTCTTGGTGAGCGTGAAATGCTCGGGATAGCCGGCCGCCTGCTCTTCCATCAGCAGTTCCAGCGTATCCCATTGCGCCGTCATCATGTGCGGCAGCGCCTGATAGCGCAGCGGATCTTCCTTCAGCACCAAAGCCCGGTCGTGCATCTCGGCGACGTAGTGCTCGTCGACGTCGATGAGGCTTTCGTAGACCGTGTTCTCCCGCCCCTTCACATGCGGCTCCATGTTGACGGAATACATGTATTCGTCACGATCGAAGGGGAACGGGAAACGCCTGATATTTTCCGGACTGTTGCGGTAGCTGAAATCGTCCCTGAACGTTTCTTGCTTGAAGGCGATTGCCATGTCCGTTCTCCTCGATATCGGTTGAGTGCCTAAAGGTCGAGATGCAGCGCGCTTCCTTCGAAACGGGAAACGCAGATCATCACCTTTCGGCCGGAAGCCTTTTCTTCGTCGGTCAGATAGACGTCATTATGCAGAAGCTTGCCGTCGCAGACGGCGACACCGGTTTCGCACTGTCCGCAGGCACCGCCGCGACAGAGGAAGGGCGCATCGACGCCGGCAGCCTCGATCGCCTCTAGCATGCTTTCGTGATGACCGACGTGAACGGTCTTGCCCGACCGCGTCAGCATGATGGAGAAAGGCTTTCCGGGCTGCGACGACAGGAAGCGTTCGGAATGCAGGTTCTGTTCCGGCCAGCCAGCCTCCATGCCCGTTTTCAACACGCCGTCGATCATGCCGGCCGGGCCGCACACATAGAGATGCGTGCCGAGCGGCTGGCTTTCGAGCAGACGTGCCACAGGGATGAAATTGCGGTCGGCGTCGCAGTAAATCTTCACCCGTTGCGAGCCATATTGCTCGACAAGCTCGCGGCAATAGGCGCCGCGATCGAGCGAACGCATGGCATAATGCAGCTCGAAATTCGCGCTCTCGCGGGAGAACTGCTGCATCATCGCAATGAAGGGCGTGATGCCGATGCCGCCGGCAATCAGCAGATGCTTGCGGCCGCGCCAGTCCGGCTGGAAGAGATTGACGGGATAGCTGACCTTGAGCTCGTCGCCCTCCCGCACCTTCTCATGCATGAAGGCGGAGCCACCACGCGAGTCCTCGACGCGCAGCACGCTAATCTCATAGGCCGAGCAATCATGCGGCGCCGACATCAGCGAATAGGCATTGCGGCGAACATGGCCTTCGTCGTTCATCGACACGATGACATGGGCGCCGCCGGAAAAATAAGGCATCGGCGCGCCATCGAGACGTTCGAAGCGGAAGCGCTTGATGCGGTCGGCAACGGGCGTCACCTTCGCGACACGAACAGGAATTTCCGTACCACCGCTCACAGGAACAACTCCTCTGGATCGGGCGCAGTGCCCGGCTCTTCCGCATCGATATTGACGCCCTGGAAGGCGCCGAGACGACGCGAGTAGTGGTCGCGCACCAATAGCGGAAGCCCGCAATGGCCGCAGGCGAAAGGACTATGCGTGACATCGTCGGTGATGCCCTTGCAGTGGACGCATTGCACGCGGCGCGCTAGGGAACCGCGATGTTCCGTGATGATCGAGGCATAATCCATGCCGTGGTCGAGCGCCACCATCATTGCCTGGCCGATAAAGCCCTCGGTGCCGGCTATATAAAGCCGCGTGCCCATATGCGCCGTTGCAAGCGAGCCCTTCAGGCGGAAGAGCAATGTCGCAATGGTCGGCGCCGTGAAGAACATGTCGGCGCCGAGCTTGCGCAGGGCCTCATCATGGCCTCTGCCCTGCGAACCGCGCGCGACATAGAGGATTTCGCTGCGCGACAGGATGGTATCGTCAAGTCCGGCCGTCTGGTCGAGGAGGGCATTGGCCCCCTCGCCTTCCAGCGCGAACAGATGCCGCCGGGCATGCGGCTGGATGGAGAGACCACGGTAAACCGGTCGGCTCTTGATGCCTTCGACAAGCATGAGCGCCTCCTTAGCCGATGGCCGTCCTCTTCTTCTTTTCCGGATCGTCGAACGGCAGCGTATGGGCAATCGCGCTCGCCTTCAGGCTCTTGCCGCGCACTTCGAGCTTCGTGCCCTGTACGGCCTTGTCGACATCGAGGCGGGCGATCGCCATCGATTTCTTCGTCAAGGTCGAATAGCAGGGGCAGGTGATGACACCGACCTTTTTGCCCTCGGCATAGACCTCGTCGCCGAGATCGGCCGGACCGTCTGCATCGATCAGCATGCCGAAGATCTTGAAACGCTCCTTGCCCTTGAGGCGCGCATGTTCCTCGGCGCCGCGAAAACCCGTCTTGCCTGGGCTGACGGTGAAGTCGAGGCCGAGCTCCCAGAGGCTGTCGCCGGGCGGCTGATCCGCGAAAGGATACATCTGCGAGTTATCGTAGGGATAAAACAGCAGGTAGCTTTCGACGCGCAGCATGTCGAGAACGCTGAAGCAGCAGGGAATGATCCCCATCTCCTTACCTTCCGCGACGATGCGGTCCCAGACCATCGGTGCATCCTGGCCACGCACGAAGATCTCGTAACCGCGCTCGCCGGTATAGCCCGTGCGCGAGATCATTACGGGCGCGCCGAACAGCGTCGTCTGCATGTGATGGAAATATTTGAGGTCGCGGATGCCGGGCACATACTTGGCGAGATAGTCAACCGCAACGGGACCCTGAAGCGACAGATCGTGCAGATCGTCATCGAAGAGGACAGCGCAGTTGCGGCCGGCCGCCTGCTTGAGCACTTCCTCGTGGCCAGACCCCGAGCCATGCACCAGCATCCAGGAATTCGGGCCAGTGCGGTAGACGATGCAATCGTCGGTGAAGTAACCGCGGTCGTTGAGCATCGCGGCGTAGACCGAGCGGCCGGGATAGATCTTCGACATATCCCGGGTAGTGATATAGTCGAGCACGGCAATGGCATGCGGCCCGACCAGATGCACCTTCTTGAGCCCGGAAACGTCCATGATGCCGGCTTTGGTACGGATCGCGACATGCTCCTGCGACATGTCCTTCTCGTAGGTCCAGGCGGTTCCCATGCCGCTCCAGTCCTCGAGTTTCGATCCCAGAGCACGGTGCCGGTCCGCCAAGGCGGAGAAACGCCATGATAATGCCATTTCGTTCCCTCATTTTCTTCTATGGAATAATTATTTCCTGACTATAGTCGTCTTTCATGCCTTGGCAAGCCGATCCGAGTGGTTTTTTGTCATCACCCGGATGGCATTTTCTTCAAAACTTCGGTGGCTTTCTGCCGGCGGCGCGATGGGCCGCGATGACGGTATTGGCCATCAGCATGGCGATCGTCATCGGACCGACACCGCCCGGAACCGGCGTGATCGCTGCGGCGACATCGGATGCTTCACCATAAGCGACATCGCCCACCAGCCGGCTCTTGCCCTCGCCGCGCTCCGGTGCCGCGATCCGGTTGATGCCGACATCGATGACGGTCGC